>NZ_JBQHCW010000028.1:0-116313 GCF_052068115.1 Nonomuraea sp. ZG12
TGCACACCGCCATCGGTGACGTCCCGCCCGCCGAACACGAAGCCGTCTACTACGCTCAACACCAGCCCCAACCGGCGACTGGAGTCAACCAATAGAGTCTCCACCGATCCCGGCGCGGTTCAGTCTCCGAGGCTAAGGATCCCTGATGACCAGTCGTTTCTGTCGATGGTGGACGGTGCTGGACGTCTCTAACCTTGCTACGGATCAGAAGGTTACGGGTTCGACTCCTGTCGGCCGCACTCCAGTTCAAGGGCCCTCTGGGATGATTCCGGAGGGCCTTTTTCGTGGCCGTACAGCAGCGTTCTACAGGAACGCGAGCCCACACAGCCGGTCTCCTACAGACAGCGCGATCATGTGGGCATGATCCTCGCAGCCCCCTCCGAACGTGTTCCTACAGAGCCCGGCCTGATCAAGGTGTGGCTTCAGTTCGTGCCGCGGGAAGGCTGGCTTCCCTACGACACCGAAGGGCTTTGGGCCACGCGCTTGAGCCGGGACACCGCCCGTGTGGCGAACGTCCCGTTTCTGCAGGACGGGGTCGCCGAAGGCGACGTGGTGCGCTTCATCACCGACGACGACGGGCTTCACTGGGCCTGTGAGCGGGTGGAGGCGTCGGGCAATTGCACGATCCGGGTCCTGCCGGTGCCCGATGGACCGCTCGGGCGAAGCGCGCAGGCCGTGCGCGAGCGGTTGGCCGCGTTCTGCCTAGGCGGCGAATCCTTCAGCTCGGAGCTTCCTCTGATCGCCTTCACCGTGCCGGCTGACGCAGACCTTGGGCGGATAAGGACGCTGCTGACACGTGGTCAAACGGATGGCTGGTGGCACTTCGAGGAGTCCTGCATCACGGACGCCTGGCGAAGCGCTTAACGATCGGTTCGTTCACGCGGCTTGGTGCAACCAGGGATGTTGAGGGTCGGGTCTTAGAACCAAAACGGTTATGGCAGGTCATAGACCGTGACCGCGATACCGCGCTCGGTCAGCCGCTTGAGGATAAGCGGTTCGATCTGCTCCCAAGAGCCGCCCGCGAGACCAGCGCCGATGCGAGGCATGTGGACGCTCGCGTGGAGGTTCAGAGCTTCGTCGCCCAGAGTGGACAGGCAGCGATCCAGGGCGTCGTAGCGGATAGGCGGGCCGTCCTTGGTGGGCCGGATGCCGTGCTGGCCGATCATGTTGGCGACCCATAGCTGAGGCTCGACCTGCACCAGCCGGATGGCACCCAGTTGGAAGTCGTTATCAGAGCGGTGCCAGGCTCGGTAGTCGGCTTCCGGCTGTGGCCAGCGCCGGGAGAGGGCAAGGACGAAGCCCTTGCCCCAGCCCCCGATGTCGTTGCACACGTGGCAGATGATCAGTGGTCCCTGACCGTAGGGGTGGGTCGCGTCGCCGGTCACATAAGAGATCACGGTGTGGAAGGTACGCCAGCGCCCCGACATTCGTGTCCTGCGCGATCATCAGCGGAAACGTTCTGCGGATCCATGAACGCTGTTCTACCCGCCCGATGTGACCTTCCGTTGGTGTGCTGGGGCTTGCGGACTTTGAACCGGGCGATGGGTTTGGTGGTAGTACGGGCGACCTCGGCGATGGCGATGAGCTGGCCTGCGTGGGTGATGCGGAAGGTCCCGTCGGTGTCCTCGATGGTCACGGTCGCTCCGGCGTGGCCAATGCCGACGCGGATGCGCTGGCCGGCGATGGAGAGCCGGCCGCGGCTGCTGACGCGCCGCTGCACGCGGACGGGTTCGGTGGCTGCTTGGGGTTCGGGGCCGGCTGGGCGGTCGCTGGCCGCGCTGCGGCTCTTCGGCCGGTCGCGGCCAGCACCACCCACGCGCACTCGGTAGTGGCAGCGAGCAGCTGACGGTCAAGGCTCATTTTCGATGTGCGCTCTAGCGATCATTTGGCAGGCTGGCGATGATCGTCCTGTGTGACTGAGCTTGCGAAGTGGTTGAGGCCATGACGATCGCTGGCACCCCACTATCTGTGGTCGGGATGATCGGCTGCCGCAGTCCTTCTTCGGAGGGCCTTGACATCGAGCGCGATGGTACAAGATCGAATTGCACCCCGCGCGTACGGCTTCCGCAACCCGACTAGCCGGTGCCTTCGATCACGCCGCACTACCGCCCGAGTAGGTTGGAGTCGTACTATCCCGCTTAAAGATCCCTGCTCTGTGACAGGAAGGTACGTGAAATGGTGAGGCTCGCCTGGAATGCGGCCTCCCGCACCTACCTTGGACCCGCACGCCAACGCATCGAGGACGATGTCTACACGGGTTCTTTCCTGTTCGCAGTCGCCGATGGTCGCAAGGGTGGGACTGCCGGCGATGTTGCTAGCCGTCTAGTGACCGAGGCCTTGCAGAAGTACGATCGCGAAATCGATCCGTCAGATCTGCCAACCATTCTCGAGCGTGCGATTTACTCGGCAAACGAGTCCATTCGGCAAAAGATCGAGGGTCAACCCGAGCTGGCGGGCATGGGCGCCAACCTGGTGGCCATGGCGTGGTCTGGGACCATGGTGGTCTTTGCGAACATAGGCGATACACAGGCGTACGTCGTACGACGAACCGACAGCGGGACCGCTGAGCTCATCTGGACGACCGAGGGGCATGCCAACGGTATGGCTCAGGCCGACAGCGTGCCGAAGCCACCGGAACGGATCCCGCGTTTCCTCGACGGACGGCTCGAGGGGCACGCCCCTGATCTGGTAGTTCTCAGTCTGTCCGCCACTGACCGGATCTTGCTGTGCACGGGTGGACTCAGCACGGTGGTACCTCACGTGCTCCTGATGGACATTTTGAGCGGACCCGGCGGATCGGCAGAAGCGGCTGATCGTCTCGAAGCCCTTGCCAGGGAGCACGGTGGTCCGGACAACATCACCCTGATCGTCATCGAATTTGCCGATTTCGAGTTGCATCGGGAGGAATACACGTTTATCGATTAGCTCCGTTGCCTGAATCGTTGAAACGCGAGTTTGAGCTGCACCAGCTTTTGAGTTGGACGTTCGCGCGCGCGGCCGGGCGTGAAGGGAGGGCGATTGGTCAGTTTCTGCGATTCAGGCCTCTTGCCCTTGAATGGAGTGGCGACCGGCCTTTTGGCACCTTATTAGCCGTTGCTGATGAGGGCGAGGTTAACAACCCTTCTAGCATTATTTCTTTCGCATAGCGGCGGAAAAACCAAACTGGATATTCGCTGGTAGTGCACCCATTACGGGACGATGAGAACGCTTATTGGCAGCGCCAAGTTCTGCACAGAAAGGCAGCCCCGCGCAAATCCCTTAACGTCGACAGCCATCACCATACTTACGAGCAGGGCGGCGACCGCTCAACGTAGTGACTGGCTGTCTTTTTGCAAGCAGGCACTCGAAGCTTCGGTGGCCTGGGAGCATGGGAGAGTCGCTCTTGTGCGGGAATCATGTCGGTGATCGGAGATGGTGAGTGTCGGGAAGTCTCGCGCGGCTTGTGCTGTCCTTCGTGGATGAGGAGCTGGTTCTCGACCGGGGAAATGTGAACGTGGAGGCTCGGGGCAATCTGATGGCGTTCGGCTTCGCCCCGGAGGGCTTCGACGCGGGGCCCGTGGAGCAGGCTCTCGTCGCGGTCGGCGAGAGGCTCGGTGCGCGGTTCGCTGATGTCGCCGGGCCCGTGACGTTCTATGCCTGGTACGACGAGCAGGCCGGCCAACTGCGGTGTTCGGCTGCCTCCGTCGAGCCGGGTGATCTGCCGTTCAGAGGCAGATTTCGGCCTGTGGACAGTCCCGTACCTGTGCTCGCACTGATGGCTGCGGACGTACTGCCGGGTGTGGTGCCGTGGACTGATCTGCGAGAGGTCTCCGCCGAGGAGGATGCCGGGCCGGACGAGCAGGTCGAGCACGTCTTCCCGGTATTCGCCGTGAAACTCACCCGGTGAAGTGGGTCGCGTCCAGGGAAGTGGTGTACAGCAGTCGGATACAGCAACCACGCCTTACGTGATCACACGGCGGCGACCCGCATTCACCGCTTCACCAGCGCGGGAAGCTGCTGACGAGGTGTACGCCCCTCCCTACGGATCAGAAGGTTACGGGTTCGACTCCTGTCGGCCGCACTCACTCGCAAGGCCCGCCACCAGGGAAAACCTGGAGCGGGCCTTTGTGTTTGTCAGGACAATCTCGGGATCTTGCTAACACCTCTGCTGATCCGAAAATCGGAGCGTCACTGGGCAGGAGCCCATGACGGCGGTGGACGTCTGTGGACAGTCTCGAAGTCCCTTGTGAACAGATGGTCGGTGTGTGATGAGATCACCGAGAGTCGGCCGGCTATGGGTGCATGGAGATGGGTAGTCCTTCCCGCCTGGAGGACGTCCTGAGGTTGAAGTCGGCCAAGGCCGTGTGAGCCCTGCTGCCCGGTCTCTTGGGGGCGGGCGGTCCATGCGTCAGGTCCAATAGTCGCGCTCGGGCAGTCGCATCCACATGTCGGGTGGGCCAAGGATCGGCCGGGCGTCGGCCAGGCGCAAGCCCGCGCCAGCACAGCAGTAGGCCACGGCGCGGAAGTGGTAGAGGTAGGTGGCGAGGACCTCCCCGCCGGGGTCGTCCGGGGAGACATTGCCTCCGCCGGGATGTGTGTCCCAGGCTTCGAGAGCGCCGTCCCGGGTGACCCGTCCCTGGTTGCCGCTCTTGGCGTTGGCGTACATGGCGTAGCACAGGGTGCCCAGCGAGAGGAGCTTGATGACGCCGGGAGTGGAGGCGCCATATCCCCACGGTTGGGTGACGACGCACCCACCGGGCACGTCGGTGATGCCGATGATGGTCAGGCTGTGGTCGAAGTCCGACCATGGGTCGTCCTCGATCAGTTCGAGGTCGTCCGCATTGGCGGGAGTGGCTTCGAGCCGCCGTGTTGCCTCTGCCGCGGTGATGTCGGCCACGCAGGCCAGGCTCAGGCCATCGTAGGAGAAGTCACCGAGCGCGGTGATCAAACGTCTGGCCTCTGTTGCGGCGGTGGTCTCGGCTTCGGACAGACCGATCTCCGGCGAAGGTATGGGGAAGAGATCGGGGGTGGGGCCGGCCAGGCTGAGGCGGCCGGGGGACCAGCCGTTCATCATGGGGCGCCACGGGTCGGCTCCAGCGGCGACGAGAGCCCGGGCGTTGTCGGGGCGGTTCGCGAATACGGCCACCCACAGCGCGGTTCGCCCCTCATGCTCCGCATCGACGTCGTCGACGCGTCTGGCCAGCTCGGCGATCACTTCAGGCGAGCCGCGCCCGGCCGCGGCGTGCAGCGGACGTCCATGCAGCTGTACGCCGGAGTTCGGATCGGCGCCCGTGTCGAGCCGGGCACGGATCAGGACGGGATCCGTCCAGTCGTTCCGATCTTTGCCGGACCAACCAATGCCGGACCATTCGGCTCCGTCGATGACAGCCATGGCACTCCTTGACGCACTGGATAGGTGAGTGACTGATCATGGCCTACACGGCCGACAAATTCCGCCTGATATCGCGGGGAGGCATCAGAGGTGAGGTCGGTGCTAACGGCAGATGCTTACAAAAGCCCTGGTTGATCACGGACGTCGGGCTGGGGCAATGGAAGGTCGTGGACTGGCTGTGGACGGCTGTGGACGATCAAGTTCTCACTCGTAATGAAGGGGTCTCGGGCTCGGATCGCGAAGACGGCTCCAGTCAAAGGTCGCCTGTGATGATCACAGCGAGCCTTTTACCATTGCCAACAGGGCTCCAGGGACTTGGCGAAAATTCGGCCACAGCGGCTAAGGTCACCGCCATGAATACATCCGACACGCCCCTGTATCCCTGGCTTGAGGTCCTCCGGGCTGATATGCCAGGAGCGAGCGAGGCCGAAATCCTGGTGCACGAGGAGCGGCTCGGAACGCGTCTGCCTCCCAGCTACCGACAGTTCCTCCAGACCTCCAACGGCTGGCTCCTGGCGGAGGAAGAGAACGAGGAGAGCCAAGACTTCCTCTCGCCTCTGGTGAGAATTGGCTGGTTTCGCGATATTGAGCCGACTTACGCCACCGGATGGTTCGACAACGATCCGCGTCGTCCTCTGCCGACAGTGCCCGATGAGGAGTACTTCATCTACGGTGAGGGCCAAGACTGCAGCCTCCATTTCAGGACCGAGTACGTAGCGGACACTCTGCTGATCGGCGCGGAAGACGAGGGTCAGTTTCTCCTTAACCCTCACATCAAGACGCCTGACGGCGAATGGGAGGCGTGGTACTTGGCTCACTGGCTGCCCGGAGCCCAGCGCTACCGCTCCTTCTGGGACCTGATCAACGATCGATTCCACGGCACTGGCATCTGATCTTGTCTCACCTATCTGCGAAGATCTTGCACTCCATGCACCTGAAGTGACGGAGTTACATGACATGAGCGATGGGCGGCGTGCGGGCTCCGAGGCGTACCGCTACTACCGGCGCATACTCAAGGATCACTGGCTGGAGAACGGCATCTGCTGGACCGTTGTCGTCCCTGACGGCGGAAAGCCACTCACGCTCACCGAGATCGGCGAACGGGTGAGTGGCGGAGCGAGTCATGAAGTCCACGAGGGGACGCGCTTCGAGGACGACTACTCCGACGAGGGTGCCTGGGCGGTGCTGGTGGGTCGGTCCGGCCCGATGACCGAGTTGTTCGAGTACAACGGGTTCCACGGTGTCTATCCCCCGGTGCTTCCGCGCCTCAGCACCGGTGCCCGCGCCTACAGCGTCTACTGGAACGTGAACGCCAGCAACCACATCGGCTTCGCCGCCGGCGGAGAGATGCTGCTCATGGTCGATGCCATGTACCCGGAGAGGTGGGGGCACGAGTCGAATCTCGCGCGTTGGCCCGAGCTGATGGCCATGGCACCGCACTTCAGGTGGAAGAGGGGCAAGAGCTGGCGAGCGGCAGCGCTGGCGACGATCGAGCTGACCACGGGGGCAAGGTTGAGCCTGGAGTGGCTTGACCAGGAGCGTCCGTATCTCACGTGTCAGGACCCCGTAGTGGACTGAGGAGAAGCGGCGACTGCGGAACCCAGCCAGGTCTGAGTAGCCATGGGAAGCTGGCATGCCGTCCCGGAGATGGCAATCGGCCCAACCCCGCCGGTGCTAACGATGACCTCGGACACCGTTGTACGCCTCTGGAAGATGATCAAGCCGGAGGAGCCGCTGAGCAGGCATGTTCAACAACGGTAGATCCCCGTGGACGCCCTCGAACTGGCTACGAGTCAGAAGGTTACGGGTTCCTGTCGGCCGCACTCCAGTTCAAAGGCCCTGATCCTGGAGGGCCTTTTTGATCTCCGTACAGCAGTGTTGTACAGCAACGCGGGCTTATACGGCCGATCTTCTACCAGTGTGTACGCGCCATGTCCGGGGCAGGCAGGGTGACGTGGCTGGTCGCAGCAGGGCCTGCCTGCTGGGGTACACGCGCCGCCACCGGGACCGGCACAGGGTGCGGTGGCGGCGGATGAGGCGGCGAGGTCGTTCAGGGAAGGGAGGCGGCGGTGGCGCTGGGCTGGCCGTGGCCGCACCCGGCGCCGCCGCCGTCACGCCGTGGGGTCGACGATCACCTTGCCCACCGCACCGTTCTGCAAGGCGAGCTGCGCCGCGGCGGTCTCGGCCAGTGGGAAGCGAACCACCGGCAGGCCGTGTTCCTCGCCCACTCCCATCGCGCCGTCCCGCACCGCCGCCGTGACGTCGTCGGCCGCGGCCGCCATGCGCTCGGCGCCGGTGAAGAGCAAGAGGAACTGGAACCGAGCGTTGAGCTGTATGTTCTGCAGGATGTCCAGCTCCACCTTGGGGCTGTCGTCGGCGTAGACCGCGATCGTGCCGCCGTTCTTGAGCACCGCCAGGTCGAGGTCGATGTTCTTCGCCACGGCGACCTCGACGATGATGTCCACGCCCTCTTTCGCCACCGCGCGGATCTCGGCCGCCGGGTCGCCCTCGCGGTAGTTGACCACGTGGTGCGCGCCGGCCGCGGTGGCCAGCGCCGCCTTCTCCGGCCCGCTGACCGTGGTGATCGCGGTGGCGCCGGCCCAGCGGGCGAGCTGGATCGCCGCGTGCCCGACCGCGCCCGCGCCGCCGGTCACCAGCACGGTGCAGCCGTCCAGCGCGTTGGGGGCCAGGCGCCGCGGGCCGTCCTCGGCGACGGTGAGCGCCCGGTGCGCGGTGAGCGCGGGCACCCCGAGCGATGCGCCCACCTCGAACGACGCGTCCTCCGCCAGCGGTCGCACCCAGGACGCGGGCACGACGGTGAACTCCTGGGCGGTGCCGGTGTTGTAGCCGAACCCCGCCATCATCACCCACACCCGGTCGCCGGGCGCGAACGTCTCGACGCCCGGACCGACCGCGTCGATCACGCCGCCGCCGTCGTGGTGCGGGGTCACCTCGGGATATGGCATCGGCCACGCGGCGCTGGAGCGTGCCCTCCAGTCGGTCGGGTTGATGCCGGAGGCGTGGATGCGGACGCGGACCTCGTCGGGCCCGGGCTCGGGCACGTCCCGCTCGATGAGTTCCAGGACGGAGGGATCGCCGATTTTGCGGTACACGATGGCTTTCATTTTCTCTCCATGGTGGTGTGACAGCGGCCGGGCGGTCTCCTCAGGAGTCGTCCGCCGCGGGTCGATGGCGAAGTCGTCGCGGGACAGGCCGGTCGGGTCCCACCGGCGTTTGAGGTCCCGGAGCCGCCGCAGGTGGGTGCGCGGGAAGGCGCGTGCCAAGGCCTCCGGGCCGATGTCGGTCTCGAAGCTCAGGTACGTGCCCTCGAACAGCGACAGGAGATGCCGCCGGCGGTCCTCGTACTCGGGTGACGTGCCGGCGAGGGCCGCGATCAGGAAGTTGGCGTCGCGTCAGGCGTACGCGGCGGTGGCGGCGACGGCACCCCCGGGTGGCGCCAGCCAACTATTTGATCTTCCGCTCGTCCTGCTCCCTGGGCCTGCCCTACCTTCGGCGTCTATGCCGGTTGAGTTCGTGAGCGCTTCTCGGGCGCTCCGTCGCAGGCGGAGCTGGAGCGGTTCTTCTACCTGGACGACGCGGATCGGGCGTTGATTGCTGAGCGGTGTGGGGCGCACGCCCGCCTCGGCTTCGCCCTCCAGCTAACGACAGCCCGTACATCGGGCGCTTCCTGATCGACTCATGGAGACGGTCGGTGGCCTCATCCCGTACCCAGGCGATCACCCGGGTCAGCGTGGTCACGCCCGGGAGCAGGGTCGGTCAGGCCGGGCACGTCCGCGGCGATCTGATCCTCATTCCCTGACCGGCCCGAGAAGCCGCGGTTCAGGCGTTCGGACGTTGAGCCGCCGCCAGCGCCGCACGGACCTTTTCGGCACTCGCTGACCCGCCGGGGTCCTCCATGGTCATTTCCTGCGGATTTTTGAAATACAGCCCAACGTAGGCTGGAGCGTCGCGCTGGAAGCGCCAGCTGTCGGCAAGGGCTCCAGCGTCGACGGTGTCGAAGCCGAGCAGGTCGAGCAGCTGGGTGGCGGCGGCCTTCGCTTCCGTTGCGTCACCGGCGATCGGCAGGACCGAACGATCGGGCGCGCCCGTCGGGCGCGCCAGCGTGGGCAGGTGTTTGACCCAGATGTTGTTGAACGCCTTGACGATCTTGCTGTCCGGCAGGTGCTGCTGGAGAAGCTCGCTACTCGTGACCTCCTCAGCGTCCAGCTCCGCAATCGAGCCGTCGCGTTCGGGATAGTAGTTGGTCGCGTCGAGTACGACCTTGCCGGCCAGCGGCTCCACCGGGATCTGGCGGTAGTGGTTGAACGGCACGGCGACCACGACCCAGTCGCCGGCGGCCGCTGCTTCCGCCGGGGTGGCGGCGCGGGCCTGTGGTCCCAGCTCCGCGACCAGGTCGGCCAGGGTTTCCGGGCCGCGGGAGTTGCTGAGGACGACGTCCAGACCGGCGTCGACAGCGAGCCGGGCGAGGGCGCCGCCGATGTTTCCGCTGCCGATGAGTCCCAGGGTGGGCTGGTGTGACATGCGAGGACCTCCTAGAATCGGGATGGGCATCCCGCTTGTTCGCAATATACGGGATGGCCGTCCCGTTTGTCGATAGAGAGGTGCGGACCATGGCGGACGAACGCGCGTTGCGGGCCGACGCGCGGCGTAACCGGGCACGCGTGCTGGAAGTGGCGGCCGAGGTGTTCGCCACCGAGGGCCTTTCCGTGCCAATACACGAGATCGCTCGCCGTGCCGGGGTCGGTACCGGCACGGTGAGCCGGCACTTCCCGACGAAGGAGGATCTCCTCACCGCGATCATGACCACCCGGCTGGTGGAGCTCATCGCCGAAGCCGACGAGCTCGCCGGCCGAGAAGATCCCGGCACCGCCTTCTTCGCTCTCTTCGCCGCTCTGGTGCGAGCGGGTGCGGCCGACTGCGGGCTGGCCGAGCTGGCCGGAACCGATCGCCGGTTGGACGCCCTCGGCGAACGCGCGGGCGCCGACCTGTGCGGACGGCTGCACGAACTCCTTGCCGCCGCCCAAAAATCGGGCGATGTGCGAGACGATGTCAGCTACGCGGACATCAGGGCGCTGATGTCGGCTTGCATGGCCAGGAAAGAAGACCCGCTGGAACCGATCCTCGCCGTCGTCACCGACGGACTGCGAAAGAGGTCCTAACAGAAAGATCAGCGGACGAGGCGGCGCCGGCTACCCCGTGTCCGTCCCCTCGCTCTGCGGAGCATCCCGACGAGTGTGGGATCGCTGAGCCCGGACACCCCTTGAACAGGTGCTCGTGTCGAATTCGGACGCCGGTGGACATCACCGGTCTCGCCACCGATCAGAGGTTCAATCCCGGCTCACCACGTTGTCCGATCGGTGTGTGTCCCAGGTTTGGGACTGTAGGTCGAAGGTCAGGTGCAGGGAGAAGTCGTCAGATAGGGGTGAGCCGAGCCGCCACCGCGTGGGGGTGAAGCCCATGGTGACCTGTCGGCAGGGGTCGCTGGTCAGAATGGTGCCGACCCAGTGTTCGCTCTCTCGGAGCATGTTCTCTGCCGTGGAGAGCTGTGGTTCGGCAACCATGACCGACTCCGAGTTCTCGTCGAGAAGCGCGGATCCGCCGAACAGTGCGATCAGGCGGGTAAGGATCCGCGCGGGCATGGTCGGGTCAATGCTCTGCACGTGGAGATAGCAGTCATCGTGGCCTGAGTAGAACACGCGTGACTGCGGGAATTCACGCAGGAGCCAAGAGTCTTGGCCCTGGAGGTGGAATGCGAGTGCGACTTCGTCCGCCACATCATCGGGAAGCGGCCCCTCCGCGTCCATGATGTCGGCACCGTAATGGCTCCAGTTGCCGTCGAAGAACCGGTGGAGATCGTTCCAGCTCATCGTGAGCAGGTCACTTGGCGCTGATCCACGGGCTTGCGTCCAGGTGATGTCATGGGCGGCGAACTGGACCCCTTGCTGTCGAGCGATCTCACGGGAGCGAAGGGGATCGCCATGAGGATCGAGCCAGGAGTAGTGATCGATATTCAGGACCACAGCGGTGTTCTGCGCTGCTGAGCTGAGCACGTCTATGAGGTCGCAGGCTCGCGCCGCGGTTCCGTTGACGATGTGGATGCCCTGGGATGCGCTGACGTCGACCGTCAGCGGAAAACCGGTGCCGTCGAGGCCGAGTCGGTTGGTTCCGAAGGCGTTCCAGGCATCGACACGGACGTCCTTCATGAGCCGCTGTCTTCGTGCCAGGTCGCTGGGGGGTCGATGACCGATTGCTCAGAATGCGGGAGGGCCGCTGGTTCGTCCTCGATGGAGTGGACCTCGAAGTACGGCAGGTTGCAGCGGTCGGTTACGACGGCGGCCGGAACCTGGGCGCGCAGTTCCGCACAACCGGGGAAGTCCTGCGCCGGCATGGCCGGCACCACGGCCTGTTCCTCAGCGGTCATACGGAGATCACTCCTGGTCACGTGATCTACGGTACGCGAGCGGAGTCCGCGAAAAATCGGGGATCTCTCGTGGGGATCACTAGGCGATAAGGCCTGATCTTGCTTACACCACTGCTCACAGCATGGCCGCTACGCGGGACAGGGATAGACGGAGTTCTTTCGGTTCCTGTGGAATCAGGTGGCTGAGTAGCGCAGGGCCGGCCCGTGCTTGTGGGCGACCGCCGGCCTCTCCGGCCTGCGTGTCGACGGCGTCGGGACGGCGATCTTCGGCGTCCTGGTGCTGGCCGGCGGGCAGAGGCTGGCCGACGTGATCGGTGTGCCCGGCTCCTGGATTGTTCCCATCGGCGTCGGCATGCTGGGCGGAGCCGTCCTTCTGCTCGTCGTCAGCGGCCGTCCCGCCCTGCCTCGTGTCGCGGTCGCGGTCAACGCCGGCTCCGGCCTCGCCCTGGTAGGAGTGACGGCAAGCGGCGTCCTGCCGCTCACTGGGCCAGGCATCGCCTTCATGCTGGCCGGGGCCACCTGGGTGGCCACGTTCGCGATTCTCGTGGGTGTCCTGCTGCGCCAGGCGGAGGGTGGCCGATGAAGATCGTGATCTTCATCGCCAGCGGCGGCACAGGGCGCGCGTTGGTCGAGCAGGCGCGGGCGGCCGGCCATCACGTCACGGCGGTAGTGCGCGCGCCGGGAGACTCGCCGAGGCCGTCGTGGCCGACATCTTCGACCCCCCGTCGCTGATCCCGCTTCTGACCGGGAACGACGCCGTCCTGTCTGCGCTGGGGCCGCGCGGGCGTACCGCGACCTCGGTCTGCTCGACGGCCGTGGCGGGGATCATCGAGGCGATGGCAGGGGCGGGCGTACGCCGGATCGTCGCCATCAGTGCTCAGCCGGTGCTGCGCGGCGGGGCGGGGGAGCCATGGTGGCACCGCCTGACCACCCGGCCGCTGCTGCGGACGATCTACCGCCACGTCTACCGTGACCTGGAACGCATGGAGCGAACCCTCTCGGCCAGCGACACCGACTGGACAGTCCTGAGACCGCCCTACCTCACCGACGACCCGCCCGTTGGCCGCTACCGCACCGCGATGGACGCCAGCGTCCCCGGCTGGAGCCTGGCACGGAGCGATCTCGCCCGCGCCATGCTCGACGCCCTGGACCACCCCGCCACCATCCGCCGGGCCTTGGGCGTCGGGCCGAACTGAGGAAGCGCTCCGTGTTGGGCGGGCGGCTCTGGCTCAACGGCTTGTAGAGATGGCCCACCCTGAAAATCCAGTACGGGGCACGCGCTGATCGTCTCCCATCAGTGGATCTCCGCCGAGAAGATCAGCGGCCTCGTCACCGCGATCATCACCGGACGAATTAGCCTGGAGACCGCCAACGAGGAGCGGGACCGAACATGAGCGACACGCCTTCCGCCGGCAGCCGCGACGTCCCCGGAGCGGTCGGCGTGTTCCTCGTCCTCGCCAGCGCGTTAATGCTCGTCTGGGCGACCGGTTCATGGCTCAGCAAGATGTTCGACTGGACGGACCAGGGTTTCTCGTCGGCGTCCCTCCTCCAGCTCGCGGGCTACTCCATCGGCGGTGCGCTGAAATATTTCGCGATCTTCGCCTGGCCCGTGCTGCTCGTCCAGATCGGGCGGGCGCTGTCCCGGCGGCGGTACGCGACCATGAGCGGCGTCCTGCTGGGCGCCGGGCTCACCACCTTCGCTCTGACGTTATGGCTGGGCGGCGACAACACCCCGGTCACAACCTGGCAGCACTGGCTCCTGGTGGGGACGGCGCTGCACGGGACGCTCGCCGGGCTCGCCGGGTTGGGCCACTGCGCCTATCTCACCCGGAAATCACGAAAAGCAGGAAAGCTGGAGAATTCCCTCTGACCGGTCCCCCCGTGCCCTTCACCTCGACCGATCCGTTGACGGTGGCCTACTGATCAGCGGGGGCGGCTGAGGGCGGCCTCGGCCAGATCGGTCCATGTCTCGGCCCAGGAGTGGGGCACGACCACCCAGTCCTTCACCGCCCTGCCCTGCCCCGAGGGGTCGAACAGGGACGCACCAGCCAGCTGGAGCGCGGATGTGTGTTCGGGGGTGTCCCTGACCAGCCGGAACACCATCGCGCCGTCGCGCTGCAGGCTCGCGAACACCTTCCCCGCCTGATCTTTGAGCGCGGGTCTCCCCATCATCCGGGAGATCCGTACACCCAGGTCGGCCAGCTCGGCGCCGACCTGCTTGAAATCCTCTTCCGCGCTCATCAGCAGTCGGCCCCAAACTTCATGGCGGCGTGGTCGAGCAGTTCGTCGGCCATCCTCGACGCCGGTCTGAGGCGCTAACGTACCAGGCCATGATCACAGTAGGGACGGCGTGGTGATGACGCGTCTGCATGTCTGGCGAGAGGGTGAAGCGAACCTCGCGGCGGCCGACACGACCCGTAGCCCGGCGGACGGTACGCGCCTGTTGCCCCAGGTGACCTTCCCCAGGCGGTACGAGCACCGAAACCACAGCCAGCGTGGGGACTTCGATGTCGCCCCCGACCTGCGCACCGCCGTCTACTACGCGCACGACGGCCTCGTCTTCTGCATCGACACCTCGGGCGCTGTCGTATGGGAGCGTGATCTGCACGCCGCAGGCGCCCCGGAGGGTATGACCTTCGTGACACTCGGCTACGACGACGCCGGCCGCGTGTGGGCGCTTTGGTCGCTCCAGCGGAGAGGGCGCGGAGCCGACGGCAGGGTTGACGAGTGGTGTGTGCTCGACGCGGCGACGGGGGCCGTCCTGGCTCGCGCTGGCGTGGAGGTTGCGGGAGCTGCGCGCATACTGGCCCATCCGGACGGGAGCATGCTGCTCGTCACCAGGGGGATGTACTGGGGTTCTGCCACATATCACGGACGGATGGCCGACGGCAGGCTCACTGTCGCGGAGCTGGTCGCTCCTTGCTGGGAAGGTCGCATCATCTGCGATGTGTCTCCCAGCGGGGCCATGCTGGTCAGCACGGGGGCGGAGGATGGCGACCCGGATGTCCGGGTGCACCGATACCCGGACGGTGAGGTGCTCTCGACGTTCACGGTCGAGGACCTTGTCCGAGGCGCCGACGAGCCGGAAGAGCCCTACATCTCGACGGGCGGTGCCGGGCTCATCGACGACCATCACCTGATGATCACGGTCGCAAGGGGGGATGACGACGTCGAGCACCCCCATGAGGTGGACTGGGAGATCCACGTCGTCGTCGATCTGCGGACCCGCCGATCCGCGGTGCTCCCACCGGAGATCGGCGGCGACAGCACGTCGATCGAACCCTTCGGCGACGGCACCTACCTCACGCATCAGGTGTTCGGAGACGCCCACCACCGATTGCCGGACGGATTCGTCGCAGGGCACACCGGGCAGGACGCCGGTGCGCCGGGGTAGGCGCCTTTCACCGGCATGCGGTAGTGGCCCGGGTCAAGCGGCCGCGAGGGCCGGGGTGCATGCGCAGCCGGCCAGCCGCGCGGGCAGCGTCCCGGTGTTCGCGGCGGTTTCGATGGCGCTGAGCAGGTGCTCTCGCTGGCCGGCGTTGATGAGCTTGCCGCCTACGATCACTGCGTGGATCCGCTTGGTGTTGCGGATGTCGGCGAGGGGGTCGGCGTCGAGGACGGCGAGATCGGCGATCGCGTTGCGGCGTACGGTGCCCACGTCGGGCAGGCCGAGGAATCGGGCGGGTGCGCTGGTCGCCGCCTGGAGGGCCTGCATCGGGCTGAAGCCCGCTTCGACCAGGTTCTCCAGTTCGTCGTGCAGGCTGAAACCCGGGTAGACGTAGGCGGTTCCGGTGTCGGTGCCGGCGAGGACCGGCACGCCGGCCCGGTGCGCGGCGCTGATCCAGTGCAGGCGGGCCCGGAACAGTTCCCGGTGCTCGGCCACGTCCTTCGCCGAGCGCCCGGCGAGGTAGAGCTGTTCGAGCTGGGCCTGCCAGCCGTTGCGGGTGGCGGCGGGCAGATAGCGCAGCCGGTCGTCGTGCACCGCGACGGACTCGGGCAGGTCGAACACGCGGTGCTGGGTCAGCGTGGGCACCTGGTGTGAGCCGTCGGCGGCGAGCCTGCCGAACACCTGCCGGGCGCGGGCCGGGTCGAACGTGCGCGCGGCCAGCACCTCCAGCGGATGGGTCTGGTTGAACCAGCTGTTGTACTCGCCGCCGCCGACGCGGATCTTCGCGAGGCGGCGGCGGATCTCCTTCTCCTGGCTCGAGGTGTCGAACCAGCTCGTGTAGATGTGCTCGAAGCTGCGCTGACCGGCGGCACTAGCCTCGGCCAGCGGTATCGCGTCCGGGGTGTGGCCGACGAACGTGACGCCGAGCTTGCGGCATTCGTGCGCGATCGCGTGGTAGGCGTCCGGGGTGAGCCGGGCGTACACCTTGATGAAGTCGGCGCCGTCGGCCACCGCCTGACGCACCGCCGCCCTGGCCTCACGGGCGTTCGCGACCTCGACGTACGGCGAGCCGAGGCCGGCGAGCAGCGACGGGTCGCCGTCCACGATGCCGCTGGCGACCACGGAGCGGGGGCCGAAGAGCGTCCCGGCGGCGACCCGGTCCCGCCATTCGTACAGCCGCGCGTGGCCGTTCATGTCGCGCACCGTGGTGACGCCGTTGACCAGGAACAACGGCGGATCGATCTCCTCCTGGCCGCTGCCGTGCACGTGGGAGTCGATGAAACCGGGGACGACGAACTTGCCGCGCCCGTCGACCACGTCCGCGTCCGCCGGCACGCGCACCTCGCGAGCGGTGCCGATGGTGGCGATCCTGCCGCCGCGTACCAGTACTGTGACGTCGCGCAGCGGCCTGGCTCCCGTCGCGTCGATCACCGTGGTCCCGGTGATGGCGACGGCCGGGCCCGAGCCCGTGGTGTGAGCCGCGGCACCTCCCATGGTCCCCACTGCGATGCCGGCGCCGATTCCGATGCCCGCGCCGATGACTCGACGTCGGGAAAGCCCTGCTGCCATCACGTGTCTCCATCGTTGGTCCGGATGAACACGGGGAGCGTAATTGCTGACATCAATGTGAGAGGCAAGTGATGCTGGTCACACCGCGCGGCGGGGGTGTTCGGACCCCGATTCAGGCTCCATCGAAGGTGTAAGGCTTGAAAACGTCACTCACATTCATCAGGAACGCCGAGAGCAGTTCGCTCCGCACGTCGCCTCGCAATATTCCCGCGAGGAAATCCGTGGTCGTCATGTCGAACCGCTCCCAGGTGTCACCCTCATAACTTTCGAAATAAACAGGATATTCTTCGGGCGGCACCCCGGGCCGGGTCAGCCAGAACAGTTTGTGCCCGGCGGCGGTGGCCGCCCATGCGATCAGTCGCGCATCGGCCGGCAGATCCGCCGGTGGGACCGAGTATCCCTCTTCCCAGAAAAGCAAAAGATCGTCCCATACGGCGCCGGAGTCGAGGAGGTCGCGATCCTGATAGCGCTTGCCCGGTGCGTACATCTGAATGTAGTCGAACCAGACTCCGGCGCCTCCCGCGTCGAGCAGCATACGGAAGTCCTCCGGAATTCGCGTCTGAAGCCGGTTGTGGGCCCCCTCCCAGTCGAAGGTGCCGGGGCCCGAAATCAGCCCTCCGGCATCGGTCAGGTGTGCCAGGCTCGATTTCACCGCTCCGCCTTCATTCCGGAAATCAGGGCCCGCTCTCGGGACGCCTCAACAGGGTAGTTCGGCTCACGTCCGGAACGTGCGGCGATAAGCGTCCGGTGGTACGCCGACCGTGCGGTGGAAGTGGCGGCGCAGTGTCGTCGCCGTGCCCATGCCCGCGGCCGAGGCGATGGTGTCGACGCTGTCGTCCGTGGTCTCCAGCAGCTCCTGCGCGCGGCGGATGCGCTGCGTCAGCAACCACTGCAGCGGAGTGGTGCCGGTGATCGAGCGGAAGCGACGGGCCAGGTGGCGCGAGCTCATGTTCGCCTGGCGGGCCAGATCCTCCACGGTGAGCGGCCGGTCCAGCCGCCGCATCACCCAGGGGAGCAGCTCGGCCAGGGGATGGCCGTCCTGGGCGGGCACCGGTGTGGTGACGAACTGGGCCTGGCCACCGGCCCGGTGGGGCGGCACGACCAGGCGGCGGGCGACCACGTTGGCGATCGCCGAGCCGTGGTCGCGGCGGACCAGATGCAGGCACAGGTCCATCGCCGCGGCCTTGCCCGCGGACGTGAGCACGCTGCCGTTGTCGACGTAGAGCACGTCCGGGTCGACCGTCACCCGGGGATAGCGCGCGGCCAGTTCCTCG
Organism: Nonomuraea sp. ZG12; assembly: GCF_052068115.1. NCBI lineage: Bacteria > Bacillati > Actinomycetota > Actinomycetes > Streptosporangiales > Streptosporangiaceae > Nonomuraea > Nonomuraea sp. ZG12. The sequence continues at coordinate 18,045 of NZ_JBQHCW010000028.1, forward strand.
GTGTGGGCCCAGTGCGTGGTCGCACGCAGCCCGTCCAGCAGGCCGGCGGCGGCGAGTACGAACACGCCGGTGCACAGGGAGACCACGCGCGAGCCCGACTCGTGGGCCGCGCGCACCGCCTCGACCAGGTCGGCCGGCGGGTCCTCGTCGACGTCCGCCAGGGCGGGCACGATCACGGTGCCGGCGTGCGCCAGCCGGTCGAGCCCGCAGTCCGGCTCCAGCAGGAACCGGCCGACCCGGACGGCACGCGTGCCGCACACCCTCACGTCGTACCAGGGGCCTGGCAGAGCGGCCGGGGCGGAGCCGAACACCTCGTAAGCCAGGGACAGCTCGAAGTGCAGCATGCCCTCGGTGGCGGCGACCGCGACGGAACGCGGGAGAACACTCATGTCCGGAATTGTACAGGTCGTGTCGTTCCGGACACTGGGCATCGATCCTCAACGAGGACAGGATTCAGGCAGCGGTTCACTTCGAGGGAGCAAGTATGAAGAACGTGGCGGTTTTCGGCGCTTACGGACACACCGGGCGGTTCGTGGTCGCGGAGTTGCGCGAGCGCGGATACGTACCCCTGCTCCTCGGCCGTGATCAGGACAAGTTGCTGGCGCTGGCGGGACCGGGGCTTGAGGCGCGGCAGGCGTCGGCCGGCGATCCGGCCTCGCTCGACCGCGCGCTGGCCGGCGCGGCCGCCGTGATCAACTGCGCCGGGCCCTTCGCCACTACTGCCGCCCCGCTGATCGAGGCGGCGTTGCGCGCCGGCATCCCGTATGTCGACGTGGCGGCCGAGATCGAGGCGAACGTCGACACGTTCGCGCACTTCGCGGAGCGCGCCCGCGCGGCGGGCACCGTGGTGGTCCCGGCGATGGCCTTCTACGGCGGCCTCGGCGACCTGCTGGTCACGACCGCGATGGGCGACTGGACGGCGGCGGACGAGGCGCACATCGCCTACGGCCTGAGCAGTTGGCACCCCACACCCGGGACGCTCGCCGCGGGCGTGGTCTCGGGGCAGCGCCGGGGTGGTCGTCGTGTTCGCTTCACCGGCGGGCGGCTGGAGTACCACGATGACGCTCTGCCGACCCTGGAATGGCACTTCCCGGCTCCGCTCGGCCTCCAGAGCGTCATCGGGGAGTTCACCATGGCCGACGTCGTCACCGTTCCCAGCCACCTGGCCGTCCCGGAGGTGCGCACCTACATGACCGCCAAGGCGGCCGCCGACCTGTCCGCCCCGGACGCCTCGGCGCCGGCCGCCGTCGACGAGCGCGGCCGCTCCGCGCAGACCTTCGTCATCGACGTCCTCGTCCGCTCCGGCGGCACCGAACGCCGCGTGACCGCCGCCGGTCAGGACATCTACGCCATCAGCGCGCCGCTCGCCGTCGAGGCCGTCGACCGCATCCTGACCGGCCGGACCAAGACCACCGGCGTCGCCTCGGCGGGCGCGGTCTTCGACGCCCCGGACTTCCTCCGCGCCCTGTCCTCGCACCTCTCGTTGCACGTTCCGCTTGACGCGAACGGCTGACCGGTCACTGTCAGCGGGCCGGTGTCCGGGGGCGGTTCCACCAGAGGGAGAGGGCCAGGGCGGCGGTGATGAGGATGCCGCCGCCGGCGGCGAAGGCGGCGGCTGTGTCGACCCGCTGGCGGATGACGGTGAAGCTGCCGGGGAGGGCGTCGAGGGCGCTCTGGAGCTGGTCGGCGTTCTGGGCGCGGTGGTAGGAGCCGCCGGTGGTCTGGGCGATCTGTTTGAGCGTGGGCTCGTCGATCATGCGGACGTTGCGGCCCCTGTCGAAGCCGCCGCGACCACCCCAGCCGCCGAAGCCGCGGCCGTCGAACTGGGAGTTGTCGCACACCATCGGGGCCGGGGTCGTGGTGCCGAAGCCGATGGTGAAGACGCGGACGCGGCGCAGGGCCGCCTCCTGGGCGGCGACCCGAGGGTCGACGCCCCGGGTGTTCGCGCCGTCGGTGAGTACGACGATCGCGGCGCCGACGTAGCCTTCCCCACCGCGGGGATCGGCCCCGGTGGCGGCCACCGACGGGTCGATCTCCGCGATCGCGTCGATCGAGGTGAGGATGGCCTGCCCGATCGCGGTGTCGCGGGCCACGGTGAGGCCGTCCAGCGCCTCGATCAGCGCGTCGGTGTCGTCGGTGGGAGGGACGAGCAGGCCCGCGCTGCCCGCGAAGGTGACCAGGCCGATGCGCGGCCCGCCGCGCTGCGACTCGATGAACTCCGCGGCGGCCTTCTTCGCGGCGGTGATGCGGTTGGGGTCGACGTCCGTTGAGCACATGGAGCCGGAGGTGTCGAGCGCGAGCAGGATCGTCGCCGACGTCTGCGGCACCGGTACCGACGCCTGCGGTCGCGCGGCCCCGACCGCGAGCAGCACGAGCCCGGCGATGAACAGGGCCGGGGGGACCTTCCGCGTCCAGCGCGTACGGCCGGGCAGGGCGCTGCGTACGAGCGCGATCGAGGTGACGCGGACGGCGGCCCGCCGGCGGCGGCGCCGCGTCCACCAGCGGATGGCGAAGATCAGCGGGATGATCAGAAGGGACAGGAGAGCCCACGGCCACGAGAACGACATTCAGATCACCCGTCCGGACCGGAGCACGGTGAGCGCCGCTCCGGCGGTGAGCAGCGCGAGGGCGAGCCCGATCAGCCCGCCCGCGAGGGGCAGCGGCTCGTCGGAGACGGTGAGCCGCAGATCGATCGTGTCGGCGACCCCGTCGAGCCGCGCGGTGTCGGAGGCGGGATGGTAGCCGCCGCCGGTGGTCTGCGCGATCAGGGTGAGGGTGTCCTCCTCCAGCGAGGTCTGGAGGTGGTAGCCGTCGACCTTCACCGTCGCCCCGGCCGTGGTGCCGACCCCGACGGTATGGATGTGCACGCCTCCCCGCTGGGCCACGGCCGCGGCCCGTTCGACGTCCCCGCCCTGGTTCTGGCCGTCGGAGAACATCACGATCGTCGCCGACGGCCAGTAGCCGATGTCGGGCGCGTCGCCGTCGCGGCCGACGGCGACCTGCTTGCCGGTGATCGCCGACAGCGAGGCCGTGATGGCCGTGCCCAGCGAGGTGCCGCCGGTGATCTTCAGCCGGTCGATGGCCTTGAGCGCGACGGAGTGGTCGGCGTCGGGCCGTGCGGTGGTGAGCGCGCCGCGCTCGAACGCGACCACGCCGATGTCGACGCTGTCGGGCTGCGCCGCCACGAACGCGCGGGCCGCCCGCTGCGCGGCCGCCAGCCGGGTGGGGGCGACGTCGTCGGCGCCCATGCTGTTGGAGACGTCGATGGCGAGGATGACGGTGCCCGCGGTTCGCGGGACCGGCACCATGGCCGCCGGGCCGGCCGTGGCGATCGCGAGTACGGCGACGCCGGCGATCGTCAGGCCGATCCCGAGGTACGCCCGGCGTCCGCCAGGCACGGCGACGCCGGCCGCGGCGAGGGCGGCCGTCCGACGGCGCGCAGAGACGATGGCCGCCCAGGCGAGCGCCGCCGTGACGAGCAGCCCGACGGCCAGCAGCAGCGGAGAGGACAGGGTCACGACGGCCGCTCCCAGATCGGGGCGGTCATGACGGCCGCTCCCAGGTCAGGAGCAGTCACGGCGGCCGCTCCCAGGTCAGGGGCGGTCATGACGGCCGCTCGCGGGTTCGGGCGACGACCTCGACGAGCGCCTCGGCCAGGTCGCGGTCGGTGTCGACACGGTGTACGGGGACTCCGGCCCGGCGCATGCCCGCCGTGAGCCGGGCATCGCGGGCGTCTACGGCCTCGCGGAACCGTACCCGCAACAGCGGGTCGGCGGAGTCGACGACGAGCTGCTCGCCGGTCTCGGCGTCCTCGACCACGATCAGCCCGGCCTCGGGCAGCACGTCGTCGGCGGTGTCCACGATCCGCAGGGCGACCACCTCGTGCCGCCGGGCCAGGCGCTGGAGTGAGCGTTCCCAGTCGCCGTCGCCGATGAAGTCCGACAGGACGACGATGAGCGCGCGGCGGCGCGCGAGCCGTCCGGCCGCGTCGAGCATTTCCGCCAGGTCGGTGGTGGTGTCGCCGCGCGAGTCGGCGGTGCGTTCCAGCTCGGCGCCGATCCGCAGCGCGTGCCGCCGGGAGGTGCCCGGCGGCACGACGCGCAGCATCCCGGTGTCGAACAGCAGGGCGCCGACGCGGTTGCCGCCCCGGCCGAACAGCCGGGCGAGGACGAGCGCGAGTTCGGCGAGCACGTCGTGCTTGCCGCGCCCCGGCCGGCCGGCCGCCATCGACGCGGACCGGTCGAGCACCAGCCACACCGTCAGCTCGCGGTCCTCGGTGAACACGCGCAGGTGCGGCTCGTCCAGCCGTGCGGTCACGTTCCAGTCGATGTGCCGGGCGTCGTCGCCGTCGCCGTACGGGCGCAATCCGGTGAAGTCGATCCCGGAGCCGCGGTGCGCGGTGCGGTGGCCGCCCTGGAGCCGGCCGTCGAGCCTGCGGACGACCTTCCACTCCAGGCGGAGCAGCAGTTTCTCGGGGGCGGTGGCCATGGCTCAGCGGTTCTGCAGGACGACGTCGGGCGCCCGGACGGCCCCGAGCACCCTGTTGATGATCGTGTCGGGGTCGACGTCGTCCGCCAAGGCCTCGTAGGACAGCACGAGGCGATGGCGCAGCACGTCGAGCGCGAGTTCGGACAGGTCGTGCGGCAGCACGTAGTCGCGGCCGCGCAGGAACGCCAGCGCCCGGGAGCCCGTGACGAGCGCGATGGACGCCCGTGGGCTCGCCCCGTGGGTGACGTACCGCTCCAGCTCGCCGAGCCCGGCCGTCGCGGGGGAACGCGTCACGGAGACCAGCCGTACCGCGTAGTCGACGATCGCCGGATCGACGTACACCTGCTGGGCGCGGGCCCGCATCGCGATCAGCTCCTCGGCCGACACCATCGGCTGTGGCGGCTCCGGCGGACGCAGCGCCCGGCCGACGATCGCCTGCTCCTCGGCCTGCGTCGGATAGTCGACGACCACCTTCATCATGAATCGGTCGACCTGTGCCTCGGGCAGCGGGTAGGTGCCCTCCGACTCGATCGGGTTCTCCGTCGCCATGACCAGGAACGGCTCGGGCACCCGGAAGGTCTCACGGCCGATCGTCACCTGGTGCTCCTGCATCACTTCCAGCAGGGCGCTCTGCACCTTGGCGGGAGCGCGGTTGATCTCGTCGGCCAGCAGCAGGTTCGCGAACACCGGGCCGAGCTCGGTACGGAACTCACCGGAGTGCTGGTGGTAGACCCGCGTGCCGACGAGGTCGGCGGGCACCAGGTCGGGGGTGAACTGGACGCGCTGGAAACTCCCGGCGATCGCGGCGGCCAGCGACCGCACCGCGAGCGTCTTGGCCAGGCCGGGCACGCCCTCGACGAGCAGGTGGCCGTCGGCGATCAGCGCGACGGCCATGCGCTCCAGCAGGACGTCCTGGCCGACGATCGTGCGTTTGACCTCGAACAGCACGTGTTCGAGCGGATGTGCCGACTCCGGGTTCATGGTCTTCCTTTTCGTGACGCTTCGGTCAAATCAGGGGCCCGTCGCCCGGTGGGCCGTCGCCTTCGCCGCCGCCCAGGGCCACGCCGATCGGGACCGCGAACGCGATGCCGGCGAACGCCTCGTCGCCTCCCGGGTCGGCGATCGAGACGACGATCCCGATGACCAGGCCGCGCGCGTCCAGGAGGGGACCGCCGGAGCTGCCCGGGTTGACGGAGGCGTCGAACTGGATGAGCCCGCTCAGGTCGCCTTTCTCGGCGGTCCGGTTCAGGCCCGACACCACGCCGGAGGAGACGCTGTAGGCCAGGCCCAGCGGGTTGCCGATCGCCACGACGGGCGCGCCCACGGCCACGGCGCCGCCGAGTGTCGCCGGGACGACGATCTCGGGCAGCTTCGCGGGCTTGAGGGTCGCGACGTCGCGCTTGGGGTTCGCCGACGCGACGACGGCCTTCGTCTTGGTGCCGTCGGCGAACGTCAGGGTGACGTCCTTCGTGCCCTTGACGACGTGGTGCGCGGTCAGGATCGTCCCGTCGTCGGCCGCGATCACCCCGGTTCCGAGCGACTTCCCGGCCTGGATGACCACCACCGACGGCCCGGCCCTCTTGTAGACGTCGGGCACCGTGAGCGTCGCGCTGGGCGTCGGTGTCGCGCTCGGCCCGGGCGCGGCGACCTCGCCGTCGCCGCCACCGCCCCCCAGCCAGTACGCCAGCACCGCCACGACGACAAGGACGACAAGGGCGCAGCCCCCGACGACGAACCGCCGAGCCCTTCTTCCGACCACGGCCCCCTGAGCCCCGGCCGCACCGGCGTCCTGCGGCGCGTGCTCCATTGCCCCATCGTCATAAATTTCAGTTGAAAGTGCTACAAAGTCCGCCTGAGAACTCCATGAGAACCGGCCGATGCGACCAGAACAGCCGCGACGAGCAGCGCGGCCTCCCCGGAAATGATCAATCTGGGTCGGAGTAGCGGTCGCCTTCGCGGTTCTTCCTGTACTTCTCATACAGTCTGGTGACCTCGGCCTCGGCGCCGGCGAACTGCATGGTGCCCTTCTTCGGGTCGGTCGTCACGAAGTAGAGCCAGGGGCCGGTGGCCGGCTTCAGGGCCGCCTCGATGGTTTACCCTGACCGGCCGGCGAACCTGTTAGAGATCAGCCACCTTCACGCAGTCCGGTGGTCTCCACCTTCTCGAGTCGCTTGATCTCCAGCCGGATGCAAGATCTCTCCAAGTCGCGTCTCATACCGTCCCGCTCATGGGAAAGAAGCATGTCATCGGTGCGGCCCTGGCCTTCGTGCTCGGCGCGGGCGTCCCGGCCTCGGCGGAGGCGGCGGCGACCGCCCGAATCCATTGGGGCCCCGTCAAGTCGTCTGCGGGACACTCCGGCCACGCCAAGGCCGACGTCTGGATCACCGGTTTCAGCGCCGAGACGTTCACCGTGTCCGGCACGCTCCACGACCGCGACCGGCACCGCGGCCACTGCGCCTACATGCGTGCCCGCTTCCACTACACCGGCGGTGGCACCGGCTGGAGCCGGCCCCGCTCGACCTGCGGGGCGAAGAAGTCCTTCCGGCTCGCCTCCGACGGAGAGATCAACCGGGTGGACGTCAGGGTCTGCCTCTACCAAACCGGCTCGCGCAAGACGTTCAGGTGCCACGTCGACGCCATCAAGCCCGAGATCATCGCCAACTGGCCCCAGTAGGGAACCGACCGTGCGCCCGAAGCTATCCCTAGCACTACTGCCCGCGCTGAGCTGGTCGGATACTTTCGGGAGGTGGTCTCCCTCACCGCGCTGCACGCCATGTCCACCCGGCCGCTGCGCTATCTCACCTCCGCCTGGCCGTGGCGCGCTCTGGCCTACCTGCTGGTCAGCGTCGGCATGGTGCCGGTGGTGGCGGGCCTGGTCCAGCTGGCGTTCGCGGCGGGCCTGCCGGTGGCGGTGCTGGCCGGGACGGTGCTGACGGTGGCCGGCGCGCCGTGGCTGGCCCGTTTTGAGAGGTGGCGGCTGCGGTTGGTCGACCGCATGCCCGTCCGCGATCCCCATGGGCCCCCTGGTCCCGGGCCGCTGGGCCGGCTGCGCACCCGGCTGCGGGAGCAGGCGAGCTGGCGTGAGCTGGGCTTCGCGGCGGTCGCGGTGCTCGCGCTGTGGTGGATCGACCTGGGGCTCGTCGCTCTCGGCCTGTGGCTGCCGCTCGCGCTGATGAGCGCGCCGCTGCAGCCGACCACCGAGCTGCTGACCAGCCTGCCCCTCGCTGCGGCGGGCCTGGTGATGCTGCCGCTGGCCGCCTACCCGGTCACCGCGTGGGCGGCGGTGCGAGCGACGCTCGTCCGCACCGTGCTGGCCGCGGACGAGGCGGAGATCGTCCGTTCCCGGGCCCGGCTCGTGGACGCCTTCGAGAACGAGCGCCGGCGGATCGAGCGCGACCTGCACGACGGCGCCCAGCAGCGGCTCGTCGCGCTCACCATGAAGCTCGGCCTGGCCAGGCTCGACCTGCCGCCGGGTTCACCCGCCGAGGCGCAGGTGCGGGAGGCGTACGACGAGGCGCAGCGGGCGCTGGCCGAGCTGCGCGAGCTCATCCGTGGCGTGCATCCGCAGGTGCTCACCGACCGGGGCCTGCCGGCCGCCGTGCTCGACGTGGCGGGCCGCTCCCAGGTGCCGGTGGACGTCGATCTCGTGCTGCAGGAGGGACGGCGGCTGCCGCCCGCCGTCGAGGTGACCGCCTACTACGTCGTCTCCGAGGCGCTCACCAACGTGGCCAAGCACAGCGGCGCGTCCCGCTGCCGGGTCCGGGGGCGGGTGGTGAAGGGGGTGCTCGACCTGGAGGTACGCGACGACGGGGTGGGTGGTGCGGATCAGAGCGGGGGGAGCGGGCTGGAAGGGCTGGCCGACCGGCTCGCTGTCGTCGACGGCGCCATGTCCCTGTCCAGCCCGGTGGGCGGGCCGACCGTGCTCAGGGCGGAGATCCCGTGCGGGTAGTCATCGCCGAGGACGTCGTTCTGCTCCGTGAGGGCCTGGTGAGCCTGCTCGAACGCTTCGGCCACGAGGTCGTCGCGGCCGTCGGCGACCCCGTCGCGCTCCTGGCCGCCGTCGACGAGCACGAGCCCGACATCCTCCTCACCGACGTGAGGATGCCGCCCGGCTTCACCGACGAGGGGCTGCGCGCCGCACTGGAGCTACGCGCCCGCCGACCGTCGCTCGCCGTGCTCGTGCTCAGCCAGTACGTCGAGCAGACGTACGCCGCGGAGCTGCTCGACTCCGGCACCGGTGCCGGGATCGGCTACCTCCTCAAGGACAGGATCGGCGCCGTGCAGGAGTTCGTCGACGCGCTGGAGCGGGTCGCGGGCGGCCACGCCGTGGTCGATCCGGAGGTCGTCAGGCAACTCCTGCAGCGCCGCCGTGACCCACTGACCCGCCTGACGCCGCGCGAGCTCGAAGTGCTCGGCCTGGTGGCGGAGGGCCGCTCCAACTCCGCCGTGGCCCGCGCCCTGGTGGTCACCGAAGCGGCCGTCGCCAAGCACATCGCCAGCATCCTGAGCAAACTCGACCTGCCCCCCGCCCCGGACGACCACCGCCGCGTCCTGGCCGTCCTCGCCTACCTGCGGGGGTGACCGGCTATCCGACGAGAACGGATCGTGCCAACGTGTTCAGGCGGAGGCCGTCACCGGTGGGGACGGCCTGGACGATCTCGGCCGCCCTGATCTCCGCTAGGCCGATGGGGACGCCGGCATGTTCGTCGCACCAGGCCACGATCGCTGCCGGGTCGGTCACCGGCGTCGCGAAGTGCACCAGGCTCACGTACCAGCGGTCCCGCACCCAGGACTCGAACTCCGCCACGCCGCGCGTACGCAGCGACTGCGCGAACCGCCGCTGCAAGGTCGTCAGCGTGTCATCGACCGGGTGACCGAAGGCGAGCACCCCGCCCGCATGCGGGCTGACCCCACGCAACTCGATCCGAACCGGCGGCAACCCGGCGGCAGCCTCGTCCAAGGAGGCCGCGTAGGCCAGACGGCGCGGATCATCACCCGGGATCACCCGCCGGTAGCGTTCCAGCGACCGCAGCGTGAAGTGCAGCGTCTCACGCCCATGCACCCAGTGCCCGGCTCCGGCAGCCCCGCCCACGGACTTGGCCAGATCGATCAACTCCGCAAGGACGGGACCACCGGGCCGCAGGACCGCCGCGGCCCCCCACCGCATCCCGTCCTCGACCAGCGGCCGTTCATAGGTGGCCGCGCCCGCGAGGAGCGCGGCACGCCCCCTGGTGAAGAAATCCGCGTAGTCACTCATCGCAGAAGTATGCAACGGAGGACCGGGCCGCCGGGTCCTGGTGTGGCAGGCTGACCGGTCGTGACCAGCTCCGACCAGAACCCGGAACGCCGCCTGATCCTCATCTCAGGGCAGGAGGGCGCGGGCAAGACCACGATCATCCGGGCGTTGCTGCCGCACACCCCGCGCGGAGCACGGGTCGACGCCGAGGACCTGGGTCAGGTCAACCCATGCCTGTTCGACGACGCTTTCTGGCGGCTGCTGCGCCTCAACGTCGCGGTTCTCGTCCGTAACTACTGGGCCGCGGGCTTCCAGAACGTCATCACGGGGAGTTTCTTCATCACCCGCGACGACTTCCTGCGCTTTCGCGAGCTCGTTCCCGACGTCGACGAGGCGTACCTGGTGCAGTTGGTCGTGCAGCCGGCCGAGCGCCGGCGGCGCCGCCTCACCCGCGCCAAGCGGACCGCGCAGGAGTGGCGGGACCAGGTGGATCGGGTCGACGTCGTCGACCCGGCGATCGCCGGCGACCAGGACGGCTACCGCTACCTCGCCGTCGACAGCACGGAACTGACACCCGAGCAGACCGTGGCAGCCGTCATGCGCGAGATTCCCGAGATCTACGGAGGTCAGGGGGCGACGTAGGCGGCGAGGTGCTCGCCGGTGATGGTGGAGCGGGCGGCGATGAGGTCGGCGGGGGTGCCCTCGAAGACGATGCGGCCGCCGTCGTGGCCGGCGCCGGGGCCGAGGTCGATGATCCAGTCGGCGTGTGCCATGACCGCCTGGTGGTGCTCGATGACGATGACGGACTTGCCGGCGTCCACGAGCCGGTCGAGCAGGCCGAGCAGTTGCTCGACGTCGGCCAGGTGGAGGCCGGTGGTCGGCTCGTCGAGGACGTAGACGCCGCCCTTGTCGGCCATGCGGGTGGCCAGCTTGAGCCGCTGCCGCTCGCCGCCGGACAGCGTGGTGAGCGGCTGGCCGAGGCTGAGGTAACCGAGCCCGACGTCGGCGAGCCGGTCGAGGATGGCGTGCGCGGCCGGTGTGCGGGCCTCGCCCGTGCCGAAGAACTCCTTGGCCTCGGTCACCGGCATCGCGAGCACCTCGCTGATGTCGCGGCCGCCGAGGTGGTGGTCCAGCACCGACGCCAGGAACCGCTTCCCCTCGCACTCCTCGCAGGTGGTGGCCACGCCGGCCATCATGGCCAGGTCGGTGTAGATGACGCCGGCGCCGTTGCAGGCGGGGCAGGCGCCCTCGGAGTTGGCGCTGAACAGCGCGGGCTTCACGCCGTTGGCCTTCGCGAACGCCTTGCGGATCGGGTCGAGCAGTCCGGTGTACGTCGCCGGGTTGCTCCGCCTGGAGCCGCGGATCGCGCCCTGGTCGATCGAGACCACATCGGCGCCGGCCGGGATCGACCCGTGCACGAGCGAGCTCTTGCCGGAGCCCGCGACGCCGGTGATCACACAGAGCACGCCGAGCGGGATGTCGACGTCGATGTTCCGCAGGTTGTTGGCGGTCGCGCCGCGGATCTCCAGCGCGCCCTTGGGCGTCCGCAGCGTCTCCTTGAGGGTGGCCCGGTCGTCGAGGTGGCGGCCGGTGAGGGTGTCACTGGCCCGCAGCCCCTCGACGGTGCCCTCGAAGCAGACAGTGCCGCCCGCCGTGCCGGCGCCGGGGCCGAGGTCCACGACGTGGTCGGCGATCGCGATCATCTCCGGCTTGTGCTCGACGACGAGCACCGTGTTGCCCTTGTCCCGCAGCCGCCGCAGCAGGTCGTTCATCCGCTGGATGTCGTGGGGGTGCAGGCCGATGCTGGGCTCGTCGAAGACGTAGGTGGTGTCGGTGAGCGAGGAGCCGAGGTGGCGGATCATCTTGACGCGCTGCGCCTCGCCGCCCGACAGGCTGCCCGACGGCCGGTCCAGCGAGATGTAGCCCAGCCCGATCTCCACGAACGAGTCGAGGGTCCGCAGCAGCGTGGCGAGCAGCGGCGCAACCGACGGCTCGGTCAGGCCGCGGACCCATTCGGCCAGGTCGCTGATCTGCATCGCGCAGGCGTCGGCGATGCTGATCCCGCCGATCCGCGACGACCGGGCCGCCTCGCTGAGCCGGGTGCCGTCGCACTCGGGGCAGGTGGTGAAGGTGACCGCCCGGTCCACGAACGCCCGGATGTGCGGCTGCATCGCCTCCCTGTCCTTGGCCAGGAACGACTTCTGGATCTTCGGGATCAGCCCCTCGTAGGTGAGGTTGACGCCGTCGATCTTCACCTTGACGGCCTCCTTGTACAGGAAGTCGTTCATCTCCCTCTTGGTGAACTCGCGGATCGGCTTGTTCGGGTCGACGAAGCCCGACTCGGCGTAGACGCGTACCGTCCAGAAGCTGTCCGACTTCCAGCCGGGGATGGTGAACGCGCCCTCGGCGATCGACTTGGAGTCGTCGTACAGCTGGGTGAGGTCGAGGTCGGTGACCTTGCCCCGGCCTTCGCAGCGCAGGCACATGCCGCCGGTGATGCTGAACTCGCGACGCTCCTTCATGGTCTGCCCGCCACGGCTCAGGGTGACCGCGCCCGCTCCGCTGATCGAGGCGACGTTGAAGGAGAACGCCTGCGGTGAGCCGACGTGCGGCTGCCCGAGCCGGCTGAACAGGATGCGCAGCATCGCGTTGGCGTCGGTGGCGGTGCCGACCGTGGAGCGGGGGTCGGCCCCCAGGCGCTGCTGGTCGACGATGATCGCGGTCGTCAGCCCGTCGAGCACGTCGACCTCGGGCCGGGCCAGCGTCGGCATGAAACCCTGCACGAAGGTGCTGTAGGTCTCGTTGATCAGCCGCTGCGACTCGGCGGCGATCGTGCCGAACACCAGCGAGCTCTTGCCCGAGCCGGACACTCCGGTGAACACGGTCAGCCGGCGCTTCGGGATCTCGACACTGATGTCCTTGAGGTTGTTCACGCGCGCGCCGTGGACGCGGATCAGGTCGTGGGCGTCCGCGATGTGCGGCGCGGGCGACTGCGTGTCCGTCCTCTTGGGCATGCTCATGGTGTCTCCATCCGTTACGCGGGGGCTGTGCACGGTCTACGTCGGCGCCGCCGGGCTCGATCGGACCAGCTTTGAGCGTATGTCGGGTTTCCTCCGCTTTCGCGCGCCGAGCCGAGCTGTCAGGCTAGTCGCGGTCCGGTGACCGGCGCTTCTCCGTTCCTGACCGGTTCAGTACGCGGGCCGGCTCGAATGGGCAGGCCAGGGGCCGGGAGAGACCATGGTGTTGGTGAGGGCCCAGCGTTCGTGGTCGCGCCAGGCGCCGGCGATGAACAGCACGTCGGGCGAGGTGCCCTCGTAACGGAAGCCGAGGCGCTGGACCAGCTTGAGTGAGGGGTGGTTGTCCGGCTGGATCTGGGCTTCCAGGCGGTGCAGCCGCAGGCGCTCGAAGGCGTACCCGATCACCAGGCCGAGGCCCTCGGTCATGTAGCCGCGTCCGGCGCTGGGGGAGAAGGCCGCGTAACCGAGCGAAGCGTTCTGGAAGCGGCCGCGGATGATGCTGTTGAGGTTGACCGTGCCCGCGATGGCGCCGGTATCGCGCAGGCAGATCAGCAGGCCCTGGGTGGTCACATGGTCGAACCGGGTGAGGAACGCCTGGAACTCCTCCGGGGTGGAGGGGTACGACATCCGCGGAGCATGCAGGTCCGCGGATGCGGCGGTGAGATCCAGGAACTCGTCCTGATCGCGGGCCGTGATGGCGCGCAAGGTCACGCGCGACGCCTCTGCCGTCCCGGCTGCGAGGAATGCCGCTACTTCTGCCTGTGTCTGCGTGTGAGCCGCGTCTCCCGTGCTGTCATCCATGCGCCGAAGCTAGCGCACGCCATGAGCGACCGGGCGACGCGACCTCACCCCTGCCGGGTCGACGCCGACCCGGCCGCTTCGTCAGTCGGCGATCGGCAGGTAGACCCTGTTGCCCGACTCCGCGAACTCGCGGGACTTGGCGAGCATCCCTTCCCGCACCTCCTCCTCGGTGAGCGAGGCCGACCCGTCAGGGCCGAACTTCTCCATGACCTCTTTGCTGATCTTCATCGAGCAGAACTTCGGCCCGCACATCGAGCAGAAGTGGGCCGTCTTGGCCGGGGCGGCGGGCAGGGTCTCGTCGTGGAAGGACCGGGCCGTGTCCGGGTCGAGCGACAGGTCGAACTGGTCCTCCCAGCGGAACTCGAACCGGGCGTCCGACAGCGCGTCGTCCCAGGCCTGAGCCTGCGGATGCCCCTTGGCCAGGTCCGCCGCGTGCGCTGCGATCTTGTACGTGATCACGCCCGTCTTGACGTCGTCCCTGTTGGGCAGGCCCAGGTGCTCCTTGGGGGTGACGTAGCAGAGCATCGCGGTGCCGAACCAGCCGATCATCGCGGCCCCGATGCCCGAGGTGATGTGGTCGTAGCCGGGGGCGATGTCGGTGACCAGGGGGCCGAGCGTGTAGAAGGGCGCGTCGTCGCAGAGCTCGCGCTGCAGGTCGACGTTCTCCTTGATCTTGTGCATGGGCACGTGGCCGGGGCCCTCGATCATCACTTGGACGCCGTGGTCGCGGGCGATGGAGGTGAGCTCGCCGAGCGTGCGCAGCTCCGCGAACTGGGCCTCGTCGTTGGCGTCGGCGATGGAGCCGGGCCGCAGCCCGTCGCCCAGGGAGAACGCCACGTCGTAGGCGGCCAGGAGCTCGCACATGTCGGCGAAGTGTTCGTACAGGAAGCTCTCGCGGTGGTGCGCCAGGCACCAGGCGGCCATGATCGAGCCGCCGCGCGAGACGATGCCGGTCTTGCGGCGGGCCGTCAGCGGCACGTACGCCAGCCGGACGCCGGCGTGCACGGTCATGTAGTCGACGCCCTGCTCGCACTGCTCGATCAGGGTGTCGCGGTAGACCTCCCACGACAGGTCGGCGGCGACCCCGTTGACCTTCTCCAGGGCCTGGTAGATGGGCACGGTGCCGACGGGGACGGGGGAGTTGCGGATGATCCACTCGCGGGTGGCGTGGATGTCCTTGCCGGTGGACAGGTCCATGATGGTGTCGGCTCCCCAGCGGGTGGCCCAGGTCATCTTCTCCACCTCCTCCTCGATGGAGGAGGAGACGGCCGAGTTGCCGATGTTGGCGTTGATCTTCACCAGGAAGTTGCGGCCGATGATCATGGGCTCGGTCTCGGGGTGGTTGACGTTCGCCGGGATGATGGCCCGGCCGGCGGCCACCTCGTCCCGGACGAACTCCGGCGCGACCCCTTCCCTGACCGCGACGAACTCCATCTCGCGGGTGATCAGGCCCGCGCGGGCGTAGGCGAGCTGGGTGACCGGCGCCCCGGTCGCCCGCAGCGTCCCCGACGCCTGCGGGGCGACGTCGCCCCGGTCGAGGATCCACTCCCGGCGCAGCGGCGGCAGGCCCTGGGTGAGGTCGGTGGTCACGGACTGGTCGGTGTACGGCCCGGAGGTGTCGTACAGGCGCACCCGTTCGCCGTTGGACAGCAGGATCTCGCGCATGGGGACCCGGAGATCACCGATGTGGACCTTGGAAAAGCGCGCGTCGCTCACCACGCAACTCCCTTCGCCGGCATTACCCGGAGCAGGTTCTGGCGGTCGGCGGCTGATGAGTAGCCGTCCTCTCAGCCCGGTCGAACCGGGCTCCCGCGTTGGACTGCCTCAAGCTAACCCGGCATCCGGCGACGCGCAAGATCCGTGTCAGAAGTCGAACAGGCGGCGCGGCCCCGGGCCGTCCTGGCCGAGCCGGTCGGCCGGGTTGGTCAGGGCGCAGACCTCGAAGGACAGGCAGCCGCAGCCGATGCAGTCGGTGAACCGGTCCCGCATCCGCTCCAGCCGCTCGATCCGGGCGTCGATCTCCGCGCTCCAGCATGCGGACGCCTTGACCCAGAACTCACGGGTGGGCGCCACACCGTCGGGCAGCAGGGCGAGCACGTCGCCGATCACCGTGAGCGGGATGCCCAGGTGGTGCGAGGCGCGGATGAAGGCGAGCTGGCGCAGCGTCTGGCGGGGGTAGCGGCGCTGGTTGCCCGTCGTGCGGCGGCTGGCGATGAGGCCCTGCCGCTCGTAGAAGCGCAGCGCCGAGGCGGGAACGCCGCTGCGCTCCGACAGCTCGCCGATCGTCAGCTCCGTGGTCTCCGGAGGGATCGATGCCATGCCGGCCAGCCTAGCCCTTGACTTAAACCTTTGTTCAAGTTCGACGCTTGGGTGGTCGACCCTGAAAGGACCGCGTATGTCTGACAGACCGCTCCACCTCGCGTTGATCGTGGGGAGCACGCGTGCGGGCCGGTTCGGCCCCACGGTCGCCGCCTGGTTCGCCGAGCAGGCCGCCGCGCGTCAGGACGTCGTCGTCGATCTCATCGACCTGGCGCAGGCGCGGCTGCCGGCGCACCTGACCGGCGACCCCGGCGCGGAGGACGCGCGGGCGCTCGCGGCCGTGAGCGAACGGCTGACCCGGGCCGACGGGTTCGTCGTGGTGACGCCCGAGTACAACCACAGCTATCCCGCGTCCCTCAAATCCGCCATCGACTGGCATTTCACCGAATGGCAGGCCAAGCCCGTCGGATTCATCTCGTACGGCGGCGTATCCGGCGGGCTGCGAGCCGTCGAGCACCTCCGGCAGGTGTTCGCCGAGCTGCACGCGGTCACCATCCGCGACACCGTCAGCTTCCACGGAGCCGCCTACCAGTTCACCCCGGACGGGCGGCCCAAGGACCCGGCGTCCTGCGAGGCAGCCGCGACCCGCCTGCTCGACCAGTTCGTCTGGTGGGCCCGCGCACTGCGCTCGGCCCGCTCCCATCATCCCTACGCCGCCTGACCAGGAGGACACCGTTCATGAGCAGCATGTGGCCACAGATCGCCCGACCCGATGCCGGCACCGTCCTGGTGACCGAATCCTCCTCGGCCGCCGCCTGGGAGGGGACGCCGTGGCCGACGGGGCTCCTGTCGGTCACCGAGTTCGCCGCCACGGACGGCGGCGCCGTACTGACCTACACGCAGTGGGCGAGCGGTGCTGCCGATCGCGCGTTCGTGGCCGGGCTGACGGGAGCCGAGCCCGTCGAGTACGAGCTGTACCGCAGCGGAGAGAGGGAGGACCGGCCGACGCCGGGGTGCCTGGTCGCCGTGCGCGTCGAGTTCGACGGGCCCGACCGGGAGCGGCAGCGGCAGTGGATCGACACCGTGTTCCAGGCGCTGGCGAGCGAGGCCGAGCCGCATCCCGGCGGGATCTCGGGCCACTTCCACGTGAGCGCCGATGGCACGCGCGTGCTCAACTACGCCGAGTGGACCGACGAGCGGGCGCACCGGGACGCCATCGCGAGCTCCGGCCAGGGCGCGGTGGGCGGTTCGGCCGACTGGCGACGGGTCCAGCGGTTCCCCGGAGTGAAGAACAGCCAGGTCAGGCGCTACCACCTGCTGCGCAGCCTGCCCACGCCCGCCGAGGACGCGCCTCCCACTAGCAGGCCCGCCGCCGGCGGGGCCGCTGAGGAAGTGCTGGACAGCCCGACGGGGTGGGTGGCCGAGCACATCCGCACGTACCTGGACAGCGACGGACGAGACGGTCACCTCTACCAGGGCTTGCCGACCCTGCTGCTCACCACCCGGGGCCGTAAGTCCGGCAGGCTCCGCCGTACCGCGCTGATCTACGGGCGGGACGGCGACCGTCACCTGCTGGTGGCCTCGAACGGCGGCTCGCCCCAGCACCCCGCCTGGTACCTCAACCTGTCCGCGAACCCCGGCGTCACCGTCCAGGTCGGCGGCGACATCTTCGACGCGCGGGCGCGGGTGGCCACCCCGGAGGAGAAGCGACGGCTCTGGCGGGTGATGGCGGAGGTCTTCCCGCTCTACGACACCTACCAGGAGGGGACGGAGCGCGACCTTCCCCTGGTCATCCTGGAGAGGGCGTAGCGTCACGGTGGCGTCCCGGGTCGTCCGGTCGACTAGGCTCCGCCTCGTGAAGCGCCAAATCGTCGCCGGACTGATCATCGTGGGGCTCGTCGGTACGAGTGGCCTGGCCGTGGTCGCCTCGGCGGCCGGCTCGTTCTTCGATGCCGACACCGGCTGCGCCGGGGCCGAGAAGCGACTCCTCCCGGTGCTGAGCTCGCTCGCCATCCTCGACCAGGCGCCCGGGGACGCCGTGGCGCTGGGTGGCCGGTCGTCCGGCTGCGAGCCCGACTACCAGCAGGTGTACGTCGGCCAGAACTACCGCTTCACCGCTCCCAGAGCCGACGTGCTCGCCTTCTACGACCAGCAGGCCACCCAGGCCGGCTGGCGCCGCGTCGCCGCCAACCCGTCCGTGACCAACGACCGGAGCCTCTGCTACACCGGCTCGGTCGGCGGCGCGACGGCCTACGCCTACGTCTGGTTCCCCGGCGACTCCGGCCTGGCCGCCTCCAACGAGTACAACGTCACCGTCTCCGCCCTCGACGGCGAGCCCCCCGCCACCGGCGCGATGTGCTGACGGCCTCCGGCTGATCTGGTTGTCCGAACGGTCCTGACGCGGGGCCGGATTCGTGTCACGATGGCGGCGCGTGCGACTCCAGGGAGTGTTCGATGTGTGACGATTCGCTGCTTCCCGACAGCGTGGCCCGGGCCCTCGCCGACTACCGGGGCCTGCGCGACCGGCACGGGGTGAGCTGGGGCGAGGAGCCGATCGGGTACGTGGTCCAGGCCCGGGCCACCGTCTACCTCGACCGGCGTTACGACTCCTGGGGATCGAGCCTGCGCCAGCTCGCCGAGCGTTTCCCCGGCCTGTCGGAGGAGGAGCTGGAGGATCGGCTCGGCGAGGTGGACGTCGACCGGGTGGTGCGTGACGCGCTGGACGGCGACGTGCTCGCCAACCTGGCCGTGCTCCGGCTGACCCCCGCCGGGGCCGCGCTTGAGGCCCGCACGCAGGTGGTCCTCGGCGACGCGCCCTTCCGTACGGCGCTGCTGCTGGATTCCAGCCGGGCCGAGGCGGCCACGGTGGTCGTGGACGGGGTCGCGTACGACGTGGCGGCGGGCGGGGCCAGAGTGGTGGAGGTGTCCCGGGAGCTGATCGCCGACGGCCGGCCGGTGGACCTGGCGCCGCTGTCCAGGCGGGCGGCCACGGCCACGATCCGGCTGTCGGCCGGGTTCCCCTGCCGGTGGAGCGTGACGGGCGCGGGCGGGCAGGGGTGGTATCCCGAGGGCGTCCCGGCCAAGGTGGACGGCCTGCTGCGACCGTACTTCCACGGTGACGACGTGGTGCTCGCGGTGCCCGCCGAGGAGATCACGGTGGAGGTGACCCGCGGCATGGAGTACGCCACCGCCGAGGTGACGCTCACCCCGGCGGCGGGGCGGGAGACGCTTGTCGAGCTGACGCCCGAGCGACTGTACGACGCCGCCGCGCGTGGCTGGTTCGGCGGCGACATGCACGTACATCTCAACTGGATGGGTGAGGAGCCGGCGGCGCCCGCGCTCGCCGCGGCGGCGCAGCACGGCGAGGACCTGCACGTCCTCAACCTCGTGGCCGGCAACGTGGCGGGCGAGCGGGTCTACGACGTGGAGGCGCTGGCCCACTGGGTGGGCGTGGACCTGCCGTGGTCCGACGAGCGGCACCTGGCCAGGCTGGGTGTCGAATACCGCAGCGACCTCGTCGGGCACATCAGCGCCTTCGGGCTGCACGGCCTGCCGAAGCGCTTCCACACGGGCTTCGCCGGCACGGTCGACTGGCCGCCCAACGCGACCGCCTGTGAGGAGTTGCGGGAGCTCGGCGGGCTGCTCGGGTACGGGCATCCGTTCCACACGCCGTTCTCCGACACCGATCCGCCCGACGTGGTGATCAGCCGGGGGCGCAACTGCTCGGCGCGGGAGATCGTCGCCGACGCGGCGCTCGGCCTGATCGACACCCTCGACGTGCTCAACCACTCCTCGATCGCCGCGACGGCGTCGGTCTACCGCCGCCTGATCGGGGCGGGCAACCGGGTGACGGTCACGGCGGGCACCGACGCGGTGCTCTCCTGGTGCCGCCGCGGCACCGCCTCCGGCCCTCCCGGCTGGGAGCGGGTGTACGCGCATGTGGAAGGCCCGCTCACGGCCGAGTCCTTCATGGAGGCGATCCTGCTCGGCCGCACCTTCGCCACCACGGGGCCGTGGCTGGAGCTCACGGTCAACGGCCACGAGCCGGGCGACACGCTGGACCTGGCGCCGGGCGAGCGGGTGGAGGTGGTCGTGGAGTCGGTCGGGCCGGAGTTGGAGACGCTGGAGCTGCGCACCGCCGACGGCGTCATCGCGCAGGGGCCGCCCGGCCGGCTGGCCACGACGCTGGTGGCGGGCGAGCCGACGTACGTGGTGGCCGTCGCGACCGGCGGCGCCCATCCACGCGCCCACCACCGCGGCGGCGCGTACGCGCACACGAGCCCCGTCTACCTGGACGTGGCGGGCGGGCACGTGGCCAGGGAGGCGGACGTGCGCTGGTGCCTGGCCTGGCTGGACCGGCTGGAGGCGGTGGTGCGCGAGTTCGGCCGCTTCGACGCCAAGGAGCAGTACGACGACCACCTGCAGCTGTACGAACGCGCCAGGGACGTCTATCGCGGCCGGCTGGCGCGATCCTGATTCTGTGCATTTCTACGTGGAACGTCGGCTCCCCGGGTGGCGATGATCAGATGTCACCCGGACAGGAGAGAAGGCAGGGGCCGCGATGGCGCACACGGTTCGGCTGGACAACTCACCACTGTTCGCCAGCTCGGACCTGGACGAGGTCCGCGAGGAGGTGGGGCGGGTCTTCTGCGCGCACCGGCTGGACCTGACCGGCGATCCCGACTTACTGGCCGCGCGGTTCAACTCCGCGCAACCGGGCTCCGTACGGGTGAGCTACCTCGACTACGGAGCCGACGTCCGCATCGAGCCGGGCGAGCTGGAGTCGTTCTACCTGGTGCAGATACCCCTGACCGGGCGCAGCCTGATCCGCTGCGGGAGCCAGGAGATCGTCTCCACCTCCTCGCTCGCCTCGCTGCCGTCGCCCACCGAATACCTCGACATGCGCTGGGCCGCGCAGTGTCCCCAGGTGATCGTCAAGTTCGACCGGGACACCGTCGAGAGCACGCTGGAGCAGATGCTCGGCGAGCGGCTCGCCCGGCCTCTGGTCTTCGATCTGGGCCTGGACCTGACCAGCGGCTGGGCGCGGAGCTGGCGGGCGATGGCCGAGCTGGTCGTGACCGCGGCCGAGGACGGCGCGGGGCTGGCCGCCCAGCCGCTGGCCCTCGCCCACCTGGAGAACGCCCTGCTGTCCAGTCTGCTCACCATGCAGCCGTCCAACTACCGGTCGAAGCTGACCGCGCCCCGCCGGCCGGCCGTGCCGAAGGTGGTGCGGCGGGCGATGGAGTTCATCGCGGAGCACGCGCACCTGCCGATCACCACCGACGACGTGGCGCGGGCCGTCGCGGTCAGCACCCGCTCGCTGCAGGAGGGCTTCCGGGCGCACCTGGGCCAGACGCCGATGGCGCACCTGCGTGACGTACGGCTGGCCCGCGTGCGAGAGGACCTGCTCGCCGCCGACCCGGCCCGTGTCACGGTCACCGCCGTGGCCGCACGCTGGGGTTTCCCGCACCAGGGCCGCTTCGCCGCCGCCTACAGGGACAGGTACGGCCAGCCCCCGTCGGCGACGCTGCGCCTCGCCTGAGGTAAGTCCGCGCCCAGCGGACGGAACCCGCGCTCAGCGGATGGATGACGTACGGCCGCGAAACATACCTTTTGCTCATCCACTCCTCCAGTACGCGAAGGACCACCCACCATGCGCGAGATCCTCATCGTCGGCGCCGGGCAGGCCGGGCTGCACCTGGCGCTCGGCCTGCTGCACCACGGTTACGGCGTCACCGTCATCTCCAACCGGACCCCCGAGGCGATCCGCGACGGCCGGGTCACCTCCAGCCAGGCCATGTTCGGCACCGCGCTCGGCCACGAGCGCGACCTGGGCATCGACCTGTGGCCCGAC
Source organism: Nonomuraea sp. ZG12 (assembly GCF_052068115.1). Classification (NCBI taxonomy): domain Bacteria; kingdom Bacillati; phylum Actinomycetota; class Actinomycetes; order Streptosporangiales; family Streptosporangiaceae; genus Nonomuraea; species Nonomuraea sp. ZG12. The sequence continues at coordinate 39,700 of NZ_JBQHCW010000028.1, forward strand.
TGCCCGCCGATCGACGGGATCCAGCTCTCCGTCCCGGGCCCCGACGGGACCAAGGCGATCGGCTGGACGGGCCGGCTGGACGAGCCCGCCCGCTCGGTCGACCAGCGGGTGAAGATGCCCGCGTGGCTCGCCGAGGTCGAGAGACTGGGCGGCAAGGTCGTCTACCACGACGCGACGGCCGCGGACCTGGAGACGTACGCCGCCGACTACGACCTGGTCCTGGTGGCCGCCGGCAAGGGGCAGATCGCCTCCCTGTTCGAGCGGGACGCCGGCCGGTCGCCGTACGACGTCCCGCAGCGCGCCCTGGCCCTCACCTACGTCAACGGCCTCACGCCCCGGCCGGAGCACTCCGCCGTCTGCTTCAACCTGATCCCGGGCGTCGGCGAGTACTTCGTCTTCCCCGCGCTCACCCTCACCGGGCCGTGCGAGATCATGGTGTTCGAGGGCGTCCCCGGCGGGCCGATGGACTGCTGGGGCGACGTCCGCACCCCCGCCGAGCACCTGGCCAGGAGCCGCTCCATCCTGGAGACGTACCTGCCGTGGGAGGCTGCACGCTGCGCGGACATCGAGCTCACCGACGAGCGCGGCACCCTCGCCGGCCGGTTCGCGCCCACGGTCCGCCGGCCCGTCGCCGTCCTGCCGACGGGCGCGCCGGTGCTCGGCGTCGCCGACGTGGTGGTGCTCAACGACCCCATCACCGGCCAGGGCGCGGGCAACGCCGCCAAGTGCGCCGCCTCCTACCTGGCCGACATCGTCGAGCGCGGCGACCTGCCGTTCGACCAGGCGTGGATGGAGGCCACCTTCGAGCGCTACTGGGCCGACGCCCGGCACGCCACCGAGTGGACCAACGCCCTGCTCTCCCCGCCGCCGCCGCACGTCCTGGAGATCCTCGGCGCCGCGGGCTCCCTGCCCGAGGTGGCCGCCCGCTTCGCCAACGGCTTCGACGACCCCAGGGACTTCGCCGAGTGGTTCATGGACCCGGCCAAGGCCGCCGCCTACCTCGCGCAGGCCGGGAGCCGGTCATGAGAACGCTGCGCGACGCCCTCGGCCGCTTCGCCACCGGGGTGGCGGTGGTCACCACCACCTCCCCGGACGGCCGGCGGACCGGGGTCACGGTGAACTCCTTCACCTCCGTCTCCCTCGATCCCGCCCTGGTGCTGTGGTGCCTGTCGGAGCGGGCGCCGAGCGTCCCGGCGTTCCTGCGGGCCGGGCGGTTCGCCGTCAACGTGCTGGCCAGCGGGCAGGACGATCTGTCACAGCGGTTCGCCAGGCCGGCGCCGGACAAGTTCGCCGGGGTGGAGACCCGCCTCACGCCCAGCGGCCTGCCGGCGCTGGCCGGCGCACTGGCCTTCTTCGCCTGCCGTACGGTGACGACGTACGAGGCCGGCGACCACCGCCTGTTCATCGGCGAGGTCGAGCACTTCCAGTGGCAGGAGGGCGAGCCGCTGGTCTTCCACGGGGGCCGCTACCGCGAGCTGTGCGCCATGGACCGGGTCATGGACCGGATCGGAGCCTGACCTGGTGGGTAGTGGGCTGCGGTGGACGAACCCGTGGCCAGTGCGCTGCACCAGATGACGGGGCCCTTCTACCTGCTGGACAAGGAGGTCGTGGAGGGCCGTCACGGTGAGGTGTCGTCCTCCTGGGGGCAGGAGGTGAGCCCTCCGGGGCAGGAGTGGCTGGCGGTGGGCGCCAACAGCCTGCTCTTCCAGGTGTGGCCCAAGAAGACCAGTTACGTGCGGCTCGACCTGTGGGGCGGGCCGCCGGTCGCGGACGACCCGTGGGAGCTGAGCTGGGACGGGCGGCTCTTCCTGCCGTCGGGGCTGGTGGTCCTCGTCGAGTTCGAGAACGGGGAGCCGGACGACTACGCCCCCTTCGACCTGCGGGCCCGCGACGCCCACTGGCGGACGCGGGTGCACGCCAAGTTCGGAAAGTATGATCATGGGCCCGACGTCCCCGCCGAGACCTATGACGTGGACTTCTATCGGGTGTGGCTGTGGCCGGAGTGACTAGGCCAGGCAGAGCTCGGTGAGGGATGGGGCCTGCTCCCCGTCGAGGCCGTCGATGCTGTCGAGGCCGTCGAGCAGGATGGCGGCCAACTGGCGGCGCTGGGCGCTGGTCAGTGTCATGGGCAGCACGATCGGCATGAGCTCGATCGCGTCGCCGGGCAGCTGCCGGACATGGCAGGGCAGGAGGGAGAAGGTGTGAACCACTCCCTCACTATCGCAGGCGCCACCGACAAGATCAGGCGGTTTTTCTAGGAAGCCTTCTCCTCCTCGGGGAAGGGAACCCACTTGTGCGCCCAGCTGACCAGCTCCTCGAAGGCCGGATGCAGCTCCGTGCCCATCTCGGTGAGGTGGTATTCGACCCTGACCGGTGACGTGCTCAGCACGCGGCGCTCGATGAGCCCGGCGGCCTCCAGCTCGCGCAGGCGGCGGGCCAGCATCGTGTCGTTGACGCCGGGGATGGCCGCCTTGATGTCGGCGTAGCGGTGCGTGCCCGCGAACAGCATGTGCAGGATCGCGCCCGACCATCGCGCACCGATCAGCTCAAGGGCGATGTGGAAACGGACGCAGAGGGAATGGACGCTCACCCCCGTCATCCTAGCGAACCGGGCACCCGATTTGCTCCAAAAAGCTTAGTTACTACATAATGTTGAGCGTTCAAGCACTCTGCTGTGTGAGGAAAACCCATGGTCAAGCCCGTTCTGCATGTCGTGATCGCGAGCACCCGCCCCGGCCGGTCCGGGAGAGCGATAGGGGAGTGGTTCCGCGACCGGGCGGTGGCCGAGGGCGCTTTCGACGTCGAACTCGTCGATCTGGCCGAGGTCGGGCTGCCCTTCTTCGACGAGCCGCACCACCCCAGGCTCAAGCAGTACGTCAACGCGCACACCAAGGAGTGGAGCGCCACGGTGGAGCGCGGGGACGCCTTCGTCTTCGTCACCCCCGAGTACAACCACAGCTTCAACGCCGTGCTGAAGAACGCGCTGGACTACCTGCACCACGAGTGGCGCCACAAGGCCGCCGGCTTCGTCAGCTACGGCGGAGTCTCCGGCGGCACCCGCGCGGTCATCGGCCTGCGCCTGGTGGTCGGCACGCTGAAGATGGTCCCCGTGACCGAGGCGGTCAACATCCCGTTCCACCCTCAGGTGATGAGCGAGGACGGCCAGGTGCGGCCCAACGACGTGATGACCGCGGCGGCCGACGCCATGCTGGCCGAACTGGCCAAGCTCACCGGCGCGCTGCGGGCGATGCGCCTGGCCGAAGCCGGTTAGCGGTCGTCCTCCTCGTCGTCGACCAGGTTGTCCAGGACACGGGTGACGGCGTCGCCCAACGGGCGGAAGGCCTGGGTGAGCGCGTTGGCGAGCGGGCCGAAGATGTCGGTCACCTCGCGCAGCAGGTCGTTGTCGCGCTTGCTCTCCGGAGGCGCCCAGCGCATGGCGTCGGCGCTCAACGTCTCCCACTCCTCGACGACACCGTCGATGGCGTCGAGCACGTGATCAGGATCCCTCGGCATGACCGTTCTCCCAGAGAGGAATCGGATATTTCCACGGTAACCCGACGGGACCCCATGACGCCTTCCTCAACAGGGATGGAAATCCCAACGCCCGCCGCGCCGTTCAGGCTCATGACCACCTCGAAGCCGAGCACCCCGCGGCGGAACACGCTCACGTCCTGGCGGGAAACTGTCGGTGGCAGGCCGTAGCGTTGCGCGGGTAACCGAAGCGAGGAGACGGGGATGCGCGACACCGAAGAGGCGCTGTTCATGACGGTCCACGGCATCGCGGAGCGGCTGGCCGGCCAGCCGGTGCCCGTGGTCATGGACGCGTTGACGAGACAGCTCCCTCCGGCGCCCGGCATCGCGGTGGCCGAGCTCCGCCGGATCGCCGAGGAGATCAGCGTCGGGCGCGACCCATCGGGCCTGTGAGGTCACTGCTCCCGCAGCCCCCACGGTGAGCCGTAGTCCCGCAGCAGGTCGAGGAAGGGGCGCGGCGCGAAGGCCTCGGGCCCCAGCACGCCGCTGCCCTTCCACCGGCCGGTGGCCAGCAGCTCCAGCGCCACCACCGGGTTGACGGCGGTCTGCCAGACCACCGCCTGGGAGCCGTACTCCCGCATCGACCACTGGTTGTCGACCACGTGGTAGAGGTAGACCTCGCGGGGCTCGCCGTCCTTGGTGCCCTTCACCCAGGTGCCGGCGCAGGTCTTGCCGTGCATCCGGTCGCCGAGGCCGGCCGGGTCGGGCAGGAGCGCGGCGACCAGGTCACGGGGTGAGACCCGGGCCGGCCCGTCCTCGGTGCGCACGGTGACCGGCTCGGTGCGGTCCAGGCCGAGCTCGTGCAGGGTCCTGAGCTTGGCGATGAAGTCCTCGCCGAGCCCGTACTTGAAGGTGACGCGGCCGGCGTCGATCCAGCGGGGCACCAGCAGCACCTCCTCGTGCTCGACGTTCACGCACTCGACCGGGCCGATCCCCTCGGGGAAGTCGAAGATCTCGGGCTCGCTGAACGGCTCGGTCGTGAACCAGCCGCGCTCCTGCTCGTAGATCAGCGGCGGGTTGAGGCACTCCTCGATGGTGGTCCAGATGGAGAACGACGGCGCGAAGTCGTAGCCGTCGACGGTGAGGTCGCCGCCGTCGCGGACGCCGATCTCCTCGATCTCGTCGAAGAGCTCGTCGGCGGCGTAGCGGGCGAACACGTCCGACAGGCCGGGCTCCACGCCCATCCCCACCAGGGCCAGCCGCCCGGCGTCCGCCCACGCGCCGGACCTGGCGAACTGCTCGTCGCCCAGCTTGACCCCGGTCTGCTCGTACGGCCGATCGGGGTGCGGGCTCGACATGGACATCGCCATGTCGAGGTAGTCGGCCCCGGCCGTGAGCGCCGCCTCGAACAGCGGCATCACGAAGCGCGGGTCGGTGGCGTTCAGCAGCACGTCGCAGCGGTGCTCGGTCAGCAGGCCGATGACGGCGGCCCGGTCGGAGGCATCGACCCGGGCCGCGGTGAAGCGGGGCCCGAGGGTGGCGACCGCGGCCTCGGCGCGGGAGGGATCGTAGTCAGCGACCACCATGTGGTCGAAGAACGGCCGCCGGGTGGCGATCCGGGTGACGGCGGTCCCCACACCACCGGCGCCCACGAGAAGAATGCGCATGATCGTGGACCATCTCCTGATTTCTGGGGGATGCGTTCCCCAGCAAAGCCGGTACGCTCCATCAACGTCAATGGCGTTGGCATAAGGACGAGCATGGCCAAGCGAGTAGTGCCCGACGCGGCCAGGAGGCGTCGGCGCCCGACCCGGCAGGGGCAGGTCCTCACCCACGAGCTCATCGTCGAGACGGCCCTGCGGATGCTCCGCGAGCACGGCGCGGCCGGGCTCACCGCCCGCCGCCTGGGCCTGGCGCTGGGCGCCGACGCCAGCGCGATCTACCGTTACTTCCGCGGCATGGACGACCTCACCCTGGCCATCGCCGACGAGCTGTTCGCGCACGCGCTCGCGGACTGGCACCCCACCGGCCACTGGCGGGCCGACCTGCGCGCCCTCGGGCTGAGCGTCCACGCCGCCTACCTGGCCCATCCGCAGGCGGCGGTCCTGACGGCCAGCCGGGTGGCCGGCCGCCCGCACGAGGTCACGGTGGACGAGACGATCCTGGCCATCCTGCGTACGGCCGGCTTCCCCGGCCCCGACGCGGTCCGGATCTACCACGCCTTCATCGACCAGAGCCTCGCCTTCGCCGTCCTGGACGCCGCCTCCCTGGCGCTGCCCACCGCCACCAGGCAGGCCGACGAGCAGGTGTGGCAGGCCACCTACGCCCGCCTGCCCGCGCGCACCCACCCGCACATCGCCGCCACGGCCGGCCTGCTGGTGGCCCACATGAACGACAGCGCCTACCCCACCGCCCTGGACATGCTGCTGGACAGCGCCGCCGCCCAGCTGGCCGGACTCAGGGACGGGTCAGGGTCGCCTCGGGGATGAGGCCCGATGCGGGGAAGACGAACCGTCTTCAAACTGTTGCACATGACCGCAGTGAAGAGGCTGTATCCGCTCATCGCGCTCGCCGCGATCACGTTCGCCGTGGCAGGGGTCCTGGCCGGGCCAGGCGCCTCGATGAACGTGACCGTGAGCGAGTACGCCGTGGCCGACCGCGGGGGCGTCACGGAGCTGGCGATGGCGGTCATGGCCTTGGGGTCTGTGGCCCTGCTGGCGGGGCTGCGGGGGGCGGGGGCGCCGGTCCGGGGGATGCCGGCGGGGTTGTTCATGGTGTGGTCGGGGGCGCTCGCCGTCGCGGCGGTCGTCCCGGCCACACCACTGGGCATGGAGTCGGCCGTACAGGTGCACAGGTGGGCGCTGGTCGCGGCGTTCGTGAGCCTCCCGGCGGCGGCGGCGCTGCTGGTGCCGAGGCTCGCGGCCGACGAGGGCTGGAAGCCAGTGGCCAGGGTGGTGGAGTGGCTCGCCCTGGCGGGTGGCCTCGGGGTGCTGGCGATGACGTACGTGGCGCTGCCCGGCGGCGGAGTGCTGATCGGTCTGGTCGAGTGGGCGCTGCTGGGGGCGGAGGTGGCGCTGCTCACCGTGCTCGCGGGATGGCTGGTCCGGGTGGTCTGGCTGGGCAGCGTGCGGCATACCGCCAATTTCCCGACATATCACAGAATAATCGCTAGTCGATCTTAAAAGCGCCTCGTTCGATGCTATTCTCTCCGGCGATCTTCTATCCGGGAGCGGGTGTCATGGCATCGGGCAGATCCATTAGATTCAAGATCTCGACGCTGCTCGTCATCCCCCTGATCTCCCTGGTCGTGCTCTGGGGGTTCGCGGCGAGCACCACGTCGAAAGAGGCGCTGAGCCTGCTGAAGGTCGAGGCCATCTGGAGAGGGGTCATCGACCACACCGAGACGCTCACCCTGCGCCTCCAGGAAGAACGCCTGGCCTCCGCCGAGCTCATCGGCGGCGCCACCGACGCCGCCGCGCTCGCCGCCGCCCGCGGCCGGGTCGACGAGGCCGAGAAGACGCTCACGGCGCAGGCCAAGTCCGACAGCACCCAGTCGGCGCTGACGCCCGAGATGCGGACCCAGCTCACCGCCATGCTCAAGGCCGTCGACCGGCTGCCGGAGATCAGGCGCCAGGCCGACAGCGGCCAGCTCACCCCGCACACCCTGATCACCGAGTACGCCACCATCCCCGACGCCATCGACGACCTCTACTCGGCGTTCACGGTCAGCACCGACGTCGAGCTGGCCAGGCAGGCGAACGGGCTGATCGTCGCCCAGCAGGTGCGCGAGCTGCTGAGCCGCGAGCACGCGCTGATCGTGGCGGGCAACGCCGCCCCCGGCGCGGACAAGTGGACCATGGACGAGGTGCACCTGCTCGCGGGCATCGACGGCGCCAGGACCTACCTGTTCCCCAAGGCCATGGCCAATCTCGACGACGAGCTCCGCGCCCCGCTGGAGGCCATGCGGGCCACGCCGCGCTACGCCACGATGGAGCGCTCCCTGGAGGGCTACGTCACCGGCAAGCCGATCGACATGCAGCTCTGGCGCGGCACGGTGGACCCGGTGCTGACGGAGTTCTCCCAGGCGCTCGGCGGCTCCGGTGACGTCCTGCTGGCGCGCATGGAGCCGGCCGGCATGGTCATCATCGTGCGGGCCGTGGTCACGGGCGCGCTGGGCCTCATCGCGGTCGTCTTCTCCATCTTCATCTCGATCCGGGTCGCCAGGCGGGTCTCCGGCGAGCTGACGGTGCTCCGCCACAGCGCCCTCGACCTGGCCGAGAACCGGCTGCCCACCGTCGTGACGAAGCTGCGTCAGGGCGAGGACGTGGACATCGAGGCGGAGGCGCCGCGCATCGAGGTCCGCTCCGACGCCACCCGCGAGGTCGCCGACCTGGCGACCGCCTTCGACAGCGTCCAGCGCACCGCCGTCGACGCGGCCGTCGAGCAGGCCCGGCTGCGTGAGGGCATCTCCGAGGCGCTGCGCAACCTGGCCAGGCGGACCCAGTCGCTGGTCCAGCGGCAGATCAAGCAGCTCGACGAGATGCAGCGCCAGACCGAGGAACCGGAGGCGCTGGAGCGGCTGTTCAAGCTCGACCACCTCACCACCCGCATGCGCCGTCACGCGGAGGGCCTGGTGCTGCTGGCGGGCGGTTCGGCCGGGCGCAGGTGGCGCGGCGTCATCCCCATGGAGGACGTGCTCAGCGGCGCGGCCGGGCAGGTCGAGGAGTACACCCGGGTCCGGGTCTACCCGATGCCGGAGGCGGGCGTCACGGGCGCCGCCGTGGCCGACCTCATGCACCTGTTCGCCGAGCTGATCGAGAACGCCGCCACCTTCTCCTCGCCGGGCAACGAGGTGTCGGTCCGGGGTGACCTGGTGGGCAAGGGGTTCGCGGTCGAGATCGAGGACCGCGGCCTCGGCATGTCGCAGGAGGCCCGCGACGCCATCAACCGCCGGCTGGCCCGCCCGGCCGAGTTCGACCCCGCGCAGAGCGAGCGCCTGGGCTTCTCCGTCGTCGCCATGCTGGCCGCCAGGCACGGCATCGGGGTGACACTCAAGCCGTCCCCGTACGGCGGCACCACGGCCATCGTGCTGGTGCCCGCGGGCCTGGTGCAGCAACTGCCGGCCATGCAGCCCTCGCAGATGCCGGAGCTGGAGTCGATCTCGGTGTCGGTCGTCGGCGGCGACCCGGGACCGGGCGAGCTGCCCCGCCGTATCCGGACGCACAAGCGCGGCGTGGAAGCGGCCTCGCCCCAGGCCCTGGCATCAGCACCCCCGGCCCAGGGGGACCTTCCCACCCGAACACGCACACAGCCCCCGGCGCAGGACGAGCTCCCGGCGCGGCGACCCGTACAGTCCGCCGGCCCGGACGAGCTTCCGGCGCGGCGCCCCGTACCGTCCTCTGACCAGGGAGAACTCCCGGCACGGACGCGCGCTCAGTCGCCGGCGCAGGGTGACCTTCCGGTGCGCGCAGGCGCACAGTCCTCTGGCGAGGAGGAACTGGCGCCCACGCCCACGCCTGCGCCCGCGACCGCGCAGGCACAGGCGGCGGGGGCCGGGCTGCCCCGGCGGGTCCGGCAGGCCAATCTGCCGCCGAAGCTCCAGAAGCCGGCGCCCGCCCCGGCCGGCCCTGTGGAGAGTCGCTCGCCCGAGGAGGCCAGGGCCCTGCTGTCCTCGCTCCAGTCCGGTTGGCAGCGCGGACGCCAGGACACCGAACAGAACGGAGGGGGATCGCGATCGTGAGCCATGAGCAGGAATGGGTGGACGACGAAGCAGGACCCGTCGTCCGCCCGTACGCGGTGGCTCGCGGACGCACGAAATCCACGTCCACCGCGCTCGACCTGCTGGCCACGGTGGCGCTGACGGGACAACCGGCACCGGTCCAGGCGGACCTGGGCTCCCAGCATCGGCGGCTGCTCACCTGCGTCGCCGGTCATGCCAGGCCGATCGCCGAGGTGGCCTCCGAGCTGAACCTTCCTGTCCAGGTGGTCAGGGTCCTGCTCGGAGATCTGCTCGGCTACGGCCTGGTCACGGTGCGCCCGCCGCGTTCCAAAGAGGCGTCGTCTCCCACGGAGAGCCTGCTCCGCGAGGTCATCAACGGCCTGCGGGCGCTCTAACCGGCGGCGGTCAGCGTCCGGAGCGAGTGCTCGACGAGCGTGATCATGACTTCCTTGGCGGACGTGCGCCGCCGTACGTCGCACAGCATCACGGGCACGTCGTGGTCCAGGTCCAGCGCGATCCGCACGTCGTCGACGGTGTGCCGGTCGGCCCCGTCGAAGCAGTTGACGGCCACCACGAACGGCGTGCCACGCTGCTCGAAGTAGTCGACGGAGGGGAAGCAGTCGGTCAGCCGGCGGGTGTCGGCGATCACGACCGCGCCCAGCGCGCCGTAGGACAGCTCGTCCCACATGAACCAGAACCGTTCCTGGCCGGGCGTGCCGAACAGGTAGACGACCAGGCCCTCGCGGATGGTGATCCGGCCGAAGTCCATGGCCACGGTTGTGGTGGTCTTGGTCTCGACGCCGTCGATGTCGTCGACGCCGATGCCGCGGTCGGAGAGCACCTCTTCCGTGCGCAGCGGCCTGATCTCGCTGATCGCCCCGACCAGGGTGGTCTTGCCCACGCCGAAGCCGCCGGCGATGAGGATCTTCAGTGCGACTGGGTCCTCAGAGAGCACGGAGTCCATTGATCACTTCCTTGAGAATGCCCTCATTCGGGCGCGACCCGGCGGCTGAGGGGGACGTCACCTTGATCAGGTCGTGGTCACGCAGATCGCCGAGCATCACTCGGACGACCCCGACGGGCAGGTCGAGCTCGACGGCCAGGTCGGCCACCGAGATCGGGCTGCGCGCCGCGCGGTAGATCAGCAACTGCTCGGGGCCGAGGTCCGAAGTCGGCTCCCCGATCGTGCTGACGGTCGCGATGAGGTCGAACGTGTCCCCCGAGGACCTCGTGCGTCCGCGAATGAGGGCGTAGGGCCGGACGATGGGCCCCGCCTCGTCGTCTAACCACTGGCTCCCGCTCATGGGGCGGTTCGCGGGTTGGTGGTGATGTGCTGCCCCACCCGCTTCACCAGCATCGCCATCTCGTAGGCGATGTGGCCCACGTCGACGTTGGCGTCGGCGAGCACCGCCAGGCAGGTGCCCTGGCCCGCCGCCGTCACGAAGAGGAACGCCGACTCCATCTCGACGATGGTCTGGCGCACGTCTCCGCCGCCGAAGTGGCGTCCCGTGCCGCGGGCCAGACTCTGGAACCCGGACGCCACGGCCGACAGATGCTCGGCGTCCTCGCGTACCAGGCCCTTGGAGTGCCCGACCGCGAGCCCGTCGGTCGACAGGATCACAGCCTGCCTGACCGCGGCCACCCGCGTCGTCAGGTCGTCAAGGAGCCAGTTCAGTTCACCGGTGTTGGTCGTCGGCACACTCATGCCTCCCCCTCCTCGTTAGCTTCTTCTCGGGCGCGTTGTGTTCCCCGCTGGAACGCGGAGAACATGTCGCGTACCTCATCGGGAGAGCGTTCGTTGGTCCGCTCAGGCTCCGGCTCGGGCGGCGGGCCGTCCTTGAGCCGGGATGACAGGTTGGCTTGCCGCACGCGCCTTGGCAAGCCCGCGTGCGTGCCGCCGCTCACGACCGCGAGCGCTTTCTTTCTCGTACGGGCCGGCAGCGCGGCCGATTCCTCGGGCATGGCGGGAAGTTCGGCCTGGTCGGTGATGAGCGAGGCGGGCATGAACACGATGGCCGTGGTGCCGCCGAAGGGGGAGCGGCGCAGCAGCACGTTGATGCCATGCCGCTCGGCCAGCTTCGCCACCACGAACAGGCCGAGCCGGTCGCTGTCGGCGAGGTCGAACTCGGGCGGGTTCGACAGGACCGCGTTGTAGGCCGCGTACTCCTCGGCCGACTGGCCGAGCCCCCGGTCCTCGACCTCGATCGTGTAGCCGTTGCTCACCCGGTCGCCGCGCACCTGGACGGTGGACTGCGGCGGGGAGTAGAGCGTGGCGTTCTCGACCAGTTCGGCGACCAGGTGGGTGAGGTCCGCCGCGGCGCCGCCGTCGACGGCGCTGCCGGGCATGTTCTGGACGTCGACCCTGGTGTAGTCCTCGACTTCGGCGACCGAGGCCCGGACGATGTCCATCACGGGCACCGGCTTGCGCCAGGCCCGGCCGGGCGCGGAGCCGGACAGGATGATCAGGCTCTCCGCGTGCCGGCGCATGCGGGTGGTCAGGTGGTCCAGCCGGAAGAGCTCCTCCAGCTGGTCGGGGTCGTGGGTGCGGCGCTGCATGGCGTCCAGCAGCGCGAGCTGGCGGTGCAGCAGGCCCTGCTTGCGCCTGGCGAGGTTGAGGAAGACCTGGCCGACACCGCGCCGCAGCGCGGCCTGGCCCACCGCGGCGAGCACGGCGGTGCGCTGCACGGATCCGAACGCCTTGGCCACGTCGGTGATCTCGGCGGAGCCGATGACCTTGATCGGTTTGGTGGCCTTCTCGACGTCCACCTCTTCGCCGCTGCTCAGCCGGGCCACCAGGGTGGGCAGGCGCTGCTCCGACAGCTCGACGGCCACGGACCGCAGTCCGGCCAGCTCGGCGGCCAGGCGGCGGCCGAAGCGCACCGAGATGATGATCGAGGCGAGCACGGCGATCAGTCCGACGCCGCCCGCGACGCCGATCTGCAGCTTGATGGAGTTGGCCCCGTCCGCCGCGCGGGCGGCGAGCGACTCGGCCGCCTCGGCGCCGAGCTTGTCCAGCTGGGTCGTCAGGTGGTCGATCGCGGAGTTCCAGGCCTGCACGTCGGGTGGCGGCGCGCCCGTCCTGATGATCCGCGCCTCCATCGTGGCGAAGCTCAGGAACGGCTCGCTCTGGAAGAGCTGCTCGTACGGTTTGCGGAGCTGGATGTCGAGCCCCGCCTGGCCGCCGGCGTGCAGGTACCTGCGGGAGGAGACGTACTCGGCGAAGGCGGCGGCCTCGGGCCCGGTCAGCCGCTTGTCGATGAGCACGGCCCTGATCAGCGCGTGCTCCCTGGCGACGAACTCGCGGGCGTTGCCCATCGTCTGCAGGGAGGAGGCCTGCTGGTAGACCGACAGGTCGGGCACGGGGGTCAGGTGGTCGTAGAACCTGAAGACCGCGTCCAGCACCTGGTTGTACCTCTCGAGCCCGGCCAGTCGGGAGCTCTGGCCGTCGTCGATGTCGGTGCGGATGAACTCGAGCCGGGACAGCTCGATGCGGAGCATGGCGAGGGGCACCCGCATGTCTTCGGTGATCTCGTCCTCGGCCTCGACGGTGGCTCGCTGGAAGGCCGCCACCGCACTGTCCGTGCGGGCGCGCTGATCGCCGAGGTCCTCGGTGAGCTCACGCGTGGTGACCGCGACGACCGAGCCTTCGCGCTCGGCCTGAAGTTGTAGTCCCAGGTCGGTCGAGGTGACGCCGACCGTCCGGTAAAGCGTGTCGCCACGCAGCAGTGACTGACCGTCGCTCACGGTGAGGTTGAGCACGAAGCCCCAGAGCGCGCTCAGGGACAGGAGGGGTAGCAGCAGCAATAAGAAGATCTTGAACCGAATTGACCGGTTTTGCGAGCCCATGTCCCAACCTCAGGAGTCGAGGGCATTTCCACACCTGGTGTAAATACACCTCCGGAAGATCGCACAGGAGACTAGCACCGATTATGCGTCTGGCGCAGGAGGAGGAACAGGATGTTCCACGTTGTTACCGGGACAACTCTCTGGCCCTTACCCACCCACGCCGGACGCGGTCACAAAGGCGTCTCCTAAGGAGGGTTCACCGGGACAGTTCCGCCACGGCTCGGCGTGCCGCGGCGACGGCGCCGTCGGTCCGGCCCACGGCGGTGTCGGAGCCGGCGATCGCGATCCGGCCGAACCGCCTGCGCGCCACCTCGGCCGGGAACGGGCCGTCAGGGTAGAACGCGTGCCAGGGCCGGCAGTACTCCGCCGCGCGCCCATGGCCCCACCTGCGGATCTCGATCCCCTCGATGTCCCTGGCCGGGTCGAACCCGCCCGGCCCGAGCAGCCGGGCGAGCTGGTCGCGGGCGCTGTGCTCCAGGAAGCGGTACGGCGTCCTGTACAGCGCCCGCCGCCCGGCGACCGCACCCTCGGCGGGCCCCAGCTCCGAACGGCAGGGCGCGGCCACCAGCCGCGCGGTGACCGGCCCACCGTCCTCCGGCCCGTCCGGCTCGTCCAGCTCCGTCGTGCACCAGTAAGCCCCGGTCCAGCGGGTGCGGGTGACGCCGACCCGCTGCCACGCCCGTCCGTCGCGCAGCCGCACCACGGCCTCCACCAGCGGCAGCCGCACCGCGGCGGCCAGCGCCTCGCGCTGATCGGCGGGCAGGTCTGGCGCGAGGTAGGGGATGACCATGCTCCAGCAGGCCAGGATCACCGCCTCGGCGGCGACGGTCCTGACCTCGTGGCCGTCGAAGTAGCCGACGCTCGCGCCGCCCCTCGGGCCCTCGTCGCGCACGGAGACGACCGGGCTGGACAGCCGCAGCCGGACCGGGTCGCCGGGCCGGTCCAGCGAGGCGGCGGCGAGCAGGCCCATCGGCGCCCCGGCCGGGCCCGGGATCAGCGGGTCCGCCGAGTCGCTCAGGTCACCGGGCCGGCGCCGCCAGTCCCGCTGCACACTGGGCGAGTTGAACCGTGACGGTTTCCCGGCGTCCAGCCCCAGACCGTCGAGCCCGGGATACTCCCAGCCCCCGTCCCGGCCCCGCCCTTGGTCCCGGCTCCGGCCCCGCCCTTGATCTCCCCCGTGGTCCCGGCCGTGAGCGCGGCGGTTGGCGCAGCCCCAGGCGTCGATCGCGCCGAGGGCGCGGGTGTCGTAGGCCCACTCGGCGCTGGACATGGTCCGGCAGAACCGCTCGACGTCCGGGTGCGCCCGGCAGACCTTCAGCAGGAAGTCCGAGTACGTCGACCCGGCCAGCCGCTCCTCCTTCTCCTCGGGCGTCAGCCGGGGGAACCAGTCGGGCGCGTCCAGGTAGAGCCGCAGCAGGTCCTTCCTGGCCTGGTCGGCGACCGGCAGCCGGGAGATCCACCGCTCGGCGGGGCTCTCGGGCCGGTGCCGGATCAGCGTCTCCACGGGGAAGCTCTCCCGGTCGCACATCACGCTGTCGTACGGCGCGCGGCCGGGCTCGCGACGGCGCTCGCCGAGTTGTTCGTGGTTGTCCAGGATGAGCACCCGCGCGTCCGGGTCGGCCCGCAGCCACTCGGCCGCCGCGCTCAGCCCGCTGGCACCCGCGCCGACCACCACGAGGTCGTAGCGCTCCCCGGTGGGCACGGCGGGTCCCGCGTGCTCCCAGAACCGCCCGTCCCGCAGCGCGTGGGGCACGCTGAGAGCGTGTGCGGTGTCCCCGTGCCACCCTGTGCGGCCCGGGGTGGCCGTGGCCCCATGGGCCCCACCAGAGGCCGCGGTGCCCAGGGGCGTCTCCAGGGCCGGCGTGCCGCCGTCCCGTGAGCCGACGGCGGCCAGACCCGCGGTCATGGCGATCCCGTCGAGGAAGTCGCGGCGCGAAAGGGGCCGCTCCGGTCCGGGGGCGCGGGTCTGGCCTTCTGATGCCGAGATGTCGCTCATGCCGCGAGCATCATCACCGTGGCCGGATACCGTGGGGGGACGCGCAATGCTTCGAGCAACATTTAGCGCCACCTGGTGCCGAAATTATCCGGCGGATGTGACGTACGGAAAAGTCTGGATAAATCAGAGTATGAGATGGCAAAGGGTGAAGCCGCTGCTCGGTAGGGACGAGGACGTACGAGTCCTCACCGCCGCCGTTGCCATGAAGCCGCCGAATTCCGCGAATAGCGACGTTGCCCGCCCTCGGGTTCGCCGTTTCCTCTAGCGTCTATTCACGGTCGCTGAAGTGAAATGGAGAACTCATGCTTAAGGCCTTTTCGGGGATATGTCTGAGCATGACGGTCATAGCGGGATGTTCTGCGAGTGAGGTCGCCGAGCAGCCGGTCAGGACGGCCCAGGCGCCCTCGCCGTCCTCGGCCATGGCGGGCAAGCTGCGCGCCGCCCTGCTGCCCGTGCCCAAGGGGATGCGCGTGGTGCACGGCCCGGAGGTCGGCCCCTACGGCACGCTCAAGGCCACCAAGCAGGGCCTGGAGGCCGTACGGCAGGCCAAGCTGAACCGGCCGGAATGCGCGGGCGCGCCCCAGCTCGACCCGGCCAGGCCGGAGGTCGCGCGGGCGCCCGCGGCCGTGATCGCCTTCGCCTCCGACAGGGGCTCCATCAGCCAGGCCGTGGTGGCGCTCCCACCGGCCGCGTTCCCCGGCCCGCTGCCCGGCCAGTGCGGCGCCTACACGGCCGACGTGCACGGCACCGAGGTCACCTACCGCACCCGGGACCTGGACATGCCCAGGCAGGGCGACGAGTCGCGCGCCTACCTGACCACCGCGTCGGGCGGCGACAGGAACGCGCAGATCGGCTCGGTGGTGATCCGCCGGGGCAACGTCGTGATGAGCCTCATGGTGGTGGGCAAGGAGGTCAAGCGCGCCGGGCTGCTGGAGCTGGGGCGGCTGGCGGACCAGAACCTCTCCCGCGTCGCCACCTGACCCGGATCAGCACCCGGATCAGCACGCAGGTCGGCGCTTAGATCAGCACGTGGTCGTCCGGGCGGCCCGCGAAGGAGAACTGGGCGTTCCTGGTCAGCTTGATGTGGTCGGCCTGCCAGGTGTGCATGGCGGCGTCGGCGCTGCGCCAGTAGACGAAGTTGAACCGGTCGGCCGAGTAGATCTTCACCCCGTCCTCCTTCAGCCTGCGGACCAGGTGGGTGTCCTCGCCCCGGGTCAGGTCGGGGAAGCCGTAGGAGCGGAACATCTCCGCCGTGCCGAGGAACGTGCCGCCCTGCACCAGGAAGGAGTAGCGGTGCTCCAGGCCGGGCAGGCGCAGCATCGTGGTGTTGCGGCCCTCGAAGTAGGCGTAGTGGGCGCCCTTGCCGACCAGCTCGGCGTCGGAGTAGTCGAAGGCGCGGACCAGGTCCGACAGGTAGTGCTCGCCGTACAGGTTGTCGTCGTCCATCTTGGCGATCAGCTCGCCCTCGGCGGCGGCGATGCCCAGGTTCATGCACGCCCCGAGCGACAGCTCGGGGGCGGCGGGCAGCACCGTGACGTCGGTGATGCCGGCCATGCGCGCCTTGTCGGCCACCACGACGGGGTCGATGTCGAGGCCGTGCAGCACCATGATCAGCTGCAGCGGCCGGTGGATCTGCTTGGCCACCGAGGAGATCGCGTGCTCGATCTGCGAGGCGCGGTTGGTGGGCAGCACCACGGAGATCGAGCGTGAGCGGAGCTGCGTGGGCCGGCCGAGCATCTGGAGGATCTGGTCCACGCGGTGGGAGAACAGGTGCTTGTCGAAGACCTCGCGCATCGCCAGGTGTCCCATCCTGGCGCGCAGCTCGGGGCTGTTGATCAGGTGCAGGACCTGGTTGTACGACTCGACCGGCTCGCGGGCGATGGGCACCAGGTCGCCGAAGGTCTCCTCGATGGCCCTGGACCAGCCGGACACGACCGGGGTGGCGCAGGCCGACAGCTCGAAGACGCGGCGCGCGCACATGGTGGGCGAGTCCAGCACCGAGTTGACGTTGAGGAAGACTTTGTACATGCGGTAGGCGGCGAGCATCTGGTCGTAGGGGAGCTCGCCGACGATGTGCGGGCGGTACTTCTCCGGCCAGCCGTACTTGTCGTCCACCTCGCCGTTGCGGGCGAAGATGTGCAGGCCGAGCTCGCGCACGGGGTCGAGGACGGTCTCCATCTGCTCGCGGCGCTCGGGATGCTTGTCCCGGAAGTACATGCCGGCGAAGACCACGTCGTGCAGGCGGCCCTGCTTCTGTTGGATCGGGTTGTGCACGCGGGGCTGGGCCGCGAACTGCAGCACGTCCACCCGATCATGTCCCAGAACTTCGCGATATTTCGGCACCATGTCGCCGTCGCAGGTGAACACGTAGTCGAACAGCTTGGCCGTGTCGATGAAGAAGTCGAAGTTCGGCGGGTCCTCCTTGTTCCAGAAGACCGTCGGGATCCCCTCGGCCCGGCACCAGGCGACCAGGTCGCGCAGCGGCTCCTTGGGCGCGTTGGTGCCGGTCATCTGGTAGCGCCAGCGGCCCTGGTTGCCGTGCCAGGCCGACTCGCAGAACAGCAGGTCGGGCCGCTTGTCGGCGAAGATCTCCGGCCAGTCCTTGAGCCCGAACTCGATCTGGTCCCACTCGTACTTGAAGGCCATCCTGGAGAAGTCGTCCAGGATCACCGCCACCCGCAGGTCCGGCCGGTTCACCGGCCCGAGCGGCCACTTGGCCTTGGGCACCTCCACCAGCGGCGGCCGGTGGTTGGCCAGCTCGACCGCCTCGGTGACCGGCATCGGCGCCTTGGGGGCGCGGGACTTGGACCTGACCGCCTCCAGCACCTTGCCGGGGCTCTTGGACCCGATCGCCTCGCCCAGCTTGAAGGTCCGCTTGGCCTGGGTGGCCTCCAGCTTCCAGCCGGCGTAGGCGGCCTTGGCCTCGGCTATCTCCAGCCGCCTGCGCAGCTCCACGATCTCCGTCTCGTACCGTTCGACGAGCTTGCGCTCTTCGGGCAGCCAGTTGACGGGGCCGAGTCGCTGGAACGTGGGCTCTTCGGGGGATTCGGCCATGGGTACTCGCCTAACGCTCTGCGGGGTATGTCATGTTACGGCGGGAGCCGTACGAAATGTGGGGGTTATTCGGAACGGGTCCCCTGCGCGGCAGGCGAGAGGTTGTCCCCCTTGAGCCAGGCGGAGATCACCCTGGCGATGCGCGGCCCCGCGGCGCCGTCCCAGAGCGGGGGCAGCGCGCCGGAGGGGGTCACCGCCCCGTCGGCCAGCGCCTTCTCCGCCGCGGCGGGCAGCAGCGCGGGCGTGACCAGGCGGTTGGTGCCGTGGGTGATCGTGATCGGCCGCTCGGTGTTGGGCCGCACGGTCAGGCAGGGCACGCTCAGCATGGTCGTCTCCTCCTGCACGCCGCCCGAGTCGGTGACGACCAGCGCGGCGCCGCGTACGAGGGAGAGGAAGTCCACGTAGCCGAGCGGGTCCACGACCCGGACCGACGGGCCGTCCACCAGCCCCGCCTCGGCCAGCCGGGTGCGGCCGCGCGGGTGGATCGGCACCACGATCGGGATCTGCCGCGACACCTCCAGCACGGCCGAGACCAGCTCCTGCGCGGCCTCCGGGGTGTCGACGTTGGCGGGGCGGTGCAGCGTCGCCACGGCGTAGCGCTCCGGCAGGCCCAGCCGGGCCACCACCGGCGCCGGATCGAGCGAGGGCAGCGCCGAGAACAGGCTGTCGATCATGGGGTTGCCCACCAGGTGCACCTTCGAGGCGGGCACGCCCTCGGCCGCCAGGTGCGACAGCGCCTCCGGGGAGGTGGCGAAGAGCAGGTCGGACAGCGAGTCGGTGACGATCCGGTTGACCTCCTCGGGCATGCCGCGGTCGAACGAGCGCAGGCCCGCCTCGACGTGCGCGCTGGGGATGCCGAGCTTGGCGCAGACCAGGATGGCGGCCAGCGTGGAGTTCACGTCTCCGTAGACGACCACGAGGTCCGGGTCCTGCTCCTGGAAGGTGTCCTCCAGGCCGACGAGCAGCGCGGCGGTCTGCCTGGCGTGCGTGCCGGATCCGACGGCCAGGTTCGCCACCGGCTCGGGCAGGCCCAGGTCGGCGAAGAAGACGTCCGACATGAGCGCGTCGTAGTGCTGACCGGTGTGGATGATGCCCTGCCGCACACCGAGCTCGCCGAGTGCTCGCACCACCGGGGCCGCTTTCACGAAATTGGGACGAGCACCCAAAACGTGCAGGACCAGGGGGTTCTCCCTCATTGACCTCGCCTTTCATAGCGGAAGGGAAAAAACGCTGCCTATGGTACGGTCACCGCGTGGCATCCGACGCCAGTCGTCAAGACTCCTCCAAGGTTCCCGCTGGAGTTTCCGCGAAGTCTGCCCGTGCCGGCGTCGGTGGACTTCTCAAGGGTTTCATCCAGCATCCGATCATCGTCACCCGCGTCGTCTCGACGAAGGTGCGAGCCGACCCGGTCCGCGCCGCCCAGGCGGCGGCCGACGCCATGCCTCCCCGGTTGCGCCCGGTCGTCGGCAAGGTGGCCTGGCCGGCCGCGCGCCGCGCCAGGCGCATGGTGCGCAAGTTCGGCATGCGCCTGATCCGAGCGCCGTGGAACGACGCCAAGGAGCACTGGAACACCGGCCGTGTCACCCAGGCCGCCGAGGTGCTCGAACCCTTCGTCAAATACCCGTTCGTCAAGCGCAGGGCGGCCTACTACCGCGGCGAGCTGACCGCGATCAGCCCCGACCCGATCCCGCCGGGGCCCAAGGTGGCCATCCTGGAGCGGGTCGCCGGTCGCGTGGTCCACCTGGTCACCAACGCGCTGCCCTACACCCAGGCCGGCTACACGGTCAGGACCCACCGCATCGTCACGGCGCAGAAGGTGGCCGGGCTCGATCCGCACGTGGTGACCAGCTGGGGCTGGCCCATGCTCCAGGGGCACGCCGACGCGTCGCCGTACGAGGAGCTGGAGGGGATCCCCTACTACCGGCTGATCCCCGACGGGCGCGGCGAGGTGCCGTTCGAGATGCACGGCCGCATGGTCAAGGGCGCGGACGCCGTCACCACGCTCGTCACGCAGCTGCGCCCGCAGGTGGTCCACGCGGCCACCGACCACCGCAACGGCTCGGTGGCGCACGCCGTGCGCGACCGGACGGGCACCCCCTTCGTCTACGAGGTGCGCGGCTTCCTTGAGGAGACGTGGGCCTCGCGTGACCCGGTGCGCATCGGCAGCGAGCGGCATCTGCTCCAGCGGGAGCGCGAGGCGTTCCTGATGCGCGAGGCCGACGCGGTCGTCACCCTGGCCGAGACGATGGCCACGGAGATCGTCGAGCGCGGCGTGCCGAGGGACAAGATCTATCTCGCCCCCAACGCGGTCGACGACACGCTGCTGACCGCCCACTACGACGGCGCGTCGTTCCGGCGCGAGATGGGGATCGACGACAAGGAGATCGTCGTCGGCTCGGTCTCCAGCCTGGTCGGCTACGAAGGTTTCGCGACCCTGCTGCGGGCGGCGGCGCTGCTGCGCGACGAGGGCACGCCGGTGCGGGTGCTCCTGGTGGGCGACGGCACCGAGCGTCCGGCTCTCCTGGAGCTGGTCGAGGAGCTGGGGCTGGCCACGGCGATCCTGCCCGGCCGGGTGGGGCCCGAGGAGGCCCTGCAGGCCCAGGACGCCATCGACATCTTCGTGTGCCCCCGCGACGACCTCCGGGTGACCCGGCTGGTCACGCCGCTGAAGCCGGTCGAGGCGATGGCGCTGGGCAAGCCCGTGGTGCTCAGCGACCTGCCGGCCCTGTCGGAGCTGGTCGGCTCCGAGGGCGCGGGCCTGCTCGTGCCACCGGAGGATCCGGCCGCACTGGCCCAGGCGCTGGCCGCGCTCAGCCTCGATCCCGCCAGGCGGGCCGAGATGGGCGAGGCCGGGCGCGCGGAGGTCGCGGCCAAGCGCACGTGGAGCCGCGTTGCCGAGACTTACCGCACTGTCTACCGAACGCTTACCGAGTCATGACCTACCGATTGGCTGTCTGTTCTGACAGGTTCACTCGCATTAGGCGTGAGCTAGGTGGACTTGAGATAACCTTTGCGACCATGAAGTGTTGTTTCCGGCTCTCCAGGGCACAGCTGTGACAGAAATAGACTTGGCTGTCATCGGTCTCGGCTACGTCGGTATGCCGCTCGCCAAGGAGGCGGTGGCCGCCGGGCTCCGGGTCGTCGGCGTCGACGTCGACCCTGTCAAGGTCGAGGCGCTCAACGCCGGCCGGTCCTACATCGACGACCTGACCGACGCGGACCTCGATCACATGCTGGCCAACGGCTTCAGCGCCACGCTGGACGAGACCGTGCTGGCCAGAAGCAACACCGTCGTCATCTGCGTGCCGACCCCGCTGGACGAGGACCACCGCCCGGACCTGTCCTCCGTCGAGGGCGCCACCATGACCGTGGCCCGCAACCTGACCAAGGGCACGCTGGTCGTGCTGGAGTCCACCACGTGGCCCGGCACCACCGACGAGGTGGCCCGCCCGCTGCTCGAAGCCTCGGGCCTGGTCGCGGGCGAGGACTTCCACCTGGCCTTCTCGCCCGAGCGCATCGACCCGGGAAACCCCAAGTACGGCCTGCGCAACACGCCCAAGGTCGTCGGCGGGTTCACCCCCGGCTGCCGGGACCGGGCGACCGCCTTCTACGGGCAGTTCATCGAGCAGGTGGTGACCGTCAGCGGCACCCGCGAGGCCGAGATGGCCAAGCTGCTGGAGAACACCTACCGGCACGTCAACATCGCCCTCGTCAACGAGATGGCGATCTTCTGTGACGAGCTCGGCGTCGACCTGTGGGAAGCGATCGAGGCCGCGGCGACCAAGCCGTTCGGCTTCCACAAGTTCCTGCCGGGACCGGGCGTCGGGGGTCACTGCATCCCCGTGGACCCGTCCTACCTGTCCTACACGGTACGCAAGCTCGGCTACCCGTTCAGGTTCGTCGAGCTGGCGCAGGAGATCAACGAGCGGATGCCGTCCTACGTGGTGGCCCGCGTCCAGCGCTTGCTCAACAGGTACAAGAAGCCAGTGAACGGCGCCAGAGTCGTTATGCTCGGCGTCACCTACAAGCCGGACATCGCCGATGAGCGCGAGACCCCGGCCCTGCCAGTGGCGCGTGCGCTGCTGGAGCTGGGGGCCGAGCTCACGTTCGCGGATCCGTACGTCAAGGAGTGGTCGGTTGACGGCACCCCCGTGCCGCGAGAGGAAGATCTGGCCGAGGCCGTGGCCAATGCAGACGTGACGCTGCTGTTGCAGCAGCACGCCGCGTTCGACCTCGGCATGGTCGAGGCCAAAGCCAAGCTCGTGCTCGACACCCGCGGTGTTCTCACCGAGGGTGAACGCGTCGAGCGGCTGTAGCGACGGAGGGTTGCGCGCAGTGCACGTGCTCGTCATGACGGTGGTGCATAACCCCGAGGACGCGAGAATCCTGCATAGGCAGATCCGCGCCCTTGTGGACGCCGGTCATGAGGTCACGTACGCCGCCTCTTTCTCGGCTCACGGTGTCGTACCGCGACCTTGGGTGAACGGTGTGGATCTGCCCAGGGCCGCTCAGCGTAAACGGATCTCGGCCGTGTGGGCGGCCCGCAAGCTGTTCAAGCGCATGCGGCGCAAGGTCGACCTGGTGCTCATCCACGACCCCGAGCTGCTGTTCGCGGTCTGGGGGCTGCGCAACAGGCCGCCCGTGGTGTGGGACGTGCACGAGGACACCCCGGCGACGCTGTCGCTCAAGCCGTGGCTGCCCTCCTTGCTGCGCCCGCCGGTGCGGTTCCTGGCCCGCATGCTGGAGAGCATCGCCGAGAACCACCTGAACCTGCTGCTGGCCGAGACGGCCTACGCGGGCCGGTTCAAGCACGCCCACCTCATCGTGCCGAACGAGACGTGGGTGCCCGACGCGGTCACCCCGCCGGGCGACGACCGGGTGGTCTACCTCGGCTGGCTGTCCAGGGCCAGAGGGGTGCTGGAGGCCGTGGAGGTCGCCAAGCTGCTGCAGCCGTACCGGGTCGCGGTGGAGCTGATCGGCTACGCCGACCCGCAGAGCCGCCCGGTGCTCAACCAGGCGGTCACCGACGGCCTGCTGGAGTGGCGCGACTTCATGCCCAACGACGAGGCTCTCAAGCGCCTGGACGGCGCGCTGGCGGGCCTGTCGCTGCTGCACGACGAGCCGAACTACCGGCACTCGATGCCCACCAAGATCGTTGAGTACATGGCGCACGGCATCCCCGTCATCACCACCCCGTCCCCCCGGGCGGTGGAGCTGGTGGAGCGCTACGGCAGCGGCGTCGTGGTGCCCTGGGAGGACCCCAAGGCCGTGGCGCAGGCGGTGCTGACCCTGCGGGACGACGTGCGCGAGCGGCGGGCGCAGGGCGCGCGCGGCTACACGGCCGCCCGGACGAACCACCACTGGCCCAACTCGGCCAAGCGGTTCGTGACCCAGCTCGAGGCGTGGGCCGGTGTCAAGCGTTAGCGGTTTATCTCCGGCAGATCATTAAGGCGGTAGGTTTCCCAACGTGCGCTGGCTCTTTGTACTCCTGGGCGCAGTGATCTTGACCGCGGTGGCCGTCGTGATCGTGGTCATGCCCGGGGACGACCCCGTCAGGACGGCCGCCCAGGAGCCGAACCCGACCCCGGCCCGCACCCAGCCGACGCCGAAGGTGAGCGAGTTCACCGACCCGTGTGGAACGTTCGAGACCCAGCAGAAGGCGCCGTACGCCATCACCGGCTACTGGATCACGCCCCGGTCCAACCCGTGCACCTGGCGCCGCCAGCTCCAGGAGATCCACGACGTCGGCGGCGACACCATCATCAGGATCGGCTACGGCCTGCAGTTCCGCTTCGTCGACGACGAGGGCTTCGTCAAGGCCAAGGACGGCGAGCTCGACCCGCTCTACGTCAAGTGCGTCGAGGACGGCCTGTCCTGCCACGACGCCGCCGAGCGCGACCTCAAGGAGGCGCACCCGGACAACCGCATCGGGCGCACGTACGTCTACCGCACCGACGAGTCGTTCGGCCCGAACCTCTTCAGGTGCGCCCCGATGGAGCGCGCGGTCCCCGGCGGCAAGCGCCTCTACTTCCGCATGCTGGCGCCTCCCGACGGCTCCGACGACGCCAGCTGCGATTTCAGCAAGGGCCGGACGTACGACCTGATCCTCGTCGCCGGCGCGCCCGAGGACAGCCTCACCAAGCTGCTCGACCTGGGCGACCAGTTCGGCATGCGGGTTTTCCCCGCGCTGCCGCTGGCCCCGCGTGACCCGAAGACGCCGACCAGGGCCAACCCGAAGCACATCGACGTCCTCACCACGCTGACCCGGCGCATCCTGCAGGACTACGGTGTCCGCTTCGCCGGCAGGGAGTCGCTCGGCGGCGTCTACCAGCCGTTCGAGGTGCAGATGAGCGACACGCTGGCCGACAACCCCACCCTTGAGGTGTACGCGGGCCAGCACCAGATCGTCGACCAGGAGTTACCGGACAAACCCATCCTGATCAGCCCCTACCTGGACGGGCGCAAACGCGTCGCCTTCGGCCAGACCCCCGAGCAGGTGGCCGAGGCGTTCAAGGCGCTGGCCAGGACCGGCGTCGGCATCATCGCGCCGCAGGACAGCCGGGGCACCGGCAAGGTGGGCCTGTTCTGGCCGGACGAGCGTGACGACGAGGTGGACGCGCGGCTGCGCCCGGTCGTCGGCGAGGCGACCTACGACACCGCCTACCACGGCTCCACCCGCGACTACTACCGCGAGATGGCCAAGGCCCGCGAGGAGATGCTCCAGGGCAACTACCAGGTGGAGCTGTGGGCGAACGTGGAGGCCTTCGAGCCGTCCGGCGACAAGCCCTGCGCCCCCCACGGCACCCGCGGCAAGACCGACAAGGAGCGCCTGGACCAGGCCGTCACCATGGCCGGCCGGTACGTGCAGAAGATCGTCTCCTACATGTGGAGCGACTTCATGACCTGTGGCGCCCCGTCGCCGGAGACCGAGATCACCAAGGACTGGCAGCGCCCCATCGCGGTGGACGCCATCAGGCGCTCCCGCGACCCCCAGGACGGCCTGGAGGTACGCGGCTACAACCTGGAGAACGGGACCGTCTCCATCACCTGGTCGGGCGGCACCGTGGATCTCGTGGTCGCCGAGGTGGGCTGGCTGGACAAGGACCCGCTGGAGGAGCTGCCCGAGCACATGCAGACCGCCTGGGTGCCGTTCGACTGGAGCAAGGTGACGTCCGGGGAGTGGCTCAAGGTGAACGTGAAGATCCCCTCGGGCCAGTCCACGACCGAGCCGTTGCACGTCCGGATCATCACCTGACCCTCGGTGATACCGCGAACGTGTAACGTGCCTGCCATGGTTCCGAGCATCCCGGTCAGCGTCGACCTGGTCGTGCTCACCGTGCGCTGCCAGGCCCTCAGCGCGCTCGTCTGGCGTCGCGACAACCCGCCGTTCCTGCGGCGCTGGTCGCTGCCCGGCGGCTTCATCCAGCTCGACGAGGACCTCCCGCAGGCGGCCCAGCGCATCCTCGCCGAACGGGCCGGCCTCCCCGGCGCTCCTGTCCACCTGGAGCAGCTCCAGACCTACGGCTACCCTGACCGCGACCCCCGCCAGCGCGTCCTCAGCGTCGCCTATCTCGGCCTCGCCCCCGACCTGCCCGCCTCGGAGAAGGCCCACATGAGCTGGCAGCCGATCGACGCGCTGACCGCCATGGCCTTCGACCACCGCCGCATCATGCTCGACGGCGTCGAGCGAGCCAGGGCCAAGCTCGAATACACCTCGCTCGGCGTCGCGTTCTGCCCGCCGGAGTTCACGGTCGCGGACCTGCGCCGGGTGTACGAGATCGTCTGGGGCCGCCCGCTCGACCCGCGCAACTTCCACCGCAAGGTCACCAAGGCCGAAGGCTTCCTGGTGGAGACGGGCGCCTCCACGACCCGGGACGGCGGCCGCCCGGCCAAGCTCTACCGCCGCGGCCCCTCCGAGCTCCTCCACCCCCCGATGCTCCGCTCCCTGAAGGAATGACCCGTCAGCGATCCGACCCCGCGGATCGCCCGCCAGGAAGTCGTCACTTCGTCCGGGCCGAGGTCGTCACTTCGTCCGGCCTGAGGTCGTCAATTCGTCCGGGCCGGGATCGTCAGATTGACTGCAGGGCCTCCAGGATCGGGGAAGATGTCGGCGGCGGTCACGCAGAGCGTGCCGGGGGGAGCGTGGCTGATCTCGTCGCGGGCGCACACCGCGAATCGGAGATCTCCGGCCTCTGACGTCAGATGGGCGGCCTTCGCCGCGAGCCCCGAGATGATGCGGGACGCGTTCACCTTCCTGCTCCATTTCGCCTCTCCCACCAGGACCGGCCGCCGGGAGCGCCCGGTCAGCACGGCCGCGTCGATCTGGTGCTGGCCGTCAGCCTGCCACCAGGGCCCGATGGCGACGACCTGTGGGTGGATGTCGGCGGCCCGTAGCCGCAGATGATCGCGGAACGCCTCCTCCCAGGCGTCACCCAGATGGTCATTGAGGGAGTCGACGAGCACCGGAAGCACGGTCTCGCCGAGACCGCGGTCGATCTCAGGGAGCACGCGGGAAAGCGTGCCGAGATAGAAAGCGAGAAAGTTGTCCGCGATGCGGTAGATCTTCCGGCGGCTGCGGCCGGTATCGGTCACGGGCTGGATGCGTTCGACCAGCCGGAGCGCCAGCAGGTCGTTCAGGGTTCGGGTCGGATCGGCCCGGATCGCGTCCGCGATCTCGTTGTGCTTGGTGTAGCCCTCGGCGATGGCCTGGAGGGCCGCGGCCAAGTGGACACCTTTGCCGGCCTCTGTCGCCAGGACCAGATCTCCTTCCCGGATCATTTTGGCGTCGGGATGGCAGGCCAGGCGCGCGAGATTGCGCTCGATGGACAACTCCGAGCGCCACCAGGAGAGGTAGAGCGGCATGCCGCCGAGGACGCCGTGGACCAGCGCCCGATCGGCAGGTGTAAGGTCGGGCAGCATCTCCGCCGCCTCGTGCGGACGGAAGGGGTGAAGCTGCATGGTCAGGTCGAATCGCCCGTACAGGGGAGCTCGGTACTCCTGAACGGCCCTCATGGTCCGCACAGCCGAGCCGCACACGACGATCCGCAAGCGGGATCGGCCGTGGGTGTGGTCGAGGAAGGCACGGAGCACACCTTCGAGCTCAGGAGCCGAGGTGATCAGCTCGGGGAACTCGTCGAGGATGAGCAGGAGCGGCTCGTCCCCTGCTTCCCTGCTGAGGTTGTCCAGTGCCTCGTCCCACGTCTCATAGGGCCTGTTGGCCAGGTCTCGTGCGGACGAGGTGACCGTTGAGGCGGCCCTGCTGGACAGCTCCTGCAACTCCCGGGCAGGGATGCGTCCGCCGCCCGTGTGAAAGATCACCCGCTTGTCACGCGCGAAGTGCTGGAGCAGCGCGGTCTTGCCGACCCGCCGTCGACCCCAGATCAGTGCCGGGCGCGGAGTCCGCTCCTCCCACCAGTCCTGAAGCGTGCGAAGCTCGGCTTTTCTGCCGACGAAATCCATGACATCAGAGTAACCGACATCTTTGTCGGTGACAGGAATGTCGCCGACAAGGATGTCGGCAAGCCTGACGACCCATGGGTGTGGCGCTTCGGTCTGCTGCCTTATGGTGTGGCCATGCCTCGTTTCCGTCCGATTCTGGACACGATGCCCGCCTACAAGCCGGGCAAGGCCGTGATGACCCCCGACGGCCGGTCGTACAAGCTCTCCTCCAACGAGTCGCCCTACGGTCCGCTGCCTTCGGTGGTGGAGGCGATCGCCGAGGGCGCGCTGCAGGTCAACCGCTATCCCGACCCGGCCGCGGTCAAGCTGACCGAGGCCGTCGCGGAGCGGTTCGGCGTGCCGGTCGAGCACATCGCGCTCGGCGCGGGCTCGGTCACCGTGGCGCAGCAGCTCTTCGAGACCGTGGGCGAGCCCGGCGCCGAGGTGATCTACGCGTGGCGCTCGTTCGAGGCCTATCCGCTGCTGGCCGACCTGGCCGGGGTGCGGTCCGTACAGGTGCCGCTGGCAGGTGAGGACCACGACCTGGACGCCATGGCCGAGGCGATCACCCCCGACACCCGCATGATCTTCGTCTGCAACCCCAACAACCCGACGGGCACGGCCGTCAGGAGCCGGGAGCTGGTGGCGTTCCTCGACCGGGTGCCGGCGAACGTGCTGGTCGTGCTGGACGAGGCCTACCGCGAGTATGTGCGCGACGAGTCCGTGCCCGACGGCCTGGTCCTCTACCGCGACCGGCCCAACGTGTGCGTGCTGCGCACCTTCTCCAAGGCGTACGGCCTGGCGGGGCTGCGCGTGGGCTATCTGATCGGGCACGAGCCGGTGGCCACGGCCGTGCGCAAGACGATCATCCCCTTCGCCGTCAACCACCTGGCCCAGGTGGCGGCCATCGCGTCGCTGAAGGCCGAGGACGAGCTGCTCGAACGGGTGGACACCGTGGTCAAGGAGCGCACCCGGGTGCGTGAGGCGCTCATCGCGCAGGGCTGGACGGTGCCGCCCTCGGAGGCGAACTTCGTCTGGCTCAGACTGGGCGAGCGCACCATGGACTTCGCCGCGGCGTGCGCGGTCGAGGGTGTGGCGGTGCGCCCGTTCGCCGGGGAGGGGGCCCGGGTCTCCATCGGCGACCCGGAGGCCAACGACGCGTTCCTGACGGCCGCGGCCGCCTTCAGGCGACCCTGACCTCCTCCGGCTCGGGCTTGGGCGTCTTGGGGCGTCGCTCGGTGGACACCACCAGGGCGACGCCCACCAGGATGATCAGGCCGCCGGCCAGGATCTGCCAGGTGACCTGCTCGCTCAGGATGAGCACGCCGAGGAGCACCGCGACGACCGGGTTGACGTAGGCGTAGGTGGACACCAGCGAGATGGGCGCGTTGCCGAGCAGCCAGCTGTAGGCGGTGAAGCCGATCAGGGAGCCCACCAGCACCAGGTAGACGAGCGCCGCCCAGGACCGGCCGGAGACCGCGGCGATGTCGAGGTGCTCGCCCGCGGTCAGGCCCACCACGACCATCCCGGCGCCGCCGAC
Organism: Nonomuraea sp. ZG12; assembly: GCF_052068115.1. NCBI lineage: Bacteria > Bacillati > Actinomycetota > Actinomycetes > Streptosporangiales > Streptosporangiaceae > Nonomuraea > Nonomuraea sp. ZG12. The sequence continues at coordinate 68,764 of NZ_JBQHCW010000028.1, forward strand.
GAGCATCTCGACGGTGCTGGCGGCGAGCGCGTTGGCGGGCATCGCGATCCGCGACGACAGGAACGAGCCGACCGACCACGATCCGGCGGCGAGCAGGATCACCACGATCCCGGCCGAACTGCCCGAGGTGCCGCCGCTCAGCGACACCGCAGCCACGCCACCGAAGCCGACCAGCACCCCGGCCAGGGTGAGCACCTGCGGCCGGTCCCGGAACGCGATCCTCAGCACCACCAGCCACAGCGGCACGGACGCGACGAGCAGGGCGGCCAGGCCGCTGGAGATGTGCTGCTCGGCCACGGCCACCATGCCGTTGCCGCCGGTCAGCAGCAGCAGTCCGACGACCGCCGCGCCGCCGAGCTGCCGCGCCGTCATCCTGAACGGGGCCAGCCCCTTCCTGATGACCAGGAATCCACCGAGCAGCACCGCCGCGGACACGAACCGCAGGGCGCCGCTGAGCATGGGCGGCATGGTCTCGATGACGATGGCGATGCCGAGATAGGTCGAACCCCACACCACGTAGACGACGCCCAAGGCTCCCCAGACAAGGAGTCGGCGCCGCTTGTCATCAGTGTCAACTGTCATGACTCATGACAATAGTCCCCGGCTCCGACATTTCGCGCGCGGATATCAGACGCTGAGATGGTGGCAGGCGGCCTTCGCACCAGCGGGGAAGGCTTCGCGGTCGACTCCGCCGCAGGCGGGCCGGCCGGTCGAAGGACCCGGTGCCGGCCGCGACGTCCGCCTGCAGGCGGAGGACCAGATAACGATTGGTGCCCCCGTCCGAATCCCGTCGATCGGGGGCGTCGAAAACATACCCCTCAATCAGTGCGGTCAACCGCTGAAATCAGAAGTGTCAACCCCCGATCCGCAAAAGTCCGTACACGAAGCTGGAGGCCCGCCGCCGTCTAGGGGGAAGGCAGACGGCGGGCCCCGGTATCAGCGCGGCCCCAGCTTCTCCACGATGAGCCGGTAGAGCTGCCTGGGCCGTCCCGGCTGCGGCGTGCGGTTCGGCGGAAGCGGCCACGCGAGTCCCTCGTCGACCAGCGTGCGCAGCAACCGCCGAGCCGTGCGCGGCGTCACCCCCAGCATCTTCCCCGCGCCCTCGGCGTCCACCACGGTGTCGCCGCCTTCGAGCTTGGCCGCCAGCCGGGCCAGCACCTCGACCCCCTTGGGCTTGAGCGCGGTGGTCCCCGTCGGCGGCATCCGGGGCGCCGGGATCAGCGCCCTCCCCTCCCGGTCGACGGCGAACCCCTGCGCCTGTTTACCTGTCTGGGTGCGTGCCAGCGCGGCCCGTGCGTGCGACTCGGCGTCGTGCGTCGTACGGCCCATGCCCACGCCCACCTCGACCGCCAGCCCCAGCTCGTCCCGGATCCTGCCGGCGAACGGCAGCACCCGGAACCCGTCGGTGGCCGCCGCCACCGAGCCCCTGGTCGCGGTGACCAGGTAGCTGTGATCGTCGATCGGCCAGACGGTGGCGTTGATCCGGTTCGCCTCCTGGACGAGCAGCCGGTGCAGCGACAGCCGCAGCTCGTCGCGCCAGTAGCGCGGCGCCGCGCGGCGCACGGGCTCGCGCAGCGTCGGCACCTCCACCAGCACGACGGTGAGCTGTGACTCCTCCAACCGGTGGTGCGCGCCCAGCAGCGCGGCGGTGTGCAGCGCGGTGCGCACGGCCGCCGACGTCGGCCTGATCCTGATGACGGGCACGCCCGAGGTCTGCAGGCGCTCCGCCACGGCGGGCAGACACGTCAGCGCTCCCGTGGTGATCCCCTGCCGGGACAGCCGCTCGTGGTAGGCGGCGATGGTTCCCGTCGCCCCCGGCTCGTCGCGGCTGTGCACGTCCGTCGCCGGAATGCCCAGATCGGTGTACGCCTCCTCGACGTCGGCGCGGCTGACCACGTCGACGCTGACCCGTTGTGGATCGACGCGTGGATCAAGCGCCGCCTTGGCCAGCGCCGCCACCAGTGCCGCCCCGCCGAGCTGGACGTAGGTGGCGGGCATCGTCAGCACGCCGGAACGCCTCGCCAGGTCGTACGGGACCGGACTGGCGAACAGGCACGCGTCCACGCCGGGACCGAGCCGGGTCACCTTGTCAGGCGCTTCCTGCTCGTCGCGGTACGCGGCTGCCACCAGCCGGCAAGGCAGCGGCGCTGCGGCGTGACCCATCAGCATGACGCGCTCGACCAGATCATGGGGTCCGACCACGCCAATAGTGAGGTCCGGTGTCATGGCGCCCGGGCGTGACACTCGGGGTGTTTCTTCGGCCCTCTCGACCAATGTTCGTCCCATCCTGCGGTCCGTTGCAGTGCTCTCTTTTGGAACGATCGCTCGCGGGGGCCGTAATGTCACGCCCGACTTTTCCGGAAAGCCGTTCTGGTTGACCACCCGAGAAGACGTCTCAGCAGCTCAACGCGCCATTCCCAACGATTTTCAACCCTCGGAAATCTCTCGTGTAATGTCCGCTCCCAGTGCCCGCATTCGCGTGGCGAGATCTGCGTGGCCGCGATCGATGAGGTATCCCGAGTCGATGACGGTCTCGCCTTTGGCGGCCAGTCCGGCGAGCACCAGAGCTATACCCGAACGCAGATCGTGAGCCGTTACGCGAGTGCCGGTCAGCGGAGTGGCGCCGCGCACGACCGCCCGGCTGCCGTCCACCTCCACGTTGGCGCCCATCTTGTTCAGCTCGCCGGCGAGCGCGAAGCGGCCGTCGAAGATGCGCTCGTGGATGTAGCTGGTGCCGTCGGCGAGAGCCGCCACGGTCATCATCGGTGACTGCAGGTCGGTGGCGAAGCCCGGGTAGGTGTCGGTGATGATGTTGATCGGCCGCAGCGGGCCGTCGCAGCGGACGTGCAGCACCGCGCCCTGCCGGGCGAAGTCGACGCCCATCTGCTCCAGCTTGTAGCGCACCACGCCCAGGTCGAGGCCGGTGCCGACGAGGCTCAGCTCGCCCTGCGTGATGGCCGCCGCCATGGCGAACACGCCCGCGTCGAGCCGGTCCGGCATCACGGTGTGCTCGACGGCGTGGAGCTCGTCCACACCCTCGACGGTGATGAACCCGGTGCCGCCGCCGCTGATGCGCGCGCCCATCTTGGCGAGCATGTCGATGACGTCGAGCACCTCCGGCTCCAGCGCCGCGTTCTCGATCACGGTGGTGCCCTTGGCCAGGGCGGCGGCCATGATCAGGTTCTCGGTGCCGGTGTGGGAGGGGGTGTCGAGGTAGAGGGTGGCGCCGGTCAGGCCGGAGGCCTTGACGTGGATGACGGTCTCGCCCTCGTCCACGATCGCGCCGAGCCGCTTGTAGCCGAGGTAGTGGAAGTCGAGGTTGCGGCTGCCGAGGTTGCAGCCGCCGACCCCCTCCACGATGGCCTCGCCCAGCCGGTGGAGCAGGGCCGGGGTGAACAGGACCGAGCCGCGGAAGCGCCGGGCGATCTCGGCGGGGAGCACCGGGCTGGTCAGGCGCGAGGCGTCGATCACCAGCGTGCGCTCGGACTCGTGCAGCTCGACGTACGCGCCGACGGCCTCGGCGAGCTCGACCGCGCGGCGTACGTCCTCGATCAGCGGGACGTTGCGCAGCACGGTGCGGCCCTTGGCGGCCAGCAGAGCCGCACCGATCATCGGCAGCACGGCGTTCTTCGCGCCCTGGATGAAGGCGGTTCCACGCAGTGCGTTGCCACCGCGCACGCGGTAACGGACCATTCGTGCTGCTCCTCGGGAAATTATCGATCGGGAAAGAGGGTGAAGGTCGATCCGGCCAACAGTAGCCGCTCACAACACCTGGCCCAGCCGAATCATCCGGTAAAGGAAGTCCCAGTGATGCGCTCGTATGCCTCCAGGTATCGCTGCCTGGTGCGCATGACCACTTCGTCCGGCAGGCGAGGTGGGGGATTTGTGGAGTTTTTGTCCCATCCGGATTCGGGCGACGTTAGCCAATCACGGACATACTGCTTATCGAATGATGGTTGCGGTCGCCCCGGCTGCCACTCATCGGCCGGCCAGAATCGCGACGAGTCGGGGGTGAGGACCTCGTCTCCCAGGGTCAGCACCCCGTCGGCGTCCCAGCCGAGCTCGATCTTGGTGTCGGCCAGGATGATGCCCCGCTCGCGGGCGATCTCCGCGCCGCGCGTGTAGACGGCGAGCGTGACGCGCCGCAGCTCCGCCGCCGTCTCCGCGCCGACCTGGGCCACCACCTGCTCGTAGGAGATGGGCTCGTCGTGCTCGCCCTGGGGCGCCTTCGTCGACGGCGTGAAGATCGGCTCGGGCAGCCGGGACCCGTCGACGAGCCCCTCGGGCAGCCGTACGCCGGAGACCGTCCCGTCACGGTGGTACTCGCTCAGCCCGCCACCCGTGAGATAGCCGCGCGCCACGCACTCCACCTGCACCATCGTCAGCGGCCTGACCAGCACGCTGCGCGCGGTGTCGCCCGGCGCCACGACGTGGTTGGGCACCAGGTCGCGGAGCCGGTCGAACCACCACAGCGACATCTGGGTGAGGATCGCGCCCTTGTCCGGGATGTCGGGCTCAAGCACATGGTCGAAGGCCGAGATGCGGTCGGAGGCGACCATCAGCAGCAGACCCTCGTCGGTCTGGTAGAGGTCGCGGACCTTGCCGGAGTGGAGGTGCTTCATCGGGCGATGTCCGTCCTGTGGAAGGAGCCGCGCATCTCGATCCGCGACACCAGGTCGTAGGCGTTGCGGCGCGCGCTCTCCTGGTCGGGCCCGCTGCCCACCACGCTCAGCACCCGCCCGCCCGCGGCGACGATCTCGCCGTCCACCCGCGAGGTCCCGGCGTGCAGCACATAGGCGTGCTCGGCCGGCTCCAGCCCCTTGATCACGTCGCCCTTGACCGGGGCGCCCGGATAGCCTTCCGCCGCGATGACCACCGTCACGGCGGCCCCGCCCGCGAACACCGGATCCGGCCCCAGCTCACCCGTGGCGCACGCCATCAGCAGCCCGCCCAGCGGCGTCTCCAGCCGGTCGAGGATCACCTGGGTCTCCGGGTCGCCGAACCGCGCGTTGAACTCGATCACCTTGGGCCCCTTGGCGGTCAGGGCCAGCCCGACGTACAGCACGCCCTGGTAGGGGAGCCCGCGCCGGCTCAGCTCGCCGATCGTGGGGTGCACGACCTCCCGCATGACCTGCTCGGTCAGCCCCTCCGGCGCCCACGGCAGCGGCGTGTAGGCGCCCATGCCGCCGGTGTTGGGCCCCTGGTCGCCGTCGTAGGCCCGCTTGAAGTCCTGCGCCGGCTGCAGGGGCACCGCGGTGCTGCCGTCGCAGAGCGCGAACAGCGACACCTCGGGCCCGTCCAGGAACTCCTCGATGACGACCCGCTCGCAGGCCGCCGCATGGGCCAGCGCCACCTCGCGGTCGTCGGTGACCACCACGCCCTTCCCGGCCGCCAGCCCGTCGTCCTTGACGACGTACGGCGTCCCGAACTCCGCCAGCGCGGCCGCGGCCTCCTCGGCCGTCCGGCACACCCGCGCCTGCGCGGTGGGCACTCCGGCGGCCCGCATGATGTCCTTGGCGAAGGCCTTGGAGCCCTCGATCATCGCCGCCTGGCCGGACGGCCCGAAGCAGGCGATGCCCGCCTCGCGCACCGCGTCGGCCACCCCGGCCACCAGCGGCGCTTCAGGGCCCACCACCACGAGGTCGACCCTCAGCCGCCGGGCCAGCCCGGCGACCTCCACCGGATCGACGGGGTCGACGGGGTGCAGCCTCGCGACCTCCTCGATCCCGGGATTCCCCGGAGCACAGTGAAGCTCGCTGACCTGGGGATCGAGTTTGAGCGAACGACACAGGGCGTGCTCACGCCCACCGGAACCTACGACTAGAACGCGCACCCGCCCATTCTCGCAGCCCACGGTCCCTGCCCGTCCCCGCCCCGGCCACTCCCCGCCACGCGAATGCGGGCGAGTACCGTTGTGCCGTTACCTCTCTGTGGTAGCTTGAGGCGGCTCTGTGGTCTCTTGTGTGATTGGAGGTGGTCCGGGATGAAACCTGGTGATCCCAGCAGTACGTGCTCGTACACGTACACCCCAGATACCCCCGACCACTCCAATCCGGCAGCCTGATCGTGCCTCCACGCATTCTTTTCGATTGAGGTGACATTTCATCGCGCGTGGAGCGTGCCAGGTCGGGCGGAAAGAGACTGCCATGCGCTCGTCGACACTCTTCCGTCGCATCAACCGTCACCCCGTACTGCGTCACCAGCCGCGCCAGCACGCGCAGCCGGTGCTTGAGGTCCGCGTGCCTCCCGTCGACTCCATCGTCGAGTACGCCGCCTACATCGACGGCCGCAAGACCACCGCCTCCGGCATCGTGGAGTGCCTGGACCTGGTCCGCAGCCACAACAAGGACTCCGGCGGCCCGAAGGCCTTCGTCTGGGTCGGGCTGCACGAGCCCGCGGCCCCCGAGGTGGAGTGGCTCGCCGAGGTCTTCGACCTGCACCCGCTGTCGGTGGAGGACGCCGTCAAGGCGCACCAGCGGCCCAAGGTCGAGCGCTACGGCGACTCCCTGTTCATGGTCCTCAAGACCATCGCCTACCTGGACCACGACGAGCTGACCGCGACCAGTGAGATCATCGCCACCGGCGAGATCATGGTGTTCCTCGGCGTGGACTTCGTGGTGACCGTGCGCCACGGCCGGCACTGCCCGCTCGCGGAGGTGCGCGAGCGCATCGAGGACCGCCCCGAGCTGCTGGACCGCGGCCCGTCGGGCGTGCTGCACGCGATCTCCGACCACGTCGTGGACCGCTACCTTCAGGTGGCCGACCTCATGCAGATGGAGCTGGAGGAGGTCGAGGCCACCGTGTTCGCGGACGTCAGCTCCCGCGACATCAACCGGATCTACCAGCTCAAGCGGGAGATGCTGGAGCTCAAGCGGGCGGTCACCCCGTTGCAGGCGCCGCTGTCCGCCCTGCCCCAGCGGCGGGTGATCCCGTCGGAGATGCGCGAGTACTTCCGTGACGTCGGCGACCACCTGTCCCGGGTCTGCGAGCAGGTGGAGTCCTCCAACGAGCTGTGCAGCTCGATCCTGCAGGCGGCCCTGGCCCGCTCGAACGCGCTGGCCAACGAGGACATGCGGAAGATTTCGTCCTGGGTGGCGATCCTGGCCGTGCCCACGATGATCGCCGGCGTCTACGGCATGAACTTCGACTTCATGCCCGAGACCAAGCAGGTCTGGGGCTACCCGGCCGTCCTGGCCGTGATGATCACCGCCTGCGTCGTGCTGCATCGCGGCTTCCGCCGCAACGGCTGGTTGTAATCAGACGCTGTAGTCAGACCCCGACCGGCTTGAGCGGGCCGACCGGCTCGGGCAGCTCGAGCCCGCGCTCCTGCCACACCTCACGCATGCGGTCCGGGTAGTCGGTGACGATGCCGGACACCCCGAGGTCGAGCATGCGCGCGGCGAGCGCGTGGTCGTTGACCGTCCAGACCGCCACGTCCAGCCCTGCCGCCGCGGCCTGGGACATCAGCCGCTCGTCCACCATGGCGTGCTCGGGCGAGAGCGTGGTGGCCCCAGCGTCGCGGGCGGCGGCGGGCACGTCGTCGCCCAGCGGGCCGTTCCAGTCCAGCGTGTCGAGCTCGATCAGCGCGAAGCGCCGCGTGTCGGGAGCCAGCTCGGCCGCGCAGCCGAGGATCCGCCAGTCGAAGCTCAGGATCGCGGCGTTGCGCAGCCTGCCGTGCCGGTCGAGCTCGTCGATCACCATCTCGGTGAACAGCCCGGGGTCGGCGGTGAGCGCGGGCCTGGTCGGGTCGGACTTCAGCTCGACGTGCAGGCGTACGCCCTCGGCGGCGTAGGCGCCGGCCAGCCCGAGCACCGCGCCGAGCGTGGGCATCCGGGTGTCGGGCATCGCCACCTGCGTCACCGCGAAGACGTCGTCGGGGTGCCGGGGCAGCCGCACGCCGACGTCCAGGGTGCGCAACTGCGCGAGGCTCAGCGAGTTGATGGGCTTGCCGACGTACGGGAAGGCGGGGTCGTCCGGCGTGACCGGTCGCGTGTCGGCGCTGGTCACGGCCGAGACCGTGAGGTCATGCGTCAGCACGAGCCGCCGATCGGCGGTGAGCGCGACGTCGAGCTCGAGCGCGTGCACTCCGAGCTCCAGCGTACGGCTCATGCCGGGCAGCGTGTTCTCGGGCCAGAGGCCTCTCGCTCCCCGATGACCATGTATCTCAACGCGCACACCGGGGACACTACCGGGCGCGGGTCACCTCCACGCGCCGCCACGCCGTGTCCTTTTTGCGGTGATACGCGGAGTCGCTACCGCTGGTCGAGCGGCCAAGAGGTAACAACCTTCGCTTCACTTGCCGTACCCGATATTGAATCGATAAGTGCAACACCGTTGCAATAAGCTGGGGAACCATGACGGAAGCTCTCGTAACTACCCAACTCGACATTGTTCGGGCATGGGTGGACGGCTGGGTCATCTCTCGCAACACCCCGCCACCGGTCCCCGAGCCCTGGGGCTTCCGCGTCGACGTCGGCCTGCCCGGCCACGTGGCACGGCACATCCTGCCCACGCCGACGCCCGCCCTCGTCCAGCACCTGACGGCGGCCATCACCACCCCCGGCACCTGGCTGAAGCTCTGCGCCCCGGCGGAGCTGATCGCCCCATGGCTCCCGCCCACCTGGTCGATCGACCCGCCGGAGTTCATGATGACCAGCCCGCTGACACGCGAACGCGCCGAGTCGCCCGCCGGCTACACGACGGCGATCACCACCCGTTCCGACGTCACCGCCGCCCGCCTGCTGACGGAGACCGGCGAGATCGCTGCCCGCGGCCAGCTCGCCGTCGCCGGCCGGGTGGCGGTGGTGGACCGGGTCGAAACCGCCCCCGAGCACCGCCGCCGCGGCCTCGGCGGCGCCGTCATCCGGACGCTGATCGCCACCGCCGTCTCCAGAGGCGCGACCACCGGCGTCCTGGTGGCCACCCCCGAGGGCAGAGCGCTGTACGAGAGCCTCGGCTGGCGGCTGGTGACACCGGTGACCGCGGCGGTCCTGTCACCCCGTTAGGGGTCAGATCAGCGAGCGGATGACCAGCGTCTGGTCGCGGCCCGGCCCCACGCCGATGGCCGAGATCGGAGCCCCGCTCATCTCCTCCAGCGTGCGCACGTACGACTGCGCGTTCGGCGGGAGGTCGTCGAACGTCTTGGCGCCCGTGATGTCCTCCTGCCAGCCGGGGAACTCCTCGTAGATCGGCTTGGCGTGGTGGAAGTCCGTCTGCGTCATCGGGATCTCGTCGTGCCGGACCCCGTCCACGTCGTAGGCCACGCACACCGGGATCCGCTCCAGCCCGGACAGCACGTCCAGCTTGGTGAGGAAGAAGTCGGTGACCCCGTTGATGCGGGTCGCGTAACGGGCGATGACCGCGTCGAACCAGCCGCAGCGCCGGTTGCGCCCGGTGGTGACGCCGTACTCGCCGCCCGTCTGCCGCAGCCACTCGCCCATCTCGTCCTCCAGCTCCGTGGGGAACGGGCCGGAGCCGACGCGGGTGGTGTACGCCTTCAGGATGCCGATGATCCGGGTCAGCCGCGTCGGCGGGATGCCGGAGCCGGCGCAGGCGCCGCCCGAGGTGGGCGAGGAGGAGGTGACGAACGGGTAGGTGCCGTGGTCGATGTCCAGCAGCGTGCCCTGCCCGCCTTCGAGCAGCACGAACTTGCCCTCGTCCAGGGCGTTGCTCAGCACCAGCGAGGTGTCGGCGATGTGCGGCTTGAGCCGCTCGGCGTAGGCGAGGTACTCCTCCACGACCGCGTCCGGCTCGATGCCGCGGCGGTTGTAGAGCTTGGTGAGCACCTGGTTCTTCTCCGCCAGCGCCACCTCGATCTTCTTGGCCAGGATGCCCGGGTCGAGCAGGTCCTGGACCCGCACGCCCACGCGGTAGATCTTGTCGCCGTAGGCGGGGCCGATGCCGCGGCCGGTCGTGCCGATCCTGGCCTTGCCGAGGTAGCGCTCGGTGACCTTGTCCAGCGACTTGTGGTGCGGCATGATCAAATGCGCGTTGGCCGAGATGAGCAGCCGCTCGGCCGAGATGCCGCGCGCGGCCAGGCCGTCGATCTCGCCCAGCAGCACGCCGGGATCGATCACCACGCCGTTGCCGATCACGGGCACCACGTCCGGCGACAGGATGCCCGTCGGCAGCAGGTGCAGCGCGTATTTCTGGTCACCGATGACCACAGTGTGACCCGCGTTGTTACCGCCCTGGTAACGGACGACGTAGTCGACGTCGCCACCGAGAAGGTCGGTGGCCTTGCCCTTGCCCTCATCGCCCCATTGGGCTCCTACGAGAACGGCAGCCGGCATTGTGAGTCTCCCGAACACAAAACGAAACCCCTGGCGCAAGCACGACAGGGGCTCTTGCGTACAGAGACTACCCGAGTGGGCCCATTCGTCCCAAGCGCTAGCTCTTGGCCAGCGCGTCGTAGGCCTCCTGACTGCTGTCCTTGAGGAACTGGGTGCAGCGCTCGGCCTCGTCCTTCTCACCGATGGACTGGGCGGCCTTGGCCAGTGCGGCCAGGCAGCGCAGGAACCCCCGGTTCGGCTCGTGGTCCCAGGGGATCGGCCCGTGTCCCTTCCAGCCACTGCGGCGCAACTGGTCCAGGCCCCGGTGATAGCCGGTGCGGGCGAAAGCGTAGGAGGTGACCGCGTGGCCCTGCGCGAAGTATTCCTCCGCGAGCTGGGCCCAGGCCCCGGGATATGCGGGGAACCGGGCGGCCACGTCAGCGGCCTTGGCGCCTGCTTCGAGCGCCTCCCTGGCCTCGGGCAGATCCGGCAGATGCGTCGGGGGCGGCCCGGCGAGAAGGTTATCCATAGGACAAGTCATACCCGCCGGGCCGTCAATGTGGCTAGGAGATCTTCGTCCCACTGCTCTTGAGGTGCTCACAAGCCTCGACGACACGGGCGGCCATGCCGGCCTCCGCGGCCTTGCCGTAGGCGCGCGGGTCGTAGGCCTTCTTGTTGCCGACGTCGCCGTCGACCTTGAGCACGCCGTCGTAGTTGCGGAACATGTGGTCCGCCACCGGCCGGGTGAAGGCGTACTGCGTGTCGGTGTCCACGTTCATCTTGACCACCCCGTAGGAGATGGCCTCGTGGATCTCCTCCATCAGCGAGCCGGAGCCGCCGTGGAAGACCAGGTCGAACGGCTTCTCCTTGCCGTACTTGGCGCCGACCGCCTCCTGGATGTCCTTGAGCACGCCGGGCCGCAGCTTGACGTGACCGGGCTTGTAGACGCCGTGCACATTGCCGAACGTGGCGGCCAGCATGTAGCGGCCCCGCTCGCCCAGCCCGACGGCCTCGGCGGTGGCCAGGGCGTCACCCGGGGTGGTGTAGAGCTTCTCGTTGATCTCGCCGACGACGCCGTCCTCCTCGCCGCCGACCACGCCGATCTCCATCTCCATGATGATCCTGGCGCGGGCGCACTTGTCGAGGAGCTCCTCGGCGATCTGCAGGTTCTCCTCCAGGGGTACGGCCGAGCCGTCCCACATGTGCGACTGGAAGAGCGGGTCGAGTCCCTTGGCCACCCGCTCCAGCGAGATGTCGATCAGCGGCCGCATGAAGCCGTCGAGCTTGTTCTTCGGGCAGTGGTCGGTGTGCAGGGCCACGGTCACCGGATACTTGGCGGCCACCACGCGGGCGTACTCGGCCAGCGCGGTCGCGCCCACCACCATGTCCTTGACCGTGGCGCCCGACAGGAACTCGGCGCCGCCGGTGGACACCTGGACGATGCCGTCGCTCTCCGCCTCGGCGAAGCCGCGCAGCGCGGCGTTCAGCGTCTGGGAGGAGGTCACGTTGATCGCTGGGTAGGCGAACCCGCCAGCCTTGGCACGGTCGAGCATCTCGGCGTAGACCTCTGGGGTCGCTATAGGCATGAGTCATCTCCCTGAGAAGTACGGCTTCGCGGTGCCAGTATCCCGGTCTGCTACCCGCCGTGGTAGAGACAACGCCCGCTCGGCTTTCGCGGCTGCTCAGGAGGGGGCGCCAGCGGCGAACAACGGGAAAGCCGCCTTACCACCAGGTACGCTCCCCACTGTGGGACGCCACAGGTCAGCCCCGATGGGCCCCGCCCGCCTGATGCTCGCCGTGCTCGCGGCCGTGGCCGTGGTGACGCTCCTGGTGATCGGCGGGCGGGCGCTGTTCGCCTCGGCCGGTGGCGAGCGGGTGCCCGAGCGCGAGCCCGCCTCCGGCAGTCCCTCCAGCAGCGCCCCGGTGCCGACCGTGCGCATCGAGTGCGTGGCCGACACCTGCCCCCTGGTGACCGTACGGGTGCCCGGTGGCGACGTGCTGCAGCACCGTGACATGAGCAGGGGCGAAGAGGTCAGCTACTTCGAGCCGGAGCTGGACGTGGTGCTGTCCGACGCCGGCACGGTCCGCGTCACCGAGAACGGCGAGCGGCGGCCTCAGGGGGAGCCGGGGGAGCGGGAGGCCTTCACAGCCCGAGGTCCTGGAGCGTGAAGGCCGTGCGGTAGTCCAGGCCCTCCTCCGCCATCCGGGCGCTCGCCCCCCTGTCGACGATCGTGGCGACCGCCACCACCTCGGCGCCCGCCTCGCGCAACGCCTCGACGGCGGTCAGCGGGGAGGAGCCGGTCGTGGAGGTGTCCTCGACCGCCAGCACCCGCCTGCCCTTCACCTCCGGCCCCTCGATCCTGCGCTGCATGCCGTGCGCCTTCTGCGCCTTGCGCACCACGAACGCGTCCAGCGTGCGGCCCCGCGCCGCCGCGGCGTGCAGCATGGCCGTCGCCACCGGGTCCGCGCCGAGCGTGAGCCCGCCCACCGCGTCGAACTCCAGATCCGCGGTGAGGTCGAGCATGACCCGCCCGACCAGGGGCGCGGCCACCCCGTCGAGAGTGATGCGGCGCAGGTCGAGGTAGAAGTCGGCCTCCTTGCCGGAGGAGAGCACCACGCGGCCGTGCACGACGGCCTTCTTCTTGATCTCGGCCAGCAGGCTGTCGCGGTCTGTCATGGAACCAAGCTTAGAGTCCGGATCAGGTGATCCAAGCCCCTCCCATAGGCAAAGAGGCGCGTTCGGTTTAACCATGGGGGTGGGTGCGGAATGACTGTGCGGGCAACGGTTCGTAACCGCGAGGTCACTATGAGTTTGGAATCACCGCAGAGCGACACAGAGCTCCTTCATGCCGTCAGAGCGGGCAATGCCCCCGCCTACGGCCGGCTCTACGAGCGCCACGTCGCGGCCGCCCGCGCCCTGGCCCGCCAGCTCGTCCACGGCGAGGACGAGGTCGAGGACGTGGTCGCCGAGTCCTTCACCAAGATCCTGGACCTGGTGGGCCGCGGCGGCGGGCCGGACACCGCCTTCAGGACCTACCTGCTGACCGTGGTCCGCCGGACCGTCCACGACCGCTCCCGGGTCCAGATCCACCAGGTGACGAGCGGCGAGGTCGAGCTGTTCGACCCCGGCATGCCCTTCACCGACCCGGCGCTGACCGGGCTCGAAGGCTCGCTGATCGCCAAGGCCTACCTGTCGCTGCCCGAGCGGTGGCGCGCCGTCCTCTGGCACACCGAGGTCGAGCGCGCCCGGCCCGCCGACGTCGCGCCGCTGCTGGGCCTGTCGACCAACGGGGTGGCCGCGCTCGCCTACCGGGCCCGCGAAGGCCTGCGCCAGGCCTACCTGCAGGCCCACCTCGCGAGCTCGCCGCCGCCCGAGTGCAAGCCGGTGCTCGGCAGGCTCGGCGCGTACGTCAGGGGAGGGCTGACCCGGCGCGACGCCAAGGCCGTGGACGAGCACGTGAGCGACTGCTCCGGCTGCCACACCGTCCTGCGGGAGCTGACCGAGGTCAACCGGAGCCTGCGCGCCGTCGTCGGCCCTCTCGTCCTCGGCACGGCCGCCGCCGGCTACGCCACCGCGATGACCGAGCCCGGCTTCGCCCACGGCTGGCTGATGACGAGCGGCCTGCCACGCGCCCTCGGCCTGATGCGGCGGCTGCCCGGCCGGCAGTGGCTCGTCGTGGCCGGCGGGGCCGCCACGGTGCTGGCCGTGGCCGCCTCCTTCGCCCTGGTCCCCGCCGACCCGCCGGCCCCGGTCACCCGATCCGCGGGGTCCGTCCAGCCGTCACCCCTCCAGGCGCCGCCCCTGACCCCCTCCCACGTCCTGCCCACCCCCCTTCCCGAACGCGTCCCCGCCCGCGAACCCGCCGCACCTCCCGCCCACGACCGCCCCGAACCGGCCAGAGCGGGCCTGCGCGCCACGATCGCCGTCATGGGCTCGCTGGTACGCGCCCAGCGCGGGATCGTCGCCATGCGCCTCCACAACGACGGCGACGCACCCAGCGAGGAGATCTACACAGCCATCGAACTGCCACCGGGCGTCACCGTGGTGACCCCACGCCCCGACAGCGTCACCCCGATCACCCAGCCCGCGCCCGCTGACGGCCTGCAAGAAGCAGGAGCGCCCCCCGAGACCCACTCGGCCCGGTCGGGCCGTGTCGGCAGGGTGGCGCAGGTCGCGTCAGGTGGTCGTACCAGGAGTGGGGTGGCGGTCGCGGCGGGCGGCGGGGGCGCTCCCGTACGGCCGGTGGGGATCGCGGACGGCTGGTCGTGCCGTCCGGCCGGGAGCGGAGCGAGGTGTGCCAGGAGGCCGCTGGCTCCGGGGCGCAGGACGGCGGTGTTCCTGCGGGTGCAGGTGGCCGCCGAGGCGCCGGTCGGCAAGAGGCCTGCCCTGCGGGTCGAGGCCGGCTCCGTCAAGCTCACCGCGAGGGCCGCCACGGGGGTGCGGCCCTCCGGTGTCCCCGCCAGATTCGCCGCCGACGGCAAGGTCACCGTCAGGGCGGTCGGCAACTCGTTCCTGACCTGCCCGGCCGAGCGCGAGGACTGCCTGGAGGCCCGGCTCCGCAGGGGAGACCAGCGCGACAACGACCTGTGGCCGATGCGCCTGCTCGACGAGGACAGGGCGGCCGGCACCCACGCCTCCAGCGGGGCCGAACTCGCCCTGCCCAAGGGCGGCCGCGTCGTCTGGGCGGGCCTCTACTGGTCCGCGACCGCCACAGAAGCCGGCCCCATCAACCTCAGGCCCCCGGGGCGCAAGCGCTACGTGACCATCCACCCCAGCCAGGTGGCCCACCGCGACCTGCCCGCAGGACCCGCCTACCAGGCGTACGCGGACGTCACCGGCCTGGTCGGCGGGGTCCGCCGCCAGGGAACCTGGTGGGCGGCGGACGCACCGATGGGCGCCCTGCCCCCCGACTACGAATCCGGCCCGTCATCCGACGAGGCGGCTGCGCCGATGGGCAACCCGCAGTCCGCCCCTGGGACACGCGCGCCTGCGGAAGCCGTCGCGCCGGTGGGGGTGGCTGTCCGCGCCGGGCTCGGGGGGCACGCGGGGTGGAGTCTCGTGGTGGTCGCCACCGACCCGCGCAGGCCGTACAGCCAGGCTGTCGTGCTTGACGGCGCCGCCGTGATCGGCGGCGGGACGGGGCCGGTACGGATGCCGCTCGGTGGGCTGGAGCCCGCCGGCTCGCCCGCGCGGGCGGAGCTGGTGACCTGGGAGGGCGACGCCGACCTCGGTGGTGACAAGGTGTCGCTCGGCTCCGGCCCGCTGGAGCCGGCCGGGGGTGACCGGGATCCGACGAACGTGTTCGACGGCTCCTCCAACGGTGTGGCGGAGATGACGTTCGGTGTCGACGTCGATACGGTCAGCGCCGAACTCAGGGCCCGCCCGGGGCTGGCGATCGTCGCGGAGAAGGACGTCGTGCTGTTCGGAGTCGCCGCCGTGAGTGTGCGAGCACGACCGTGACCGATATCAGGACAAACTGGTACGGTTCGCCTAATTGGCAAGGCACAGCGCAGGTCCAGGGGCGAATCGTCGGGATTAACCCTCGCACGATCACCAGCTTTCATTACCCTGAGACAGGGCCGCCGAGTCCGGCTCTGACGGTGCAGAGCCAGCAAGTCGGACCACCAAGAAAGGGGCGGTGTCAGTGGATCGCTGCGCGCTGTTCGTGGACGCTGGCTATCTGCTGGCCGACGGCGCGATGGCCGTACATGGGACCCGCCATCGCGAATCCGTCTCCTGGGACTACCCAGGTCTGCTGCAGCTCCTGTCGGGCCTGTCAGGTGAGCGTACCGGCCTGCCGCTGCTGCGCTGCTACTGGTACGAAGCGACGGTCGAAGGCCGCCGCACCCCCGAGCACGACGTGCTCGCCGACATCCCCGGCCTCAAGCTGCGCCTGTCGCGCATCCGGCCGGGCCGCCGCGAGGGCGTCGACGCGCAGGTCCACCGTGACCTGATGACCCTGGCCCGCAACAACGCCATCTGCGACGCGGTCGTGGTCAGCGGTGACGAGGACCTGGCCCAGGTGGTCTGCGACGCGCAGGACCTCGGCATCAGAGTCACCGTGGTGCACATCGCCGCCGACGCGAGCTGGGCCGTGTCCCGCACGCTCAGGCAGGAGAGCGACGACCTCATCGAGCTCGGCGGCGCCAACCTGCGCCCCTACGTCACCCTGGTGACCGGCACGAGCGAGGCGTCCAACGGCCACCACCAGGCGGTCAGCAACGGCCACGGCTCCCACTCGCTGCCGCCAGCCACCTCGTCGCCGCCGCCTTCGCTGCCGGCCCCGTCGCTGCCGTCGGCGATGCAGTCGTCGCTGCCGCCCGCCTCGTCGAGCACCGGCAGCCACGCCTCGCAGCACTCCGGCAGTCACGCCGCACACCACTCGGGCGCCCAGGCGCAGAGCCAGCCGTCCTCCAACGGTCCCTCCGCCGGCCGCGGGCAGTCCTCCAACCCGCCCGCGCTGCCCACCTACTCCTATTCCGATCCGCCCTCACCCTCGCCTTCGCAGCAGTCGGCGCCGGCCACCGGCCCCATGCAGCAGCAGTCGCCGACGACCGGCCAGTTCGCCTCCCCGGCCAGCAGCGGCACCTACCAGCCGTCGCAGCTCGGCGCCTACACGGGCCCGCAGTCCGCGCCCGTCGCGCCGCCGTCCGCCGCCACGGCCGGAGCCACCACGCTGTCCGACGCGGTCAAGTCCGCCCACCGGGAAGGCCACGACTTCGGCGAGTCCGTGGCCCGCGACGCCCCCGCACTCTGGCTTGAGGCCGTCCTCGCCCGCAAACCCCGGATGCCCTCGGACCTGGAGGCCCGCCTGCTCCAGGGCTCCTCCCTCCCGATCGACTTCCTCCTGCACGACGAGGTCCGCCACGCCCTGCGCCGCGGCTTCTGGGACGCCCTCGAACGCGCCAGACACTGACAGCAGCGACCCACGCAGACGGCGTCGCCGGCTTGCGGGCCCTCCCGGGCCGGCCGTAAGAGCATCTTCTTTGAAGGTCTCCACCGGAGCGGCCCCGAGAGGCGCGAGGTGCCGATGGGAGGAGAGGCCTTCCCAGAATGGCCCCGGAGGAGAGGGGCTTGTCGGGGGAGGGTGCCCGAGGAGGGGTTGTTACGCGAGGGCGTCGAAGCCGGAGCGGAGGCTGGCGACGCGGTCGGCGAGGTCGGTGAGGGGTGTGGTGAGAGCGGGGTCCTGGGACTTGCGGGCGAGCTCGCGCACCCGGGCGAGCTCCTCCTCGACGGCAGTCAGCCGCCGGGACAGCTCCGGCAGGACCGCGCCCTGTTCGCCCGCGCCCGGCGGCAGCTCGCCGGCGAGGCGGTCGCGCAGGAGGGAGGCCTGCTCGGCGAGCCGCTTGTTCATGTTGTACAGCTCGCTGAACACCGACACCTTGGCCCGCAGCACCCACGGGTCGAACGGCTTGGTGAGGTAGTCGACGGCGCCGGCCGCGTAGCCCCGGAAGGCGTAGTCGGGCGCGCTGTCGACCACCGTCAGGAAGATGATCGGGATGTTGCGGGTGCGCTCACGCCGCTTGATGTGCGCGGCGGTCTCGAACCCGTCCATGCCGGGCATCCGCACGTCCAGCAGGATGAGCGCGAACTCGGTGTTGAGCAGCGCCTTGAGCGCCTCCTCGCCGGACCTGGCGCGCACGGGCACCAGGTCGAGCGAGCTGAGGATGGCCTCAAGCGCGATCAGGTTCTCCTCGCGGTCATCGACCAGGAGGATCTTCGCTCGATCGGACATCGATCACGACCCTTCGGGTGATGAGTCGGTCACGGGGGTCCGCCCTCGGCTGAGCCAGCCGCGCAGCCTTTCGAGCAGGCGGTCCACATCGACCGGCTTGGGCACATAGTCCGATGCGCCCGAGGCGATGCTCTTCTCACGGTCTCCGCGCATGACCTTGGCGGTCAGCGCGATGATCGGCAGGTCGGCGAACTGCGGCATACGCCGGATTGCGGACGTCGTCGCCCAGCCGTCCATCTCCGGCATCATGATGTCCATCAGCACGAGCGCGACATCCTCGTTCCGTTCGAGCTGCTCGATCCCCTCACGTCCGTTTTCAGCGTAGACGATCGTGGAGCCGTGTCGCTCCAGCACGCTGGTCAGCGCGAACACGTTGCGGATGTCGTCGTCGACGATGAGGATCTTCGCGCCGCTGAGCGGGTCGTCGCCCTGCCACTGGCTGCTCTCGACCGGCGCCTCGACCAGCTCGGGCAGCGGCAGGTCCAGCGGCAGCGGGGGCTCCGGCGCCTCGGGCTCCTCGACGGAGGCGGTCATGAGCTGCCTGCGGGGCGCGCCGCCGTCGGTGGCCGCGAGCGGGCCGGTGTAGGAGGCGGGCAGGTAGAGGGTGAACGTGCTGCCCTTGCCCAGCTCGCTGTCCACGTGGATCTCGCCGCCGAGCAGCCGGGCGATGTCCCGGCAGATGGCCAGGCCGAGGCCGGTGCCGCCGTACTTGCGGCTGGTGGTGCCGTCAGCCTGCCTGAACGCCTCGAAGATGACCTCGCGCTTGTCCGGCGCGATGCCGATGCCGGTGTCGACCACCTGGAAGGCGAGCAGGTCGTGGGCGGCGTGCAGGGTCTCGTCGTCGAAGTCGACGTCGTCGGGGGCCGGCACCACCCGCAGCTTCACCTCGCCCTTCGGGGTGAACTTCACCGCGTTGGACAGCAGGTTGCGCAGCACCTGCTGCAGGCGCTGCTCGTCGGCGCGCAGCTCCTGCGGCACGTCCGGATCGACGTCCACGGTGAGCGTCAGGCCCTTGTCCGCCGCCAGCGGGGCGAACGCCGCCTCCAGCAGGTCGACCAGCTTCGGCAGCGACACCTGGATCGGGTGGATGTCCATCCGGCCCGCCTCGACCTTGGACAGGTCGAGCATGTCGTTGATGAGCTGGAGCAGGGCCGAGCCGGCGCCGTGGATGGTGCGGGCGAACTCGACCTGCTGCGAGGTCAGGTTGCCCTCGGCGTTCTCGGTGAGCAGCTTGGCCAGCACCAGGAGGCTGTTGAGCGGCGTGCGCAGCTCGTGGGACATGTTGGCGAGGAACTCGGACTTGTAGCGGGAGGAGACCGCGAGCTGCTCGGCGCGCTCCTCCAGGGTCCGGCGGGCCTGCTCGATCTGGAAGTTCTGGATCTCGATCGCGCGGTTCTGCTTGGCCAGCAGGGCCGCCTTGTCCTCCAGCTCGGCGTTGGACCTGCGCAGCTCCTCCTGCTGGCGCTGCAGCTCGTGGGAGCGCTCCTGCAGCTCGCGGGTGAGGCGCTGCGACTCGGTCAGCAGGTCCTCGGTCCGCGAGTTGGCGATGATCGTGTTCATGGTGACGCCGATGGTCTCCACGAGCTGCGTCAGGAAGTCCAGGTGGACCTCGCCGAACGGGGTGAAGGAGGCCAGCTCCAGCACGCCGAGCACGCGGCTCTCGAACAGGATCGGCAGCACCACGATCTGCGCGGGGGTCGACTGGCTGAGCCCGCTGTCGATGGTGATGAACTTCGGGGGCACGTCGTCGAGGATGATGTGGCGGCCCTCCGCGGCCGCCTGGCCGACGATGCCCTCGCCGATGGCGAAGCGCTGGCGCGGGCCCCGTTCGGGCCGTACGCCGTAGCCGCCGATCAGCAGCAGCTCGTGCTCGCCCTCGGGGTCGACCCCGTAGAAGGCGCCGTAGCGGGCCGACACCAGCGGCGTCAGCTCGCTCATCGTCAGCTTGGCGACCTCGAACAGGTCGCGGTGGCCCTGCATGAGCCGGGAGATGCGGGCCAGGTTGGACTTGAGCCAGTCCTGCTCCTGGTTGGCCTGGGTGGTCTCGCGGAGGTTGGCCACCATCGAGTTGATGTAGTCCTTGAGCTCCGCCAGCTCGCCCTGCGCCTCGACGGCGATCGAGCGGGTCAGGTCGCCGCGCGCCACGGCGCTGGTCACGGTGGCGATGGCGCGGACCTGGGTGGTGAGGTTGCCCGCCAGCTCGTTGACGCTCTCGGTGAGCCGCTTCCAGGTGCCTTCGACGCCTTCGACGCGGGCCTGGCCGCCGAGCTGGCCCTCGGAGCCCACCTCGCGGGCGACTCGGGTGACCTCGGAGGCGAAGGACGACAGCTGGTCGACCATCCGGTTGATGGTGGTCTTCAGCGCGAGGATCTCGCCCTGGGCGTCCACGTCGATCTTGCGGGTGAGGTCGCCGTTGGCGACCGCGGTGGTCACTTCGGCGATGTTGCGCACCTGGTACGTCAGGTTGTTGGCCATGAAGTTGACGTTGTCGGTGAGGTCCTGCCAGACGCCCGACACACCCTGCACCCGCGCCTGGCCGCCGAGCTGCCCCTGCGTGCCGACCTCGCGGGCGACCCGGGTCACCTCGTCGGCGAAGGAGGACAGCTGGTCCACCATCGTGTTGAGGGTGTCCTTGAGCTGGAGGATCTCGCCCTGGGCGTCGACGGTGATCTTCTTGGACAGGTTGCCCTGCGCCACCGCCGACGACACCGCCGCGATCTGGCGCACCTGGGAGGTCAGGTTGTTGGCCATCGAGTTGACGTTCTCCGTGAGGTCCTTCCAGACCCCGGAGACGCCGCGTACCTGCGCCTGGCCGCCGAGCTGGCCCTCGGTGCCGACCTCGCGGGCGACTCGGGTGACCTCGGAGGCGAAGGAGGACAGCTGGTCGACCATCGTGTTCATGGTCGACTTGAGCTCCAGGATCTCGCCCTGGGCGTCGACGTCGATCTTGCGGGTGAGGTCGCCGTTGGCGACGGCCGTGGTCACCTGGGCGATGTTGCGGACCTGGTACGTCAGGTTGTTGGCCATCGAGTTGACGTTGTCGGTGAGGTCCTTCCAGACGCCCGACACGCCCTTGACCTCGGCGCGACCGCCCAGCTTGCCCTCGGTGCCGACCTCGCGGGCGACCCGGGTCACCTCGTCGGCGAAGGAGGACAGCTGGTCCACCATCGTGTTGAGGGTGTCCTTGAGCTGGAGGATCTCGCCCTGGGCGTCGACGGTGATCTTCTTGGACAGGTTGCCCTGTGCCACCGCGGTCGCCACGGTGGCGATGCTGCGCACCTGGGAGGTCAGGTTGTTGGCCATGAAGTTGACGTTGTCGGTGAGGTCCTTCCAGACGCCCGACACGCCCGTCACCTGCGCCTGGCCGCCGAGCTGACCCTCGGTGCCGACCTCGCGGGCGACCCGGGTCACCTCCTCGGCGAAGCCGGACAGCTGGTCGACCATGGTGTTGACGGTGTTCTTCAGCTCGAACATCTCGCCCACCGCGTCGACCGTCACCTTGCGGCTCAGGTCGCCCTTGGCCACCGCGGTGGTCACCACCGCGATGTCGCGCACCTGCGCGGCCACGCGGGACGACATGGTGTTGACAGCCTCGGTGAGGTCGCGCCAGCTCCCGGACATGCCCCGCAGGTTGGCGCTGCCGCCGAGCCGTCCCTCGGTGCCGGCCTCCCTGGCCACATGGGTCACCTCGGAGTTGAACAGGGCGAGCTGGTCCACCATCCCGTTGATGGCCTTGCCGAGCCGGCGCACCTCACCGCGGGCCGAGCGGTCGAGGTCGATCCGGCGCGAGAGGTCACCCTTCGCAACCGCGTCGATGACGTCCGCGGCGCCGCTCACCGGGCTGACGAGGGCGTCGATCAGCGCGTTGACCGACTCCACGCTCTCGGCCCAGGCCCCCACGCCCGGCCCCGGCGTCAGCCGCTCGCCGAACCGGCCTTCCTTGACAACCTCTCGGCGTACTCTGCTCAGTTCGTTGGTGAGGTGCTCACGACGGTCTGCCACCTCGTTGAGCAGCAACCGCACCTCGCTGAGCACGCCGTCAGGCGCGTGCGGGACCCGACGCCGGAAGTCACCGTCACGCCAGGAGAACAGCGTCTCCAGGATCGGGACGAGATCCGCCTCGGTGTAGGTCCTCTCCTCAGCAGTCGGCACGGTCTTGGCCGTTGTCATGGGGCCTCCTTCACTCGCGGGTGACTCCGACGAGTGATTCAAGTCTGTCACGATGAGTAGCTCGTAGTCCTGTCCTTGGATTTACCCCAAGTCAACGGGAAGTGTGGTAGGCACGGTGGGATGACTGCTTCTGCTCATGCGGTGCTCGCGGCTACGTTCGCGCCCGACGAGACCGCTGTGATGGATGCGATGAGGTTCACGCGCGAGGTGATGACCGCGTGGGCCACCGGAGGCATGCTCCATATCGCCGAGCAGGTCGCGGGCGATCTTGCGGCACAGGTCGTGGACGAGCCGTTCGAGATGATCTGGAAGCATTACGGAGATGCTGTCCAGGTCGAGCTGAGGCAGCGAAGCACGTCACAGGGCGATCCGAAGGCTCCTTCCGTCAACGTGGAGCAGTGGGGGATCACCTTCGCGGGCGATTCCCGTGTCCACTGGGCTAGGCTCACGCTACCTGGCTCTCCGGACCAAGTGGGTTCGGAGTGGCTGGAGCACACCTCCAGAGGGCCACACTGGCTGGGCTTCCTCGCCGACGCCAGCGATCTGCTGGCCGGCACGCTGGATCCCGACATGGTGCCCGCCATCATCGCCCAGATCGTGGTGCCCCGGCTGAGCAGCTGGTGCGCCGTCTACACCGCCGACAGCGCGTCCGGGCCGCTGCGCCTGGTCTACCTGTGGCACGCCGACGAGGCCAGGATCGACGGGCTGCGCGAGCAGCTCGCCGAGATGGACGTGAGCGCCGTCGGCACCCGCGTCGCCTCGACCTTCCACCTGGCCGACTCCCAGGTGCTCGCCGTCCCGCTGACCGCCAGGGGCCGCGGCCTCGGGGTGATGTGCCTGGGCCGGCCCGACCGCTTCACCGACGAGGTCATCCAGTTCGCCGAGGACATCGGCAGGCGCGCCGCGCTGGCCACCGACAACGCCAGGGTGTACGCCCAGCAGGCCGCCGCCAACCGCGCCCTGCAGCGCAGCCTGCTGCCACCGAGCGAGCCGGAGGTGCCCGGCCTCGACTACGGCGTCGTCTACGAGCCCGCAGGCGAGGTCAACGAGGTCGGCGGCGACTTCTACGACCTGTTCAAGGCCGGCGACGACTGCTGGCGGTTCGCGATCGGCGACGTCTGCGGCACCGGCCCCGAGGCCGCCGCCGTCACCGGCCTGGCCCGCCACACACTGCGGCTGCTCGCCCGCGAGGGCTACGGCGTGGCCGCCGTGCTCGGCCGCCTCAACCAGGCGATCCTCGAAGAGGGGGAGCGGGCCAGGTTCCTGACCCTGCTGCACGGCGACATCACGCCGGTGGAGACGGGCCTGGAGGTGCGGCTGGTGTCCGCCGGTCACCCCGAGGCGCTGTGCCTCAGGGCGAACGGCGAGGTGGAGGCGGTGACCACCCCGCAGTCACTGCTCGGCGTCTTCCAGGAGGTGGTGTTCGAGGCCGACACCATCCACCTCGACCACGGCGACGTGCTGCTCGCGGTCACCGACGGGGTGACCGAGCGGCGGTCGGACGGCCGCCTGCTCGACGACGACGGCGGCCTGGCCAAGATGCTCGCCGAGTGCGCGGGGCTGTCGGCCAGAGCCGTGGCCGAGCGGATCCGCAGAGGGGCCGCGGACTTCGCGGTCGAGCCGAGCGCCGACGACCTGGCCATCCTGGTCCTGCGCGCCCGCTGACCGCCGGGTCACACGTCAGCGCTCGTCAGCGCTCGTCAGCGGCCGTTCACGTGCTTGCGGGCGAACTCCAGCTGCAGCGTCGTCTGCGCGAGGCGCTCGGCGACCACCAGGCTCTCCCGGACGGCGTCGTAGGTGTAGACCTCGTGCTCGCGGCCGTGCTCGGCCAGCTGGCTGACGTACTGGTTGATCTGACGCAGCGGGCAGCGCAGGTCGTTCTCGCCGGACAGGATGAGCACGGGGCTCTTGACCTGGTCGACGTAGGTGATCGGCGAGCTGGCGGCGTAGCGCTCCGGATGCTCGTCCGGCGAGCCGCCGAACAGCGCCCGGTGGTGCGCGCGCAGGCTCCCTGTCTCGTCCTCGTAGGAGGTGCGGTGGCAGGCGATCGGGACGGCCGCGATCCCGGCGGCCCACAGGCCCGGCTGGGTGCCGAGGCCGAGCAGCGTCAGATAGCCGCCCCAGGCGGTGCCGGCCAGGATGAGCCGCCCGGGGTCGGAGATGCCGCGATCGACGACGTACTGGCGCACCGCCGCGACGTCGGCGAGCTCGATGTGCCCGACCTCGCCGTACAGGGCGT
Organism: Nonomuraea sp. ZG12; assembly: GCF_052068115.1. Lineage (NCBI taxonomy): Bacteria > Bacillati > Actinomycetota > Actinomycetes > Streptosporangiales > Streptosporangiaceae > Nonomuraea > Nonomuraea sp. ZG12. The sequence goes on from NZ_JBQHCW010000028.1 coordinate 93,180, forward strand.
CGCGCCACTTGGAGCCGTAGCCGGTCGAGCCGCGGTAGTTGACCCGGACCACGGCGAAGCCGGCGTCGACCCAGGCCGCCACCTCCGGGGAGAAGGCGTCGCGGTCGTGCTTGGACGGGCCGCCGTGCAGGAGGAAGACGGTGGGGAAGGGCGCGACGGCGTTCTCCGGCCGCGAGACGAGCGCGTGGATGCGCCCGCCGGGGCCTTCGACGTCGAGGTCCTCGACCGGGACGCTCGGCGGCGCGGCGGGACCGCCGGCGTTCAGCACGACCTGGCCGTTGGTGGAGCGGATGACGGGCGGGCGGGAGGCGCTCGACCAGGAGTACTCGACATAGCCGCCGGGGCGGGGCGTCGCCTCCTCGATCACGCCGAGCGGCGTCTCGATCAGGGTCAGCCCGCCGCCTGCCAGGTCGTAGCGGTGCAGATAGGTGCGGGCCCGGTCGTCGCGGCGCAGCAGCAGGCCGCGGCCGTCGTGGTACCAGTCGGCGGTCAGGTCGCCGGTGTCCCGCAGCCAGATCTCACGCTGCTCGCCGGTCTCCGGATCCCAGACCAGGGGCTCGGAACGGTGGCGGCGCTCGTGCAGGGCGAGCATGCGGTGGTCGCCCGGCACGGGGGCGAAGGTGAGGCCGGCCACGCCCTTGCCGGGGCCGTCGTGGAGCTCGCCGACGACCTCTCCGGACTGCCGGACGACGCGGAGCGCAGGGTGGCGGAAGTCGCCGTACTCGCCGTGGTTGATCGCGACGAGCTCGCCGTCCAGGGACATGTCGGCGACCCAGGCGGCCTCCGTGTGCTCGTACAGCAGACGGGACGGCTGGCCCTTGGAGACCAGGTGGATGGTGAAGGCGCCCTCGCCGGCCAGGCTGATCGCGGTGACGCCGGTGGCGGACAGGGCGATGCCGCTCGGCTGGCCGGGCGCCAGGTCGGGGGCGGCGGGCTCGTCGGGGCCGCCGTTGAACGGCTGGCGCTGCCACACGCCGACCTCTTCGCCCTCGGTGTCGGCGAACCAGTAGATCCACTGGCCGGTCGGGTCGATGGCGGCGTGGACGGTGCCGCGGGGCCTGTCGGTGACCTGGCGGGTGGCGCCGGTCGCGCGGTCCCAGGCGTAGACCTCCCACGTCCCGGTGACGTTGGAGCGGTAGATCGAGCGGTTGGGGGCCAGACGAGCCCAGGATGGCAGCGACATGCGCGATGCCCGGAACCTGGCGTGCCAGCGTTCCTCGGCCTTCATCCGGTCGCGCCCCCTCCCTCTGCTAACCCGTGCCTTCAGGGCGTGGGCTGCCGTCCAGTATTGCGCCTGCGTCGCGGAAATACTCCAGGAATGTGGGGGAATTTCGGACTAAATGCCCCATCAGTAACATGTGCCTCATACGCCCGTCAAGCGACATCCCTTGACTCAGATGTCACCTCGAAGGTAGATAGGTGAAATCTCGCCCTCGCGACCACTTTTTCCCGCCTTTTCCCGCCGTTGCGGGAGAAAAAGGACGAAATCCGTTGCTCTAGCTGGGCTGTGTCAGTGTGCCACGCGCTGGGCCCCATCCCCACCACTCCGAGGATGTCGGCAGGTCCCAGCTCCATGTCGAACGCCACCTCCCGCCGCCGCGCCTCGGTGAACCCTTCCAGGCTGCGAGCCAGCCGGCTCTCCTTCTCGGCGTCCACCGAGAGCAGTCCCAGCTCCTCGACCAGCGGACTCAGGTGCTCCGGCGCGGGGGTCACGACGATCACCGCGCCACCGGGCCGCAGAATCCTGCGGAACTCGGGCCCGTTCCTGGGCGCGAACACGTTGATCACCACATCCGCCGTCCCGTCCAGGATCGGCAGCGGCCGCCAGACGTCCGCCACGAACGCGCCCAGCCGGGGATGCGCCCGCGCGGCCCGGCGTACGGCATGTTTGGACACGTCGAACGCCATCCCGATGCCCTGCGCCGTCGCTTCGAGCACGGCCGCCAGGTAGTAACCGGTCCCGGTGCCCGCGTCGACGACGACCGGCCGCCTTCCCAGCCACGCCCGTCGCCTTTCATGACCAATGCTCACTTCCGCCCCACCGTACGCCTCCATCGCGCTGTCGTCAGCCGGGTGTGCGAACGATTCGGCGGGAAAATCACGCGTGACCCTGGCGCTCACGGCCTGGGCGAGGGCTCGGGCGAGCGGGGCGTAGTGGCCCGCGTTCAGGAAGTCGGCGCGGGCGGCGACCATGGCCGTGCTGTCGGCCGTGCCCGGCGGCCGGGAGCCGACCAGCAGGCTGACGTATCCCTGCTTGGCGACGTCGTAGCCGTGCCCGTTCGCGCACCTGAGCGCGGGGTGCTCCAGCCGCAGCGGCCGTCGGCAGACGGGGCAGGCGAGGTGTTTGACGATGTCGGCCAGCATGTGTTCATTGTCGGTCACATACTCGCCTGCAGGATGAACTCGGCGTTGGAGGTGGTCTCGCGGAGCTTGCCGATGAGCATCTCCAGGCCCTGCTGCCTGCCCAGCGAGCCCAGCATGCGGCGCAGCCGCCACACGGCCTGGCGCTCCCGCTCGGGAAGGAGGATCTCCTCCCGCCGGGTGCCGGAGGCGTCGAGGTCGACGGCGGGGTACAGGCGGCGCTCGGCCAGGTCGCGCACCAGGTGCAGCTCCATGTTGCCGGTGCCCTTGAACTCCTCGTACAGACTGTTGTCCATCCGGGAGCCGGTGTCGACCAGCGCGGTGGCGAGGATCGTCAGCGAGCCGCCGCCCTCCACGTTGCGCGCGGCGCCGAAGAAGCGCTTGGGCGGGTACAGGGCGGTGGCGTCGAGGCCGCCGGTGAGCACGCGCCCGCCGCCGGGCGCCACGTTGTTGTACGCGCGGCCGAGCCGCGTCAGGGAGTCGAGCAGCAGGACGACGTCCTCGCCGTTCTCGACCAGCCGCTTGGCCCGTTCGATGGCCAGCTCGGCGATGCGGGTGTGGTCACGGTCGGGGTGGTCGAAGGTGGAGGAGAAGATCTCGGCGCGCACCGAGGCGCGCATGTCGGTGACCTCTTCGGGCCGCTCGCCGACCAGGAGCAGCATGAGGTGCACGTCGGGGTGGTTGCGCGTGATGGCGGCCGCCATCGCCTGCAGGACCATGGTCTTGCCGGCCTTGGGCGGGGCGACGATGAGGCCGCGCTGGCCCTTGCCGATGGGCGCGAACAGGTCGATGACGCGGGTGCTGAGCGACTCGGTCTCCAGGTGGAGGCGTTCGCGCGGGTGCACGGGCGTCAGGTCGCCGAAGTGCGGCCGGTGCCGCCACTCGGTCCGGCCGTTGACGGCCTCGACGCCGATCAGCTTGCCGCCGCTCGCCGAGGCGACGACATGGTCGCCGGGGCGCAGGCCGAGCTGCTTGGCCTTGTCCGGGTGCAGCCGGACGTCGTCGGGTGCGGGCAGGTTTCCGGTGCGGATGAAGGCGGCCCGGTCCTGTACGTCCAGCAGGCCCGCGACCTGACTGGTGTCGGACGTGTGGGCACGCTGACGGGGAAGGGTGTTGACAGACATGGTGACCCCTTGAGGGTGCGCCGAACGGAGTCGGCGGTGAAGTGATGAAGAAGCCCGTGCCGGCCTCTGCAGGGGGGCCCGGGGAAGGAACAGCGGAGCCTGAGCTCAACGCTGGACGCAACGTATCACACGTCGCTGCCCAGTCAACGCCTAGCCATGTTGAGCTATTCCCGGGCGGTTCTCGTGTCTTTACCCGCGCTTGGGGCAGCAGTCCGTAACAATGTTCTTGTCACTCCACCGCGGGCGAGTACCTCGCCGGGCCGGGTGCGAAGAACGACACGGAGCCCGCAAGCGTTCTGCAGGACCTTTGCAATGCGTACGGGCTTCCATGGAAGAAGAAGAATCCTAGGGGGATGACATGAACACCACCCACTGCCCACGTTGTCACAACGAGCTCGACGAGGGCCCGATCATGTACCGGTGCGCCCACTGCTGCCGCGCCGTCTTCGCCGCGGACCTGGAGAACGAGTACGTTCCGCGTCACCCCGTGGCCGCCTAGTCTGGGCGGATGCCGCACCAGTCGAAGGTCATCGCGGGCGTCGAAGTGACGCCGCTCTGTGACGCCGTGGGCCCCATGGGCGAGGCGATCCGCCGCCCGCTGGCGGAGATGTTCCCGGGAGGGAGTCTCGCCGAGGCGCAGTGGACCCTCCATTTCCACTGCTACCTGCTCCGCGATCCCGCCGGCCGTCTGACGCTCGTCGACACGGGCATCGGCGGCGTCGACTCACCGGCGTCGAGTTGGGCGCCGGTTCCCGGCACCCTGCGGGGCGAGCTGGCCGCCGCGGGCGTCGAGCCCGCCGAGATCAGCACCGTGATCCTCACGCACCTGCACAGCGACCACGCCGGTGGGGCCGTCGCCGACGGGCGGCCGCTGTTCGAGAACGCCCGCTACGTGCTCCAGCAGGCCGAGTTCGACGCCGCCCGCGGCCCGATGCTCGACCAGGTCGTCACCCCGCTCAAAGGGCAGCTGCAGGTCGTCGACGGCGACGCGGAGATCGCGCCGGGCGTGCGCGTCCACCTGGCGCCCGGACACACGCCCGGGCACCAGATCGCCCGGGCCGGCGACCTCGCCATGACCGGCGATCTCGTGCTCCACCCGGTGCAGCTCGACGACCCGGCCGTGCGCTACCTGTATGACGACGACCCGGACCGGGCCGCCGCCACCCGCGCCGAGGTGCTCGCCGAGCTGCGGGCCGAGCACGCCATCCTCGCCACCGCCCACTTCAGCGAGCCGTTCCTCAGGCTCTAGCGCCCGGCCGGCACCGCCAGGTCCGTGAGCAGGGACGACGGCAGGAACACGCTCGCCGTCAGACCGCCGTAGGGCGACGGGCTGAGCGAAACCTTGATCCCATGCCGGGACGCCAGCCGGCCGACCACGAACAGGCCCAGCCGGTCGCTCTGCGCCAGGTCGAACTCCGGCTTCTCGGCGAGACGGGTGTTGAGCTCGTCGAGCTCGGTTCGGGGCAGGCCCAGGCCGCGGTCCTCCACCTCGACGGTGAGCCCGTTCGGGGTGGCCGTGGTGCGCAGGTCCACCCGGGTCCGCGGCGGCGAGAACAGCGTGGCGTTCTCGACCAGCTCGGCCATCAGGTGCGCGACGTCGGTGACGGCGGCGCCGGTCAGCGCCAGAGGCGGCGGCTGCAGCACCTCCACCCGCTGGTACTCCTCCACCTCGGCCACGGCGGCGCGCAGCACGTCCATGATCGGCACCGGGTTGCGCCAGCCACGGCCCGGCGTCTGGTCCGACAGGATGATCAGGCTCTCCGCGTGCCGGCGCATACGGGTGGTCAGGTGGTCGAGCTTGAACAGGTCCTCCAGCACCGTCGGGTCCTCGGTGCCCCGCTCCATGCCGTCCAGCTGCAGCAACTGGCGGTGCAGCAGCGACTGGTTGCGCCTGGCCAGGTTGACGAAGACCTGGTTGACGCCGTGGCGCAGCCTGGCCTGGCTCACCGCGGCCTCCACGGCCGTGGACTGCACGTTGTTGAACGCCTGGACGATGTCGCGTACCTCGGACGTCTCGGCCTTGACCTCCAGCGGCTCGACCTCGGCCGACGAGGACGGGTTCGCGGACGTACGCAACCGATCGACCAGCTGGACCAGCCGCACCTCGGCCAGCTCGGTGGCGGCGTCGCGCAGGCCGGCGAGCTCGCGTACCAGGCGCTTGCGGAAGCGCAGCGACAGCAGGATGGAGGCGACCACGGCAAGCAGCCCGGCCCCGCCCGCCACGCCGATCTTGGCGAGGATGCCGGCGGCGGCGGGCGTGATGCGCTCGGCGACGGCCTGGCTGGAGTTGCGCTGGTTGCGCTCGGTGGCCTTCCACAGGTTGTTCGCGTCGACCGGCCAGGTGGACGCGGTGGCGGGCAGGCCGTTCATGATGGCCTGCCCCTTCATGGCGTCCTCGGTCTCGATGAACTCGGTGTAGATCGGCGAGATGATGAGCCGCTGGTACGGCGTGCGCAGCTCGTCGTCGAGGTTGGACAGCGCCTGGGACCAGAGCAGGCGCCGGGTGGCGACCATGTCGGCGAAGGCCTCACGCTCGCCGGTGCCCATCCTGCCCCGGCTGACGATAAGCGTGATCATGGCCCGTTCGCGGGACAGCAGCTCCTTGGCCTCGCCCAGCATGGCCAGCGCCTTGACGTTGCGGTAGAGCGACATCTCGGGCACCAGGATCATCGCGTCGTACAGGCGGAAGGACGCGTCCACGATCTGGCTGTAGCCGTTGATCAGGTCGAGCGGGGTGGAGTTGAGGCTGTCGACCTCGCGCCTGAGCTGAGGGAGCTGGTCGACCTTGCGGTAGAGGTCAGTGAGCTGCGCGGTCATCTCGGGGCTGAGGTTGCGCTGCGCACCGGCCAGCTCGCGGAAGGACTGCACTGCCTTGTCGGTGATGTCGCGCTGGACGACCAGCCCGGTGTTGTTGCGTCGCGCGGTCACGTACTGCACCGAGGACAGGCGCTCGTTCTGCAGGTGGGTGGTGAGCTGTTCGGAGGGGGCCGCGAGGTTGGTCGCCAGCTCGTCGATCTCCAGCATGCGCAGCCCGTCGCCCGCGGTCAGGGCAGCGGCGAACGCCCATAAGCCGACCAGCGAGGTCAGGGGTACGAGGAGGAGGATGAGGAGCTTGATCGCGATAGGGCGGCCACGTGTGGGGGGCATGCGACCTCCGGGTGCATGATGAGAGCGCCTCGCAGATTACACCCCCCATGCCGGAATGCCGCGAATCTCCGGGCGGATCCTCCGGCGCGAGGGCGGCCGGCCCCCGCGCCGGTGGGGTCACCGCGCGGTTTCCTCCGTGCGGCCGGCGACCAGTCGGTCGTCGCTGGTGCGCTCGTGTTCGAGCTTTCGCTGCAGCTCCCGCTTCTCCTCCTCCAGCTTGGCCACGCGGTCGGAGGCGTCGGCGCGGACGCTGCGCAGCCGGCGACGGCGCTGCGCCGACCTGCGCGAAGCCTGTGCGATCAGCCAGATGCCCACCAGCAGGACGGCCGCCGTGGCCGCCCCCGCGAGGAACATCTCGATGTGGTTCGGCTCGAAGGTGATGCCGAACAGGACATACCTGGCGCTCTCCTCGGTGGCGATCAACACGACCGCGGCACCGGCGAGCAGAACCAGTAACAGACCCAGGAAGATCATTTGAACTCACCCCTTGTCTCAGGCGAGTCTCAACTGCCCACACTCCGGCGCGGTATGCCCTCTGTGGCAGGGGGTTGCGGACATGATGGCGTTCATGAGACCGGAGCCGGGCCAGGTGCTGCACTTCTCCGAAGATCCGACCATCGAGCGGTTCGTCCCGCACGTCGCGCCGACCTCGCAGCTACGCGAGCCGTACGTCTGGGCGGTCGCCGCCGACCGCTGCCCTGACTACTGGTTCCCCCGCGCCTGCCCGCGAGCCATGGCCTGGAAGGGCCCGAGAACCACCGAGGAGGACGCCGGGAGGATCATCGGCGCCGGGAGTGGGGACCGGGTGCACGCGGTCGAGTACGGCTGGCTCAGGGCGATCATGGATGTCCGCCTGTACGCCTACCGGCTGCCCGCCGAGCACTTCTCGCCCGTCGGGGAGCCCGCGCACGCCGTCGTCGCGCGGGTGCCGGTGCGGCCGCTCGGCCCGCCGGAGCCGGTCAGCGACCTGCTGGAGCTGCACGAGCAGGCCGGGATCCAGCTCCGCGTGCTGGACAACCTCTGGCCCTTCTGGAGCCAGGTGACGGCGAGCACGCTGGAGTTCAGCGGGATCCGGCTGCGGAACGCTCGTCGATGAGTCCGGACAGCGTCTCCAGCTCCATCGAGCCCGGCCGCCGCCTCTCCCGCGCGAACCTGTTGGCCTCGCGCTGCAGCACCGCGTTGGCCGGGGTGGGGATGCCGAGCTCGCGGCCGAGCAGGACGATCTCCCCGTTGAGGTAGTCGGCCTCGATCGAGCCGGTGCCCCTGGCGAGGCTCTGCCAGGACGAACCGCCGTCGCGGGTCTCGCCGCCGATCGGCAGCACCTCCACCCGGTCGCGGCGGAGCTCGCGCTCCTCGCGGGGCGTGGAGTAGACGAGGCCGGCCTCTTCGAGCACCGCCATGCCCTCCGCACGGGCCTGCTCCATGATCTCTTCCACGCCTGGCCCGTGGCCGACGAGGGCCTCGACGGCGTTGTTCAGGTTGCCCAGCAGCTTGCCGTACTTCCAGCGCATCACCTCGGGCGAGGGCAGCGCGATGAAGGAGCTGCCGTCGAGATCGGTGGCGATCTGCTTGGCCATCGCGTCGGCGCCGTGCGGGTAGCAGCCGATGTGCAGCAGGCCCGAGCGCGGTGATCCGTAGCAGGCCACGACGCCGGGCTCGGTGTGCTGGGCCGGCAGCCACACGCACATGCCGTAGACCCGGTCGAACCTACGCAGGGCGACGCGTTCGTTCTCGACGCCGTTCTGCGCGCAGACCACGGGCAGGTGCCTCGGCCACGGGTCGAGCGCGCCCATCGTGTCCTGGGACTTGGTCGCCAGGATCAGCACGTCGTCCTCGCGGACCGGCACCGGGCCGGCCGCCACGGGGATGTGCATCCGGAGGTCGTCGTGCGGAGTGATCAGGCGCAGGCCGTCACTCTTCAACGCTTCGTAGTGGGGCCCCCGGGCGATCAGCAGCACGTCGTGCCCGCTCTGGTGCAGCCGGGCTCCGATGGTGCCGCCGATCGCCCCCGCTCCGATCACGATGTAGCGCATGATTCAGAGGATGTCATCTCTCACTTCACGAGTGCCACCTGGGTCCTGGGCGCGTCCGCCGCGCGAAATCGTTCGCGCAGGATCGTCCTGAGCACGCGCAGGCCGTCGCGCACGGCGTGCAGGTTGCTCTCGCCGTGGATGCGGCAGCGCTCGTGGCTGGGCACCTCCCGGATGGTCAGCCCGGCCTGGACGGCGCGGACGTTCATCAGGGTCTCGATCTCGAAGCCGTCGCAGTCGAGGTCGAGGGCGGCGAGGTGGTGGGCCCAGAAGGCGTTGTAGCCGTAGCACAGGTCCGTGTACGAGGTGCCGTACAGCAGGTTCGTCAGGCCCGTCAGGGCTCTGTTGCCGAGCGAGCGAAGCCGGCTGAGGTCGTCGGAGCCCCCGCCGGGCGCGTAGCGGGAGCCCTTGGCGAAGTCGGCGCCGTCGACGAGCGCGGTGACGAACGAGAAGATCTCCCTGCCGTCGGTGGATCCGTCAGCGTCGATCATGACGATGATGTCGCCCTTGGCCGCCGCGAAGCCTTCGATGAGCGCGTTGCCCTTGCCGCGCCTGGTCTGGGTGACCACGTGCAGATCGGGGCGGAGGGTGCGCGCCACCGCGACGGTGTCGTCGCTGGAGTTGCCGTCGACGAGGATGACCTCGTCGATCCATGAGGGGAGGGTCGCGAAGACGTGGGGCAGGTTGTCGGCCTCGTTCATCGCGGGGACGATGACGCTTACGCTGACGGAGAAGGGCTGCCTGTTCATGTGGTCAAGGTTCACCATCACACATGCAAGTCGCTTGACTACGCCTTGCATTGATTGCGGACCTATGTGTTCACCTGGGACTGTTTTCTTGCCGTGACCTGGGGTCACATGTGATTCAGGAGCACTGTTGCCCGACTTGACCTGATAGGTCAAATATGTGCGGCTAGCGTAGCAGTGGCAGTCTGCCCGTGTGGCGCTCCACCTCCGCGCGCGGCCCGAGCAGGCTCACGGCGAAGTACGACAGGTCCTCCACGGCGGCGCCGGCGAGCTCGGCCAGATAATCGTCGTAGACGTCGGCCCGCTGCGCGATCGCCGCCATGTCCGTGACGAGCAGCTCCGGATCGCCCGCCGCGTCGTCCCTGACGCGCTTGACGACCGCGGCCGGGGCGGCCAGCACCGTGCAGCCGGTCCACGGCAGGCCCGCGTGAGCCTGCCCGGAGGCGTCGAGCCCGCCCGAGCCAAGGATCGCCGGCGCCGCCTGGCTCACCGACGCCGCCAGACACGCCGCCGCGTTCGCCTGCAGCCCGCGGGGCAGGTCGCGATCCACCACGATCACCCATTTGACCGGCAGCTTCTTCGTGGGCAGGTCGCTGCGGCGGTCGATCTCCATGATGACCATCAAGGTCTCCCTCTGTCCGAACTTGCTAAGGAAGACTCGCGCTTGTCTCGGCGATGGAGCAACGTCAACAGGCCCATTCCGAAGAAAGTTCGGAACATCGTGAGAGCATGGGCCCGTGGACGAACTTGATACGGCCATCCTGGTCGAGCTGCAGCGTGACGGCCGCCAGACCAACCGCGAGCTCGCCGAGCGCATCGGCATCGCCGCCTCCACCTGCCTCGAACGGGTGCGCTCGCTGCGCGGCGACGGCGTGATCGAGGGCTTCCACGCCGAGGTCAACCTCGACGCCATCGGCAGGCCGGTGCAGGCGCTCATCCACGTCCGGCTGCACCCGAAGATCCGCGAGGCGGTGGAGGGTTTCCGCGACTACGTCGCCGCGCTGCCCGAGACGCTCGCCGTCTTCGTGGTGTCCGGCGGCGACGACTTCATCATCCAGGTGGCCGTGCGCGACACCACCCATCTGCGCGACTTCGTCCTCGATCACGTCGCGCGCCACCGCAACATCGCCGACGTGCGCACCTCGCTGGTCTACGACCACATCCGCAAGACCTCCGTCGAGGTCCTGCCCCCCGGACGCGCCACCAGGCCGCGCACCGGCCGCAAGTCCCGCTAGCCGGCCCCTTGGCCGACCCTTGGCCGACTTCCTCGGCGACTCCTCAGACGACCACGGCCTCGTCGGCCCTCGCCAGGATCTCCTCGACGGTCTCGGCGGGCGTCTGTGCCGAGGTGTCGAGCCAGAGGCCGATGCGCGGGGTGTCGCGGCGCAGCGCCGTGTCGAGCTGCGCCACCGTCCAGGCGCCGTAGCCCGTCTTGGCCCGCTCCCGCTCGCGCCGCTCGACGGTGGCCGCGTCGGGCGCCAGCACGACCACCATCAGCGGACGGCTGCGGATCAGCTTCACGAACAGCGACAGCTCCGGTCCGAGCACCACGTCCTGCACGATCGGGGTGAACCCCTCCTCGACGTACAGATCCGCCGCGGCCGCCGCGATCCGGTAGCGCAGGTGAAGCTGGCGCAGCGCCTCCCGCGACGGCTCCGGCGTCATCCCCTCGCCACCGCTGACCACCATGCGCCTGAACACGTCCCCCCGTACGTGCGCCGACCGGGGCAGCCGCTCGGCCAGCGCCTGCCCGACCGTGGACTTGCCCGAGGCGGAGATCCCGGTGATCAGGAAGACCCCCTTCACACGCCGACCAGCTTCCGCACCCGGTCCGCGCCCACCGCCAGCAGCAGCGTGGGCAGCCGGGGCCCGGTGTCGCGCCCGACCAGCAGCTTGTAGAGCAGCGCGAAGAAGGCCCGCTGCGCCGTCTTCACCTCGGGCGTCGGCTTGGCGTCCGCCGCCAGCCCGGCGCGCACCTTCGGCACGCCGTACACCAGCGTGGTGAGCCCGTCGAGCGACCAGTGCTCGTCCAGCCCCTCGACCAGCAGCCGCAGCGAGTCGCGCTCATCGTCGCCGAGCGAGCCGAGCAGCTCCGCGTCGGGCTCCTCGCGCACCCGGGTGCGCTGGTCGGCGGCCACCTGCGTGTCGATCCACCGCTGCGCCCGGTCCAGCCTCGGCCGGGCGTCCTCCAGCGAGGTGATCGCGTCGAGGTCGCCCAGGATCCGCAGCGTCTGGTCGGGGTCGCCGGTCGTGACGTCCACGATGGAGGCCAGCGTGCGGTAGGCCACCGGCCACGGCGTCTCCGGCAACGACCTCTCCGCCGTCCGTACGGCCCGGTTGTAGGCGGCCAGCTCCGACGGCTGGCAGCTCCCGTCGGCGACCTTGCGGCCCAGGGCGTCCCACTCGTCGTAGAGCCGCTGGATCTCCTGGTCGAAAGCGATCTTGAAGGACTGGGACGGCTTACGGCGCGCGTACAGCCAGCGCAGCACCGGCGCCTCCATGATCTCCAGCGCGTCGGCCGGAGTCGGCACGTCACCCTTGGAGCTGCTCATCTTGGCCATGCCGGTGATCCCGACGAAGGCGTACATCGGCCCGATCGGCTGCTCGCCGCCGTACACCTCGCCCACCAGCTGCCCGCCGACGATCCACGCCGACCCCGGCGAGTGATGGTCCACCCCCGACGGCTCGAACACCACCCCTTCGTACGCCCACCGCATCGGCCAGTCGACCTTCCACACCAGCTTGCCGCGGTCGTGCTCGGCCAGCCGCACGGTCTCCCCGAACCCGCAGGCGCACGTGTAGGCCAGCTCGGTGCTGTCGTCGTCGTAGGCGGTGACCGTGGTCAGATCACGCTCGCACAGCTCGCAATAGGGCTTGTACGGGTAGTAGGCGGCGCTCTCCTGGACCGTCTCCTTCGTCCGGTAGCGCGCCAGGACCGCGTCGATCCGGTCACGCTCCCGCATGGCGGTGAGGATCTGCTCCCGGTAGGCGCCGGAGGTGTACTGCTCGGTCTGGCTGATGCTCCGGTATTCGACGCCCAGCTCGGTCAGCGCGGCCTCCATCGGGGCCTTGAAGTGCGCGGCCCAGGAGTCGTGCGCGCTGCCGGGAGGCGCGGGCACCGAGGTCAGCGGCTTGCCGATGTGCTCGGCCCACGCCGGGTCGACGCCCGCGGGCACCCGGCGGAAACGGTCGTAGTCGTCCCAGGACAGCAGGTGCACGCACTCGTGCCCACGCCGCCTGATCTCGTCGGCGACCAGGTGGGGGGTCATCACCTCGCGCAGGTTGCCCAGATGGATCGGCCCTGACGGGCTCAGCCCGGACGCGCACACGATCGGTTTGCCCGGCGCGCGACGCTCCGCCTCGGAGATCACCTCGTCCGCGAACCTGGATACCCAGTCGGTCTCCGTGCTGTCAGCCACGCTCATCGCGCCATTCTTGCGGTTCGTCCGCCTTCAGGCGAACGTGATGCCCAGATCTACCGGGCGGTTCTACTGGGCAGTGCGCCAGGTCTGCTCCTCCACCAGCTCCCGGCTCCGCCAGCCGTCCTCGGTGCGCCGCATCCGGTGGTGGTACCAGCCGCCGCCCTGCAGCAGGCCCTCGGTCCCCGCGGGGATCAGCTCTCTCGACGGGGCGAGGGTGTCGGTGAACGGCGCGTGCACGACCGCCTCACCGTCCTCGAAGCCGATCACGGCGGCGCCCACCAGATGCAGCCGCCCCGGCCAGTGGGAGAGCACGGACGCCAGCCAGGACTTGACCTCCGGCAGCGTCCCCCGGATCCCGCCCGCCGACCGGTAGTCGATCACCGCGTCCGGGGTGAACACCTCGTCGAGGTCGTCCCACCGCCCCGAGTCGATGGCGTAGGTGTAACGGGCCAGCACGTCGATGATCTCCGAACGGTCCATCCGGTGAGCCCCTTGGTCTGTTCGCCTGGTCTATTCGCCGGTCCTGCCGTCGATCCGCTCGCGCAGCAGGTCGGCATGGCCGTTGTGGCGGGCGTACTCCTGAATGACGTGCACCAGGATCCGCCGGTGGGACACGTCGTTGCCGTCGCGCTGCCGCTTGGCGACCGCGTCCAGCGGCAGCCCGGCCGACACCTTGCGCGCCCGCTCGATCTCCTCACGCCAGGTGGCGATGGCCTCCCCGGCCGACGCGCCGTCGACCTCGTCGAAGTCGGCGTCCTGCCGCTCCTCCTTGCCGTACAGCAGGGGCACGTCCTCGTCGTCCAGCATCCGCCGGAACCAGGCCCGCTCGACGTGCGCCATGTGCCGCACCAGCCCGAGCAGGGACATGCCCGACGGCGGCACGGCCCGGCGGCGCAATTGCTCATCCGACAGTCCGGCGCACTTGGCCGCGAGGGTCTCGCGATGCCAGTCGAGCCAGCTGTAGAGGATGGCTCGCTCGTCGCCGTCGTAGATGGGAGGAATGCGCTCGTCCATGACGAAAACCTACTCGCCCGCAAGCCCGGTTAGGCTTTCGGTGTGGCGAGATCGCTGCTGGACCACTTGGACTATTACGTCATCCTGGCCGAGGCAGGCGTCGGTGAGGCTGAGGCGATCGTCGTGGAGGAGCTCGTGCTCGCCGGTGACGGCACCGCGACCGGTCTCGACAGCGCCGGGTGGGGCGCGGCCGACAGCGCCGGGTGGGGCGCGGCCGGGGGTGGCTGGTGGAGTTCTGCCGCGTTCGCTCGCGAGCTGCGCACCGACGCCGGGCTGCGTGGGCGGGCCGTCCCGGTCCGTCGCCGCGAAGCCGAGAGCGCCTACCGCCGGCTCGCCGGGGCCGAGCTGCCCGGTGAGGGGACGTTGCGCGGCCTCTTCCAGGACCGCCTGCCGCTGGCCGGTTCGCCGCCGCTGGTGCTCACCCCTCCGGAGCCGCCCGACGGCTTCCACGAGCTTCGGGTCTATCGCGTCCTGTTCGCGGGCGACCTGGGCGAGGACAGCCTGCCTCGGCTTCGGGAGGTCTGGCGGATGTCGCTCGCCGACCCTGGGGAGCGGGTCGTCGGCACGGCCGCGGCGCGCGTGGCCGGCGACGCGTTCACCTGGGACGTACGCCGGATCGGCCCCGGCACGGCCTGGTGCCTCGACGTGACCGTACGCCTGGGCGGCCCTTCCGACGCCGCCGTCGGGCCGTTGCTGCGCGAGCTGACCGCGGTGATGCGGGCCGAAGGGCTGATCCCGGTGACGATCGAGCGCTTCTCCTGAGGCGCCCCGGTCCCGCACGGCGGAAGGCCCGTACGGCGAAAGGTCCGTACAGCGGGCCCGCACGGCGGAAGGCCCGCTCGCGGTCGTGCGAGCGGGCCTGGTACGGCGAGTCAGATCAGATGTTCACCTGGTGCCAGGCGCCCTTCCTGATCACGTAGTCGCTGTACTTGCCGATCTGGCTGACGCGGATGCGGACTTTGTCCACGTTGTGGTTCCAGAAGGCGAAGTGCTTCACCGTGCCGGCGTCGCACAGCTTGTAGGAGGGGGCGCTGTCCCACTTCCAGTTCGGCTGGTGGAGGTGGTGGACCTTGACCTGGACGAAGGCGCACTTGCCGCCCTGCTCGAGGGTGCGGAAGTCCAGGTCGTACAGCCGGCCCCTGACCTGGACGTTGTTCGACGTCTCGGCCCCGTTCCAGTTGACCCGGACCGTGCCGTTGGCCCTGGCCTTGAAGTTGCTGGAGTAGTACGAACCCCAGCTCTCCACGGCCGGGCCGGCGACCAGCGGCTGGGGGTCGGTGGAGGTGTAGGTGGAGGTGGAGGCGGAGGCGGGGGCGCCCATGACCACGGCGGTGGCGGCGGTGGCGGCGGCGAGGGTGACCAGGGTACGAATCGAGCGACGCATGATGACTCCTTGAGGGTGAGGACTTCTGGGTTTCCCCCAAGGTCCTCAGGTGCTTTTCGGGGTGTACATCACCATTGATAGGCGCATCCGCCTGCTAGCCACTTACGCCGCCTATGCGCATACCTGCAGGGTGCTGTATCCGTGGTTGCACGTGCCGATATCAGTCAGGCGGTGGCGAGCCCGCCTCGCCGGCCGCCGCCTCCCTCTTCGTCCTAGTTCGAGAAGCCGCCCGACCGGCTCCATCGCAGCGTGGCCGAGCCGCGCCTGAAGGTGACCTCCTTGCCGCCGTCGCTCGCCGACACCCGCTCCCAGCCGTCGAAGCTCCTGGTCAGGTGGTGGTCCCAGGTGCGCAGGCCGCCCACGCCCACGGCCGCGACGGACTCCATCGGCGGCTCGCCGTCCGAACAGTAGACGCCGAAGTCCGCCACGGCCGTGACGGTCCCGCCGAACGCCCGCAGGTGGATCCCCTGGCACGCCTCGGTCTTGGTGCCGTAGATCAGGCGCGGCTTCGTCCACCCGGCGGCCCGCAGGCTGGAGTGCTGTTCGTAGAGGCCCTTGCCGCGCCGATAGTGCATGGCCACCCGCCGCCCGTCGTCCAACTCCACCGTGGCGTTGTACGGATCCCCGGTGCCGTGCCACGGGATGTCGCTCTTGCGGAGCTCGTGGGCCCTCGGAGAGGCGGCGGCGGTCGGCGCGGACGCCGCCGGGGCAGGGGTCGCCCGTGCGACCGTCGGCTCCTGACCACCGCAGGCCGCCACCGTCACCAACAGCAGCATCACGGCCGACGCCGACGTGCTTGTCTTACGCATACCCCACGGTCCTCCTCGCCACGGCGACTGTTGTCAAGATGTGGGCCCCTGGTCGAGGCCCGGCCACTCCCTTATCCGCTCGAGTGCCTTCCTGGCCTCCGCGTCGGCATTGCCGATGAGAGCGCCCGCTCTGGCCAGATAGGTGAACGTACCGTCCTTCTCCGCCTGCTTGATCAGCTCTGGTGTCTTGAGCGCGGTGAAGAAGCCCAGGACCGTGTCGAGGAAGAAGAGCCGGTTGCCGATGGCCGGGCTCACCTGCGCCACCCGCTCACTCAGGGAGTTCGGCGCTCATGTCGCCGGCGATCCGCTTCAGCTCGCGTGCGTTCGCCATGACGGGAATCGTGCTGCCAGGTGCGTTGCGCGTTGCGGATCGCGACAGAGAAGATTCCGGTGACCCCGACGACGACAAGCAACGAAAACGCATATATAAGTATTTTTCGTATTGAGCCGCTTTCTGTAGGTGAGTTACTGCCACGGGCGTGTTTCGGCGGCCCGCTCCTGCCGGACTTCGCGCAGCTCAGTACTGCCATGTCAGCACATCCTTTCCGTTCTGCTCGGCGCCGGTCGCCGCAAGTTAGCGCCGGTCTTCGGGGGACGGTCCCGGGCATGCCGGCTCCTGCGGTCGGGGCACGCGTAGGAAATGTGAGGTAAAACTGCGCATCGCACATCGGCCCAGTAAATTCGGAGCACGCGATGTTCCGAATGGCCGGCGAGGGGGGATCGCGGTGCGCCAGGGCATGACAGTTGGTGAGCGATATGAGTTGGCCGAATGTCTGGTCGGCAGCCAGGTGACCGAGGTCTGGCTGGCCCGCGATCTCGAGCTGGGCCGGGACGTCGTGCTCAAGCGCCTGCTGGCCGACAGCGCCGAGTCCAGCCGATTGCTCGCCGAGGCACGCGCTCTCGCCGCCTTCAACCACCCGCACGTGGTCACCCTGTACGGCACCGTGGACGACTGGCTCGTGATGGAGTACGTGCCCGGCGGCAATATGGACGGACGGCCGAGAATGTCGCCGAAGAAGGCGGCACACGTCGGCGCGAAGATCGCCGGCGCCCTGGCCGCCCTGCATGACAAGGACCTCGTCCACCTCGACGTGAAGCCGGCCAACATCGTCGGCGGCGGTGATGGCGTGGTGAAGCTGACCGACTTCGGCGCCGCGTACCGGATCGGGGGGCGGGACACCGCCACCCGCAACGGCGCCATCAGCTGCACCTTCGCGTACGCCGCTCCCGAGGTCATCAAGGGACAGCCGGGGGCGAAAGCGGATGTCTTCTCCCTCGGGGCCACCATCTACGCGCTGGTCGCCGGCCATCCGCCGCGTCAGGAAGCCGACGGCGGTGAGTCGGACGAGGACTCGGTGGCGTGGGAGCTCGCCCATACGGACGTCCCGCTGACGGCGGACGTGGGTCCGTTGAGGGAGCTGCTGCAGGAGATGCTGCGGCTGGATCCGCGTGCGCGGCCGAAGATGGGGCAGGTGCAGAAGCGGCTCGAGAAGATCGCGGGGGAGTCGACCGCTGTGGCAGGAAGGGCCCTCATCGTGTCGGGGGCCTGCGTGGCGCTGGTGGCCGTCTGGTACGGATACGGGCTGGACCAGGATCGCAAGGTCTCCGCGCCCACACCGCCCACGACCTCGGCGACCCCGGCCCCCGCCCCCTCCTCGACGGGCCCCGCCTCACCCCTGATCGGCGACCACCGTACGGCCGACCCCTGCGCCATGACCGATCCCGCCGCGCTCGGCCGGTTCGGCGAGACGGAGCTCGACATCGACTACGGCAACTTCGACCGGTGCGACGTCATCGTCTCCCCGCCGGGTGGCGGAGCCGTGGACGTCATGGTGGACCTCAACCACCTCGCGCCGCCCGAGCAGGCCGGGGAGCTGAGGACCGTGGGCACGATCACCGTGGCCGGCGAACCCCGCGAGAGCGGGGAGTGCTCGCGGACGCTCGTGCTGCCCGGCGTGGCCGACACCACGGTGCGAGTGCGCGCGCAGTGGGAGGACGAGGGCAAGGCCGACCTCTGTGAGATCGCCGATGCCGCCGCCACCATCGCGGCCCGGGCGCTCGACCGGGGCCCGCTCGAACGCCGGTCCCCACCACTCCCGGAGAGCTCGCTGGCACAGCGGGACGCCTGCGCGCTGCTCTCCGGCAAGGCGCTGGAGACCATCCCCGGCGTCGACGCCGCGGACCCGGACTTCGCGTTCGCCGGGTGGGGATGCACCTGGGGCAGCACCACCAGTGACACAGGGGTGGACCTCCGGTTCGACCGCGGCCGGCCGCCCACCGCGGAGGACGGCACGGCCACCCGGATCAACGGATACCGCGCGGTCATCGAGCCGGCGGGCGAGGGCGGCCGGACCTGCCTGGTCCAGGTGGTGTACCGCTCGTACACCGATCAGAACGGCCGGACGGCGGCCGAGAAGGTACGCCTCGTGGTCAGCGGCTCGCGCCCCATGGACCGGCTCTGCCGGATGGCGACCGCTCTCGCCGACTCCGCCACCGACACGCTTCGCGGCACCTGAGCTCCCCGCTTCCGGG
This sequence comes from Nonomuraea sp. ZG12, assembly GCF_052068115.1. Classification (NCBI taxonomy): domain Bacteria; kingdom Bacillati; phylum Actinomycetota; class Actinomycetes; order Streptosporangiales; family Streptosporangiaceae; genus Nonomuraea; species Nonomuraea sp. ZG12. The sequence goes on from NZ_JBQHCW010000028.1 coordinate 111,749, forward strand.
AGGGGTCCCGGAGAGGTTCGGGCATCATACGGCTGCGTCCCGCGAACGCCCAGGAGGCGAGCAGATGAGCGTCACCAAGAGCCTGGCCCACGGCGTGGATCCGGCGGTGCCAGGCACCCTCCGTGCCCGCACTGTCATGGGCCGCATCACGGTCCCGCCACAGCCGGGCCGCCACGTCCGCTTCGGACGGGACAAGCGCCCGAACGTCGACCTGAGCGTCGGCGCGGACGACCAGTCGGTGAGTCGCCTGCACGCCGAGGTGACGTATCAGGACAATCTGTGGTGGCTGCACAATGTGGGCCGGCAGCTCATCCGCCTGCCACGCGGCCAGTTGATGCACAAGTCCGCCGATCCCGTCCCGCTGGCGGCCGGCTACACCCCGCTGTTCATCAGGGGCTCGGGTTACCGCCATCACCTGGTGGAGCTTCATGTCATGAGCCCGTACGGCGACGTTCTGAAGGATCTGCACGAGGCCGAGACCGTTCCGCCGAAGATCTGGGAGATCAGCGAGACGGAACGCCTGCTCCTGGTCGTCCTGGGCCAGCGCTACTTGCTGTACGAGGAGACTCCTCGCCCGTTGACGTACAACCAGGCCGAGGCCCGGCTGGCCGCCCTCCGGCCTGCGGAGAGATGGCGGGCCGGCATCATCGAGAACCGGATCGAGGCCGTCCGCTACCGCCTCCACGACGCAGGCTTCCCGTACCCGCTCCGGCACGACCCTTCGGAGGGCCGGCCGTACGACAACAACCTCCTGCACAACCTGCTCAAGGGCATGGTGGAGTCGACCACCCTCGTCCCGCCGGACCTGGACCTCCTGGAGTCCGACCTCGATTGAGCCGTCCCCACCGTCGGTCAGCGGTCAGCCACGGCACCCGGCACAGTGCTGAAGGAGCGGCCTGTGGAACAGGCCTCGGTGACGCTGGAGTCCACCGTCGCGCGCTCCCTGCGCCGCGTCATCAGATAGGCGTACGGCGACTGCCCGTAGGCGAGCCGGAACTGACGGCCGAGGTCACCGGGCGCCATGTCCACGTCGCGGGCGAGCGCCTCGATGTTCAGCGGCAGCGTGTACTCCCGGTCGATCCGGTCGCGGACGCGGCGCAGTCGCGCGAGGTCGTTCAGGCGCTGCGCAGCGGTGAGGGCGCGCCCCCATGCGGGGTGACACATGAGACGACTCCTTTCACATCGATCAGCGAACGGCTCAGCGAAGCTCTTGGATGCGGATCAGGTTGCCCGCGGGATCGCGGAGGGCGCAGTCGCGAATGCCGTACGGCTGCTCGGTCGGCTCCTGAACGATCTCGGCGTCGCGGGCCCGCAGCCCTTCGAAGGTGGCGTCGAGGTTCGGGGTGGCCAGCAGGATCCACCCGTAGGTGCCCTTGGCCATCATCTCGAGGATGGTGCGGCGCTCGTCCTCGGTGACCCCGGGGTCGGCGGCCGGCGGCGCCAGGAGGATGGACGTGTCGGGCCGGCCTTCGGGGCCGACCGTGATCCAGCGCATCTTGCCCTGCCCGACGTCGCTGCGGACTTCGAAGCCGAGGGTGTCGCGGTAGAAGGCCAGGGAGGCGTCCGGGTCGGTATGCGGCAGGACGGTCGTGTGAATGGTGATGTCCATGGCCGTCACGTTAGCCGCGGCTCGGCGACCAGCGCTTCTCGGTTCCTGATCAGGCTCCCAGACTCCAGATGCGTACTGTCCTGTCCCTTCCCCCGGTGACCAGAACAGGAGTCCCGTCGCTGCGCTTGCCCATCGCCAAGGCGAAGATCGTGTCGGAATGAGCGGCGAAGGGCTCACCGACGGCCTTGCCGGTGTCCAGCTCCCAAAGTGACACGGCGCCGGAGTCATCACCGTAGGCGATGACCGGGGTGCCGTCCCGGAGACGTCCCACGGCCATGTCAGCGGCTTGGGTGGGCGGGATCTTGATGGACTTTCCGACGGCCTTTCCTGTGTTCAGGTCCCAGGTCCATATCTTGCCGTCGGGTGTGTCCTCGTCGATCAGGGGATAGTCGGTGTTCGCGGAGACGACGACGGGCGTGCCGTCACTGCGCTTTCCGACCGCCAATGTTCGGGCCTGACATTCCTGACAGCTGAAAAGGGACTTGCTGAGCGGCTTTCCCGTCTCCATGCTCCAGATGCGCGTCCGGCCACTGGCGTTGCCGGTGATGGCGACGGGTGTGCCGTCACTGCGCTTTCCGGTGGCCAGATCCGTGGTCGTGCTGAAGACCTCGGTGAAGGACCGCTTGATGTGTTTGCCGGTGTCCAGGTTCCACAGGCCCACGACGGATCTGATTCCCCCTGCGGTGGCGGCGATGACCCGGGTGCCGTCCCGGAGTTTCTCCGTCGCCACCCCCCACATGATGTCGCGTTCGGACACGATGGGCTTTCCGAGCGGTGTCCCGGTGTTCAGGTTCCAGATTCGTACGGTGCCGTCCTCCTCTCCGCCGGAGACGATGACCGGGGTGCCATCACTGCGCTTGTCGATCGCCAGACTGTAAACCTCTTGGCGATGCCCCTTCAGCGGCTTTCCGATGGGTTTCCCGGTGTTCAGGTTCCAGATGCGGATGGTTCTGTCGCGACTGCCGGAGACGATGACCGGCGTGCCGTCGCTGCGCTTGCCGACGGCCAATGCGATCACAGGACTGAGGTGCCCCTGCAGAGGGTCACCGATCCGGGTGCCCAGGGGAGGGGCGTCGGCCGAAGAGGAAAGGACAACATCGGACGCCGCACTTTCTCCCGGCAGGTTCAGTGAGCCAACGGTTAACAGCACACCTGCAGCAACGATCAGGGACCTGGTGCCCACCGTATGTACCTCGTATCCATGTTGATCATCGGCCGAGATCGGACCGGCCGGAACTCGTTACCATTCGGCCATGATCGTATGGGTGGTCGTGGTGCTGATAGTCCTGTTCCTGGGTTACTCCGTGGGACTCCCAGCCGCATCCGTGACGGTCGCCAGGTTTTCCGCCCCGCCCAACCGCCACGCGCGCGTACGCCGGCGATTTGTGGTCGGGGGATTCTTCGTGTCGTTCTTCGGCGTCCTCATGATGGTGTTCGGTGCGTGGGCGGCGGGTGAAAATACGCGTTACCCCATCTTCGAGTGGTACGGGAACATGCTGGTGACACTCATGGGCGGAGGTCTGCTCCTTTTCGGTCTCGGCCCGTTCGCCTCATGGCTGCTGGAGATCGTCGGCCAGTACGCGGAACGGATGCCGCTGCCCGTTCGCCTGGCGGCCCGTGACCTGGCCGGTCGTCGCCCGACCACGGCTCCCGCGATCACGATGACGATGCTGGCGACGGCCTTCTGCGTCGCCCTGACGATCGTCGCGGTCGGTGTGACGGCGATGAGCAGGGCCGACTACCACCCCCAGGCCCGGCCCGGCGCCCTCCTGGTGGAGCACTTCTCGGCGGAGCACGCGGATGCCGTACGCACGGCGATCCAGCATGAGTTACCGGGAGTCCCGCTCGTTCGGCGTGACATTCCGAGCTACTCCGGGGGCGAATACCGATACTTCGACGCGGACACCGACGACGTCGACCTGCCGTACGACACCGTCTACGAGGGCGCTGTCATCGGCGACGAGACCTTGCTGCGGTACCTCACGGGTGACCGGTCGACGCCGTACGACGAGAGCACGGCCGTGGTGGTCACGACAGCTGACGTGAAGGTCGACTCGGTCACGATCTCCTACGACGTGACCGGGAAAGACAACCCGCTGACTAGCAAGACCATTCCGGCGACCGTCGCCGGAACCGTCGACCCTCAGATGCAGACGATCTTCGTGCCGGCGGCGGTAGTCCGGGACGTCGGCTATCAACTGGAGCCGCACGAGCTGATCGTCGACCCCTCCCTGCGTCGTGTCTCGGCGGATGAGCGGGAGCGGCTCGACAGCCGGCTGGGCGGCATCGCGGACGCTTATGTCGAGCGGGGATTCCAGGCTTCGACCGGTTGGATGGCCGTCGCCGCGGTGGCGTTCCTCATCGCCCTCGGCGGTGCGCTGGCCGCCGGGGGCGGTAAGGCCACGAACTTGAGGCAGAGGCGGGTGCTGAGGCTGGCCGGTCACGGGGCGGGCGCGACTTTCCGGTGGTTCAGCGCCTCCCGTGCCGGGCTGAGCGCGCTGTGCGGGACGGTGCTGGGCGCGGTCGCCGGTTATCCCATCGGGACGCTGCTGTTCTGGCCCTGGACGGCGTCGGTCACATGGAATGCGCCGTCACGGGTGCCTTCCGACACCCCGTGGCCGGTGATCGTGGCCGTGGTCGTGGGGCTGCCCGTCCTCGCCGCCGGCCTCGGCGGACTCCTCCCGTGGCTCAGGACTCGTATGCCGACAGCGCGTCCTGGAGCTCGGCGCGGGATGTGACGCCGAGCTTCGGGAAGGCCCGGTACAGGTGCGCGCCCACCGTCCGGTGCGACAGCATCGGTCGGTCGGTCTTCTGTTCGTCGCTCAGGCCGGTGGCGGCCGGCTGAGCGACCTGAAGTCCTTGTACGGTCAGCGCGGCCGTCAGGCGGCGTCGAGGGCTGTGGTGATCTTGCGGGCCATCTCGGTCATGGTGGGGCTGGGTTCGCCGTTCTGGGTGC
>NZ_JBQHCW010000029.1:0-115379 GCF_052068115.1 Nonomuraea sp. ZG12
CCGTCCTTGGTCGTATGGCTGACGGGGTTCAGGAAATCGTGTTCGCCGCCTACTGTCTGTGTCGAAATCCTCATGGCCCCAAGAATTCGAGCCCTGCTCGGGGCTGGGTTCAGGTCTGGACGTAGAACGAACATGGTGGTGTTGAACTCATCGTCGCAGTGGATGGTGACGTTCAGCACGCCGCGGCCTGGGCTCTGGCCGTCGGCTTCGGGTATGACGGGATGACAACCAGTGGAGTGCTCGCATGTTGAGGACGAAGGACAACGGACGGCATCGCCGGTCGGCCGACAGGTGCACCTTGCTGGTCAGCCCGTCCCGCGAACGGCCCAGCTTGGCCGCCTTCAGCCGGAACCGGTGGCGACGGCGTATCCGTCGTCGCCCGTCCCCGTCGCCATGCCCGTCGTCGCCGGGGTCGCCGCCGCAGGCGTTTTGCCCCTTTGGCGTAGCCCCTTTTCCCGTTCGACGGCCTCGTGCAGCGCTGCGGACAGCTCACCGTCCAACACCATCCCGGCGGCGTGGTGGTGAGCGCGGGCGGTGGTGGAGTCCACGCTGACCAGGTCGAGGCCGGCCTGCCCACGAGCCGCAGCTTCGGCGATCATCGCCTGCATCAGCTGCTCGAACACGCCGTTCAGCGCCCAGGAGCGGAATCGGTCGTAGACGGTGGACCAGGGCCCGTACTCGATCGGCAGGTCCCGCCACGGGCTGCCCGTACGAAACCGCCACATCACCGCGTTGAACTGCCGCCGAAGATCCGGGATCGGGCCCCGCTCACCCAGCGGCAAGTGAGGCTCGATCAAGGACCACTCCTCATCGGTGAGGTCTCCACGCGCCATGTCGATGGCCTACCAGGATCGCCGACCACGTCGCAGGCGATCCCATTGATCTCAACTCCGTACAGGCTCTAGTTCAGCGGGTAGTCGTAACGGATGAACCCGTGGAAGCGCGCCACCCTGTCGTACAGGATGCGGGCGCTGGTGTTCTCCTGTTTGGTGGTCCAGTACAGGCGGGAAGCGTCTCGCTCCCGCGCCGCTTGGGCCACCCGCTCGATCAGTGCCCGCGCCGCCCCCTGGCCGCGTGCCGCCTCCTCGACGAACAGGTCCTGCAGGTAGCAGGCGTCCGTTGCCCAGAAGGTGGGGTGGAACAGGTAGTGTGCGATGCCGACTAGCTTCCCGTCCAACCGCGCGCCGATGCCGTACAGCTCGGCGCCGTGCAGCAGCAGCCGTTGCCAGGTCTCTTCGTACCCCTCGTCGGGCACCGTAGTCTCGTAGAACGTCTTGTAGCCACGCGCCAGCGCTTCCCAGGCGACGCGGTCCTCGGGGCGCAACGGACCGATATCAATCACGGTCAGTCATCCTCGCACGTGCCGTTCCGGGTCACGCGGCGGCATGGAAGATGCAAAGTCGGTCTGAACAACCCGAGCCACCGCCGTTCGGATCTACTTGGCGAGCCGCAGTTCGACGCACCGGGCCCCGTCACCTTCGGCCAGAACGGACAGTGCCGGGAGGCGATCGGGCGTGGCGTGGGTGACGGTACTCGGTCCTTCTCAGGCGCAGAGCGACTACCAGCTGAACGAGGGTGCCGGCTGCGATTCGTCGTCCCGGTCAGGACGATCATCGTGGATGCGCAGGGCGAGACGGTTGCGGTGCAGGACGTCGAGCACGTCAGGACGTGTCCGGTGTCGCGCACCAGGCGGAACATCTCGGAGATGGGCACGGCGTCGCCCGGCCGCGCGTACGCGGGCAGCTCGCCGAACTTTGGCAGCTCCAGCGGGTGAAGGCGGCTGGAGACCCCGGCCTGCTCCTCGAAGAACCAGGTTCTCGATCCCGGCCTCGTCCAGGACGAGGTTCTGACGGTCGGTCGACACCCGCTTGTAGACCAGGTTGGCCATGCCGCTCCCCGTGGCGGTGGTCGCATTCGGCCCCAACTGTCAGCAAACCCTGTCATCACCTCCATCGGAGCTGATCGGATCGGCGCCTCCGTCGCGCCCCGGGAAGTCCGGGTTCAGCGGCACCTGTCGTCATTCGTTCGTTCGGCGGCAAGTAGGCGCCCGACTGCCGTCGCATGGCGGTCACACGCCGGCTCTGCCGTGGCTGAAGTAGCCGCGGAAGCAGACATCGGACTTGAGGATGTGACGTTCACTGACGAGGTGGCGGCGAAGGCGGGTAGCCAATGAGGACTCGCCTGCTACCCAGGTGTAGAAGCGGCCGGCGGGGAGTTGGGCCTGCTTCACCGCCTGGAGGGCGAGGGCCCCGGGCCTGGCGCCGGGGTCGCGTCGAGGCAGCCAGTGGATTGTGGTGCCCGGGGGCGCGATGACATCGCTGCGGATGTCCTCGCGGGCCGGGACCTCCAGGAACACCTCGGCAGGCAGCGCGGAGGCAGAGCGTTCCAGGATGGCGAGGGTCGCCGGCAGCCCCGGCCGAGCTGGGCCGGATGATAGGGGCGAGCGAGCGCACCCTGAGCCGACTGTTCCACATGGAACTGAGCATGAGTTTCCGCCGCTGGCGCATCACCCTGCGTATCCACCACGCCCTGGCTCACCTCACCGACGGCATGTCCGTCACCGAGACGGCGGTGGCGTGCTGCTGGTCCAGCCCCTCCAGCTTCATCGATGCCTTCACCGAAGTCATCGGTCAGACGCCCGGCCGCTACCAGGCGGATCTGCGCAACGGTCGGTAGTGGCGGTTCACCGCCACAGGCCAGCCACCCATCCCGCAAGGTTGGCGGCTTTCCGGTATCGGCTGTCCAGGTACCGGTGGTTCGCAAGCCTTTAGAAGTCCCACAGTGGGAGCCATGCGCCGCATCACCCGGGAGCCACCGGCGTGATCGGTCACCGCTTTGAGCACGGAGGCTCGCACACACATGACTGAGACACGCGAAAACACGACCGTCGTCATCGTCGGGGCCGGCGTCGCCGGCCTGACGCTCGGCAACTTCCTGCTGCGCAACGGCGTCGACTGCATCGTGCTGGAAAAGCACCCCCGTGCCTATGTCGAGCAGCGTCAGCGGGCCGGGACCATCGACACCTTCGGGGTGCGCATGTTCCGCGAGTGGGGCCTCGAAGAAGTGCTGGCCGGTGATCCCATCCCGCACAGTCAGGGCGGCTTCTACATCGACGGCGAAGCGATGCCGATCGACGTGGACGACGACGACAACGAGAGCCTCTACTGCCCTCAGCAGGTCCTGGTCCGCAACCTCACGGACGTTTTCCTGCGGGCCGGCGGAGACCTCCGCTACGAAGCCGCCGACGTGGCCTTGGAGGACATCACCGGTGAGCGCCCCCTTGTCCGCTACCGGAACGCCGGCGGCACGGCCAAGGTCATCGACTGCGACTTGATCGCCGGCTGCGACGGCTTCCGCGGCGTGAGCCGGCGCACCATCCCCGCCTCCGCGCTGACCGAGTACTCCCACGCGTACGGATACTCCTGGCTCAGTGTCCTGGCTGCGGTGCCGACCAACCCGTCCAGCATGGCGATCCACTCACTCGGCCTCGCCGGCATGATCCCCCGCGGCCCGCACGCCAGCCGCATCTACCTCCAGTGCGCGGTCGACGACACCCCCGAGCAGTGGCCGGACGCTCGCATCTGGAACGAACTGGAAGCCCGCTTCGGCACCCCCGTGTCAGCCGGCGAGATCCTCGACAAGCGGATCGTGCCGCTGCGCAGCGTGGTGTTCGACCCGATGAGCTACGGCAGGCTCTACCTGCTCGGAGATGCCGCCCACATCGTCCCGCCCATGAGCGCCAAGGGCATCCACCTGGCCCTCCATGACACCGAGATCTTCGCCCGCGCCGTTATCCGCCAGGTCAAGGAGGGTGACCGACGCCTCCTCGACAGCTACTCCGAGACCTGCCTGCCCCACATCTGGAACTACCAGGCATTCGCCACCTGGATCACCGACACCATGCACAACGCCGGCTTCACCGGCTACGAAGGAGAATTTCGCAAGCAGATCGCCCGCGCCGAACTCCAGCGCCAGTTCACCTCGGACGCGGCGAACAAGCTTTTCAGCGAACTCACCACCGGAACCAACTAGCCCACGCTCCAGCAGTCGTACATCCCGTCCCGGTACGCCTGGTGGATGGTGCCGCCGCGACCGAATATCCGCAGCAGGTCGTAGGCGCGGACCTGGTTGGTGACCAGGGAGTCCGCGACCCGGAGCATGTCCGGCCACCACGTCTCGATCTTCTTCAGGTTCGCCCGGTTGCGGGTGAGCGGCTCCAGCACGCCGTACGTCGCCGTCTCCACGCCGGGCATCGTCGCCCGCCAGAACCGCTGGTCGTCCAGGTCCTTGAACCGGGGGCTGAAGTTGTAGCCCAGGATGCGGACCCGGGACAACTTCCGGACAATCCGGATCCTCCACCTCTACCCTCTTCGAGGCCGCAGCGCCTGGGATCGCGCGATCGTGGCCACAACGGTGCTGGCCGGGGACCGGGCGGAGGAGTGCGCCTGCCTAGTACCGCATCAGGCCACGTTCGCCTCTCGTGATGTGAAGCGCCGCCCGGGTGATCGCTCAGGCGACCGCAGGCCGCCAAGCCGGGTTCTTGGGACTATCCGGCCGGAATTGAACGATAAGCCTCCGCCGCAGGTCAGGCAGGGTATTTACTGCGGCGGTCGCGGCGGCGACTCGGCTGCACGAAAGGTACCCGCGGCCCGATAACTCCGAAAGCTCTCGGCCATCTCGCCGAAACTGACAACCATTGGCTACCCGACTGCCACGCCTCAGATCAGGGGTAGAGCGTGTAGGTCTTGGTGTTGTTGCACACGATCGTGCCCGGGAGGCAGCGCTTGGCCCTGATCGTGATCCGGTCGAGGTTGGTGCGGGTCGTGGACCATTTGAAACTCTTGTGGCCCTTTTTCCGGCCGGCCTCCTTGTACCCACCGTAAATTTCGTTGCCGTTGCTCTTCTTGAAGGAGACCTCCACCACGGTCGTCCAGGCGTCGCTCTTGGTGTCCGTCACGCTGCCGCGCGCCTCGCCGTAGCCGTTGCTGCAGAGCTTCAGGACGTAGCTGACGAAGCCGTCCTTGGTGTTCAGCTTGCTCCACTTGTCCTTGCAGCCGGCCGAAGAGACGCCCGAGGAGGCGGTGGTGGTGGCGGCTGTGGCGGTCGTGGCCGGCGTCAGTACGGCGAAGGCCGCAGAGACCCCGACAACAGTGGCGAGCATCTTCGAGGGGGAGAGCTTCCGCATGAAATTCGATCCTTGTCCGTCAGTTGAACGAGAATTTCGCGGTGCTCCGCCTGTGATCAGAGCACCGCGAAGAATGCTAAACACCGGCGGTATAGCGGTGGTATGTCCACAGCAAGTCGTGGGTCGAACCCCCGCCCTGGTGGAGCGGCTCGATCTGCTGCTGGAAGGCGGCCGGCCGATGCTGCGCGCCGTTAGGGCGTCGACCCGGCGGCCGGAGACGCTGGAGGCCGCCATTCATGACCGGCTGCCTCAGCGTGCACTGCTGGAATCCCGCCGCGTGTTCACCACGGCGATGGACGGGCTCCTTCTCGGCTGGCTCTCACCGACCGCAATGACGAGGTGGCCGAAGCTCCCCTCGCCCACTTCGCGGACTGCTTCATCACCCACACCAGGCCACGAGCGACGCATTGGCGCCGCGTCCGGCGGCACGGTCCACACCGTGCCGCCGGATGACCATGATCACGCAGGGGCGGGCTCGAGCACGACCACCGGGATCTGCCGTTCGGTGTAGGTCGCGTAGGCCGCGTACGGCTCGTACATCGCCACCAGTCGCCCCCACAACGCCGCCCGCTCGTCGCCTTCGGCGAGGCGTGGACAGACCCGGCGGCGTTCGCCACCGGGCAGTTCGACCACGGTGGTCGCCATCGCCATCAGGTTGTGGAACCACGCCGGGTGGGCGTCTACGCCGCCCTTCGACGCGACGATGACCAGCCGGGGTGTGTCGTCGAGATAGAGCACCGGGTTGGTCCGGGCCTGTCCGGACTTGCGGCCGACATGGTTGAGCAGCAGCACGGGCGGACCCAGGAAGGTGCCTCCCAGCTTGCCGCGCGTCGCGCGGAACAAGAACTTGTGCAGGCGTGCCATCTGACGCTGGAGTTTCCAGTAAAGGGAGGTGGGTGGAGGAGGAGGCTTCGGCATTCGCATCATGCTGACAGGAACTGGCATGTGCCGTCAACTGAAAAAAGGCAGAGCGTGACACTTGGCGTGCGATGTCGAGAAGGCGTAGGCTGGCGCCGTGGACAAGCCAGGGCTGCGTGAGCGGAAGAAGCAGCGGACACGCGAGGCGCTGACCGACGCCGCCTACTCGATGTTCTGCGCCAACGGCTTCGACGCCACCACCGTCGACCAGATCGCCGAGGCGGTCGAGGTCTCGCCGCGGACCTTCTTCCGGTACTTCACCTCGAAGGAGGACGTCGCGCTCTCGCTCGCGGACGAGCAGATCACGACGATGCTGGAGGGATTCGCCGCACAACCGGCCGACCTGCCGGTGCTGACCGCGATGCGGCGCGCCGCGGTCGAGGTCGTACGGGCCTACGAGAGCGAGACGACCGACTCGGACCGGGTCCGCTACCTGCGCATGCAGGACCTGATCTCGGCCAGCCCGGCCCTGATGGCCGCGTGCGTCGAGCGGGCCGCTGCCCGGCTCGACGAGGTCGCGCGGCTGATCGGCGTCCGGATGGGCGTCGACGTGGCCGCTGATCCGCGGCCGTATCTGGTGGCTTCGGTGGTGCTGTGCGCGGTGCCGACGGCGGTCAACGCGTGGCGCGCCACCGGCCGGGACGCGCCGGACTCCGAGCTGATCGGGCAGGCGTTCGACCTGCTGTCCGCCGGCCTTGACCATTCGGCCGTCCCCGGCCTTGCCTGATCGGCCGCCGAGGCGGGCGGCGAGCATCCACTGCAGGTCGTTGACGGGGAACATCGCCGTTCCCTGTTCGGCGTGGCCCGGTTCGCGCTCTACCTGATCGCAAGGAGTCCGCCCTCAGGGCGTACGGGTCCGCGCTGCTCGGCCCCCGTCTACTGAGCCGCCTCGGCCTGCCCGCCGCAGAACGCCTCGTTGACCAGCTCCTGCGTCGCCATCTGGAGCGTGCCTCCGCCACCGAGACATTCATCGCTCACCGGAACTCGCTGTTCACCGTCGCCTACGAGATGTTCGGTTCGGCCGCTGACGCCGAGGACGCCCTGCAGGAGACCTGGCTGCGGTGGGCGGACGTCGAGCTGGGCGCGGTGCGAGATCGGCGTGCCTACCTGGTTCGGATCACGACCGCCAGGCGCCGGCCCGGCTGCGTGCCCTCGGCCGTTGGGCAGGGGCGGCAGGAACACCGGGAGGCCGCCGCCGAGGCGCTACCGAAGGGTCGGCAGCAGCCGGACCGCCGGTGGAAGCGGTGCGGGGACGGGGTCGGCACGGAACGACTGGATCATCAGGGCTGCGAAACGGCGCGACGCCGCCGCTCGCTGCTCGGTTGACTCGGCGCGGATGCCCTCGTTCGCCATCATCGCCAAGATGAAGTCCTCCAGGACGAAGTCCGCCCGCAGGCTTCCCGTCTCCTTCGCACGCCGGATGAGGTGGAGCAGCAGCCGGATCGTACGGTCGCGGTCTGCGGTGAAGTACGGCAGTCGTGAGGTGAAGGCGCTGGACAGACCCCGGTCGAGGGCGTGCACCTCCATCAGCCTCTCAATCACCAAGCAGAACCCGCGCCACGGGTCGGCCTCCGCCAGCCCCTCCTCGACGACCGCCGAGCACAGGGCCATCGGCTCGGCGATGACCTCGCTGAGCAGCGCTTCCTTGGTAGGGAAGTGCCGATAGACGGTGGCCGCGCCGACCTGCGCCCGCCGGGCGATCTCCCTGATCGGCACATCGAGGCCCTCGGCGGCGAAGGCCGCGCGGGCGACCGCGAGGATGCGCGCGCGGTTGTCGCGGGCGTCCGAGCGCAGTTTCTGACTCACTTCGGCCGTCACCGCTCTCACTTTAATCAAACGGGCGGGGTGTTCCGTTACGTTGCGGCGCATGAGAGCTGTTCAGTTTTCCGAGTATGGCCCGGCCGGCGTGGTGCATGTCGCCGAGGTCGAGGAGCCGCATGCAGGGCCGGGGACGATCCGCATCGCCGTACGGGCGTCCGGATTGTCGGCGGGAGAGACGTACATCCGCTCCGGGAAGATGCGTGATGTGGTGCCCGTGACGTTCCCGTACCGGACCGGGTTCGACGCCGCGGGCGTGGTGGACGAGGTCGGCGACGGCGTCACGGGTGTCGGGGTCGGCGACGAGGTGTTCGGCATGACCGCGACGACCGAGCGCGGCGCGAACGCCGATCACGCGGTCCTGGTCGACTGGGCGCCGAAGCCGGCCGCGTGGAGCTGGGAGGAGGCCGGTGGTGCCGCGGGCAGCGTCGAGACGGCCACCCGGGTGCTCGACCGGCTCGCGGTCGGCGCCGGACACACCGTGCTGGTGCAGGGCGCGGCCGGCGGGGTGGGCACGGTCGCCGTGCAGCTCGCGATCGCCCGTGGCGCCACCGTCATCGGTACGGCCGGGGAGCACAACCACGACTTCCTGCGCTCGCTCGGCGGGCAGCCGACGACGTACGGGGCGGGCCTGGTCGAACGGGTCCGCGCGCTGGCACCGGACGGGGTGGACGCGGTGTTCGACTGCGCAGGAGGTGCGCTGCCCGACCTGATCGCCATCGCCGGGGATCCGGCACGCGTGGTGACGATCGCTCCCGACTTCACCGCGGCGGCCCTCGGCGTGCACCTGTCGCACGGCGCGCCGACCGGCGACAGGGCGACGGCCGTTGGAGCCGCCGACCCGCTGGCGGTGCACGGCCTCGGCATCGCGGTCGAGCTCGCCGAGCAGGGCCGGCTGCGGGTGCCGGTCGCGGCGGCGTTCCCGCTCACCGAGGCCGCCACCGCGCACGAGCTGAGCGAGAGCCGGCACGCCCGCGGGAAGATCGTGCTGGTGAACTGACCAGCCCCACCAACCCGTCCCCTGACCAGATGGAACGGCCACGACCTTAGTTTCGCGTCGCCTGAGGCCCTACGAAGGGGCACACGCTTTATGGTTTCGCCGGGCAATCCAGCGACGACGCAGCGGATAACCTAGCCTTCGTGAAACGTCGCCCCCTCGCTCGCTGGACATCAGTGTCGACGATGGACGCATCATTGAGGCAGGCATCGACATAGGGTCTGGCGCCCGCATGGGACGACCGGAGTTGCGTGACGAGATTGGGCGGCGCCTCTTCGAGAGCTGCCCTATCTGCGGCGGGCTTCCGGAGAAGGACGAGCATGTGCCCCCCAAGAGTATTGGGGGGTCATCATGACGCGAACCTGTCGTGGCTGTAATCAAACTTTCGGGGGTCGTGTAGAAGGCGGAGTGAAAGACTGGTTCTACGGCGCGATCAGCGAGGTCGAATTAGCTTCTGAAAACATGCGAGGCTCTCGAAGAGTCGGCAAGATGCAGATCATGCCGGCGCGCGGTGGAGGCTTCCTGACCATGGGGGGAGGAAGCGAAGACGACTTCCGGGCCATGCTGCTGAGCATGCAGGTGGTCGTCAGAGGCCGAGGTCCCGATCCCAACATACTCCGCCTTGCCTTGTTGAAGCATGTTTACCTGGCGCAGTGTCTATGGTCCGGAATCCCGCAAGGAGCCCTGGCGGATCACATTCGAGAAAGCATCATGGCGGCGCGGGACGCCTCACAGCGCGACCCCATGCCAGTAAGCCCGGTAGCGCTTGGGCTCACCGTTGTTCGTTTCTACGCAGATGAACGCCTGTCAGCGTCCCCGCTCGTGGCTGCACGTATCGAACTTCCGGACGGACCAATGGATGGGGTCATCATGCTAGGCCGCTTCTTTGTGTCCTGGCCTGCCTATCCTCCGGCGGACATCCAACAATACGTTCTCGAAGTGGGGGACCCGATCACCGGGACCATCGTTCGGAAAGACTGACACGCGAGTGAGGCATCGGGCGTGCAGGCGAGACGAGGATAGGAATCGCTAAACTCCGTGATCATCCGGCGACGGCCGCGGATGTCGCGGCGGCCTCGTCGTGATCGCGCAGCATGCGCCAGGACGGTGGCCGGAGAGGGGTGCCGCCCCTTCTTGGCGCCTTTGGTGATGACGAGGCGGGCGGCGATGTCGCGCAGGCTGAGGTTCTGCTGGCGCAGGTGCAGGACCTTGGACAGCATGGCGTCGTCGGTGACGGCGGCGCCGCCGATGGACTTGCCGCGGGCGCGGGCGGATTCGTGTCCTCCCAGGGTGCGGTCGCGGATGTATTCGCGTTCCATTCCGGACAGCGCGGCCAGGTCGAGGCCGCGGCCGAGCCGCTTGTGCTCATGCACCACGAGCGCGACCGCGACCCCGGCCGAGCGGAGCTCGCGGGCCAGGGTGACGGCCTTGTCGAGTTCGGGACGGGTGGTGGCGCGGGTGGAGATCTTCTCGGAAAAGATGCGGGTGACGGCGGCGGCCTTGACGGAGTCGAGCTGGGTGCCCAGGGATTGGCGGACGGTGGAGGCGCGGGCGTAGCCGATCCGCACGTCCCCCGCGGGTTCGGCGCCAGTCGCGGCGGGGCGGGGCAGCTCAATCCAGAGTGTGCCCGGCTTGCGGACGGCCGGGGCGGCGCAGGAGGTCATCGGGCAGGCATGGGCCTCCACGCGGAGGTAGCCGTCGTCGCGCACCCGGAAGTTTTTTCATGGGAGCGTTTCAGATGGCTACTTGTTCGCACTGACCTATGAAACAGCGAACGGGATCGTCATGTGCGCTGAGAGGAGGCCGCGAGTTTGCGGGAGACTGACCAGAGTTGTTCGAAGTGGCCGACCGAGCAGCGGACGAACTCGGGTTCATCGATCCGGAACCCGTTCAGTTGCTGCGCTGGCCCGGACGTAAAGGCGAGCAGGACCACCGAGTCGTCGAAGACGGCCATGTTGACGGCATCTATACCGAGCGGCCAATCCACGACGCGGATCTCATGACGCGGATAGGCCGATGTCTCTTGCACGAACCGCTGCGCCCACCCCTCCATCTCCGCGTTCGGAGTACACACGATCCGCCGCACCGAGCGAGGTCCGGGCAGCGCTGACCACCGGACGACGGCTTCGAAGTAAGCGGAGGCGACCTGCGCGGTTTCCCCGTCGGTGAAACCAAGGAAGTACTCCGGTGGCCGATGCCGGATAAAGGTTGTCATGATCCGAAACCGGGCACGGCTCACCTCGGTGAGCATGACTCGATAGAACTCCCGGCCAGACAAGTGCCAGGGCGACCCTGGCGTGCCAACGCCGACCGGGCGTTCGGTGGCAGGTTCCGCGCCGAGCGCCCGGTCGGTCACGGCCCAGCGGTGCTTCCATGTCCGCATGTCACCCCCGCAAGCGAGCACGAGCGCCTCCGTCTGCTCCCACGAGGGAAAACGATGACCGTTGAGGATTGCCGACACAGTCGCGTGACTGCAGTGCATCGCGCTTGCGAGCACTCGCTGTTTCGGCCGTCCTGCTTGCCGATGAAGGTCCCTCAATTCCAGGGCGAAGCATTCCAGTGGGAGGTCGGGATCAAGGCTGCGCGGACGCGATGGCATGTCAGCCATTGTCCGTCGAGGTCCATGACATCAGCCACCGTTCCTCCACGATCGACGTCGTTCGGCCACATGACCTCTTTTTTCGAGAACGGACGAGCGAACTCCGACGGCGACTACATCTCTATCCAGGAGGTAGAGCCTCACGGAGGGAACCGGTATGAAAGACACGCGAAACGAAACCGTCCAGCGGGTGGATCACCATCCTGATCTGGCACGTGGTATGCGGACGGACCTGGAGATCGCCGTGATCGTCCTCACCATTACTGGCTCTACCCTCACGGCCTGCGTACTGGCCGCGACCACCTTGCTTGCTTCCTATGTGCTCAGGACTCTTGGCGCAGGATTTCTGGACAGGCACCGCGCTCGTTCCGCCCAGCGGAAAGTTCTCCGGGACGGTCTGCAAGACCCTGACCTCAGCAGCTGAAATAAGAGGCAGCATGGAGTCGGACGCCCATCCGGCTGCGTACATGCTCAGCCTGCAGGCCGCTCTCTCCCCCTGGCACAACACCCTGTGCGCAGGACTTCGCACATCCGTGCAGGCGACTTCGGAATCTGACAGTCATCCCGAAACCTCGCTAGTGGACCTCAAATTTCGGGACCCTTGCCGGGACGCTGGGGAGTGAACGTCTCCCCCGCGGCCGCCTCGCCGGGCGCGTTCGCGGCGGCCAGCCGTACCGGGACGTGGGCTGTCCTTGCCGTTCGCGACGCCGCAGGTGGCCGCGGTCATCTCGCGGGAGCTGGTCACCTGGCTACGTGACCCGGCGCGCGGCGTTGAGCTGCGCAGCGCCTGGCTGACACCGCTGCTGATGACGCTCATCATCGCCTTCACCGGCTGGAGCTGAGCGCTGCCCCTGGTAGGTCTAGCGGCAGCCGTGTTCGGCGCGATGGTCGCGATCAACACCTATGCCCTGGACGGCACAGCCCTGTGGCAGCTCCTCACCACACCGGGCGCCCTCAAGGCCACGTGCATGGGCGGATGGCGGCGTGGGCGCTGCTGTTCGGCGCCACCCGCGCCATCGACGCGATCGACCGCACTATTCCGCAAGGCTAGCTCTTCGGCCTGGTCGGTCCCAACAGGGCGGGCAAGACCTCCTCGCTGTCGATGGCGGTGGGACTGCTGCATCCGGAGGCGGGTCGTCCATGGCGTCGACGTGCTGGTGCTGCTGACCAACCAGAGCCGCGAGCCGCAGGCCAACCTGGCGTTGTCAGGCATCCCGCCCCACCTGGAGCGCGTCTTGACGATCACCGACCTGCGCACAGCGTTCCAGGTGGCACCCTCTGTCGAGGAGGCCATCCAGACGGTGATTCCACCACCACCGCCACGGTCGGCGCCTGCCGCCCAGCCCGTGCCACCACCGTGCTGGCTTGTTTTCCCACCGTATGACCCCGATCGTCGGTGGTCTGCTCAGGCCGCAGTGAGGTCGAGCCGGGTGTCCATGTCCAGGCGGAACCGGCCGTAGGAATTCACTCATGTGCGCCCAGAACAGCGGGCTGAGCGCGCGCCGGTTATAGGAGATCCAGGCCGTGTCGGCAGCAGCGTGGGTACATACTCACGTATGGCAGAGACCTCTCCTCCCAGTTGGGATTCCACCCCTCTGGCCGTTGCTGAATTCACCGCCCTACGTGCCGAGATCGTGCATTTAACAGGTCTGCAGTCGCAGATCATCACGCTGACAGTTGTAGCCTTCGGCGCCGTACTGCCGGTGGGTTTTCAGGCGAAGAACGCAGCAATCATCCTGATTTACCCGCTACTGTCGCTGGTCTTGGGCGTCGTATGGCTGTACAAGGCCCACCTGATCGCCCGCATCGCAACCTACCTGCGTACCGGCGTGGAAGACCGCGTCGGACGGCACAATCTCGGCTGGGAACACTTCGTCCAGCAAAACCCGCTACCACGGGGACGATTTGCCTACTGGGGGCTCCGCTCGGTATTCCCGATGACCTCTATCCTGGCGATCGTAACCAGCATCGCCGTGGCAACCCCATCGATCGCGCTTTTCGTCCTGTACGGTCTGGCCTGCGTGGTGACTATCACCAGCGTTATGGTCTTCATTCTGTGGAGGGAACCCGCTCCAGAGCTGAAAGCCTGGCGGTCTCGCGGCGGTAAGGCCGTGCCTGCCCCTTCGGGCTCTCCAGTAGTTCGCGTCCCGGACGCGGAACAAGTAGATCACCGACCCGCTGCGGGAACCCGCGTTGATTTCCGGGCTACGCCCGCAGATCAACGCCGCCAAGAGTCGGCTCCTGATCCCGAACGCGGCCCTGGCCTGCGGTACCCGGTCTAGAGGGCTCAAACGGACAGCCGCCGCCCTCATATCTCACTCAGCGCTACCTTGCCCCGTAGGACACGGACCCGCGTACGGGCCCTTCAAGCGAGAGCCCTCGAAGCGGTCACGTTTCCGCAGGTCTGTGACCTTCAGAGCTTCACGGCGCCGAATTCTCAGCGGTAACGCCGAAGCCGTGGGGCGTTCATCGAGCTGCTGGCGTCGCCAGAGGTGCACACCTACCTCGGCGGCCCCCGCCCGCGTGACGAGCTTGAGCGCGAGATGTCCGGGGTGCCCGAGCGGTGGCCCGGGAGTCTCGTCGTTGATCTCGACGGGGCGATGATCGGCCAGATCCTGCTCAGGAGAGCAACGGGGCACCGTCGCCCGGCTGCCGTGGGGAAGGCCGATCTCGGTTACCTGTTTCTGCCGCGAGCATGGGGATTGGGGTACGCCGCCGAGGCGTGCGCGGCGGCACTCGGCTGGTTCGACGGCGTCCTTCCCGGCGAGCCGGTGGTGCTCACCACCCAGACCGCCAACCTCGGCTCGATGCGCCTCGCGGCAAAGCTGGGGTTCACCGAGGTAGAGCGGTTTCAGGCCTGGGACGCCGAACAGTGGCTCGGCCTGCGGTCCCCGGTCGCGCCGTCCACTCGGGCTCGGCCGTTCCTTTGAGCAATGGTCAATGCCTGTGGGTCGGGCGGGTGGTCAGGCTCGGTAGCGGGGATATCCGCCGTGGTCGGGAAGTTCGTCTTCGTAGTCGCAGGCAGCGACTGCGTCATGACCGGCCTGCCAGGCGTGGGTGAGGATCTTGGACACGGCCTCGATGACCTGGTGGCTGGGAGCGTTCCCTCTTTCGATCTCCATCTTGATCGGCCAGGTGGGGAAGTCGGCCCCATGGTGAGTGCAGTTGTCATTGCGCCGGATCTCGATCTCTATGGTGCCGACGCGCAGCAGGCGGCCATCACGTATCGCGCCGATGGCACGGGCGGTCAGCTCAATCGCAGCCTCTTGGCTTGCGCCGCGTAGGTAGAGCCCGCAGTAGTCGTAGCGGTCGGGGCTGGTCATGCGGTGTCTTTCCCCGCGTGACGTTCCGGCAGAACACCGCGTTCGAAGCGGGCGCCCGCACGGACGAGGGCGACCAGGTGAGGGGCATTCAGGGCACGCCATCGGGCCTGGGCGGACTCGATCAACTTGAAGGCCATCGCCAGGCCGGCAGCGCGTGAGCCCGACCCTTTGGTGACCTTGGTGCGGTGCCGGACAGTGGCGAAGGTGGACTCGATCGGGTTGGTGGTGCACAGATGCACCCAGTGCTCGGCGGGATAGTCGTAGAAGGCGAGCACCTCGTCGAGGTCGTCGACCACCTTGGCGACCGCCTTGATTCGGTGGACTCGCGGTAGCCGTCGGTGAGCGCGACGAGCTCTTTGCGGCGGTCGGCGCGCACCCCGATCATCACCAGCAGGCACAGCTTGTGCTCCTCCAGCCGGATGTAGACGTGGATGCCGGCCACCCACAGATAGACGTAGTCGACGCCGGACAGGTCACGGGCGGCAAAAGCACCCTACTCGCCCTTCCACTGCTCGGTGAGCCGAGTGATTACCGCCGCCGACAGGCCCGCCGTCGAGCCGAGGAACTGGCCCAGCGCGGGGACGAAGTCCCCACTGGATAGCCCGTGCAGGTAGAGCTGCGCGGTGGCTGCGTTCTGGACGACGTCGGAAGAGCTTCACGAAATCCTTTTACCCACTGAGATTTGGAGCGCTTCTCAGCGGATAATGCTAGTTATCCGCTGAGAATTCGAGGGCGTTCAGCTAGCCGGATTTCCCCGAATACTCTGATTCGGTTCTTCAGTCCGCGTGCGTAGCCGCTTGTATAAGCTCCTCCGGGCTATGGTGCCGTTCCGTCCCGACGCCTCTGATCTGAGGCTCTCATCGGTGATGTCAGAGGAAGGGCAGCGAGATGTTCCGGAGAGCGAGAGCCGCTCCGCCTGCCGCCCCAGTACTGTGACTCCGCATGACCGACACTGAGATCGAGATCACCGCGGACCTGGTCCGCGACTTGCTGCAGGAGCAACATCCAGACCTTGCAGGGCTGGCCATCCGCGAGGTGGTGGGCGGTTGGGGTAACCAAATGTGGCGCCTCGGGGACGAGTTGGCCGTGCGCATGCAGCGCATGGACCCCACTCCGGAGCTCCAGCTCAAGGAGCGGCGGTGGCTACCCGTGCTGGCCCCGCGCCTGCCGCTCCCGGTACCGACCCCGGTGCGGTTCGGCGAACCGTCCGAGCGTTTCCCCAAGCACTGGACCGTGATGACGTGGGTTCCCGGCGAGCCGCTGGACCACGGCTCGATCAGCCGCGGCACCCACGCGGCCGACACGCTGGCGGGTTTCCTCCGGGCGCTCCATGTGGAGGCGCCCGCTGAGGCGCCGATCGCTACGGATCGCGGTGCCCATCCCAGGAACTGCACGGACGGCTTCGAGAACTTCTTCCAGGCCGTTGCCCCCGACGACATCGCTGCCGACGTCCGGGACGTCTGGGACGACGCGGTCGCGGCCCAGGTGTGGGAGGGCCCGCCGGTGTGGGTGCACGGCGACCTCCATCCCGCGAACGTCGTCGTCTCGGACGGAACGCTCTCGGGCATCGTCGACTTCGGTGACATGTTCGCCGGCGATCCGGCGTGGGACCTCGCCGCCGCCTGGGTGCTGCTACCCGGGGGCACGGCCTCACGGTTCTTCGACATGTACGCGCATGCAGACGAGGCGGCGATCCGGCGCGCCCGCGGGCTGGCCGCTATGAAGAGCCTCTTCTTGATGCTCATGGGGCAGAACGGAGATCGGGGCCTTCCCGGCGGCAAGCCGCACTGGGGACCTGCAGGCCGGGCGGCACTTGATCGTGTTCTGAAGGGCGTTTGACGCACACTTCTTGGCATTGTTCTCGATCTTGGTTGGAAGGCGCCCATGACAGCTCCAGGGCCGGTTCCTTCTGACGCCGTCGAGTCCATGAGGCGCGGATCGTGGCACTCGCCGCGCCGGGTCCTGCTCGTCAAGGTGGAGACGGAGTTCGATCGCGGACAGGCGGCCTTCACCAAGGCCGAGGCCCGGATGCGGGAGTTGGTGGCCGCCCGCCCGCAGGCCGAACGGATCGGCTGGAGCCTGATGCTGATCTGCGTGCGTGACCCGGACAGGATGACGCCTGTGAGCCGACGACTCCGGACGATCAGGCGACGTTCGCGGCTCTGCCGAACGCCAACGTGATCGTGCATCAGGCGAAAGACGCCGGGCGCACGTTCTTCCGCGCCCAGGCTTCCATCGGATTGTGGTGCGCGTGTGCGCGTCCGGAGCGACGCGCCAAGTCCAGCGGGAAAGGGTTGACCAACGGCCAGGATCCGGTATCGCGGTGCAGGTCGTAGAACCCGCGCAGCACCGTCTCACTGTGGGCGACGGGCCAGGATCTTCCGTACAAGGACCACGACGTGCTTATGTGATCGTCTCGTCCAGGGTCTGGTGGCGGCCGGCGGTGTATTCAGTGGTGAAGGTCTCTTCGCCCAGGATCTGGCGACAGATTGCGGCGATTCTGTCGGCGTCGGCACGTTCCGCCGGGGACTGCGGCAGGGCGGTGGCCTCGCGGGACGCAGCCGCCGCGCCGAGGAGCCGGGCGGCGTGGGCGTGGGCGCCCGCGAGGGCCACGGCCCCGGCCAGGCCCTCCGCGGCGGCGACCGCGCTGTGCGGGGCGTCGAGCTTGCGTGCCGCACTGTACGCCTCCAGGTGCAGGGCGCGGGCGGCCTCGGCGTCGCCGCGTTCCTCGGCGGTGAAGCCCAGTTCGACCAGGACCATCGAGAGGTACAGGGGCTCGGCGCCGCCTCCTGACTTCGCCCGCCGTACCAGATTGCCGAGGTGTTTCTCGGCGAGATCGAACTCGCCCTGCCTGCGGGCGGCGGAGCCGAGGCCGATCTCGGCGAGGATCTCGCCGCCCGCGTAGTCCTGTTCCGTGGCGAGGCGGAAGGCGCGCTCGCACAGCTTCCAGGCCTTCGCGTAGTCGCCCAGTTGCACGTGGGTCCAGCCGAGCCAGGCGAGTTGACCGCTGACCTCCGGCCACAGGCCCAGCTCCTCCGCCATGTGCACACTTTCCTCGTGCAGTCTGGCGGCGCGGTCGTTGTCGCCGGTCAGTTCTGCCAGGCCGCCCAGCCAGGCCGATGCCTGCAGTTGACCCCATCGGTCGCCGAGGTCGGCGAACAGCTCCGCGCTTCCGGTCGCTGCCCGCTCGAGTACGGTCAGGTTGCCGCGTACGTGCGCGAACTGGGCGCGAGTGCTCAGCGCCGCCGCCTCGCCCCACCGGTCACCCGCGGCGCGCAGGGCCTCCAGAGCCCTGTCGAGCAGGTCTTCAGCGGCTTCCATCTCGCCCAGGTTCACCAGCGCGAAGGCCAGGAACCATGCGGCCCTGGCCCGCTCCCCCAGCTCTCCGGCGAACACCTCCGCTGCCTGATCCCGGCGGGCCACCCACTCGGGACTCCCGCCCTTCAGAACGGAGATGCCCATAAGCCACGCCATCGCCACAGACCGCACCCCGCCACCCGCTGCGGTGAGGGCGGTTTCGAGTGAGCGACCGGCTTCGGTCAGGCGGCCGCGGAGGTACCAGTACCAGGTGAGGGCGTTGGCGAGACGGAGGGTCAGCTCCGGATGAGCGCCGTCCACGACGGCGCGGAGGTTGGCGGCCTCCGCGTCGAGCCGGCCGAGCCACTGGCGCTGGTCAGGGCCGTAGAGGTGGGGGGCGGCTCGTTCAGCGAGATCGGTGTAATAGGCATGGTGGCGGTGCCGTACCTCATTCAGGTCGCCTGCCTCTCGCATGCGTTCCACGCAGTAGGCGGCGACGGACTCCAGCAGGCGGAAGCGGTTTCCCACCCTGGCCACCAGCGACCTGTCGACGAGGCGGGCGAGCAGGTCGAGGACATCATCGGCGGCCACACCGTCGCCGGGGCACACGGCCTCGGCCGCCTCCAGGATGCACCCGTCGGCGTGTACGGCCAGGCGGCGCAGCACGAGCCGCTCCTGCTCGGTCAGCAGCTCCCAGCTCCAGTCGATCATGGCGGTCAGCGTCTTCTGGCGGGGAGGCGCACCCCGATGCCCGGTCGCCAGCAGCCGGAAGCGGTCATCCAGCCGGTCCACCAGGCCGTCCACGCCCAGCGCCCGCACCCTGGTGGCGGCCAGCTCCAGCGCCAGCGGGATCCCGTCCAGCCGCCTGCACAGCAACGAGACGGCGGGGGTGGTCGAGTCGTCGAGCCGGAAATCGCTGTGCGCGGCCGCCGCCCTGGCCGCGAACAACCGGACCGCGCTGTCCTGCTCCAGCGGCGGCACGTTCCACACCACCTCGCCGGCCAGCGCCAGCGGCTCCCTGCTCGTCGCCAGGATTCGGAGTTCCGGCGCGGCCCGCAGCAACGCCTCCGCCAGGTCCGCCACCTGGTCCACGACGTGCTCGCAGTTGTCCAGCACCAGCAGCACCCGCCGGTTGCGCAGCGCACGCGCCAGCCGGTCGCGTGCCGAGAGCGGCTCGCCGCCCGGGTCGCGGATCTCCATGACCGCCATCACGAGCTCGGCCACCTCGCCGGACCGGGGCATGGAGGCCAGCTCGACCAGCCAGACACCGTCGGCGTGGGCGGAGACCAGCCGGCCCGCCGTCTCCACGGCCAGCCGAGTCTTGCCCACCCCGCCGGACCCGCAGAGCGTCACCAGCCGATGCGCCCCGAGCTGTGCGGATACCGCGGCCAATGACTCGTCCCGTCCGATCAGCTCGGTGAGCGGAGCGGGCAGGTTGGTGGCGTGCCGTACCACTGGAGCGAGGTCAGGGTCCTGGGCGAGGATGGCCCGCTGTAACTCGGCCAGCTCGGGGCTGGGTTCCAGGCCGAGGTCCTCGCCGAGCCGTTCGCGTAGGTCGGCGTAGCTGTCCAGCGCCTCGCTCTGCCGTCCGGCCCGATACAGGGCCTTCAGGTGTACGGCACGCAGCCGCTCACGCAGCGGATGCCGCGCCACCAGGTCGGCCAGCTCCCCGGCGAGCAAGGCGTGTTCTCCCAGCCGCAGCCGGGCCTCGGCGTGCGCTTCCACGGCGGTCAGGCGCTGCTCCTCCAGCCGGGCGATCGCCGCCCTGGCGAACTCCTCGTCGGCGAAATCGGCGAACGCCGGACCCCGCCACAGGGCCAGCGCGTCGGCCAGCAGCGCGGCCCGCGTTCCCGGGTCTTTCGCCGCTTGGGCCTGCTTGGTGAGCTCGGTGAACCGGCGCGCGTCCACGGCGTCCGCCTCCACCTGCAGCAGGTAGCCCGCAGGCCGGTGCGCCACCAGGTTCCGATCGCCCAGCGCCTTGCGCAGCTGCGAGACCCTGACCTGCAGCGTGGCCGATGGGTTGGCGGGGGCGTCGTCTCCCCACAGGTCGTCGACCAGCCGGTCGGCCGACACCGGGCGGCCCTCGTGCAGGAGCAGGTCGGCCAGGAGCGCGCGGACCTTCAGCCCACGGATCGTGACGGGCGCGCCGTCCGCGTCCCACACCATCAGCGGGCCAAGCACCCCAAACCGCATGACCGTCACCCTATGCCGGAGCGGTAAGCGCGGTGGAAGGAAACGGTAAGGGCCGCCCGGCACAGTAGTCACATGGCAAGCGACGAACGGCTGCGGGTGGCGGTGATCATCGGTAGCACCAGAAGCGGCAGGTTCGGCCCGACGGTGGCCGAGTGGTTCGCCGCCCAGGCCCGCAGGCGAAGGGAGCTGGAGGTCGACGTCGTCGATCTGGCCGAGGCACGGCTGCCCGAGGTCCTCATCGACGAGGGCGAGGAGCTGCCCGCCGAGGTGCGGACGCTGGCTCCGCGACTGGCCGCGGCGGACGGCTTCGTGGTGGTGACCCCCGAGTACAACCACAGCTTCCCCGCACCGCTCAAGACCGCCATCGACTGGTACTACGCGGAGTGGCAGGCCAAACCGGTCGCCTTCGTGTCGTACGGCAGAGAGTCGGGCGGCCTGCACGCGGTCGCCCAGCTCCGTGAGATCTTCGCCGTGCTGCGGGCGGTGGCCGTCACCGAGGCGGTCAGCCTGCCCTGCTACTGGGACCTCTTCGACGCCGACGGCTCCTGGCCCAAACGGGGCGCGAGCTGCCATGCGGCGGCCGGAATCACGCTTGACCAGCTGTCATGGTGGGCCCGTACGCTGCGGACCGCCAGAAACGATCACCAATGGAGGCAACCATGAGGAAAGTCATCGCTTCGACCTACACCACGCTCGACGGCTACATCGACGAGCCGCAGAACTGGTCGTTCGACTACCGGACGGACGATGCCACCCAGTACGCCCTGGACCTGATGCGCAGGTCGGACGCCCTGCTGGCGGGGCGGGTCACCTACGAGGGATTCGCGTCGGTCTGGCCGACCAGGCCCAGCGACGAGTTCTCCGACCGGATCAACGGCATGCACCATTACGTGGTCAGCGACACCCTGGAGAAGGCCGACGTCTGGGGCACCTCCACCATCATCAGGGGCGAGAACCTCGTCGAGGAGGTCACCAAGCTCAAGCAGCAGCCGGGCGGCGACATCATCATCTACGGCAACGGGCAGCTGACCGACGCGATGTCGCAGGCCGGGCTGCTCGACGAGTACCACCTGTGGGTGCACCCCCTCATCCTCGGTGAGGGTGAGCCGCTGTTCAGGCGTGAGTCGAAGGCGAAGCTGAAGCTGCTGGAGAACAAGACGTTCAGCTCCGGCCTGGTCATCCTGGTCTACCAGCCCGAGCAGTAGACCAAAATGACCGCACGCACGACGGATCCTCGATGCCCAGCTGCCCGGCCACGAAGTCGATGACCACCGTCGGCACGTCCAGGGGATCCTCCAAGAACATCCCCACCCCCGCCGAGCGCGCCTTGTCACAGATCCGGGTGCTGTCCTGTCTCAGCTGATGCACGGCCGGACCGACCGGCCACCGTCCACCAGTGTGAGGCAGAACACCCATGACCTACACGGAGAACCGGCAAGGCGTCGCCGCCCGTGGGCCGGCGCGGATCGACACACTCGACAGCCTGCGTGAGCACCTGCAGTGGGCGATCGAGCTGGAGCACGCGACGCTGCCGCCGTACCTGTGCGCCCTGTACTCGCTGGACCCGGAGCGCAACCCGGACGCCGTGGAGGTGCTGGGCGGCGTATTCGTCGAGGAGATGCTGCACCTGGCGCTGGCCGCGAACCTGCTCAACGCGGTCGGCGGCCGCCCGCGGCTGGACACGCCGGGGATGGTGCCGCCGCACCCCCGGCCGCTGCCCCACAGCGACATCGAGTTGTCGCTGCTGCCGTTCGGCCCCGAAGCGCTGGAGATGTTCCTGCGGATCGAGCGGCCCGCGCCGCCCGGGGCACCGCCTGAGGGCGACGGCTACGAGACGATCGGCCAGTTCTACGACGCGATCGAGCAGAGCCTGCGTGACCTGTGCGAACGGCTCGGCGAGCAGGAGGTCTTCTGCGGTGACCCCGCCCGCCAGCTGAGCGGCGCGCATTTCCGGCACACCGCCGGAAACCTGTTCGCGGTCAAGGACCTGGAGTCGGCGCTCGGAGCGCTGGAGGAGATCGTCGAGCAGGGCGAGGGCACCGCCCGCGGCGAGGTCTGGGACGGCGACCAGGACATCTTCCACCCCGACCGGGATGAGGTCGCCCACTACTACCGCTTCCAGGAGCTCAAGCTCGGCCGGCGCTACCAGCGTGGCGACACCCCGCAGTCCGGCCCCACCGGCGAGCCGGTCACGGTGGACCTGGCCGCCGCCCGCCCGATGCGGCCCGACCCGCGCCTGTCCGACCACGCCCCCGGCGACCCGATCCGCACGGCGCAGGAGCAGTTCAATGCCACCTACTGCACGCTCCTGAACCAACTCGAACAGGCCTTCAACGGCGACCCGACGATGCTCGGCGTCGCCACCGGCACCATGTACGCGGTCAAGGCCCAGGCGGCCGCCCTGATGGAGCTGCCCGACGGGAACGGCACCGTGGCCGGCCCCACCTTCGAGTACGTACCGCCCGAGCAGCGCTCCGGCCTCGGTGGATAGGCCCCTCGCCACCGGTTACGATCAAGCACGGTCAGTATGGACACCGGAGTCGTGGATCTGCGGGCGGCGGGAGGCTGCCCGCAGGCGAGAGAGCCGAATGTCTCGTGGGGCGTGTGCTGGACGCCGTCGCCCTGCTGCCGAGCTACGTCATCGGCCAGATCCGTTCGACCCCCTGCTGAAGGAGGTCGACTTCACCGACGTCGAGCTGGCCCCTTGATCACCAGCTCGCAGGCCAGGCGAGGGGAAGCTAGGAGAGCTCCAGGGAACTCAACTCAGGAACTGTTGCTCACCCAGCTCCGCCACACCCACGCCACCGAACTCATCGAACAATGGCATCTCCATCGAAGCCGACGCCGTGCTCGGTCTGACGCCCGCATCCAGCGCTTCGGCGGCTACGCCACCGACGAGATCGCCCACGCGCCCGAGCCGTTGGACGCCCCCCACCACTGGTCAGGATCTTCGCGATCGACCTGATCCACGAGCTTGTTCATAGAAATCCGGGAGGCGGTGTCGGATCGGGGCGGTGGTGTTCGTAGCAGGGGTGAGGCCGCCCGCAAGGGGCGGCGTCAAGGCGAAGGAAACCCGATCATGAAGCTGACGACCATGACCCAGATCTCCGTCGATGGAGTGATGCAGAACAACGGCGCCCCGACGGACGACCACCCGACGGGGTTCGAGCGCGGCGGATGGGCCCGGGCGAAGGGCGACGACGGGACCAGGGCGTTCATCGCGCAGACCTACCAGCGCGCGGAGGCGTTCCTGTTCGACCGGCGCACCTACGAGTTGTTCGCCTGGGGATCAATCGACCAGATGCGCGCACATCCCATCGGCGTGGGATACAGAGCACCATGAGGAACACTCCGGCCAGCAAACGTTCAGAACCGGGTGTGGGCGCCGTTCTTCACGTTGATCGTCGTCTGGCCGATCATGGCGCAGCCGCCCATGCCGCCGAACAGGCTGGAGACGATTGTGGCGGTGAGCACCGCCAGAATCCACAGATACAGCTCGGCGGTCCCCGAAGGCACCCGCACACCCACCGGGTCGCCCGCCGTACCCCCGCCTCGTGAAGGTCCAGGGCTAGCAGCCTCACCTCGGCCCGCAACTCCCGGTAGCTCAGCACCCGCCGCCGGTCGTCAAGCGCGGGCTCGCCGGTATGACGCGAGGCGGTCGCGTCCAGCACGTCCAGCAGCGTACGAGGCTCACCTGGCATGGACGGGGGCGGCGGGCATCGAGTCGTCCGCCGCTGTCGTGGCCTCGGCCACCCCGATGCCAACGGCCCATCTTCGCCGACTATCCACGCTTTCCCGCACTTTCCGACCCTGCGGCCCGGTCAGGCGGCGGCGAGGGCGGGCACTGGGCGGCGGCGGAGCCAGTAGGCGAACACCGCGGCGCCCAGGAGGACGGCCCAGAGCGGGTAGGGGAAGAGGAGAAGTGCCGACAGCGTGTCCCGCTCGATAGCGTTGATCACCATTCCGGTCCCGGCCAGGAAGAACAACCCGGCCATGAGACCGCCGGCGATCACCGGGAATCCCACGGGAACCGGCCGGCCGCCGAGGATGGGGATCCAGCGCGGGAAGACCTCGCCCCACTTGCTGATGAGCCCGAGGGTGAGCACGGCGGCGATGAGCGCGGAGACGGCGATGACCGAACCCTGCAGGCGCATGGCCATGGTCAGGCTCCCCCCTTGCAGATCCTGGACGGGCCAGGGGGTCAGCCAGGTCAGCCGGTACAGGCCGTATGGGAGCGGACATAACGCGGCGGCGATCGTCACGATGCGACCCCACCGGGCAGCCGCCTCCGGCCTGGTCCAGCCCGCGTCGGAAGCCCATGCGCCAGACCGGCTGACGAACGGGCGGATGGCGATGACTAGCCACACGATGAACGCCGCGGCGTTGGCGATCGTCCACGCGATGCGCACGCCGTACGAGCTGAAGCTTGTGGTGAGACTGGTGACGTACGTCTGGATGACCTCGCCGGTGAGCAGACCCGCGGCGACGCCGGCCGCCGTGAGCGCCGCCGTCACCCCGAGCGCGATGAACCCGGCACGCTGACCGCGTACGCACATGATCACCAGGGACCCGGCCAGCGCGAGCGGCGCGCCCAGCCCGAACAGGTAGCCCATCGCGGAGATGATCCCGGCGTCGGACATCACCACCCCGAAAAACAGCACCTGCGCGGCCACTAGCCACCGGTTACGCAGCAGGACCGCGGCAACGCCGACCACCCCGGCGGCCACCATCATCATCCCGGCCACGCCATGCTCGAACAGGTGCGACAGCGAGACGGTGACCCGGTCACGGGCGCCGAACGGATACGACGCCGGCGACGTCCACCACCACACGCCGACGCCCGCCACAGCGATCGACAACAGGGCGGCCAGCGTGCGCATCAGATCGCCTTCCGCAGCGCCGGCCGGCGGGTCATCTCGGCCACCTGGTCGATGTAGGAGTGCGGCAGTCCGCGCAAAGACGCCGCGATGCCCGGCTCGCGGAAGGCGGGCAGGGCGGAGGCGGCCTGGTCGGCCAGGTCGCGGCAGTAGGCCAGGGTGTCCTCGACGATCTCGGCCCGATTGAGCCTGGCCAGGATCGCGGGCACGTCGCCGTCGAGCAGCTGCGGATTCTTGGCCCTGGTCCGCAGCACTGGCAGGGTGTAGACGCCCTGCTCCAGATCGTGACCGGTGGGCTTGCCCATCGAGCCGGCAGGCGCGGCCAGGTCCAGCAGATCGTCGAGGATCTGGAAGATCAGGCCAAACCGCTCGCCGTACGCGGCCATCCTCGCGCGGTCCTGCGCCTCGGCGCGGGCGCAGATCGCCGCGACGGTGCAACTGGCACGGAACAGCGCGGCCGTCTTGCCGGTGATCGACCTGAGCGCGGACTCCTGGGTGCGCTCGCGGTTGAACAGGTCGGCGGTCTCCAGGAACTGGCCCTCGGCCAGCTCCACCGTGGTGGCGGCGAGCACCTCGGCCACCGGCCTGGACACGGCGGTCAGCGCGGCCAGCCCCGCCCTGGCGAGCATGAAGTCGCCGATGACCAGCGCCTTGCTGTGGCCGAGATCGGCGTTGAGGGTGGGGATGCCGCGCCGCTGGGTGGCGCCGTCCATGAGGTCGTCGTGGACCAGCGACCCGGCGTGGATCAGTTCCACGCAGGCGGCGGCGGTGATGACCCTACGATCGGGCTTCTTGCCGAAGGCCAGCGCGGTGGCCAGGGTCAGCGCAGGACGCAGCCGCTTGCCGCCGGCGTGGATGACGCGTTCGGCTGCTTCGTTGATGGCCGGCAGCGCCGACGAGCCGCCCAGCCGAGTGATGGTGTTCTCGACCTTGCGCAACCCATCGGCGATCGCCGGGATGCTTTGCAGATCCATAATGACTACTTTCGCGAGCTTCGATCTTGCGGACCTCACCCCAGCGGGGGAGGAACCTCCCCATTGCGGGGGATAGAGCCAGGCGCGTTCCCACTGCCGGTTGAGGGCCGGGTAGACGATTGGTGATGACGAGCCGGGCGGCGATGTCGCGCAGGCTGAGGTCCTGGCCGCGCAGGTGCAGGGCCATGGACAGCATGTTCTCGTCGGTGACGGCGGCGCCGCCGATGGCCTTGCCGCGGGCGCGGGCGGATTCGTGGCCTTCCAGGGTGCGGTCGCGGATGTACTCGCGTTCCATCCCCGACAGCGCGGCGAGCACGGTGAACACCACGCCCGAGGGATCGTGGCAGCCCTGCAGCTCGCCGGTGAGGAACTCCAGCCCGATACCGGCCGCCTTCAGTTGCTCGGCCAGGGCGGCCAGGTCCAGGCCGCGGCCGAGCCGCTTGTGCTCGTGCACCACGAGGGTGACCGCCACCCCGGCCGCGCGCAGTTCCCGGGCCAGGGTGACGGCCTTGTCGAGCTCGGGGCGGGTGGTGGCGCGGGTGGAGATCTTCTCGGCGAAGACGCGGGTGACGCCGGCGGTCTTGAGCGCGTCGAGCTGGGTGTCCAGGGACTGGCGAAGAGTGGAGGCGCGGGCGTAGCCGATCCGCGCGTGCCCGGCGGGCTCGGCCTCGGCCGCGACGACGCCCTTACCCGCGTCAAGCGGGTGGCCCGCTACGCCAGCGCATCTACGGCCCCGAGAAGGAAACCCTCGGTTCGGTGTGCTGGCCATCGAGATCGAACTCCTCCAGCCCGCCACCGCCTGAGACACCATCGACCCGCCACCACGACGCATGGCCCGCGCATCGCGTCGGGCCATCGTCAGCTCCGGAGCACACCCCATCTCGGCCATGCGGCGCGCTGGGCCGGAGCTGTTTGATCGCCCTGGTCAGCGACATGACTGTCCCTTTCTCTCGTACTTGGTCTGCCCCCCTAGTAGGCCTACGCCAACCGGCTCAAGACGTGGGCCGACTGGGAGGAGCCGTCAGCGGCGGCTCACTGACTGCTTGGCCTCCTGCCTGTTCGGCCCGGACGCCCCTCGACGTCCGGGCCGCGGTCAGCCACAGGCCGGTGAACACGGCGCAGGCCAGCGTCACGGCACCCGCCGCGAGGAAAGCGTTGTTGAGGCCGGACTCGAAGGAGGCTCCGCCAGACTCACGCGTGTGAACGATCGCCCCGAGCACCGCCACGCCGAGCACCGCGCCGATCTGCCGGGTGGTGCTGCTGACGCCCGAGGCGAGGCCGCCCTCCTGCTGGTGAGAGCGAACCCGATGCCGACGACCGCCAGCCGCCACCACACGTTCCCGTAGCCGGTATCGGCGTGGACGAAGCCAAGCGCCAGCAGCCCCAGCCCGGCCAGCGCCAGGCCGATGCTGACGACGACACGGAAGCCGTACCTGGCCGCGAACCGGCCCGCGTACGGGCTGACGATCACCATGGCCAGCGAGACGGGCAGGGTCTGCAGCCCGGCGACCAGGATCGAAGTGCCCTGGACGTAGACGAAGAACTGGGAGAAGAAGAACGACGACCCCATCAGCGCGAACCCGACCACGACCATCGCCGTGTTGGACACCGTGAACAGCCGCTGACGAAACAGCCGCAGCGGCAGCATCGGCGTCGACACACGACCCTCGACCACGACGAACGCGGCCAAGAGCACCAGCCCGGCGGCGAAGCTGCCCAGGATCACCGGCGAGGTCCAGCCTCGGGAACCGCCCTCGATCAGGCCGTAGGTCACAGCGCCCACGCCCGCGGCGGACAGCACCGTGCCGGGGACGTCGATCGGCGGCGCGCTCGGGTTGCGGGACTCCCCCAGCACGCGCAGCCCGGCCAGCAGCAGGACCGCCCCGATGGGCACGTTGACCAGGAAGATGGCGGGCCAGCCGAAGGACTCCACCAGGATCCCGCCCGCCAGCGGTCCGGCGGCCAGGCCGATGCCGCTGAACCCGGCCCACAACCCGATCGCTCTGACACGCTCTCTCGGGGCGGGATACGCGGCGGCGAGCAGCGCCAGTGAGGCGGGGCTCAGCGCCGCGGCCCCGACGCCCTGCAGCACCCGCCCGGCGATCAGCCAGCCGATCGAGGGCGCGAGCGAACACACCACCGACGCGGCCGTGAACACCACCACCCCGGCCAGGAACACCCGCCTGCGGCCGAACCGGTCGGCGAAGACGCCGCCCGACAGCAGCAGCATGGCCACCAGCAGCACGTAGGCGTCGACGATCCACTGCAGGCCGGTCAGCCCGGTGTGAAGCCGCTGCTGCATGTCGGGCAGGGCGGCGCCGACGATCGTGTTGTCGAGCAGCACCATGAACTGACCTGCGCAGGTCAGGGTGAGCAGCGCTTTCACGTACATCCCTCCTAAAAGCAGTAAATGACTGCGTTAACATAGAGCCTCATACGCTCTAACGCAAGTCTTGACTGCGTTAAGGTGGGGGCATGGATGAGCAGGGGCGGGCCAGGCGGCCCGGCGGGCGCAGCGCCCGGGTCCGCGCGGCAGTGCACCAGGCCGTAACCGAGCTGGTCAGGGAGCGCGGCTACGGAAACTTCACAGTCGGCGACATCGCGGCCCGCGCGGGCGTGGCCGACACCAGCCTCTACCGCCGGTGGGGCAACCTCCAAGCCCTGCTCAGCGATGTGCTGCTGACCCGGCTCAACACGCAGTCGCCGATGCCTGACACCGGCAGCCTGGCCGGCGACCTGCGGACCCACGCCGCCAACGTGGCCCGCGAGGTCACCGGACCCGACGGCCTGGCGCTGGTGCGGCTGACCCTCGCGCTGTCAGGCGAGGGTCAGCAGGGCCTTCAGGCGCGCGACGAGCTCCTGGCCGACCGCACCAGGCAGTTGCAGGCCATGCTCGACCGCGCCCGCGGCCGTGGCGAGGACCCCCCTGACGTACTGGAGGTGCTGGACCATCTCCTGGCGCCGATCTACATGCGCGTCCTGTTCGGCGCGGGCCCGCTCACCCCTGACTACCTCGACGGGTTGGTCAAGCGGTTGCTCGCCTGATCCAGTCCGTCGCGCTGTGGAACAGCCGCTACCTGGGTGACCACCAGGCCCGTGGAAGTCGCCGATGGCGAGTCGGTCACTGAGGCCGCCCGCACGCTCAACGCCGACCTGCGGTTATGTCGTCCCGCGGCCGTTTCCGCCGTATCCCGGTGGCACCCAAGCCGCTTGGCCGGCACCGGATGGGCGAAAGAGTGCGGATGCGGACATCGCATCGCCGCGTGATCTTTCCGGGCGGTCCGCTCGCGCATCGCGAGGCGGTCGTTCACCGCGCAAGAGCGACCCGATCAGCGAAAGCCTTCGTCCTACTGGCCTTGCTGTGAGGGTTTGTTAGCGGTGTATGGAGGATTTTCAAAAAAGCTAGGCCCTTTACAATGTAGATTTATATATGAGTGCTCCGCTCGCGCGCCACGTCTGATCACGTGTTCCCGTATATGACACCAAGTAGGGGTGGCGTGAGGCAGCCGCTTGCACCGCTCCCCCTGCAGCCATGACGGTCCCTCTCCCCTGCGCAAAACCCGCGTCCCGACCAACCTTCGACCCCCTCCCCCGCGTCCAAGCCTGCCGGCCAACGTTGACTGACGGCCCCAGCATGCTGGTCCTGCACATTGGCCCGGCAACACGCGGCGTTTGGATGGTGCACACTGCCCTGGCATGGCGAAGGACGAGGAACTCCTGGAGTGGCGGATACGGGTTCCAGCGGTTCTGCGGCCGCTCCGGACCAGGCGGTGTCGATTTAGAGCCGGGGGCTTTTCAGACTTCCGGGCGGTGAGTTCGATGAGCGTTGTTCTTCTTGCAGGGGAGCCTCCCAGGTGGCGGTGATGTCGCGGGCGACATCACGTAGGAGGTCGATGAGCATGTCTGCGAGTGGTGTGAGGCCGGCGTCGGTTTTGGTCACGGCGTAGAGCCGGCGGTAGGGCCTGGGGTGGGCCAGTTCGCGATGGGTGGTGCCAGGCGCATGGGTCAGGGCCAGGCGCGAGACCAGGGCCACTGCGATGCCTGTGCCGACGAGGGCCTGGGCGACGTCGTAGGACTCGGTCTCGAACCGCACGGTGGGAGTGAAGCCGGCCTCGCGGGCAGCGTCGTGGAACTGTTCGCGGGCGGCATGGCCGGCCAGGATGGAAACCCACGATTCGTCGCGCAGTTGTTCCATGTGAAGTTCGGTGTCCGCGGGCTGCCCGGTGGCCAGTGGATGGTCATCGGGGAGAACCACGACCATCGGGTCCAACAGGAGCGAGTGGGCCCGTACGTGTGGGGGCGGCGCGAGCGGCGTGCCCCAGGACGCGACGATGGCGACGTCCAGGCGCCCCGCGCTGATCTCGTCCGCTCCGCGTCCGGACACCACGTCTATGACGGAGACGTCGGCGTCCGGATGGCGGTGTCGCAGAGTCGTCAGGGCCGGTGGCAGCAGGTGCAGGGCAGCCGCCTGGAACGTCCCGATCCGCAGACGGAGCGAGAGGTGGCCGAGCAGTGCGGCCAGTTCCGCCTCGGCCCTGTCCGATGCCTGCTCCA
The DNA here is from genome assembly GCF_052068115.1 of Nonomuraea sp. ZG12. Lineage (NCBI taxonomy): Bacteria > Bacillati > Actinomycetota > Actinomycetes > Streptosporangiales > Streptosporangiaceae > Nonomuraea > Nonomuraea sp. ZG12. The sequence goes on from NZ_JBQHCW010000029.1 coordinate 30,736, forward strand.
CAGTTCGGCCGTGGGAGGCGAGCAGCGCACCGGCCGCGGTGAGCGTTGCTCCGCGAGGACCACGGATGACCAGGGGCACCCGCCAGTCGCGCTCGGCCTTGGCCACCTGCTGGGTGACCGCCGCGGGCGTGAGTTGGAGTGCGTGAGCCGCCGCCGTCAGGGAGCCGTGCCGCTCGATCAACGCGAGAAGCCGCAGCTGTCCTGGATCCACCAGCATTCACTAATCCTAACGCTGCACCCTTCTCTTTTAACTTCTCTTATGGGCGCGAGACAGGAAGCCTGGTGGTACATCCATCGGCCGCGATCCCCGGAAGGGGTTCTTCCCATGCCCACACATGTGCCCGTTTTCATCGCCACCACCTTGCTGCTGGCGATGCTGCCAGGCGCGAGTCAAGCCCTGATGATCCGGCAGGTTCTGGAAGGCGGCCAACGTACGCTCCGAGGCACGCTCGCGGGCAATGCCAGCGGCTTCCTGCTGTGGTCCACGGCCGCCCCAGTTCGTGACCGCGAACGGCCCGGTGTTCCTGTCGACCGTCGCCCTGGGAGCCCTGTGGGCGCTCGTCAGCGCCTCCTGGTACGTGTTGCTCACCTGGGCCGTCAGCCGAGGGCGCGCCCTGGTGTCGCAGCCGACCGTCCTGCGGGGACTCAGCGTGACCACCGGCGTCGTGCTGCTGGGGCTGGGCGCCGCGGTGGTAGCAGGTGTCTGAGGGCCGGGCCGAGTGCTTCTTGAGCCGATGACGTACGCCATGACAGCGGACGGAACCCGCATCGCCTACCAGTTCCAGGGCCAGGGGGCGCCGCTGGTCCTGCTGGCGGACCAGGCCAACGACCACCACTGGTGGGACGCGGTTCGCGCCGACTTCCATCCCGCTCGCAGCACCCTCACGCTCGACTACCGCGGCACCGGCGACAGCGACAAGCCCGACACCCCCTACAGCACCGAACTGTTCGCCCAGGACGTCATCGCCGTCCTGGACGAACTCGGCATCGACCGGGCGGACGTCTACGGCACGTCCATAGGCGGACGAGTGGCCCAGCAGATCGCGGCTCGCCACCCCCACCGGGTAGGCGCCCTGGTTCTCGGCTGCACCTCACCCGGCGGCCCGCACAGCGTCGAGCGCGGCGACGACGTCCGCCAAGCCCTGACGCAACCTCAACCGGGAGCCGTGCGACAGGCCCTGCTGGAGCTGATGTACACCCCTCGATGGCTCGCCTCCCATCCCGGCACGCACCACACCCTCGGCGACCCTCGCATGCCTGCATACGCCCGGCGCCACCACCTCGCGGCCAGCGATCGGCACAACGCCTGGGACCTCCTGCCGGACATCAGCGCCCCCACCCTGGTCGTCCACGGAAGCGACGACCTGCTCAACCCCACCGCCAACGCACCCCTGCTCGCCGACCGCATCCCCGACGCCCGACTGCATCTGGTCCCCCATGGCCGGCACGCCTACTTCGAGGAGTGCCGCACCCACGCCAGCCCCCTCGTCCTGGACTTCCTCACCACCGCGCACCAGCGACACCCCGACCCTGGACTCTCACAATCGCTTGGTCACGCCGCCGTTGGCGTCGCTGTTGATCGACCGCCAAGTTCCAGGTGGGACGGCAGGCCTGAGCGGCTGAAGAAGCGCGGATGGTTGACGATCACGATGCGATCGGAACCCGGGGCCGGCACGAACCAGCCTTCGAGCAGGATCCCGTCCTCGAAGGGATACGTGTCATGCCGCCGTCGACGTGTGGGCCGCCATCGCCGCACCGCGTCGGGTTCGCATCTTGCTGTGGACGGGTCAGTCTCCGAAGGCCGCCTGGTGGGCAGCGGCGCAGGTGTGCGGGAGGTCGACCGGCACCACGACGCTGCCGGTGATCGTGGTCTGTGGTGCGAACGGGATCGCCCGCACCCGGGTGGAGCGGATCTCCGCGACCTGGTCGCCTGGCAGCACGGTCCAGCTACGCGGATTGAAACCGACCTCGACGATCGTGTCCTGGACGGTCCCGGCAAGGCGGCCGACCCGGGCTTCGACCCCGGCCTTCCGTATCGCGGCTGTCAAAGCCTCCGGCAGGAACAGGCCGTGGTCCCGCGACGGGATCCGCAGTTCGCCGACGGCGAGATCGGCCAGGTCCACTGTCGAGCGACCGGCGGCGAGGTGCTGCACGGACACGATCGCGAACAACTGCTCCGTCCACGTCGGCAGCACCCTCAGCCCGGGTGCCGAACGCACCCCCCGAGCCAGTGCCAGATCGATCTCCCCCCGTCGCACGTCGTCCAGCCGAGCCTCCAATGGAAGGTCGACCAGCACGACGTCGACGCCGAGCGCCGAGGGATGCTCGCGCAGCGCGTCGATCCCGCGCTCCAGGCGAGCGGTGAACCCAGCGGCGGTACCGATGCGCATGGTGCCCGCCGGCGCACCGGCGGCGGCCTGGACCCGATCCGCGGCCGCGAGCGCATCACGCGCCGCGGCGAGCACCCGGTGCCCCGCGGCAGTGAGCCGAACCCGGCGCGGTGAACGGTCCAGCAGCCGGACTCCCAGCTCCCGTTCCAGTTGAGCGATCCGCCTGCTGACCGCGGGCTGGGCGATGTGCAGCCGCTCGGCGGCCCGCCCGAAGTGCAGTTCGTCGGCGACCGCGACGAAGTAGCGCAGTGCGCGCAGTTCCACTGAGCGGCCCCCTGTTCTGCGACGATGCCCTCAGGTTATCGAGCGCGTCGGAACTGGTCCTGGTTTCCGATGCGGCGTGGTGCTGGGATCGGATCATGGATATCGACCTGGGACTGCTCGGCGCCCACCTACGCGAGCACGAGGTGAGCCCGGAAAGCGCGGTGGAGGTGGAGCGGGCCGGCTACGGCACGCTTTGGCTGGACGCATCGCCACCGGCCGACCTCGCCTTCGCGGAGAAACTGCTCGACGCCACCACCCGGCTGGTGGTCGGCACGAGCGTGGTCAACGTGTGGACCGCCGACGCCGAGACCGTCGCCGCCTCCTACCACCGAATCGCCGCCCGCCACCCCAGCCGGTTCCTGCTCGGCGTCGGGATCGGGCACCGCGAGGTCCACACCGAGTGGGCGTCGCCGTACGACACCCTGGTGTCCTACCTGGACCAACTGGCGCTGGCCGGCGTCCCGGCCGAGCGGTTGGTGCTGGCCGCCCTCGGTCCGAGAATGCTGCGGTTGGCCCGCGACCGCACGGCGGGCACCATCCCCTGCATGGTCACGCCCGAGCACACCCGGCGGGCGAGGGAGGTGCTCGGGACGGGCAAGCTGGTACTCCCCGGCCACTTCACGCTGCCGGAGCCCGACGTCGAGCGGGCCCGCGCCGTCGCCCGGGCAGCACCGCCAGGGAACGCGTTGCAGGTCACCAACTACGCGAGCAACCTCCGGCGGCTGGGCTTCACCGACGAGGACCTCTCCGGCACCGGTAGCGACCGCCTCATCGACGCACTGGTCGCCCACGGCGACCCGGCCGGGCTCGCGCGCGGCCTGACCGCGCACCTCGATGCCGGCGCGGACCAGGTCGGCGTCTACCCCCTCGGCGACGACCCCATCGCCACCCTCCGAGCGGCCGCCGACGCCGTGCTGGCCATCAGGTCCGAGTGACCGGGCGGGAACGCGTCGGCGTCCAAGTTGGCGAGCACCACGACGACCTCCGGTGCGGGTCCGTGCCCGACTGCGTCCGAGTACTCTCCACGCGGGGTCTGCGTCAACATCACCCACGCCATGACGGAGCTGGAGGAGCTGCTGCTGACTTCGGCGCCTGGGAAGAGGACGGCGGGGTGGAAGCCGGCGAGCTGCCTGCCCCGCTGGCCGGTGGCGCCGCCCTGAGCGGGGCGTGCCGGATCACGGGCTGGACGAGAACGGGCCGTCGTATGGCCTGACCTTCGCGGGAATGCGGTAGAAGGCGCGGGTCGCCGTCCACCATTCCCGATCGGTGAAACGGCCTGTGATGTGGCCCATCAGGCAGAAATAGCTGTGCAGATCCTCGTCGTACGTGTCGTGTCCGCCGAGTTCCAGCCCTTCCGTCAGAGGCTGGTATTCGGGGAGGTCGACGGGTTCGCCCGGCTCCTGCGGCGGAGTGACGTCGCCCAGCGTCTCCCCGTCGTAGTGGAGGTGCAGCGGCGAAAGCCCTGGACCTACTTCCCCCGTGTAGTCGATGTCGAATACCCGCCGCCTTCCCAGATCGGGGAGCCCGAGGGGATGCAAGTACAGGTTGAAAGCGAAGAGGTGTGTCCAATCCGCACTCCACGCGTGACTCCGGGTCGACCCCGAACAGCACGGCCACTTCCTCCGGATCGTCACCCTCGACCCAGATGGCGTGAAATGCGTTCTCCAGCCCCTGTCCGTACTCGGCCAGCAGGTCCCACTGGTTCTCCGCCGGGAGGTCAGGCCTCGCATCAGGCGCCACCGTATGTCTCCTCTCGTGGCGACGGGGTTGCACGGCGCCGGGCCGTGCAACCCCGTTTCGACCACGGTGCTCCGCTGAAGATCGCTCACATGCGGGAAACCGGCTAGCGGTCTGGCGGGTACAGCTCCTCCGCCAGGATGCTGACGTCGATCGGGTCCTCGGCGGCGATGCGCCGGGCGACACCCGTCAGGATGTCCCGCAGGTACCGGCTCGTTTGCGGGAACTCGTTCAGGTCATCGACGATCATCTGCGCCCGGTTCTGCCTGATGGCGGGGTCCGGCTCCTTCGCGAGATCGAGGAACGCCACGCGGACATCGGGCAGCACGCCCGATGTGTAGAGAATCTGGCAGTCCCACAGATATTCGAGGAAGAGCAGGAAATGCTGGGCCTCGGCGTTCACCCCGCCGAGCACCTTGGCCTTCGTCACTACCCTCTTGAGGGTCACGGTGTCCAGGCTGGCGGCGAGCGCGGGGTCCAGTCCCAGTTCCTTGACGTAGGAATCGAAGGCCGCTCGCGTCGGCGCCCCCCTCGGCGGGGCCTTCGCGTCGGACCGGGCCATCCGCCGCCGCACCTTTTCGATATTGTCGAGCTCGGTGTCCTTCAGGATCTTGCCCAGCTTGACGAACTTCACGGTGTTCTTGAGGAAGGGCCAGTTCTCCTCGCGGAGGATCTCACGCATCTCGGCAAGGGTGATCACCTCGTAGAACAGGTCCTTCCGCGATACCTCGCCCGCACGTTTGGTCATGCCGGCGTTGATGAGCTTGCTCTTGAAGGTCTTGTAGTCGGCGACGTCGTCGAGGTTGATCCCGTCCAGGCAGTAGTAGACCGGTTCTCCCTTCTGCCGGGCCCACCACAGGCCGGCCTTGCAGGCCAGCGCGCCCATCATCTTCGCGGCGTCCTTGCCAGTCAGGTCGGCGGTGAGGAGCTTGGCCTCGGGGCCCTGCTTCGACAGGAAGGTCAGGAAGTCCGTGGCCTGCTCCCGGAACGCCTCTATGTACGCCGTCCGGTCATCCAGCATCAGCGCGTAGTTCACCTCCGAGCTGGGGTTCGGCTTGCCCGCCGCCAGCATGTCGAACGCCATCTCCGCCTTGGCGATGCCGCCCTCCACGCACTTGGGGATGGTCTCCGTGGGGTTCCGGAGCAGGGCGCGGTAGTTGTCGGCCGTGATGATGTCCTGCACCGCCGCCCAGAGGTCCATCATCCGGAGTGGGCGCATGCCGCCCGGCTTCGTCCGCGCGGCCTCGACGTAGGGCAGCCGGACGTCTTCGAATCCCCAGAACGTGCCCGGCTCGGCCTCGAACGCCACCAGCAGCTCTGAGCCCATCACCTGCTGATAGGTGGTCAGGATGCCCGGGGACTCGCTGGTGGACATCGCCTCCAGAACCTGCTTCGCCCCCCTGACCTTCGCCTCGTTCTCGTGCTTGCCGAGGGTGCCCTGCTCGTAGTCGTGGACCCGCTTCAGGTAGGTGCTGAGCAGGTGGTCCAGCGGCTGGACGTAGCCGCTCCACACCCCTTCCTCGGTGGTGCTCCCCCGGCCGGTGTTCATGGGCAGGATGCATGCCAGCGCGGTGCTCACGCCCATGGCGATGAGATCGCAGATCTTGTCGTAGTCTCCCCCGTTCCACAAGGAGTTGTAGACCCTCGCGGCGAGACCGGTGCTCTTGTCGTTCCAGTCCTGCTCGACGGAGAGCACGCCCGGCTGCCACATGTAGTCGTACAGGGTCGCACCGATCTCGTCCGCCGCCCTCGGCGGCGCGGCGTCGCCGGAGGACGAGGGGGTGTCATCCCGTTTCTTCCGGCAGTGCAGGATCAGAAGGTTCTCCATGACCGCTCGCGTGCTTCCGCTCAGCTCGGCGAGCGCGCCGCTGACGTCGATCCTGACCTGGTCGGCGGCGAAGAGATAGTTCACGACGATCTTGGGTTCGCTGCCCACGAACCCGGCGAGCAGACCCTTCTCCGTAACGATGGACTTCAGCAGCTCGTGGAGCAGTCGGTGGCGTTCCACGGAGACGACCTCGGAGGCGCCCTGTAGATCCGCGAGTGCCCTCGACAACTCCTCCGGCTTCCTCTCGGTGACCAGGTTCGCGACGAATCCCGGGGCGAGGATCTCCGCTTCGCGCAGTTCCCGGTCGTTCAGCGCGGTGCTTTTCAACGTCTGCAGGTGTGCGGTGGGCGACCCCCCGCTCACCAGGGTCTTGGCAGCCCACTTCTTGGCGCCCTTGGTCTTCGCCAGCGCCTCCGCCGGCTGCGGCGTCCGGTACGGTGTCGCCTTCCCCTGCGCCGGCGGCACCGGCACCCTGCCGCTGCCCGATCCCGACGTCTTCAGATTCTTCATGGTGATGCCTCCGTCGTCAGGTCAGCGGGCGCGGTAGAAAAGGACGAGGCCGACGTTGATCAGGGCCTCCCGTTCGCCGTCCACGGTCAGCGTCCACTCCTGGGCTCGCAGGCCAGGTTGGTGGATCGCCTTCCCGTCGTCGATGAGCTGCCCGTTCAGGCGCAGCCGGGCCGATCCCCAGTCGGCCACCTCGTACCGGGCGTACATCCCGGTGATCTGGACCCCGAGCATGTCGGGGAAACTCTCCGGCCCGATCGGCAGCACCAGGTCGCCGCCGTCGAGGAACTCCTGCCACTGCTCGGGGAACTCGCCTGCCACGTCGACGTACCGCGCCGCCGGGTACGGCCGCCGCATGCCGCGCACCGCGTTGGCGAACACCTCCCCGCCCTGCTCGGCGGTGTACTTGACCAGCAGGGTCACGTCGGACAGGTCGTACGGACGCCGGCCGGTGATCTCCATGCGCCACGTCGACACCGCTCCCGTGCCCTCGAAAGGCAGGTAACGCTCGTCGTCGAAGCGCAGCTCGAACAGGCCGTTGTTGTCGCGGTGCTGCTCGGTGTCCGACAGCGCGATCTGCTGGCTGGGCCGCCAGTCCGACCGGACGGACGCGGGCGCGTCCCCCTTGGCGTCCAGCAGGTAGCGCACCGCCTTGGCGTCGGGGCTGAGCACCGTCCTGTGCCCGGTCTGCGTGAGCACGGCGTTGACCTCGATCGGCCCTTCCGGCCCGTCGAACACGACCGAGACGGTCTTGACCCGCCGCCGGTAGTGCCCGGGGAAGTCCCGGTCGAACAGCTCCTCGGTCAGCGCGAACTCGCACCGGCCGTCGTTCTTCAGCGCGAGCACCGCGAGCGGGTCGAGCCGCAGCAGGGAGATCCGCTTGGTGATCTCCAGGCCGCGGTTGTCGGAGGAGGTGTACGCGTGCCCGAGGCGTTCGACGTCGACCGCCAGGGCCTCTCCCGCCAGCAGGCCGTTGCGGCGGCTCTCCCAGTAGACCGGCTGGATGTACGACTCCGACGCGCCCCTTTCGTACTGGTAGGCGCGTTCGGCGGCCTTGGCGATCTCATGGGCGAGGCCGTAGGAGGCGAAGTACATCGTCGCCAGGCGCCCGGCCTTCCATCGGTAGAGCTCGGCGTTGGTGAACTTGCCGGTGAGGAAGGTCGCCACGGCCTCCAGGTCGGCGATCTCCTGGTCGGTGATCTCCAGCTCCCGTTGCGCGGCGGCGAGGCCGGCCTTGGCGGCGGTGATCTGGTGGCCCAGCTCGCGCTGGTCGGCCCTGGCCAGCATGGCCTGGAAGTGCCAGTCGCCCTCCTGGCGCTCCTGCTCGACGCGGACGCCGTACAGCTCGCCGAGGACGGAGAAGGCCTCGCCCAGGGTCTGGGCGATCTCCGAGCCGACGTCCAGGACCCTGCCGACCTGTTCGCCGCCGATCATGGTGCCGAAGATGAACGGACCGGCCAGGACCTGCGGGGCGCCGTACGCGATGGCGGCGCCGATCTTCAGCCCTGCGGAGGCGAAGTGCGAGTTGACGCCGTCCGTCATGGCCTGGATCTGGGACTGCTGGAGTGGGGTGAGGCCGGCCTCGATGAGGTTGTCGTAATACTCCTGCCGGGCCGCGGCGGCCTGGCGGGAGGCCTCGGCCTGGGCGAGGTACTCGGTGGCCGACTCCACCTGGGCCTCGCGTACGGCTCGCATCATCTGCCGGATGTTGCCCTCCTGCCGGGTCTGCAGCAGGGTCAGTTCCTCGGCGTCGCGGCGTTCGAGCACTCCCAGGAGCTCGCCGCCGAAGCCGCGCAGCCGGTCGACCAGGTCCTGCGCCCTGCGGTACAGGAAGCCGAACCGGTAGTGCGGAACCGGCGCCGAGAGCCCGGCCGTGACCTGGTCGGGAGTGAGCCCGGCCGCGGTGCCCCGGACCAGGGCCAGCACGTCGGCGGGCGGCTCGAACAGGGGCAGCGGACGGCTGAGGCCCATGAAGTCGAGGGAGGCCCTGATCTTGCGGAGCCGGTCCTCGACACGGTCCCAGTAGTCGCCCAGCACCGAGTTGCCGGGGATGAAGAAGTAGGGGTCGCCCACGCTGCGGTGGACGGCCCCCATGCCGTCGAGCAGGGTGCCGCCGGCGGTCACGGTCTCGGCGTACGGGTCGGCGACCTGGGCCGGGTCGAGCTCGTCGTAGGTCCTCGCCGGGGGCAGGTGGCGCGGGCCGACGCTCTGCGGGCGCTCGCCGAGCAGGTCGTAGGCCAGGATGTAGAGCATCCTGGCCTCGTCGACGCTCTCCATCGTGTGCTGGCGGAACAGCAGGTCTCCCCAGTCGAGCACATTGTCGACGTAGGCCATCACGACGGCCCGGCGGTAGGCGGCCGGGCGCAGCTCCGCGATGGCGTGCGGGTCGAGCGGGTCGTCCCGGTATGCCTTCAGGAGGGCACCGTGGTCGCCCATCAGGTCGTACTGGCGGCGCAGGCCGGCGATCATGCCGATCTTCTCGCGCAGCCGGTCCTCGCTCTCGAACGGGCGGACCCGTGCGGCCAGGCCGTCGAGCAGCTCCAGGTCGGCGGCGGTGCACGGGCGGGCGTGCTCGAACAGCGGAGCCAGCGACTCGACGTCGGCCAGGATCGGGCGCAGCCGCTGGCCGACACTCGGGGGCAGGTTCTCCAGGTCCGCCCGGCATCCGGCGGCCAGCGCCCGCACGTCGATCGCGAGGAAGGGCAGGAATCGCCAGTAGCGGTCCTGCTCGGTGGGGTCGAAGACGTACTCGTACCAGGTCTTGGCGTCGGCGAAGCGCTGGGCGGCGTTGAGCGCCTGGGCGATGAGCAGCGGCGCGTGAAAGAAGATCTCCCAGTAGTAGCGGCCGTTGGCGCTCTGGAAGTCCAGGTGGCCGCTGACCGGCGCGCCGGCGACCTCGGTGCGCACCTGGATCGTGGTGGAGCCCGTCCTCTCGGTGCTGAAGGCGGGCAGTTCGTCGATCTCCTGGGTCTCCGGGGCCAGCAGTCCGGCCACGCCGCCGACCAGGAGCCTGCGGTTGAGCTCGAACGCCGTGCTGGAGGTGAGCCGGACGATCTCGTGCGGCAGGGCGGCGTGCTCGTAGGGGCGCTGCACGACGCCGGTCCTGGGGTGGACGGCGTACTGGCTGCCGACGAACAGGTACAGGTCCGACGGGGTGTCCAGGGCGCCGGTGTAGCGGGTGGCGAAGTCGGGCGGCAGTGAGCCCCAGTTGCCGTCGATCGGCGTGAAGGCGCCCAGGGTCGCGGGCTCCTGACCTGCGGGGATGACGGCGTACTCCGCGCCGCTGAAGATGTAGCGCTGGTCGCCGCGCTGGAAGGTCGCGTGGACGGGCCGCGGCAGCGCCTTCGGGTAGCCGGGATCGGCGAGCTGCGGGATGTCGGCGCCGTTGAGCGTGTAGCGGTAGTACTCCCGCCCGCTGGCCAGGAACAGGTGGTCGCCGGACACGTAGGCCGCGTCGACCGTCCCGGTCGTGTTGAGCACCGTGGCGATCTTCCCGAGCGAGCGGGTCTGGTGCTGGGTGGTGTCGGCGCCCACAGTGAAGGTCTCGTCGCCGAAGAAGTGCGGCGTGCCGTGCACGTCGGCCGCCGCCCGGATCTTCGGGGGCAGCCCGTCGGGGTTGTCCCTGAGTCTGCGCACGCCGTCGCCCGGGTGACCGTCCTCGATCTTCAGGTACGTGTCCCCGAGGATCAGGAACAGTGTGCCGTCTTTGACGAGCGCGGCTCGCACGCGGGCCCGGTCCGGAACCGGCCACCGGTCGCGGACCCTGCCGGACCGGCTGAAAGCGCCGCTCGTCACGTCACGCTGGACGTAGCTGTCGTCCTTGATGAAGTACTCGGCGCCGTCCCAGGTGAACGCCGCGTCGATCGACGCCCAGGGCGGCAGGTCCTCGGCGTTGCCGTCGAGCCGTCTGGGATACCCGAGGTCCATCTCCCGGTCCACCAGGCGGCCCCGGTAACGGTAGTACTCGTGGCCGCTGAACACGTAGGTGAACTCGCCGCGCACCAGCACCGCGTCGACCCGGCCGGTGCCGGCCAGCTCCCCGCCGGCCACGTTGCCCCAGCGGCTCGCGGTGGACTCGCCGGTCGTCCGCAGCGGGCCGAACGGCTTGGTGACCAGGAACTCCTTGGTCAGGTTGGAGAAGAACCAGCGGGTGTCGCCGCGTTCGAAGGCGGCGTCGATGCGCTCCCAGTTGGGCAGCCGGTGGCCGTTGCCCTTGAGCTCCAGCACCGGCGGGTCCTCACCGGGGTCGGCGATGACCGGGCGCACCAGGAAACTGCCGCCCTTGTGGTCGACGCTGAACCAGGGCCCGTCGGGCGACTCGACCGGCATGTTGAACCGGACCACGCCGCCGACCGGCTCGGCGAAGACCTTGCCGACGTCCACCAGCTTGGCGGGCAGGGCAGGCGTGCCGATCGGGACGGCGTACAGCTCGGGGGTGAGCGCGTACGACACGGCGTGCTGCTTGCCGCCGGCCGCGTACGAGCAGGACACCACGATGGAGTCGTGCGCGCCCGCGCCCGGGACGGTGGCCGAGGCCCGCACGTACAGGCTCTCACCGGTGATCGGGCCGTCGTGCAGCGGGCCGGGCGGCAGCGCCTGCGGGGCGACCCATTCGCGGTTGAGGTTCTGGAAGGAGTAGAAGATCCGCACCCGGTGCTCGGGCGGCGGCGTGGACACGTTCTGCTTGTCGCCCTCCGTCTTGGTGGTGATGACGGTCTTGCCGGTGTCCTCGGGGACGACCGCCTCCACGACGCTCCAGAAGACGAAGATCCGGCCGAAGGCGTGCACGGGGTCGACCCGCCCGGCGTCGATCTGCACGCCGACCTGGTCCCACGGCTCCCAGCTCGCCGACAGGCGGTCGCCGTCGCGGAACTCGGCCTCCCGGACGTACCAGCGGCGCGGATCGGTACGGGTGTGGCCGAACAGGACGAGCTGCCGGGTGCCGTCGGCGTCGTCGTCGGCCCGGTAGACGTACGCCCCGGCGATGGCCAGCCGGCTGACCTCGGTGTACTCGTCGAGGTAGCGCTTGTAGGCGCGCTCGACCGTGTCGGCGGTGATCTCGCCCTGCAGGAGGTCGTCCTCCAGCTCCCTGAACGCGGGGGTCCTGGTGTCGCGCAGCTCGGGGCGGAGGTAGTTCTCCGGGTAGAGGAAGACCTTCCGGTTCGCCTCCCAGATCCGGTAGTTGCGGAGCCACTGCCACCAGGTGCGCAGCTTCGGCTTGACGTCCTCCCCCGCGGCCGGCTCCTCCAGGTCCAGGAGGTAGCGGTGCAGGTAGAGCTGGGCGGCCGCGATGGCCTCCCGCACCCGCGAGGTGACGCCCTCGCGGCCCATCTCGACGTCGATCAGGGCGTGCTCGTAGATCTCGGCGGCGGTGGCGAGCTCGCGGTGCAGGTGCAGCACCGCCGGGACCAGCGCGTCGCGCTTGAGCACGTTGAGGTCGCCCCGCGCGAGCGGGATCGCCGCCTCGGGCAGCAGCGCCTCAAGGGTGTCGGCGGTGGCGCCGTACAGCGCTGACGGACCGGCGCCCATGCCGGCCGCGACCGTGAACAGCCGGCTGAGCTTGAGCAGGAACTCGATCTCGAACCGGTCCTCCTCGGCGGGGAACTCGGTGATCCGGCCCGCGTTGCGCTTGACCCAGCGCAGCTCGTCGGGGTCCCACGGGAACAGCTCGCACAAGCGGTCGTACGGCTCGTTCGAGCCCTTGGCCAGCAGCGCTGCCAGGCCGGGGTGGCGCCGGCTGAGGTCGGCGAAGGAGACGATGGTGTGCATGTCGGTCAGGCGGTAGTCGGCCCCGTCGCGCCATCGGTGCCGGAAGAGCTGCGGGAAGGTGCGGTCGATCACGTCCAGGCGGCCGGAGTAACGGACGTACTGGTCGTCCTTGACCAGGTAGGCGGCCTCGCCCAGGGTGAAGGCACCGGTGACACCCGCCTCGAAGGAGGCGGGCAGGTCGCCCCAGTCGTCCTTGATCGTGCGGGGGTAGCCCTGCTCGGCGTGGTCGAGCTCACCCGGCGCGTAGCGGACATACTGCCCGCCGGCGAAGGCGTACAGCTCGCCCTGCCTGCCGACGAACGCGGCGTCGATCACCGGAGCGGTCGCGAACGCGTTGCGGATGCGGCCGAAGCGGGCGCCGACCCCGTCGACCACACCGTCGACGGTGCAGCGGTCGCCCTTGAAGAAGCAGACCTTGCCGTCCCTCAGGAAGGCGGCGTCCACGCCGTCCTCGAACTCGGCCGGCAGGGGTCCCCAGTCGCCCTCGATCGTGCGGGGGTAACCCTCGTCGACGTAGAGGTAGTCGGCGCCGGTGTAGCGGACGTACTGGTCACCGGAGAACAGGAAGGTGTGCCGGTCGCGGACCAGCGCGGCGTCGACCTTCTTCCGGTCGGCGATCGCATTGCGCACCTGGCCCAGCAGTCCGATCGGGTACGTCGCGGCCCGCGACGTGGAGACGGCGTGCACGAGGTGGCCGGTGACCAGGTGCGCGGTGCGGCCGTTGGCCACCGCCGCGTTGACGCCGTGCAGGGCCGCCGCGTCGTCGAAGGACTCGGGCAGCCCGGCGAAGGCCGCCTCCCTGCGCAGCTCGCGCACGATGGGCTTGGGGTAGCCAGGGTCGGCGTACCGGTAGCTCGGGCCGGTGTAGCGGACGTACTGGCCGCCGCCGAAGAGGTAGGTGTGGCCGCCGAAGACCACCGCCGCGTCCACCACCGAGCCGAACGGGTTGACCGCGCGGCCCCAGCGGTCGCGGATCCGGACGGGCGCGGTGAACGCGCGACCGGTGTAGGTGGTGAAGGTCTCGGTGAAGAAGAAGTGGGTCGCCCCGTCGGTCCCGGTGAAGGCGGTCCTCAGCCGGTCGCCGGGCGCGACGGTGAAGCCGCGCCAGAGGCGCTGGATCGGCCGCGGGTACGACCACAGGCCGGTGGCCTCGTTGAACTGCACGCAGCGGTCACCGCTGAGCAGCACCATCGTCTGCTCCTCGAACAGCACCGCGTCAGGCATGGGGAACCCGTCAGGCGCCTTCCAGAAGGTCTCGTCGGCGAGCGCCGGATAGCCGGGGTCGGGCCGCTCGTAGGCTCCCTCGTCGCCGGTGTAGACCAGGTGGCGGCTCGTGCCGTCGGGCCCTGGGCGCTCGAACAGGTGCGTCGTGTCGTCGCGGTGGTAGGCCAGGGCGACGCTGGTCAGCCCGCCCCAGTGCTCGGCGATGGACTTCGGCCCGCCGTCGATGACGTCGGCCGAGTCGCCGTAGACGACGAACTGGTCCCCGCTGAACAGGTACGTCCTCCCGTCCCGCCCAACGAACGCCGCATCCACCACGTTGTCCTGATAAATCGTGTTACGTGGGCGGCCCCACTCCTCGTCGAGCGGGTAGTCCTTCCCGCTGGCCGTGTTGAGGCACATCGACCCCTTGAACAGGTACGTGTTCCCGTCGGCCCCGGTCAGCACGGCGTCGAGCCCGTCGCGGTAGTCGGCCGGGGCCGTGCGCAGCGCCGGCGGCCGGACCGGCTCGCTCTTCTCCGGGCCCTCCAGGGCATGCTGCCGGCGCCAGCCCTGATCCGTCCGCACCATGATCGAGCCATGGTCGACGTAGGCGGCCGTGATCCCGGGCAGGTCGTAGGACCGGTAGAGGGCGTCGGACACGGCGTGCCACTGGCCGCCCCGGAACAGGTAGACCGTCCGCCGGTCGGCGAACGCCGCGTCCACCCCGTCGAGGGTGACCTCCAGCGCCCCCAGCCTGGGCTCCCCGGCCAGCTCCGACAGGGCCCGCGGGTAGCCGTCCTCGATCACCCGGTAGTCGTGGTCGCGGTAGCGGACGTACTGGTCGCCGGCGAACAGGTACGTGTACGTGTGGACGTCGCCGGCCGGCTCGGTCACGTCCATGACCAGGGTGGCGTCCACCCGGCCGGTGCGCTGGATCGTGTTGACGACGTTGCCCCAGAAGTTCGCGGTGGTCGCCGGATAACGGTCGTCGATCTCGGTGTAGTCCGCGGTGGAGTAGCGGACGTACCGGTCGTCGGAGAAGACGTACGTCCTGCCGTCCTTGCCGACGAACGCGGCGTCGATGTGGTCGAACGGGATGCTGTCCCACCGTTCGCGCAGACTCCTGGGCTCCGACCACCAGCGGTGCCGATTGTCGAACACGACGAAGCGGTCGCCGCTGAACAGGCAGGTCTGGTTGTCGCCACCGGCGAAGACCGCGTCGAGCCGGGTGAACGTCTCGGGCAGGTTCAGCCAGTTCTCCGCCAGCGGCCTGGGGAAGCCGTCGTCGGGTTCGGTGTAGTCGCGGGTGGAGTAGCGCACGTAGAAGGGGGTGTCGTCGCCGTGGACCCGGATGCGGTCACCGGTCCGGCGGATGGTCAGCGCGATGCCGCCCTCGGCGGTCACCCGCCACTCGGGCGAGGCCCCGGTCACGGGGGTGGCCGGCCCGACTACCACGCCGTGCTCCTGCAGGCGGCGGCGCAGCGCGGGCGAGCAGGTGCCGTCGGCCAGTTCGGCCTCGTAGTCGGCGGGCAGGTCGAGGATCAGCCCGACCGGCCCGAACAGGTGGGCCGAGCCGTCCATCACGAACGCGGCGTCGACCCGGTCGAGCCCGCCCCAGTCACCGGCGACGGCACGCGGGTAGCCGAGGTCGACGACGGAGTAGTCGGCGCCGGAGTAGCGGATGTAGCGATCGCCGCTGAACAGGTAGGTCTTGCCGTCCAGCCCGACGAACGCGGCGTCCACCCGGCCACCGGGCAGCACGTCGGCCATCAGGCCCCACTTCGCGGCGGTCGGCTCCACGCCGCTGGAGGTGCCGAGGGCAGCGGTCTTGCCGTCCTTGAACAGGTGCACGGTGCCGGAGCCGTCCTCGAAGGCCGCCTCGACGGCGCCCTCGAACTCGACCGGCACCTCCGGCCGCCACGTCTCGATCCGCCGGGGATAGCCCTCGGCCACCCGGACACCGTCGTTCTCCGGGCTGTCGGAGTAGCGCACCACCTGGTCACCCGAGAACAGCAGATAGCCGTCGGCGTCGGCGTAGGCGGCGTCGATCCGCTCGGCGCCGTCGAAGGCGTTCCGCAACCGGCCCCACCGTTCGGTGAGCGGCTGCTCGGTCACGCCGTCGAAGGTCCGTTCGCCTGACAGGACGTACGTGCGGCCGTCGTGACCGTGGATCACGGCGTCCACCGCGGCACGGAAGACCTCGGGAAGCGGGGTGTCGCCCTGCCACCACTCGGTGATCGGCCTCGGGTAGCCCTCGTCGGCGTAGGTGTGGTCGTCGCCGGAGTACCGCACGTACTGGTCGCCGGCGAACAGGTGGGTGCGGCCCTCCGGATCGACGTAGGCGCCGTCGATCTTCTTCGGGTCCGTGAAGTTGTTGCGTACCTTGCCCCAGACCTGCTCCTTCGGCGCCCAGCGGGTGCCGCCGGGCTCGCGGGTGAAGCACGTCGAGACGTTGCTCGGGCCCCGGCCGACGATCCACTCGGTGCCGTCGCGCAGGGTGAAGGCCGCGTCGATCGCGGACAGGCCGGCGAAGTGGGGCGACAGCTCGGTCAGCGGCTTCTGCCGGGAGTCGGTCAGGGCCAGTGTCCGGGCGGAGTAGGTCCAGTAGACGCTGCCGTGGAACATGTAGATCAGGCCGTCGTGGCCGGTCAGCAGCGCGTCGAAGCGGTCGTGACCGGGCGGCATGGCGAGCGGCTCGGGGAATTTGCCGGTCAGGTCCTGGTCGTGGAAGGCCACGGTGACCTCGTCGCCGTCCAGGCCGAGCTTGGCGGCCAGCCGGGCGAAGCCGCGGAGCCGCCGGTAGACCCGCGCGAACTCCGGTCCCGCCGTGCCGTCGCCGAGCGCGGGTGCCACCAGCACGTCGAGGCCGCCGGGTGCCACGGCCGCGCCGATCGCCTCGATGGCGGGGCCTGGCACGCCGAGCACGTCCTGGAGCAGGATGAGCAGGGCGCCGTGCTGGCGCGCGGCCAGCTCACCGAGGGCGCCGGTCAGCTCGGCGACGGCGTCCGCCTGCTCCTTGGCCACCGCGTGCAGCAGGAAGAAGACGTCCTTGGCGTAGTCGTCGACGCCGGGCAGGCTGAAGTCGAGCGCGCTGGTGACGGTGCGGAAGTAGGTCAGCCGTCGACCGGGCACACTGAGCGTCTCGGTCAGGTGTCCTGCGTCGATGAGCATGGCGACCAGCCGGGAGCACTCGTCGTCGTCGAAGCCGAGCTCGGTGAGGGCGTCCAGGTCGAGGCGGTAGGGCGTCAGCGCCCGCGTGATGTCCGCGATGCGCTCGGCGACCAGCGTCCCGTCCTCGCCGGTGAAGTCCTCGCCCAGGTCGACGACGCCGTTACGGTCCTCCTCGCCGGCGTGGCCCTCGTCGAGGACCTCCCGCTCCAGGCGCCTGACCACCCGGGCGGCCATGACGTCATCGGCCAGGTCCGCGAAGTCAGCGGGGGTGATCAGGTGCATCATGGCCTTCGCCGCCGCGAGCTGGGCCTTCATCGCCGCCAGCACCGCGCGCCGGACCGGGTAGAACTCCAGGGCGATCCCGAGGTCGGCGACATCGAGCGCGGCCAGGGCGGCTTTGTCACGGTAGACGCCATCGGCGTCGATGACGCCGTTGAAGCGCAGGCTCTCGGCGAGCGCGGCGAACTGCTCGGCGGTCAGCCTCAGCTCGCCGAAGACGTCGGGGTCGAGCGGGATCCTGGCCGCACGGTAGGCTTCGGCCCGCTCCTTGAGCAGGGCGAGCACGGCGGGCGCGACGTCGTCGAGCGGCACGTTGAGGCGGAAGTCGGCGGCCCGCGCGGGATCGGCGAACATCTCGGGGTCGAGGACGTCACCCTCCTCGGTGAGGTACCCGTTGTGCACCAGGTTGTCGTACAGCTCGGCGCGGTCGGCCTCGGTGAGCTGCGGCAGGGCGGCGGCCAGGTCGGAGGGGTAAAAGGCGTCCTGGAGCCCCGCGACGACGCCGAACAGGGTCTCCCGGTAGGCGGAGAAGTCCCCGGCCAAGGTGAGCCCGGCAGGCAGGTCCTCGGAGGCGAGCAGCCCGCCGGCCTGGATGACATCCCGGAGAACGAGGTTGGTGAAAATCTTGGCGGTCAGCCGGTTCCCCAGGCCGAGCCCCAGGAAGTCGCCCTTGGTGAGCACGGCGAGGCGGCCGACGGCATCGTGGGCGGCGGTGGCCACCACGGCCGGGTCGATCCGCAGCAGGCGCGGGTCGTGCGGGGACACCACGCCGTCGGTGTACGTGGTCACCCCCTCGTACAGGACCCGCGCGGCCCGCTCGTCGAACCGGTCGGAGACGAAGGTCCGGGGGGACAGCGCCATGTCGGCGAACCGTTCGGCGATCTGGGCGATGACCTGGGCCTGCTCCTCCCGCGACTCCGGGGTGGCCGGCCCGCCGAGGACGGCGCCGAGGTCCTCCCCGGCGAAGCCCCACGTACGCATCCAGGCCACGACCTCGAACACCGTCTGGGTCAGCCAGAGCGAGGCGGCCGGGTCCTCGTCGCGTTCGAGCATGCGGTAGATGTCGCCCGACCCGCCGTCGAGCACCGGCAGCACCGGGAAGGTCGAGTGGCGTTCGATGGCCGGGTCGGCCTCCAGCGCGTCCAGCACGGCGAACAGTTCCTCGACGGACATGCCCAGCGCGCCGGTCAGGCGGGCCACCCGGTTGAGCACGACCAGGCCCGGACGGCCGATGCCCCGGTCGAACGGGCTCTCCTCGAGCGGACCCGCGTAGCGCGCGCGGAGGCGGCGGACCACCTCGATGATCTCTGTTTCCGCCAGGTCGATGGAACGTGCCAAATGGCGACGATACGACCGATTCTGCGGCGCGAGGATGTCGCCGGCCGGGAACGGGCCGTCCTTGATCTCATCGGGCAGCGTCCGGGTGATGAGCGCCTCGATGAGATCGAACGGCACGTCGTGCGTACGGTGCAGGTGGACCGCGGCGGCCAGGGCGCGCAGCGCGACCGGCTCCAGCCCGTTGGAGATCCCGGCGGTCACCCGGTCGAGGTCGGTGAACGACAGCCCCGTCCTGCGGGCCAGCCGGATGAAGCGATGGGCGCGGTCGAACCACTCGTGGGGCGGCTCCCCGCCGGAGCGCAGCACGAGCGTGCGGTCGTCGGGACCGACCTCCACGACGGCGCCCTGGTGCACCCAGAACCCGCTCCGGGAACGTTCCATCTCGGGGTCCTGGTAAAGCAGATCGCGCAGTTCCTCACCGGTCAGTGAGGTCGCGGACAGGAACCGGTCGATGTCGCACAACGCGTTGACCTGCTCCTCGGAGCCCAGCCCATAAGCCTCGGCCAGGGAGGCGGCGTCGAAGCGCTGGACGGAGATGAGATCGACGTCCTCCAGGGTCAGCCCGAGCTGGTCGCGGGTCACCCGATCGGGGTCCACCCTGGCGGCGAACAGCCGGTAGAACTCGACCGGATCGACCCCCAGATACTTCAGGTACGTGGCGAATCGCGCGGTGTCCAGGGAGAAGGGCAGGTGGAGCGGGTGCTTGAGCGTCTTCAGCCGGTCGTAGGGCCGCTCGCCCACCAGGGCTTCGAGCACCTCGTTGACGACGTCCAGGTAGGGCAGCTCGGTGAAGGTGCCGTCCGCGTCGAGCTCGACCTTCCCGATGTCCGGCCGTCGCCGCAGCAGGGAGACATCGGAGAAGGTCTCCTGAAGGAAGGTGAGCAGGTCGGTCAGATAGGCCGCCGGCGAGTAGACGGACCGGGCCTCATCTCCCGCCCGCAGATCGAGGTGCCCGAAAAGACGTTCATAGCTCGGTAACGAGGCATCGTTGCGCACGCGGAGGTCTCTCCCGTAAGTAATCCGCTGACTTGGCCGCCTCATGATCGCCTATCCAGGGGAGGAGCGACCTAACCAAATGGTGACATCCTTAGACCTTTGCGGCGCGGATCGTGAAGGCCGCGGCCACCTTCGCCTCGACGGCACACTCCTCGTCCAGCGGAAGTAGTTCCATCGCGACCGCGCACGGCTGCACGTCGGCTCCCACGTCCATCTGCCGTCGACGGCGGCCCTGGACCAGCTGCACGAGGTGATCCAGGGCCGCGATGGGCTGGGAGCAGCATCACCTGCACCTGTTCGGTGAAGGCGATGCCGAGTACGGGACCGCCGGTACCCGCGGGCGTCAGCCGGCCAGTGCCCGTCCCAGGAGATTGCCCGCCTCCGGCGAAACCGGCTGCCTCAGCAGCACCGGCCCCTGCGCCATGAACCGGGGCCCCGTCCCCCGGTGCTCGTCGGCGGCGTGCACGGTGAACGGGTGCACCAGGAACACATCGCCCGGCTCGCCCGTGGCGTGTGCCAGCGGGAAGTCCCGCGTGGCCGCGTCGACCACCGGCCCGGCCTTCATCGGGTCCAGCACCTGCCCCGCGAGCGCCGCACCCGCCGCCCGGTGCGAACCCACCCGGATCCGCGTCGGCGCGTCATCCGGGCCCACGTGCGACAGCAACGTCAGCACCAGCATCATCTCCGGCCGCCCGCTGACCGCGTACGTCCCGTCGGACAGCGCCACATTCGCATCGATGTGCCAGCCTCGATCGTCTACCACCGCCTTGCCGGGAAACCGTACCGGGATCATGCCCAGCGCGCCACGCGGCGCCCAGCCGTCCGCCCCGCACACCTCATCCAGTGCCCGCGCCACCCGAGCGCTGCGCGCCATCTCGCCCAGCGGCCCCTGACCGGTCAGGTCCGACGCCCACATCACCGGTTCGTCCCAGCCGGACGGATCGCCGGGGGAACGGCCGCCCAGCTGTGCCCACGCCTGCGCCAGCGCCGCCTCGGCCAGCTCCGGCGCCACCGTCGCGGCCACCTTCACGAACCCGTCGCGGACGAACGCCTCGCCATCGATCTCTGCCATGACAACCACCCTAATTACGGGCGCAACCCGATTTGCGGACGGCGGCGCGGCGCGGAGGGGTACCGGTGTACATGCTTGCGGCGGCGCAACCGCGCAAGAGCTGCTCGGCAGGCCCGGGGGCTACCAGGCGCTCACCGCAGAGGACGAACGCGAGCAACTCGCCCCGTTGCCTGATGAGATCACCCGTGTTGAGAGGGTCACCGCGCCGAGATCCTTTTCCGGGACGCCGGGGCCGCCGGCAAGCCGCCTGGGGCAACTCATCCGACGCCGGCATGGCCGTTTTCGCCATGCCGGCGAGCGGTCGATGTCCGAGGGGAACGCCGACCGCTCCCGGCTCCTGGCGCCGATCAGTTGGCGGGCTTGCCGAACCAGCGGGAGAGGTGGTCGTCCAGGTCATGCTGATCGTCGCCGATCCAGGCGACGTGGCCGTCGGGGCGTAGCAGGACGCACGGGACATCCAGTTCCGCTGTGGGATCCGCGAGATAATCGACCCGGTCTGACCAGCCACCGACGGTCAGGCGTTCGGTGCGGTCCAGCAGCAGGCCGCGGCCGCGATGCAGCAGCTCGTAGAGGCGGCCCCGTTTCACGTCGATGTCGCGCAGGCGGCGGCCGAGGAGGTCGGGGCCTGCGCCGAAGTCGTAGCGGATGCCGATCGCGGTGATCTTCTCGATCAGATAGCGGTTCACCTCATCGAAGTCCATCAGTTCGGTGAGCAGTCTGCGCGCGGCCTGCGGGCCCGGTTCGGCGGACAGCAGTTCCGTCTGGGCGCGGGTGTTGTCCAGCACGTCCTCGGCGACCGGATGACGTTCGGCCTGGTAGGTGTCCAGCAGTGTTTCCGGCGCCCAGCCGCGGATCTGTGCGGCCAGTTTCCAGCCGAGGTTGAACGCGTCCTGAACGCCCAGGTTGAGGCCCTGTCCGCCGATGGGTGGATGAACGTGTGCCGCATCGCCGGCCAGCAGCACCCGCCCGACCCGATAACGTTCGGCCAGCCGGGTGGCATCCCCGAAACGCGACATCCAGCGCGGGGAGTGCACGCCGAAATCGGTGCCGGCGATGGTGCGCAACTGTCGTTTGAAATCCTCGAGGGTGGGCGGTTCCGCGCGGTCGCTTACTCCCGCGGCGGGGACCAGCACGCTGTAGATCCCTTCGCCGAAGGGCCGGAGCCAGAACGGCTGATGGGTCTCGCGGATCTCGGTCACCTTGGCGGCGATCTCCTCCTGCGGCACGCCCACTTCCATCTCGCCCATCAGCGTCTCGGTCCGTGAGGGCTCGCCGGGGAAGCCGACACCGAGCAGTTTACGGACCGTACTGCGCCCGCCGTCACAGCCGACGAGATAGCGCGAACGCAGCTGCTCCCCGTCGGCCAGCTCGACGGTCACACCCTCGTCGTCCTGCTCGACACCGGCGACCGCGCAACCGCGCCGGACCTGCGCACCCAGTTCGATCGCATGTTCTTCAAGCAGACGTTCGATGACCGGCTGCGGGATGCCCAGCAGATAGGCGTACGCGGAATCCAGGCCCTTGGGCGCGGGTTTGGGGATGGCGGCGAAGAACCCGGCGGCCGGACGCCGTCTTCCATGCTGAACAATGCGATCCAGCAGTCCGCGCATCGCCATCAGCTCGAGACTGCGAATATGCAGACCGACTATGCGGACGAACGACGCGGGCTCGGTTTCCTTCTCCAGAACGAGTACCCGTACATCGTGCAGCCGCAGTTCGGCGGCCAGCATCGCACCGGTCGGCCCGCACCCGGCAATGATCACATCGAAGATGAAGGGCGCGCGATCGGCGCCGGAGGCCGGCGACCAGAGAACTCCGGGGACGTCGCCCACCGTGGAGTCACGCTCGACCCTGTCGTTCGACGGCGGCTCGGCGGTGACCTGCTGAGAGTGCATAGGTGTTGCCTTTCGGGAGTGCCTTGTTGGCGAGGCGCTCCCGGCGACACCTACCTCAATCGCCCGACCGTGACAGGAAGGGGGAGCACCCACATCGATACAGCGTTCATGGGGCTCACCTCCTCGGGCGGTGTCACGGGCAACTGCAAGCTACAAGCCCGATCACCATCCCGTCCACTCCTTTCCCAGCCACATGATCACGACTCCGAACGGCCGGCTGGGCGGACCGACCCCACGGGCAGCCCAGCATCGGCGAGCGGATCGCGCATCACATCGTCGACGTCGTCGGCAGGACACCCTCGTCATCCGCGTTGCTCCGTGGTTCTGCGGTGATCCAGTTCCAGCTGGTGATCGTGGTGCGCATCAGCCGGGCGGCGGTCGACAGGTGGCTGTCGGCCGCCCAGTAGAGGGTGACCGTGCGACGGCAGTCGGGGCTGTCGACGGCGACCCAGGCGGCGGTGACCCGCGTGGAGCTACGCCGGGCAAAGGCGGGGACGAGGCCGATGCCCAGCCCCGCGCCGATCAGGTCGGCGATGGCGCTGGGTTCGTCGACCTCGCACACGATCTTCGGGGTGAGGCTTCGTGCGGCGAAGAGCCGATCGAGCAGCCTGCGTCGCCAGTGTCCCTTGCGGGCGCTGACGAAGGGCTGGCCGGCGAGTTCGTCGATGCTCACAGAGGTACGGCTCGCCAGCGGATGGCCGAGCGGCGTCGCCATCCCAACCGCGTCATCGAGCAGCTGAACCGCCGTCAAACCCGCTGCGGAAATGGGCTGGGAGGCGACACACAGGTCGACCTCCTGGGCTCGCAGATGGCGGGCCATCTCCTCGGCCAGCATCCAGCGGAGTTCGACCTCGATGTCGGGATGAGCGCGCTTGTAGGCCGCCAGCGGCCCGGTAAGGGTGAGGAAGGTTTCCGATGCCAGCCGTACGGTGCCCACCCCTTCGCTGATGGCGTCGGCGACGGCCCGCCGCCCCGCGTCCAACTCCCCCCAAGGAGCGTTCGACGTAACCGAGGAAGAGCTTGCCCGCGTCGTTCAACCGGAGCCGGCCGCTCCGATCGAACAGTGGCGTGCCCAGCTCGCCCTCCAACCGGGCGATGGTACGGCTCGGGGGGTCGTCAGCGCCCACCTGGTGGCGATCGCCGGCCAGTCTAGGGTCTGTTACGAAAGTCGATCGGGGCGGGCGCCCGAGACCGGCGGACGGTCAAGGTGCATCACGGGTGACGATGCCGTGTTCGTGGGCGTAGATCGCTGCTTGCACGCGGGTCCGGAGGCCGAGTTTGGTGAGGATCCGGTTGACGTGGGTTTTGACCGTGCCTTCCTCGATGGTGCAGGCGGCGGCTATCTCGCCGTTGCTCAGTCCTCGGGCCAGGAGGCGTAGCACGTGGTGTTCGCGCGGGGTCAGCAGGTCGAGTTCGGGGGTGGGAAGGCGTGGGGACAGCGCGGCGAAGCGGCTGATCAGGCGACCGGTGACCTGCGGGTCGATCAACCCCCTGCCCTGGTGCAGCTCGCGGACCGCCGTGACGAGCACGTCGGGGTCGCTGTCCTTCAGCAGGAAGCCGGCCGCTCCTGCGCGCAGCGCGCCGAACAGGTACTCGTCGAGGTCGAACGTGGTCAGGGCGAGCATGCGGGGGGCGGATTCGGCGGCGGCCAGGCGGCCGATGGCGGCGATGCCGTCCATGCCCGGCATGCGCAGGTCCATCACGACCACGTCCGGCCGCCGCCACAGCGCCTGGTGCACCGCTTCGGCGCCGTCGGCGGCCGTCGCGATCACGTCGATGTCGGGTTCACCGTCGAGGATGAGCTGCAGCGCCTCCCGAGCCGCCGCCTGATCGTCGGCGACCAGCACCCGGATCGTCACCACGCGTTCCCTTCTCTGGGCAGGTCGGCGCGGACCCGCCAACCGCCCGTTTCGGCCGGTCCCGCCGACAGTGTGCCGTCGAGCAGGCGCACCCGTTCCCGCATGCCGCGGATACCTTGGCCCTCGGCCTGGGCCGCCTGAGCCGGGGCGCCGTTGTCGAGTACCTCGATGCGCAGGCCGCGGTCGTTCTGCCGCAGGTGGACGGTCACCTTGGTCGCGGTCGAATGGCGTACGACGTTCGTCAGTGCTTCCTGGACGACCCGGTAGGCGGTGTGGTCGACGGCCGGCGGCAGGACGCCCTCCGTCCCCGAACGGCTCATGGTGATCGTGCGGTCGGCGGAGGTGAGCTGCCCGGCCAGCCGCTCCAGGTCGGCGGTGCCGGGCTGAAGGGCGGCCGGGTGCTCGCTGAGCGTCCGGAGTAGGTCGCGTACCTCCGTCAGCGCCGACAGCGACAGGTCCGAGATCGTTTCCAGGGCCCGCGTCGCCGAGGTGTCACCGCGTGTTCGCCTGGCCGCCGCCGCTTGTAGCCGGATCGCGGTCAGGTGGTGGCCGACGCTGTCGTGCACGTTCCTGGCCAGCCAGGTGCGCTCCTCGGCCAGGACGCGCTCCGCCTCAGCCCGCTGCAATCGCAGCGTCTGGTCGGCCCGATCCTGGTGCAGCCGCAGCGCGTAGCCGGTGGCCACGGGCGCGATGCTCATGATCACTATGCTGGTCGGCTCCGGGACGCCCTCGCCCCCCATCACCGCCAGGGTGCCGAGAACCCAGCACGAGGAGACCGACAGCACCAGGCCCGGACGCCGCGGCCGGTGGTAGACGGCCGCACAGAACAGGGCCATCGTGACCAGCATCCCCTCCCAGCGGTGCAGCTGCGCCATCCCGGCCAGCGCGATCACCGCAGACGTCACCGCGGCGGTCAACGGGAGCACCCGCCGTACGAGCAAGGGGAGGCTGACGCCGGCGCTGAAGCCGACAAGGAGCGGCACGTCGATCGGTACCGGCGCTTCCAGCGCCGTCAGCAGCACCGCGGCGGTCGCGGCGCCGGCGACGAGCAAGACCTCCCTCAGCCAGTGCATGTCACGACGATGCCGGACCACAGGTCGTGCCCTTGGGCGGGAGCTGCCCGGTGGTCAGGTAGCGGTGCACGTGGTCGCGGACGCAGGGGTTGCCGCTCCAGTAGAGCGCGTGACCGCCCTTGGCCGCCAGGTAGCGGGCGCCGCCGAGTTGCGCGGCGATCCGGCGTCCGTACGCGGGCGCCGCCGTGTCGTCGTACTCGCCATTGGCGATCAAGATCGACGGCAGGCCGCGTGGGCGAATCGGATGGGGCGGGTAGGACGTCTTCTTCGGGAGTCCGGTGCAGAGGCCGGCCATCGGCCAGGCCATGGTCCAGCCGATGCGCGGCGCGGTCTTTCTCAGCCGTGCCTCCATGGCCTTGACCTCACGGTATGCGGTCGGGAACGGGAAGTCGGCGCACATCGTGATCCTGCTGAGGTCCGGGTCGGGCGCCCCGGCGAACGGCTTGGCGAACCGGGTGGCGTCACCCGCGTCCGCCTCGGCCAGGGACTTGGCCACTTCGGGCCACGTCGCATCGAACGAGACAGTCGCGCGGGAGGCGATCAGGGCCGCGCCGGCCGTGGCACCTGCTCCGGCACCGGGCGCGGGAATGGGCCGCTTGGCGGCAAGGGCCATGACCTCGTCCCACACCTTGAGCACGTCGCGGCCGTGGAGCGCGCAACTCCGGTCGGTGGCGCACCACTCGGCGAAGCGGTGCAGGTTGTCCTCCTTGACCTTCGCTCTGGCCAGGACCCATTCATCCCACGACCGGTTGGTGTGGTCGATCGGACTATCCAGATACATGCGGCCGACGCGGGACGGGAAGTACTCGGCGTAGGCCACACCGAGGACGCCGCCGTAGGAGTTGCCGAAGTAGTTCAGCTTCCGCTCGCCCAGCGCCACCCGGACCGCCTCCAGGTCGCGGGCCCCTTGCCAGCTGTTCAGATTGCCCGCGAGCGGGCCGGCGGCTTCGGCGCATCCCTTGCCGAAGCGGTGGTTCTGCTTCGTGTACTGGGCGAAGGCGGCGCGGTTGGTGAACACCCACTCCCCGTTGGTGGGATACGGCGCCGGGTTGGGGCAGCGCACCTCGGTGCTCGCCTCGAACCCGCGCGGGTCGAAGAGCACCACGTCGAACCATTGGGTCAGGTCGGCGAAGGTGCCCTTCATCTGGCGCAGGATCGAGATCTGCTGGGCGGGACCGCCCATGTTGAGGACAAGCGTGCCCTTCCTGGTGGCCGGGTCACGCGCGGGAAGCTTGGCGAGCCCCAGCGTGATCTGCTTCCCTTTGGGAGCGGCCCAGTCGGCGGGCACGGTGATCCGGTCGCATTGCAGGCCGTCTCCGCAGTCCTGCCAGGCCAGCCCGATATCCGCCACCGCCGGCGTCCCCGCTGCTACGGGGAGCAGTATGGCGCCGAGCACGGCAATGATCGTCTTCTTCATGCCCCTCAGCCTCGCCGAGAGGCATGACGCCGGTCGTCCACCTTTCGATAGATCCTCACGCGTGCGCACCGGCGATCGCCTTCAAACCGCCTGCGCCTTCTCCCTTCATGGAGCATGGTGCCCTGCTGGGCGTAGTGCAGGTCGCGGCTCAGCGCGTGCAAGGACTCGCCCTTGTTGCGCTGGCGGCCGACCACTTGCCGACGATCAGCGAGGCGGTGGCCTGCCCGTGCCCGGGTGACCCGGGTCAGGTCCCGCATCCGGCGGGGTGAGGTCCTCGCAGGTGAAACGCCTGCTCACAGATCCGTTCTCCACGCACATGCGACCTCGCGGTGGACGACACGCGGCGGTCGTCCGGCTCCGCATCCTGGCCCCCCGGCCTGTGGCCTCGGTCACACCCGGACATAAGATGCTCACTGTAAGACCCGCACCAACCGCATCAGATGCACGACGGGGAGGCGGTTGCCCAATGGCGAAACTACTTTTCGTCATGACCGGAACGGCGTACTGGACGCTCAAGGACGGCACCAGGCACGCGACGGGATATTGGGCCGAGGAGTTCGCGGCCCCGTACAAGGCGCTCACCGACGCCGGGCACCAGATCGTGGTCGCCACCCCCAACGGAGTGGTCCCGACCGTGGACATGATGAGCCTGCGCCCCGAGCTGGCCGGCAGTCCTCAGATCGCGCTTGATCTGGAGGCGATCATCCGCTCAGCGGAGGTGATGCGGCGTCCGATCCGATTGGCGGACGCCCGCCTGGAGGATTACGACGCCGTCTACTTCCCGGGCGGCCACGGCCCCATGGAAGATCTGTGCGTCGACGCGGACGCCGGCCGGTTGCTGACCGAGGCGCTGGCCTCCGGCAAGCCCCTCGCCATCGTCTGCCATGCACCGGCCGCGATGCTGGCGACCAGGATCCACGGCGTATCGCCCTTCGCCGGCTACCGGGTCACCGCGTTCACCAACGAGGAGGAGAACGCGGTCGGGCTCGGCCAGAAGGCCCGCTGGCTGCTGGAGGACGAGCTCATCGACCTGGGCGTCGACTTCACCAAGGGCGAGATGTGGAAGCCGTACACGGTGGTTGACCGCACCCTGTTCACCGGCCAGAACCCCGCCTCGGCAGCCGTCCTGGCCGACCAGCTGCTCAAGGTCCTTCAGTGAGCTCGTCACAACCTGACGGCCCTGGTCGCCATGGCTTTTCCTGGACCGTCGCAGGCGACGCCATCGCGTGCTTCCTCCCGATCAGCGAGAGCTTTGTGGGACTCACGTTGCGGCCAGGGTTTGTTGGATCTGTGGGGTGATTTTGAGAAGGGAGCACCCCTTTACAATGTAGATTTAAAAGCGCCGTTCGATTGCCACATCGTCAGTGACCACCCGCCCGGCGCGGTCGGCGCCAATGACCGCAGGGCGGCCAGCGGCGGGAGGCCCGGGACCGGGCACTTCGCTGCGGCCCCCTCCGCGCCAAGCTCAGGCAAGCCGGCGGGCCATGCAGACGGCCATGGGATGGCCGGCGTAGGGACCGTACCCGTCGGTTCGTTCGTAGCCCTCACGCTCGTAAAATCGGATCGCGTCGGGCTGCTTGTCGCCGGTCGTCAGTTGCACAGTGTCGAGCCCGCGTCGGCGAGCGTGCTCCTCCAGGTTACGCAGGATGCTCGTGGCCACGTCTGTGCCGCGAGCCTGGGGCGTGACGTACATCCGCTTGATCTCGGCCGTGCCGTCGGGCAGCAGGCGCAGCGCGCCGCAGCCGGTCGCGTTGCCAGCGGTGTCGCGGGCGATGAGGTACACGTCGGCGTTCTCCGCGGTGGGCTTGTCGGTCTCCTGGTCCGGGATGCCGTAGCGGGCGGCCAGTTCCGCTTCCATCGCGCTACGCAGACGGTCTCCGTCGACACTGTCCCAAGGTTCCTCCGAGATAGTCAGCGTCATGACACTCCAATCAAGTCATCGTGGGAAGGGCGATCTCATGATCCTTCCTCACATCTATCCGCCGGATCACCGCGCCGTGCTCCTCCGACGTCGGAGACGGGACCCCGCCGCGCCCGGCAGGCGCGGCGGGGTCCCTGGATTCACTTGATCTCGTAGGCCCTGATGACGGTCTCGGTGAAAGAGTTGCCGCCGGTGTCGGCCGCCTTGACGCGCAAGGAGGCGAACTTGCCGTGCGTGCCGGCCGGATGGCGGGTCTCGGCGGCCCAGGCGCCCTTGCCGGAGCGGTGCACCAGCGTGGGCAGCCAGGTGCCGCCGTCGTCGTAGGAGATCTCCACGGTGAGCTTGCTGACCCTCAGGTCAGGTGAGCCCTCCTGGCGCTGGACCCGCAGCGGGATGCGCATATGGCCCACCTCCGCGCGGTTGTGGGCGTCCAGATCCGGGTTGATCTTGACGGCCATCAGCGGCAGCAACTGCCGCTTGCCCGCCTCGGGGGTCTTCGACCGGAACCGCCATTCGGCGCTGACCCGGGTGGACAGCTTCGTCGCGGCCGGGAGGCGGTCAGCGGTCATGGTGAGCCGGTAGTCGGCCGCCTTCCGGTCGACCGGCATCTGGAGGGTGGTGGACAGGTGATCGGCGGTGTAGATCTCCTTGCCGTCGCGGTAGAGCTTGGCCTGCGGGTTGCTGTAGTCGGCGAAGGAGTGGCGGTCGGGGTTGCCGTCCCCGAACAGCTCGGCGCTCACCTGCAGCCAGTTCTCATCACGCCAGGAGTAGTCGCCACCCGGGGTCAGCGAGGCCGCGAAGACACCGGTGTTCCAGCGATCGGAGGTCTTCTGTCCAGCGCGGTAGGTGATCGTCTTGTCGGCCCTGTGGAAGAAGAACTGGTCCAGGTCGTCCCACCCGATCGGCGGCACCTGGTACTGGACGAAGGACGGGTACCAGCTGGTGTCGCCGGGCGTGTAGTACTCGGTCCTGGTGAAGGGAAGCGAGAACCGGGACACCTCGCCGTAGGGCGTCCATGCCAGCTCCTTCCCGTACAGCACGGGCAGGGCGAAGTGCTCGCCCTGCTTCCCGTCCTGCTGCGTACCGTACGTGGAGGAGACCTTCGCGAGATCGCGGTGGCGCGGGCGGTAGCCGGGGTCGGCGGGGATGCGCGGCTCGGCCTTCATCAGGTGGTAGAAGTACGGGCTGTCGTCGTAGCCGCCATCACCCTTCGGCTTGGCCCACTGCGTCCACCTGTAGTAAGCGAACTGCTTGCTCACCGTTCGGGTCGTGGGGATGGCCTTGATGCCTTCGACGCGGTCGGCGCCCCGCATGCCGCGCAGGTCGACGTCCACGCCGAGCGGTTGCATACCGTCGACGAGCTGGAGCATGCCGAGCATGCCGAGCGCCAGCCGTGCCGTCGGCTCCTCCGTCCGTACGTCCACCTGTCCGGCCTCACGGGCGTCAGCGGTGAAGGTACGGTCGGCGTCGAGCGTGAACTCCGGGTCCGCGGCCATCACCACGGCGCCGTCCTGGTCGGCCATGAGGGTGACGACCGTGTAGCGGTGGCCCTTCAGCAACCTGAGATCCAGTGCGCCGCTGGAGATGTCGTAGTTGCGCTGTTCCTTGGCGTCGAGGTCGATGACCCCGGCGAAGGCCACCTGGGCGGGCTTGCCGTCCGAGCCGATGAAGCTCAGCTTGAGCGCGTGCTTCTCCGGCTCCACCCGCATGCCGATGCCGGTGCGCACGGAGACCTCGGCGTCGGTGGCGATGACCGTACCGCTGTACGTGCCGAGCGCGGTGGCCTCGGCGGTCACCTTGACCTGCGCGGTGCCGTGGGCGGGCACCTCCACCGTGGTGGCGCTGAGCTTGAACGGCGTCACCGGCTCGCCCTGGCCGTCCTTGGCCGTCACTCTCAGGTCCAGCCGGACGGCGGTGTCGCCGTCGTTGCGGTAGGTGAGCGTGCGCTCGCTGGGCGCGGGAACGGGCAGCTCGATGTCCCCCATGCTCAGCGAGGTGGGCTCGGCCGTGACCTGCTGGGTGACGGCGCGGGCGACGTCCACGCGGCCGGAGCCCTGGACGTAGGCGCCGAGCTCGTCGCCGGGGGCGGTGGAGGCCATCAGCGCCGCCTTGATCTGGCCGGCCTTCCAGTCGGGGTGCCGGCCGGCGACGATCGCCGCCGCTCCCGCCACGTGCGGGGTGGCCATGGACGTACCGCTCATGCGCGTGTGGAAGTCGTCCACCGGGGCGCCGGCGTAGGTGCCCGCGGCCCTGGCCGCGACGATGTCCACGCCGGGCGCGATCAGGTCGGGCTTGACCGCGGCGTCGCCGGCGCGCGGGCCGGTGCTGCTGAACCCGGCGACCGTGTCGGTCTCGTGCTGGGAGGCGCCGACCGACAGCGCGTGGTCCGCGCTGCTCGGCGAGCCGAGCGCTTGGGGGCCGTCGTTGCCCGACGCGATGACGAACAGCGTGCCGTACTGCTCCGACAGCGTGTTGACGGCCTGCTCCAGGGGGTCGATGCCGGGAGTGTCGAGGCTGCCGAGGCTGAGGTTCGCGACGCGGGCGCCGTTCTGCGCCGCCCAGGTCATGCCCTCGATGATGGCCGAGTCCGGGCAGTTTCCGCTCTGCTCGCAGATCTTGCCGATCAGCAGCCTCGCGTCGGGAGCGACGCCCTTGTGCTTGCCGCCCGAGGCGGCGCCGGATCCGGCGATCGTGGTGGCGACATGAGTGCCGTGGCCGTTGAGGTCGCGGACATCGGGCTCGAAGGTGAAGTTCTCCGTCTTGGTGACCAGGCCCTGCAGGTCGGGGTGGCCGGGGTCGTAGCCGGTGTCGAGCACCGCGACGGTGACGTCCTTGCCGGTGTGGCCCGCCGCCCATGCCTGGGGCGCGCCGATGCGCGGGACGCTGACGTCGAGGGAGATCTTGGCCTTGCCGTCCAGCCAGATCTTCTCGGGCGCGGTCGCCGATCTGGCCTCCGCGGTCAGGGATTTCCAGAGCGTGCCCGCGGCGGCGCGCGGCTCGCTCTGCGCCGTACCGTTGACCGCGGGCAGCGGACGCCCGCCCGCGACGCGCAGCGCGGCGGTGCCTGCGGGGTACGTCACGATCAGCGGGAGCGCCGGCGTGGTGGCGTCGTCGTAGCCGAGCGAGGCAAGCTGGGTGACGTTGAACAGCCGGGGGTCCAGCCGGCCCGCGGCCAGAAGGGGCATCGCATCGACGGGGACGATGCTGAGCCCTTCCTCGCCCCGGCGGTGGACGAAGTTGACCTTCTCCCTGCTGGGGCCCGGCTCGACGTCGAGCCGGGTCTGCTCGCCGGGGATCGGGCGGAGGGTGACCTTGTCCCCGGTGATGAGGGTGATCGTCTTAGGGGGGCCGGCAACCCCGGTGACCTGCCCTGTCCGGGAGGAGGCCGAGGGGGTGGGGGTGGGTGTCGCTTGGGCCGGTGTGGCGGCGGCCACCAGGGCCGCTATCACGACGCCGGTAAGAGCAGTTCTCTGAAGCACATCCCGATTTCTAATGGCTTGTTAATTTTGGTGACAAGGAGGTTCATGTGGCCTATTGCGGCAACTGCCGGAAGTGGCCAAGATCGTAGGCATGCTTGATGAGGGCCCGGCGCTGGCGGTGGTGGGGGTCAGCGCGTTCGACGAGCGGATCTACCGCGAGGTGCTGGCCTGCCCCGGTATCACCGTGCAGGAGCTCGTCATGCGGAGCGGGGAGAACCCGGGGCGCATCCAGACGTCACTGAGCAGACTGCGCGCCAGGGGCCTGGTCAGCCGCCTGTGGGGGCGGTCACCCCGCTGGACGGCGACGAACCCGGGGACCGCCATCCGCTCGCTGGTGCGCGGCCTGCAGAGCGACCTGGACCGGCTCACCGACACGGCCGACCAGTTGGAGGCGGCCTTCCGTACCGCCGGGCAGGATCTTGAGGAGGGTGGCCAGTTCGAGGTCCTGGCGGGGCCCGAGGAGCAGGCGCGCTGGTACGTCCGGCTGCAGCAGGAGGCCAAGGAGGAGGTGCTGACCTTCGACCGGCCTCCGTACGTGCTGGACTATCACAACCCGCTCCAGACCGCCCTGCTCCGCAAAGGCGTCCGTTATCGGACCATCTACGTGCCGGAGGCCTTCGATCACGCGGGAGCGCTGCAGGAGCTGGGCAGCCTGGTCAAGGCCGGCGAGGAGGCGCGGGTCCTGCCCGAACTGCCGTTCAAGATGGCGCTCGTCGACCGCTGGCGAGCGGTGATGCCGCTGCACATGGATCCACCGTTGACGCGCGGCGTGCTGATCAAGGGGTCCACCATGGTGGTGGCCCTGGTCGAGCTGTTCGAGCACCTGTGGAAGCAGGCGCTGCCGATGGGCTCTCAATCCACGCTCCCTGACGACGCGCCGGAGCCGGCCTCCGGCCCCGGCCGCGGCGAGGAGTGGGCGGAGCTCACCCAGGAGGATCGCCAACTCCTGACACTGCTCTCGGCCGGACTCAAGGACGACGCCATCGCCCGCCAACTCGGCACCAGCCCGCGCAGCCTCCGCCGCCGCCTGCGTCACCTCCTGGACGAACTGGACGCCGAGACCCGCTTTCAGGCAGGCGCCCAGGCCAGCCGCCGCGGCCTCATCTGACTTCCCCGCGAGACAGCGGCACCTTGTCCCGCCTCGTCGGCGAACCCGCCACCGAACCGATCGCCCGCCGCGCTGAACTTCACTGCCTAATGAACTCGAGCAGGTCGGCGTTGATCGTCTCGGCATGGGTGGTCGGCATGCCATGGGGGAAGCCTGTGTACGTCTTCAGCGTGCCGTTCCGCAGAAGCTCGGCCGACAGCGGAGCCGAGTTCTCGTAGGGAACGATCTGGTCGTCATCACCGTGCATGACCAGCGTCGGCACGGTGATCTTCTTGAGGTCCTCGGTGAAGTCGGTCTGCGAAAACGCCACGATACCGTCGTAATGGGCCTTCGCACTGCCCATCATGCCCTGCCGCCACCAGTTCTGGACGAGCGCCTCCGACAGCTCCGCACCCGGCCGGTTGAAACCGTAGAACGGGCCGGACGGGAGGGCCCGGTAGAACTCCGAGCGGTTGGCCGCGAGCTGGCTCTGCAGGTCGTCGAAGACACTCTTGGGCAGGCCACCGGGGTACGCGTCGGTCCGCACCATCAACGGCGGCACCGCGGCGAGGAGCGCCGCCTTGGCGACGCGCGACTCGCCGTGGCGGGCGAGGTAGCGCACGACCTCCCCGCCGCCGGTGGAGTGTCCGATGTGAACGGCGTCACGCAGATCAAGGTGCGCGGTGACGGCGGCCAGGTCGTCGGCGTAGTGGTCCATGTCGTGACCCTCGCTGACTTGAGCCGACCGGCCGTGCCCGCGGCGATCGTGGGCGATGACGCGGTAGCCGTTCAGCAGGAAGAACAGCATCTGGCTGTCCCAGTCGTCCGACGACAGAGGCCAGCCGTGGCTGAAGACGATCGGCTGCCCGCTCCCCCAGTCCTTGTAGAAGATCTCGGTACCGTCTTCGGTCGTGATCGTGGGCATGTGGGACTCCGTCCATGTATGCGAGGCAGTGCCCCGCCTGAGCTGCGACGGCTCCCGGAGGCAGGCCGGGACCGTCTTGGCTGACGACACCATCCTGATTCGGACCGTCACCGGGGCAGGTGCCGTCACATGACTGTCCCGCCATTGAAAGCCACATCCGGTCACTCCGAATCAAGCCACGCCGAACAGCCGGACACGTGAACCGATCCACCTGAGCAACCCGCCACGCGATCGGCCGCGGTGGCCGAGGCGCCGGCTTTCACACCGGCCGCCGCCTCGGCGCGCTTCTGGGCGCGATGTTCCTGTTCAACCTCGCCCGGTACGCCGCACTTCAGATCCTGGAAAGGGCGCCCACGATCGTTCCTCGCGACGTCCGCGCTGCTCGCGATTCTCAGCCGCGAGCACTTTCCTGGCAGCGAGCCGCCGCAGCGCGCATCGCTGCGCACCCAGTTCATGTCCGCGCTGGCCGGCCTTCGCTCACGGGACTACGCGTGGGCGTTCAGCTCGCGGGCGGTGATGTTCCTCGGTTACTTCGCCGTCTCCTCCTCATCTCATCGCTGATGGTCAGCGTGTCGGTCGCGCTGCCACTGCTTTCACCGACCTGGACCGTCCAGCTGGCCGGCGCCGCCATCGGCGGGGTGGGCTTCGGCGCCTATCTCTCAGTCGACCAGGCGCTGGTCACCCTGGTCCTGCCCGCGGCCGAGGACAGTGGGCGCGACCTCGGGCTCTTCCATATCGCGTTGAACGCGCCCCAGGTCGTGGCGCGCCGTTCGCGGGCTCGCGGATCGTCGCCAACCTCGGCGGCTATCCCGCCCTGTTCGTCGCCGGCGGCCTGCTCTCGCTCATCGGAGCGCTCATGATCCTGCAGGTGAAAAGCGTCCGGTAGAAGGGGCCGCCCTGGCTCGTCCGGACTGTCGCCTACGCGGGCGAACTTCGCCGGGCCGATTGCGTGAGCCGGCCGGCGAGTGCCACGACGAGGTCACGGAGCTCGTCCGGTCGTTCGATGACGAACGGCAGGTCCAGCGACGCGAGCACGGCGGGCAACCAGTCGAGCCGTTCCGCCCGCAGTTCGACGCGGGACCAGTGCATGGGGTCCGACTCTGCGCCGTTCACCGACGACGGCTCCGCCACGGTCGCGATGCCGGCGGGAAGCCGGGTGCGGATCTGCTCGGCCGTCCCCTGGACCCGCAGAGTCACCTCGTACCGGTACGGAGTGGTGGCGAGCCCCGTCAGGACCCGCTCCGCCGCGTCGAATCCGTCGGGCGGCTCGAACGAGCCGGGCAGGGTCCTCGCACTCGCGATGCGATCCAGCCGGAACGTCCGGTCTTCGCCGATCGCGGGATCGGCGCCCGTCACATACCACCTGCCCGAGTGGGCGACGAGCCCGTACGGGTGCAACGTGCGTTCGCTGTGCCGGCCGTCGGCGGCGGTGTACCGGATCGAGATCGGCCGGTGGTGGCTCACCGCGTCGGCGATCGAGAGCAGGACTGCGGCCTCCGGGGCGGTCGGCTCACCGGCTGGAGCTGTGAAGGCGATGGAGCCGAGCACGGCGTCGAGTCTGCGACCGAGCCGCTCGGGCAGCACCCGCCGGATCTTCGCCGCTGCCGTCTCGCTCGCCGTGCCCGCGGCCGTCATCAAGCCGGCTCGGCGCCCTGCGACCAGGCCGAGCAGCACGGCAAGCGCTTCGTCGTCGCTCAGCATGAGCGGAGGCATGCGGTAACCGGAGGCGAGCCGGTAGCCGCCGTAGCGGCCGCGCACCGACTCGACGGGCACGTCGAGGTCGACGAGGTGGTCGACGTACCGCCGCACCGTGCGCTCGTCCACGCCGAGCCGGCCGGCGAGTTCGGCCACGGTCCGAATGCCTCCCGACTGCAGGAGCTCCAGCAGGGTGAGCACGCGAGCAATGGGCCGGGACATACCCAGAAGTCTCCCGCAGATACCGGGCGGATTCTGCCCGGTATACGGCGTAGCGTGCGGTCATAAGCACCGACCGACCAGGAGAGAACCCATGGAATTCGTCTCGATCCGCATCATCACCGGCGACGTCGCCCGCCTCGTCGACTTCTACGAGCGCGCCACCGCAGTGCGAGCGAGCTGGGCCAACGAGGACTTCGCCGAGCTCAGGACCGCCTCGGCCACCCTCGCGATCGCCGGCACCCGCACCGTCCCTCTGTTCGCGCCCGGCTCCGCTCACCCGGCCGACAACCGCAGCGTCATCATCGAGTTCCTCGTCGACGACGTGGACAGCGTGCACCAGAACCTGACCGGCTTCGTGGAGGACTTCGTCAACGAACCCACCACGATGCCCTGGGGCAACCGCGCGCTCCTGTTCCGCGACCCCGACGGCAACATCGTCAACTTCTTCACCCCCGTCACCCCAGCCGCCATCGAGAAGTTCGCCCGCTGACAACCTTCGGCAGGGGGCCTCGAATCACGGCGCGACGGCCGAGGGTCTCTGCCGCCTCCTCGTTTCACCGCCTGATCATCAGGCAGTAGGTGAGCAGCTCGTCGAACGTGAGGTGCTCCAGGGGGTGGAGACGGCTGGAG
Source organism: Nonomuraea sp. ZG12 (assembly GCF_052068115.1). Taxonomy (NCBI): domain Bacteria; kingdom Bacillati; phylum Actinomycetota; class Actinomycetes; order Streptosporangiales; family Streptosporangiaceae; genus Nonomuraea; species Nonomuraea sp. ZG12. The sequence continues at coordinate 67,493 of NZ_JBQHCW010000029.1, forward strand.
GTGCCCGAGTCCTCCTCGAAGACGACCGGGTAAACAGTCATTCGATCGTTGCCAACGAGCCGGGCGGCCGGAGAATTCTGGCGGAAGGCCATCACGGCTCGCCGCCCACCAGGCCGACGGCACACCAGTAAGGAACCACGAGATGAACACCCCGCCCGCTTTCCCCCTGAAGCCCGTTCCGATCCATGTGTCCGACGAGGTCCTCGATGACCTGCGCGCCCGTCTCACATCGACCCGTCCGCCGCTGGACGAGGGGAATGGGGACTGGTCGTACGGCGTCCCGGACAGCTATCTCCGTGAGCTGGTCGCCTACTGGCGGGACGGCTACGACTGGCGCAAGGCCGAGGCCACCATCAACGTCTACGAGCACTACCAGGTGAGCGTCGCCGGTGTCCCGGTGCACTTCATGCGCAAGCCCGGCCGGGGCCCCCGTCCGATCCCGTTGATCCTCACCCACGGCTGGCCGTGGACGTTCTGGCACTGGTCGAAGGTGATCGACCCACTCGCCGACCCGGCCGCGTTCGGCGGTGACCCCGCCGACGCCTTCGACGTCATCGTGCCCTCTCTGCCCGGCTTCGGTTTCCCCGGCCCGCTCACCGGCTTTCCGGACGTCAACTTCTGGAAGGTCTCCGACCTCTGGCACACCCTGATGACCGAGACCCTGGGGTACGAGAAGTACGCCGCCGGGGGCTGCGACATCGGCGGGATCGTCTCCAGCCAGCTCGGCCACAAGTACGCAGACGAGCTGTACGGCATCCACATCGGCTCCGGGCTGCCGCTCGACTTCTTCACCGGCCCCCGGGCCTGGGACTTCGCCCGGAATCGGCCCCTCACCGACGACCAGCCCGCCGATATCCGCGCTCGGATCATCGAGCTGGACCACCGCTCGGCGTCCCACCTCGCCGTGCACATGCTCGACGGCGCCACCCTGGCCCACGGGCTGAGCGACTCACCCGCCGGCCTGCTCGCCTGGCTGTTGGAGCGCTGGAACGCCTGGAGCGACAATGGCGGCGACGTCGAATCCGTCTTCACCAAGGACGACCTGCTCACCCACGCCACGATCTACTGGGTGAACAACTCCATCGCCACGTCGATGCGCTACTACGCCAACGCCAACCGCTATCCCTGGACCCCCGCCCACGACCGCACCCCGGTCGTGCAGGCCCCGGTCGGCCTCACCTTCGTCACATACGAGAACCCACCCGGCATCCACACCGCCACCGAGCGCGTCCAGGCGTTCAGGACCGGCCCGCAGGGCGACTGGTTCAACCACGTCAACGTCAACGCCCACGACCACGGCGGCCACTTCATCCCCTGGGAGAACCCCGACGCCTGGGTGAACGACCTGCGCCGCACTTTTCACGACCGCAGGCCCTGAGCGACCTCGCGGGCTCCTGCGACGACGGGCCCGGCGAACGTTGCCTGGCGAAGGCGTGTACGTCGCCTGACCGGCCCCAATCGCCCGCCACGCCACCTACCTGGGCACCTCCGCTCGCCCCCACCCTCCGCCGGGGGTGGGGGCGATGTTCCTGCGGTTCCCGCGCTGACGAGGCCTCTCCCCCACAAGACAGACACATGCTCCTTGATCACGGAGTTGCTACACTCTGCGATCATCCGGGGGACCAGTGCCTGCACTGCCATCATGGCTGACCGAGCCGCTGTGGGACCAATTCGCTGCTCTGCTGCCCTATCGCTCGGAGTTCGACCCGTCCCACCCGCTGGGCTGCCACCGCCGACGGGTCAGCGACCGGACCGTCTTCCACAAGCTGCTGCAACTTTCACGCTTCGGCTGTTCCTACGAGGCGATCGCCGTCGACGGCTCCATCACCAAGCCCTCAGGCGGCGGCGAAGTCGCCCAACGCCGACCATGACCCACCACCTGTTGTCTGCGCACCTCCAAGACTCCTCAAGTTCTGAGTCTGGGTCACGCCGTCGTATAACTGCGGCTCAGAGGCCGGATGTTCGCCATTGGCATCCGCTATAGGGTGGCCGCCATGCCGCCCAAGAGCTTCTACGACCTGGCCTTCGGGGTGTCCCCAGGCGGGGCCCGTAAGGACGCCCACTACGTCAGGGGCAGCCTCGACGAGATCAAGGCCGATCTGGCATATGAGCTCTCCGAGAGCATCAACGTGTACCTGCTGTGCTGGTACGGCGCGGAGCTGGCGCTGCATGTGTACGAGCGGGGCGAACGGGTGCACTCGATCGACATCCACCCGTTCATCACGGTCTCGGTCGACGGCTATCCGGACATCACCTTCCTTGGCTCAGGCAAGCCGACCGGATACAACACCGACACGGACGACCGGGACAACGTCGAGATGACGCTCTCTGACGGAATGTTCTCCGGGGAACTCGACGATGCGATCAAGGTCACCGTTGATTGGGACAGCGTCGACGTCCCGTCACTGGTCGGCGAGATCGCGGTGAAGAACGACTATGTGAAGCTCATCGAGAATCACCTCGACGGCCTCCACGATGACGATGACTTCGACGAGGACGAGCTGATCGATCAGGGCTATATCCCTTACGGATTCACCGACTTCGAGGCTTGAGCCACGTTCTCTGGGGCTCCCGTACAGGATCGACTGCAGCGCTTGTGGAAGACGGTCCGGTCGCTGACCCGTCGATCGCCGGTGTGCGAGCCGACCCAGGCTAGGTTAAAAATTATTGACATCATGTCGGGACTGTTTTACCTTCGGCATGTCTAGTTTTTCGTACATGGGAGCGGGACATGTCCTCCGAGGAGAAGCGCACCTGGATCTCTGCTTTGGTCGGCGTCGTCGTCCCGGTCGCCTACCTGGCGACCGTCCTGTCCAAGGTGCCGGGTGCGGACGTGGTGAGGATCGCCTACGTAGGGCCGATGCTCACCTCGATCGGCGTCGGGATCGGCGCGGGCATCGTCCTGGCCGTCGTGGCCGCCATGGCCTCGCCCAAGGACGCGGACAGAACCGACGAGCGCGATCGGGAGATCAACCGGCGGGGTGAGTACGTCGGGTTCTACGTCATGAGCATCGCCGCGATCGTGCCGCTGGTCCTGACGATGGCGAAGGCCGAGCACTTCTGGATCGCTCATGCGCTCTACCTGGCGTTCGTCCTGGCCGCACTGGCCTCGTCGGTGGTGAAGATCGTCGGGTACCGGCGGGGCTGGTAGCCAGCTGAAGCGTTGCCTTGATTCACGTATCAGTAGCCCGAACCGTCTCACTTCACCAGGCGAACCACGTCAGGTCAGCATCCGCGTCCTCCATCGCCGGCGTCAGCCGCGTACGTGCAGCCTGAAACCCGTGCGGCCCGCGGGCTCCAGCCCTTCCTTCAGGTGCAGTGAGGGGATCTCGTAGTCACCGAAGTTCTGCCGCCGGAACGCGATCGGCTCAGTCGACTCCAGGGTGAGCAGGCGCTGCTCCCACGCCTTGGCGACGTCCGAGTAGTCCTCACCGGTCATCCGGTCGGCGCCGTACAGCACGAACGGCGGCAGCACCTCGATGCCCGGGTAGTAGAGGATGCCGTGGTGGATCGGGAACAGCAGATCGTCGATGGGACCGTTGATCCCGCGAGCGGCGTAATGCGACTCCGGGCCGCCGGCGGTCACCGACAGCAGGGCCTTCCTGCCCGCGAGGGTGCCTTCGCCGAAGCGCTCGCCGTACCTGGTGTCGCTGTGCTCGCCGACGCCGTACGCGAAGTTGTAGGTGAACACCCGGTCCACCCAGCCTTTGAGGATCGCGGGCATCGTGTACCACCACAGCGGGAACTGGAAGATGATCGTGTCGGCCCACAGCAGCTTCTCCTGCTCGGCGAGAACGTCCGGGGTGAGCGTCCCGGCGTCGAAGGCCCGGCCCGAGTCCAGGGCGACCTTCAGCGGACTCGAGGCTTCGGGGCCGTAGTCGGCTGCGTCCACGACCGCCTTCCAGTTCATCGCGTACAGATCGCTCACCCGTACCTCGTGCCCGGCGGTCTCCAATGTGGACACCGCCAGGTCCTTCAGCGAGCTGTTGAGGGACTTCGGCTCCGGGTGGGCGTAGACGATCAGCGTCTTCATGGGGCTCCTTCGAATCGGGTGCCTTCGATTCTGGGCGCCGCGGCGCCCGGCATTCAGGGGCGCCTCTTCCATCGGACGGGACTTCCTGGTAACGGCAGGACCACCTTCACCGGCACCACCGAGGCCATACTGAGGGCATGGACGATCTCGCGGGCTTCCTGCGGACCCGGCGTTCCCGGGTCGACCCGGCGGCCGTCGGCATCCCCACCGACAGCCGCCGCCGGGTCGAAGGGCTGCGCCGCGAAGAGGTCGCGCACCTGTCCGGAGTCAGCGTCGACTACTACGTACGCCTGGAGCAGGGCCGCGCGACCCAGCCCTCCGAGCAGGTCCTCGACGCGCTCGCCCGCGTCCTCGGCCTCGACGAGACCGAACGCGGGCACCTCTACCGGCTCGCCCGGCAGCGCCGCCGCCGCGCGAAGGCACCGGGCGGGCGGGTCCGGCCTGAGCTGCTGCGTGTCCTCGACCTGGTCGCCGACGCCCCCGCGATGATCGTGGACCACCGCCTGGACGTGCTCGCCGGGAACCACATCGCCGGGCTCCTCTACGGCCGGCCGATGCCGGGCCTGAACACCGCCCGGCACATCTTCCTTGAGGAGGCCGAGCGCGGCCTTTACGCGGACTGGGAGAAATGCACCCTCGACGTGGTCGGGCACCTGCGCCTGGCCGCCGGCAAATACCCCGACGACCCCCGCCTGGCCTCGCTCATCGGCGAGCTGGCGATGGGCAGCGAGCGCTTCCGCCGCCTCTGGGCCCGCGCTGACGTGCGCGCCCGCACCCATGGACGCAAGGCGTACCGGCATCCGCTGGTCGGACTGCTGGAACTGCACCAGGAGAACTTCGCACTACCGGAGGAGTCAGGCATGGAGCTGCTGGTGCTGTCCGCGGCCCCCGGCAGCCCCGCCGAGGACGGGCTGCGCCTGCTCGCGGGCCTGGGCGCGGACAGTGGCGACGCGCATCCCACCGTGAACGCTCAGGTCCACGAGTAACTCAACGGCCCCATCCACCGCCGGGAACGCCTCAACGCTGACGATTTTCCGGTCCCCGGCTTCGATGGCGGTGTCCAGGTGCCTGATCAGTGCCCTCTGAAGTCATGCCCTTTACAATGTAGATTCATAGCTCCACTCGATCACCACATCATTGATCGCGTGTTGATTTCCGTGCCACATCAGTGCAGGGTCCGCGTGGGCCAGCCCCTTGCGCCGCTCCCCCGCCTGCCCGGCGCGCAGCAGCACTGACGGACCTCCTCCCCCACGTCCGCGCCTGTCGCCGACAAGGTGCCGCCCTTGACTGACGACCGCAGCGTGCTGGTCCCGCACATCCACCCGGCGCACGCGGCGTCCGCACGGCGATCGACGACCGACGCCGGCACTCACGTCCGGTCGGGCCCCTCCTCAGCCCGGCCCGCCTCAGCTATTCAGTGTTGCTATGTACCAGTAGTCAGTGTTACTTTGTACCAGTAGTAAGCAACGCTAGGTACCTGAAGAGGGGTGTTCCATGGGCAAGCAGTTGACGGAGATGCTCAAAGGAACGCTGGAGGGCATCGTCCTGGCGATCCTGTCCGGCCGGCCCGCGTACGGCTACGAGATCACGGCGTGGCTGCGGGATCAGGGCTTTCCCGACATCGCCGAAGGCACCATCTACGCGCTGCTGGTCAGGATCGAGCGGCGCGACCTCGTCGCCGTACAGAAGGTCCCGTCGGAGAAGGGCCCGCCGCGCAAGGTGTACTCCCTCAACGCTCACGGACGGGAGTACCTCGACGAGTTCTGGAGGACCTGGAGCTTCCTCGCAGAACGTCTCGAACAGCTCCGCGAAGGAGGCAGGTAGGCATGGACGCAGGGTCGAACGAGCCGAAGAGAGGCTTGCTGCAGTACCTGGAGGTGGTCACCGGGTCGCTGGAGGGCAAGAAGCGCTGGCGGCAGTACAAGGCGCGCGTCAAAGCGCTTCCCGAGGACTATCGCACGGCAGCCGAAGCGCTGGAGCGGTACCTGATGCACTTCGGGCCCGGGGACGGCGCCGACGCGGCGTCGATGTTCGACGACCTCGCCGACCTGTTCGAGCGGAGCGCCGCGGACGGCACCCCGATCCGCGAGATCTTCGGGCAGGACCCCGTGGCTTTCGTCGAGGCGTTCATGCAGAACTACTCCGCCGGCAGCTACATCCGCCGCGAGCGTGAACGCTTCACCAGCGCCATCGCCCGCGCCGCCGGCGAAGACACCGGGAAAGACGAGAGGACCCTTTGATGACAACTTCGATGACAACGCAGGACGTGATCCAGGTGCAAGGCCTGGAGAAGTCGTACAAGGACCTGCGGGTGCTGCGCGGCGTGGACTTCACCGTGGCGCGGGGCAGCATCTTCGCCCTGCTCGGCTCGAACGGGGCGGGCAAGACCACGGTGGTGAAGATCCTGTCCACGCTGCTCAAGGCCGAGACCGGGACCGCCCGCGTCCACGGCTACGACGTCGCCACGCAGGCCGCGGACGTACGCGAGTCCATCAGCCTCACCGGGCAGTTCGCCGCCGTCGATGAGATCCTCACCGGGCGGGAGAACCTGGTGCTGGTCGCCCGGCTACGGCACCTCAAGAATCCGGGCAAAATCGCCAATGATCTGCTGGAGCGGTTCTCGCTGACCGACGCGGGCGCGCGGAAGGCGTCGACGTACTCGGGTGGCATGCGACGCCGCCTGGACATCGCGATGAGCCTCATCGGCAGCCCACCGGTCATCTTCCTGGACGAGCCGACGACCGGACTCGACCCCCAGGCCCGCATCGAGGTGTGGCAGGCCGTCAGAGAGCTCGCCGACCACGGCACAACAGTGCTGCTCACCACGCAGTACCTGGACGAGGCCGAACAGCTGGCCGACCGGATCGCGATCCTCCACCAGGGCCGGATCATCGTCAACGGCACCCTGGCCGAACTCAAGCAACTGCTGCCGCCCGCCAAGGTCGAATACATCGAGAAGCAGCCGACCCTCGAAGACGTCTTCCTCGCCCTCGTCGGCGCCGACGGCAAGGACGGCGACGCCGGCAAGCACCACATCGCAGTGACAAGTGAGGGGCCACGATGAGCAAGCATTTCCTCGGTGACACCACCGTCCTGCTGGGACGGTCCCTGCGCCACATCGCGCGCAGCCCGGACACCATCATCACGACCGCGGTCATGCCGGTCGCCATGATGTTGATGTTCGTCTACGTGTTCGGCGGCGCGATCAGCACCGGCTCCAACTCCTACGTGAACTACCAGCTGCCCGGCATCCTGCTCATCACGGTCGCCTCGGGCATCGCCTACACCGCGTTCCGGCTGTTCATGGACATGAAGGGCGGCATTTTCGAACGCTTCCAATCCATGCCGACCGCCCGCTCATCGGTGCTGTGGGCGCACGTGCTGACCTCGCTGGTCGCCAATTCGATCTCGCTCGTCGTGGTCGTGCTCGTCGCCCTGCTGATGGGTTTCCGCTCGTCGGCGGCACCGCAGGCGTGGCTCGCGATCGCCGGCATCCTGATCCTGTTCACCCTGGCGCTGACCTGGATCGCCGTCATCCCCGGCCTGACCGCCAAGACGATGGAAGGCGCGAGCGCGTTCTCCTACCCGCTCATCTTCCTGCCCTTCCTCAGCTCGGCCTTCGTGCCCACCGACACCATGCCCGGCCCCCTGCGCGCCTTCGCCGAACACCAGCCGGTGACCTCCATCGTCAACACCATCCGCGCCCTGTTCACCCAGCAACCGGTCGGCACCGACCTCTGGATCGCCCTCGGCTGGTGTGCCGGCATCCTCATCGTGGCCTACGCCTTCGCCATGAGCACCTACCGCCGCAAAATCTCCTGACCTGCTGCTGGACAAGCCCGTCCTGGCCCGGATCAGCGCGGCGGACAGGCTCATCGCGGCGCGACTGCCATGACCAAGAGCAGCCCCGTGAGTGGACCACCCGGAGCACGTACAGCGGCCGCTGTTCGATACCCCTGCGAGTTCGGCACCGCCGACAGTTCATCGCGGCTGCAGGAGAACACGCACCACAGCGAAACGAGGAACAGTCATGAATGAATCCCTCCACACCCTTGAGACGATGCCGACCGCGCGTCAGTCCGGCTGTCCCTTCGACCCGCCGGCGGAGCTGGTCGAGGCCCGTGAGCACGGCCCGATCAGCCGCTTCCCCTTCCCGGACGGGCACCAGGGCTGGCTGGTCACCGGCTACGACCTGGTCCGGTCGGTCCTGGCCGACCCCCGGTTCAGCTCCCGCAGGGAGCTCATGCGCCATCACCCGACCATCGACATGGGCGACTTCGAGGTCCCGCCGGCGCCTCCCGGTGAGTTCCTGCTGATGGACGAGCCGCAGCACAGCCGCTACCGCAAACCGCTGGTGGGCAAGTTCACCGTACGGCGGATGCGGCTGCTCACCGAGCGCGTCGAGCAGATCACCGCCGAGCACCTGGACGCCATGGAGAAGGCCGGGCCGTCGGCCGACCTGGTGACCGCGTTCGCCAAGCCCATCCCCGCCATCGTCATCTGCGAGCTGCTGGGCGTCCCGTACGCGGACCGAGGCCGCTTCCAGGACAACATCGACAAGTTCCTCGGCGGGGAAGTCACCGACGAGGAGCTGATCGCGGCCTACACCGCGACCCAGCAGTACCTCGCCGAACTGGTGGCCGCCAAGCGCGCCGATCCCACAGACGACGTGCTCAGCGACCTGCTCGACAGCGACCTCACCGACGAGGAGCTGCAGGGGATGGCCCTGATCCTGCTGTCGGCCGGGTTCGACACCACCGCGAACATGCTCGCGCTGGGCACCTTCGCCCTGCTGCAGAACCCGGAGCAGCTGGCTGCACTGCGCGCCGACCCCACACTCACCGACGGGGCCGTGGAGGAGCTGCTGCGGTATCTGACCGTCGCCAGACAGTTCCAGAGGGTCGCGCTGGAGGACATCGAACTGGGCGGCCACACCATCAAGGCCGGCACGACGATCATCCTGTCGCTGAGCACCGCCAACCGCGACCCTGAGCGCTTCACCGCCCCCCACACGCTCGACGTACGCAGGCAGGACGGCGGCCACCTGGCCTTCAGCCACGGCATCCACCAATGCCTGGGCCAGCAGCTGGCCCGCGTCGAGATGCGCGTCGCACTCCCCTCGCTGCTCAACCGCTTCCCCACCCTGCGCCTGGCCGTACCGGCCGAAGAGGTCGCCCTGCGCCCGGAGACCGCCGACATCTACGGAGTCAAGAGCCTCCCGATCACCTGGGACGCCTGACCGCAAGCGCGCGTCCGGCCGCCGAGGGCTCCATCCCCCTCTCCAAACACGTACTATCGCATCGAGGAACGGCGATGAATGCATCCCTCCACACCCGGACCCGGCCGCCGCGGGCCCTTTGGCCAGTGGGCTGGGCGTGCGATGGGGATGAGCGCCTTCTGCTGCGGCACCGATGAGGCCGAGGCGGTCGCGACACGATCTCCATGCTCACCGCCTCCACGACACCCAGCCGTTCTCAACTCGCCCTGGGCGCTACCCTCTGACCCGACGACTACCGTCGCTGCGGCCCAAGCACTGACCACCACATACCTGAGGACGAAGATGAGCGACTCCCGACCGCACACCATGCGCATCGTCGACAATGCCGATGCCAACAGGTATGAGGCATACGTCGACGATAAGCTGGCCGGCTTCGCGGAGTACATCCGCACCAAGAACCTCATCGCCTTCGTCCACACCGAAGTGGAGGAGGCCTATGAGGGTCAAGGCATCGGGGGAGCACTCGTGCGTACATCGCTCGACGCTGCCCGGGCCGCCGGGGCGCCGGTCCTTGCCGTCTGCCCCTTCTACACCGCCTGGATCGCCCGGCACCCCGAGTACGGGGAGCTGGTGTACACCAATAGGAGCCGAGTGCGTGACTGATGACCGTACACAGTTCCTATCGCAGGAATCGCGGCACGGACAGATGCCGGCGACGGGTCAGCCGTACGCGCGGACCCGCCCGGTCACCAGCGATCCGATCATCCGCCACAGCAGGTCCGGCCAGTGCGTGGTGACCAGGCAGCCAACTTGGTCCGATCGTCACAGGCCAGAGCCGGGCACGGTTCGTTCGAGCTCCACCAGGACGATCGGAGGGCCCTCGCCGAAGTCGTGGTCGTGTCGCCTGCCGGTCTCGCCGAAGCCGTTCTTGGCGTAGAAACGGCGTGCCTGGTCTGAATCCCGAAGCGTCCACAGATGCACTCGGTCATAGCCGGCCTCCCGCAGCCGGTCCAAGGTGGCGGCCAGCAAGGCCGCCGCGAGGCCGCGGCCCCAGACCTCTGGGTGGGCGAAGAAGGTGTGGATCTCCGCGAGGCCGGGGCGGGAGGAGGCGGCCCCGAAGCGGGCGAAGGCCCCTGGGAGATCGTCCAGGAGCGCGAGCAGGATCGTGTCCTGGCCTTCGGCCAGGATGGCGTCCCACTTGGTGCGCCGCTCCTGGATACCGGCGGCAGCGACCTTCGACGTGCACAACGGGCCGTGCGACATGCCCCAGGAGATCGCGTGGATCTCGCCGAGGACGTCCCCGTCGCCGGGCCCCGCCTCGCGGATAGTGATCATGCCCTGCATGGAGGAGACTCTACGCGGTGGCGTCGAGGGGTGAGCCTCGCGGTCACGCACCTCACCCCTGCCGGTGATTTCCGTCGTGGCGGAGTGCTCCTGGTGAGGGCCGCTTGGGCCGCACCGGCCTCCCGACGACGTGAACGGCCCCTACGCCGTCGCCCTCGCCGCCCAGAGATTCGTCACACGGCTCCGGTTCCGTGAGGGAGGTGGCGGAGCCGGGTGCCGGGGTCGATCGAGGACGATCTGACGACGCTCCGGCCGTAGTGCGCCACCAGCGGCGCGACGCCAGCGCGGCCAGCCCGGCGCCGGCGGTGTTGAGCAGTACGTCGTCCACGGAGGACACCCGGTCCAGCCGCAGAACGTACTGTGCGGACTCGAGCAGGACCGAGCAGCCCGCCGCGAGCGCCAGGATCCGCAGGACCGACGTCAAGGCCACGAACCGCAGCGGGGCGAGGAACCCCAGTGCCGCGAACACCAGCAGGTTGCCGACGATCTGGCCCGTCGCCCCGTCGGCCAGGATCGCGTGCAGGTCCCGCAGCGGCACCAGACTCACCCGACCGGGGACTTCGCCGGCCTGGCCGCCCGGCAACATGATCACCCATACCCACGGCACCGTCCCGTAGACGATGCCGACCTCGGCCAGCGACGTGCGCCACGCCGGCGTGGCGCCGGTGACACTCCGACGGCGTGCCCGAACCCACACCGCCAGTGCGGCCAACGGCAGTACGGCCACCGTGATGACTGCCACGCCGGTGAACGTACCGACCCAGCCGTGCCACCCGTTGATCACGCTTCCTCCACTTCCGCCCGAACCCCGCGAAGTATCCCCGCAGGTCAGAACGATCTCTTCGATGTCGCGAGGGATATGGGGGCGTCCGGCTCGCCCTTACCACGCGACCGTACGAGCCGGCAGCTCCCGTGCCGCCCGTGCGGTCGCGGCGATCAGGTGGCCTTGCCGCGGGCGACGTAGAGGTTCATTCCGGTGAAGTCGAGGGTGATGTTGTTGGGCTTGTGGAAGCTGTGGAAGAAGGCGGCCGGCACGTCGAACCCGTTGGGGGCCAGCGGTGAGCTCGGGTTCGTGTAGCAGTAGACCTCCTTGGCGACGGCGTCGCCCAGGCGGATCTCCTTCGGGTAGCAGGGGTAGGTGACGGCTGGGTGGCTGTGGGCGAAAGTCTCGACCGGGCGGTCGTGGTCGATGCGGATCCGCAACTGATTGGCCGCTTCCCCGTTCACGACCGCGGCGACCTCGCTGTGTCCGCCGAAGAGCACGCCCACCACCCGTGCGCCGGAGTCGGCGACGCCGGCGATGCTGCCCCTGCTGTGGAGCGCGTGCTCACGGGCCAGCCACATCGGCAGGCGCTCGCCACCAGCCCGTTTCGCGGCGGCGCGTGCCTTGTCAGCCGCTTCGGGGGTGCTGCGCCGCAGGATCAGCTGCCGGCCCGCGTAGTCGAAGGTGGTCAGCAAGTGGTAGAAGACCCACATGCCGATCATGCCGTCGTGGTCGGTGTCGACATCTCCGCCCGACTCCCACTCCGACCAGCCCACGGGGATGTTGCGCAGCTCGATGCCACCCAGGTTGAAGGACTCCAACACCCCGAAGTACTGCCAAATGGTGCCGTCCAGGAACTCGATCTTCTGCTTGGTCACGGGGCTCAGCCCGGCCTCCTTGGCCACCGTCGCGGACAGGCTCAGCCACGGGGCACCGGTGTAGAACGTGAAGCGCTTCGGCGGTCCGCCGTTGACCGAGGCCTCCACCAGCGGCATCGGGTCCATCTGCTGCCATGGCAGCCGCGCGGTGTCGCCGTGGATCTGATACGGCTCGCCGCGGACTGCCGCGAACCATTGGGCGTAGGTTTCCTCGCCGGCTGCTTGCCAGTGTGGTACGGAGAGGGAGAGTTTGTCCTGCCGGATGTAGCAGTCGCCCAGGAACTGGTTGGTGTCCTTGTCGTCGGGCGCCAGCTGAATGGCCATCTTGAGGTATTTCTCGGCGTCGGGGAACTGGTTGGCCAGCAGCCCGACATGGCCTCGCTGACGGGCCGCGTGCAGGTTCGTGGGGTTCTTCTTCAGGATCTCCTCATAGGCGCGACCGGCCTGCTCGAACTTCCCGGCCTTGAACAGCGCGTCCGCGTCACCGCCGCCGGCTCGCGCCGTGGCCGCCCCGCCTGACAGCGGCGCGGTCGCGGCCGCACCGGCCAGTACGGCGGCGCCCCGCAGCAGCGAACGCCGATCCCAGTCTCCGTCATCAGCCATGTCCGTCTCCTTTTCATGATCACCTTCGCCGTGACTTCCTGTCCGGCGGACGGTCGCCGCAGCTCCGCCCGCCGACCCCGTCCACTGTCGGCCAGCCGTATCCTCGCCTCGTCCGCGCCGTGTCATGGTCGTGTCACGCCCGCGACCGACGGTGGCACCCGTCGAGATCCATATCGACCGCGCGGCTTCTCCGGCACCACCCGCCACAACTGCGCCGGCTTCGATCAGGCCCTCGCCGCCGTGTGAACAGGCAGAGGCTGATTCAGCTGAGATCTCCGACCAATCGCTTGACGTTCCACCAGGTGGAAGGTGCAGATTCAAGCCATGAACGACGTGACGGGTCTTTACACGATCGGGCAGCCGGCGCAGCGTACGGGTCTACAGGCGCGCACGATCCGCTTCTGGTCCGACAGCGGCGTTGTCCCGCCGGTCCAGAGGTCGGAGGGCGAGTACCGGCTCTATGACGCGGAGGCGGTCGCGCGACTGGACCTGGTCCGGACACTTCGCGATCTCGGGCTCGGTCTTGACGCCATCCAGCATGTGCTGGAGGAGCACGCCACGCTGAGCGAAGTGGCGGACCTCCACGTCAAAGCGCTCGACGCCGAAATCCGCACCCTGCAGCTACGCCGGTCCGTCTTGCGCATTCTCGCCAACCGTGACAGCTCGACCAAGGAGATCGCATTGATCAACGCGCTAGCCCGACTCTCGGCTCGGGAACGCCAGCAGATCATCGACGACTTCGTCGACCGCGCGTTCGCCGACGTCGTCGATGAGGACGCCGCGCTCGTCGCGGAATGGATGCGTGACCTCCCGTCCGATCTCCCGGAAGACCCGACCTCCGAACAGATCAACGCGTGGGTGGAGCTGGCCGAGTTGGCGGGTGACGAGAGCTTCCAGCAGACGGTCCGGCGGATGGTCCTCAGTGGCGAGGAGAACAACCGCTTGGAGTACGGCCTCGATCTCCGGCCCCTGGTCCTGGAGCACGCAGGCGCCGCTCTGTCGCGTGGGATCGCGCCGGAGTCGGCCGGGGCGAGCCTGATCCTCAAGCGGATCATCCCCTACGACCTGTCCGGTGAGGAGACCGCCGCCCTGATCACCTGGCTGGGCATGGTCGCCGAGCCCCGAGTGGAGCGGTACTGGCAGCTCCTGAGCCTCCTCAAGGGCCAGAAACCATCCCCACCGGCGGTCCCGGCCTTCGCCTGGCTGCTGGCCGCACTGCACGCACACCGCTGATCCCCCCGCCAGCCGGCGCCGCTCACCTGCGGCGCCGACTCAAGCAGAGCGCCGCTGGTTTGACCTTGACGCTGCGTCAACTTCTAGCATCGGGGCCATGTCGATCACTGTTCTTGACACCTACTCCGCCATGCGGCGGATCCTGCTGGCCCCGGTCGCGGACCGCGTTGACCTGCTGCGTTCGATGCTGGAGGCCAACAGGGGCATGTACCGCTACCAGCCCGGCGAGGTCGACCTGGTGGCCGTACACCTCGAAACGTCCGGGTTCCCCATCGACCGCGACGAGGAGCGTTGCCTCGACGCGCTCGAAACCCTGGCGGCGGCCGGGGCGTGGAAGCGGATGCAACGCGCGCTCGACGACGCTCTCGCCGTACTGCTGGAGGCGACACCGGGGCTGGAGGCCCCGGACATCACCGTGCTGTTCGTCCTCGGCGATCCGGGTGACGAGCACTTCATGGGTCCTTGCAAAGGATTGACCGGGTTCGGTGGCATCTCGGGCCACATCGCCATCACGTTCTGGCCCTTCCCCGAGAACGTGGAGCGGCTGGAGGCCACCGCCGCGCACGAACTGCACCACAACCTGCGGTGGGGCCCGGGCGGGGTTGTGTGGGACCCGATGACCGTCACGGTCGGCGAGCACATCGTCGGCGAGGGCTTGGCCGACGCCTTCGCCCGGCAGCTCTACGGCGACGAGCTCGGCCCCGCCCGCATCGGCGTGCCGCACCGGCACGACGACGAGGTCTTCAGCAAGGTGCTCACCGGTCTCGACGTGACAGGCATGCAGAACTTCACCGCCTGGGTGCACGGCGACCCCAGCGCCGAGCGCTTCGGCCTCACCCCGGTGGGCCTGCCGATGGGCGCCGGATACGCCGCCGGCAACCGGCTGGTCGACACCTACCTGGCGGCGACCGGGCAGACGGCGGCGCAGGCCCTGCACGCCGAAAGCTCGGAGATCATCGCGACCACGCTTCGCCGCGGGTAACACTGGAACGATGGAGTGGACGATCCAAGAGCTCGCGACGAGGGCCGGCATCACCAGCCGCACCCTGCGGCACTACGACCGCGTCGGGCTCCTGGCCCCGTCCCGGGTCGGCGCGAACGGCTACCGCTACTACGACGCCACCGCGGTCGCCCGGCTCCAGCGGATCCTGCTCATGCGCCGGCTCGGCATGGGCTTGCCTGCCATCGCCAAGGTCCTGGCGGACGATGTGGACGCGTACGACGGGCTGCGCGTCCACATCGCCGCGCTGGAGGAGGAACGGGACCGCATCGACCGGCAGATCCGCTCGGTGCGGCACACGCTCGAGGCCCTGCAGGCGGGGGCGGAACCGCGGATGGACGTCATGCTGGCGGGGTTCAACGACCATTACAAGGACGAGGTGATCTCACGCTGGGGCGAGCGCGCGTTCCAGGTGAGCAACGACTGGTGGCACGGCAAGACCCTTGACCAGCAGTTGGCCTGGAAGCAGGACACCGAGGACCTCGTCGCCGCTTGGGTCGCCGCGGCGAGGGCCGGGATCTCTCCGGCCTCGGCGCGTGCCCAGGCGCTGGCAGCCCGGCACATCCGGTGGCTGACCCAGATCCCCGGCACGCCCACGGCGGACGGCGATCGGGAACTGTCGATCGCGATGGTGCAGGGCCTCGGGGACATGTACGTCGACGATCCCCGCTTCACCGGCATGTACGACGACGCCGCGGGGGCGACGTTCGTCCGCGACGCGCTGCACACGTACGCGCGGACTCAGATGTAGCTCGCGAGCCCGCGCGGAGTGGTCCTGCCCGGCGCTCGACGGCCGGTCAGCGCGGCACGGGGGTAGACCGGCCCCGCCCAGGACGCGTGATGTGCCCGAGCGAGGCCGCGCCCTGCATGAGTCCGGCCTCCCCCGGCCGGAAGCGGAACCGTACAAGCGCGCAGGAGATGCCCGGTCTCACCGCTGCCCGCTGCGCGTCGCCGGTCACGGCGTGGCCGTGCCCCCGTCCACGCCGATCGCCGGGAGCGGCCGCGCCGCCTTGGTCGCCGCTCCCGCGTCAGGCCCGCACGCCGCCTCCAGCAGGTGGTTCCCGATCGCGAAGTCGATGGCGTGCGTGACGGGACTGCCGTTCTCGTCGAGCTCCTGGTAGTTCCTCAGGTTGGTGCCGAAGGCGAACTGGTGGTCGCCGTCGGCGCTGGAGAACGCGAAGGTCTGCATGCCGGGGATGCTCCCGTCGTGCCCCCAGAACCTGCCGCACGGCAGGTCGAGGGGGTAGATCCCCAGACCGTAGTCGAGCACGACGCCCGAGAACGACCGGATGGGCACGGTCTTCTGCATCTCGGCGAGCAGAGTCGCGTCGAGCAGTTCGCCGCGCAGCAGCAGCCGGAAGAAACGGTTGAGGTCCTCCATCGTCGAGGCGACCGCACCCGACGTCCAGGCCCAGGACATGTTGTAGACGCTGTAGTCCTTGGGCGGGTCGAAGAGCCCGAACAACGCCTCGTACGCCTTGGAGTTCGGCCCAGGGAGGTACGGCGTACGCGGGAACGACGTGTGCCGCAGCCCGGCCTTCCGGAAGACGTGGTCGGTGATGTATCGCTCGGCACTCGTGCCCGTCACCTTCTCCAGCAGCAGGCCGGCGATGACGAAGTTCGTGTTCGAGTACGCCCCGGGTGTCACCCCCGGCTGCCCGGTCGCGGGGGCGCCGATCCCCGCCCGCGCCAGTTCCTCCGGCGGGAAGGCGCGGAAGCGGTTGGCGTCCAGGCTCTCGATCGTCGGGAAGATCGCCTCGGTGTGGTTGGCGATGTGGCTGGTGTGGTCGAGCAGCATGCGTACGGTGATCTGCTGCCCGCGCTCACCCGGGATCAGATCAGGCAGGTAGCGGCCGATGGGGGCGTCGAGCTCGATCGTGCCCTTGCCGACCTGCTGTAACACGGCCACGGCGACGAACGACTTGGTGATGCTCCCGGCCCGGTGCACCATCTCGGGACGCATCGGGCGGCGGGTCTCGACGTCGGCGACGCCTGCGGCGCCCTTCCAGCTCCGCCGGCCGTCCACGACGTTCGCATAGATGCCGTACATGCCTGCCTCGTGCACGGCGTCCAGCGTCTGGCGCAGCCGCTGCCGGTCGAGGCCGCCGTCCTCGGCGGCGGCCACGGGTCCCGCCGCGAGCAGCGCGGCGGTCAGGGTCGCGGCTCCCAGCCGCGAGGCGAACGTGCTGAATCGACGAATGGTCATGCCGCCCAGCATGAGCGTTCCGCTCGGCGGAGGTCAGTGCGCAGTGTCACAGATCCCGTATGACAGAAGTCAGCGCCCGGGCCGGCCGAGGCGGCCTCAGCATCGCACGTACGCCGAGCTACCGCCCGAGGCCGACCGCATGACACCCTGTCAGTTGCTCGCCCCAGACGTCTGGGCCGCCATTTCGCGCAGTACGTCGTCGATGGGGGTGGGCGTGACGCCGAGGGTCTTGCGGGCCGCGGACGCGTCGAGGATGTTCGGCCGGTCGTACAGGTACAGCATCTCGGGGAACTCGGCCATGATCGAGTCGGTGCGTCCGATCTCTGCCAGCTCGTGCGACGGCATGTGGCGCAGCCGGGGAGCGGGTGTGCCGGCGGTCGAGGCGAGGCGGCCGGCGAGTTGGCGCACCGAGATGTCGGACGTGGACGGCACGTGCCAGTCCCGTCCCCACGACTCCTCGTGTCGGGCGGCGGCGATGAGCGTGCGCGCCGCGTCTCCGGTGTAGGTCCAGCTGTGCGGCGCGTCCAGATCTCCGGGATACGCGGCAGGCGCGCCGGCCAGCACCTGCGGCCCGATCATCAAGGTGAACGGCGAGTAGGCGCCGGCCCCGAGGAAGTCACCGGCCCGGACTTCCGTGACCCGCACACGGCCCGCCTCGTGAGCGGCGCGGGCGTCGTGCCACATCTCGGCCCGGACCTGACCCTTGCGGCTGGTCGGCGCCATCGGCAGCCCTTCGACGACGGGTCCGTCGACGGGCCCGTACCCGTAGGTGTTGCCGAGCATGACGTAGTCGGCGCCGCTGCGTTCGACGGCCGACAGCAACGCGGCGGCCAGCGGTGGCCATTCGGCAGGCCAACGGTCATAGGGCGGCATCGCGCAGTTGAACACCACCGTCGCCCCGGCGGCCAGTTCGGTCAGGCGGGCGGCGTCGCTCGCATCGGCCGGCAATCGTTCGATCAGCGGATGAACCGGGCCGCTCCCGCGCCGGGTGACCAGGCGCACCCGCTCGCCCTGATCGGCCAGCAGGCGGGCAAGGGCGGATCCGGTGGCTCCAGCGCCCACGATGACGTACAAGGACATGATCTTCTCCTCTTTCAGGCGTGCGCCACCACCCTGCACCGCGGCTGATCGGTAAGGTAGTGGCCCGAGTGCCAGACATCAGGAGGTTCGGGCCATGCATCGCGTCGCCGTCATCGCCGTTCCGCCGGCCACGACGTTCGACCTGTCCATCCCGGAACTGGTGCTCGGTGAGACGACCGTGAACGGCTGCCCCGGCTACGTCGTGCGCTTCTGCACCGCCGAGCCCGGCGTCGTCGCCGGCAACGGCGGCCTCGGCATCACGGTCCCGAACGGACTGGAGATCGTCGAGGACAGCGACACCGTCATCGTCACCGGAACCGGCGCCCGCGACGACATCGACCCACGCGTCCTGCAGGCCCTGCGCCGCACCGCGGCCGCCGGCAGACGCATCGCCTCGATCTGCACCGGAGCCTTCGTCCTCGCCCAGGCCGACCTGCTTGAGGGCCGCAGCGCCACCACCTACTGGGCCAAGTCGGAGGAGTTCCGCAGCCGCTTCCCGTCGGTCGATCTGCGCCCGGACGCGCTCTACGTCGAAGACGGCAACGTGCTGACCTCCGCCGGCCTGTCCGCCGGCATCGACCTGTGCCTACACCTGGTACGTAGCGACTACGGCGCGGCCACGGCCAACGCCGTGGCCCGCCTCGTCGTGGCCGCGCCGGTACGTCCCGGCGGGCAGGCCCAGTTCATCGCCTCCCCGCTGCCGCCCGAGAACGGCACCTCGCTCGCCGCCACCCGGGCATGGGCGCTGGAGAGACTCCCCGAGCCACTCACCCGGGCCGAACTGGCGGCCCATGCCCGCACCAGCGTCCGCACCCTGACCCGCCGTTTTCACGCCGAGACCGGCCTGAGCCCGCTGCAATGGCTGCTCCACCAGCGGATCGAGCTGGCCAAGGAATTGCTGGAGAGCACGGACCTGCCCATGGAGCGGGTGGCGCAGCGCAGCGGCCTGGTGACCACCGACTCCCTGCGCCAGCACATGTCACGCCGGACCGGCCTCACGCCCAGCGCCTACCGGGCCGCCTTCACACGACGGGCGGCACCGCGCACCCGCGTGAGCAGCCCACCACAGCCACAGGCCGGTGGCGATCAGCTTCCGGGACGTGATCGGTAGCGTATGCAGGCCGCCGGCGAAGCGGCGCGGTGACCGCAGCCGGGTCCGGCTCGCCCTCCCGATGCGCACGGTCGAGCCGTCCCTGCGAGGCGATCGCCGAAGCTTCCTGGACATGGTCGAGGTCCTGATGGTCACGACGCTGATCAGCACCCCGAAGCGGTCCGCCGGCAAGCAGCGCCAGTCCACGCGGCCTCGGATGGAGAAGGCATCGCGGCTGTTCTCGCGTGGCGGGCGGACCTCAACTCCTGACGGCCTCCGCGATCCGGTCAGCGCCAGGGCTCTTCGGAGGTGCCGGTTCGCCGGTTGTGGTGATCCAGCAGCCTGGACAGCATCTCGGTCAGCACCTGCCGTTCCTCGGGTGACAGCGGAGCCAGCAGTTCGTCCTGGCACTCGGCCAGCCGCTTCTCCAGCCGCCGCAGTTGCCGCTTGCCCGCTGAGGTCAGCGAGACGATGTTGCGTCGCCGGTCGGAGGGGTCCGGGGCGCGCTCGACCAATCCCCGATCGGCGAGTTCGTTGATCGTGGCGACCATGTCGCTGAGGTGGATGCCACTACGGCGGCCCAGCGCGGCCTGGCTGGCCGGGCCGGAATCCTCGAGCGTCGCCAGCAGGCGGTAGTGGTAGCCGCGGGCACCGACGGCCGCGAACCCGTCCCCCAGCAGGCGGTGCGCATGGCCGGCGGCCTGGCCGAGCAGCCAGCTCGGCAGCCCCTCCCACCGGGCGGGCGTCTCCTCGGTCTCCATACGACAAGTCTAACGAGTCGTTTGGCGCACTAATGATGTATCGTTAGTGCCATAAACGTTTGGTATCCAAACGTTTGCAAGATCAATGAATTCTGCCTGGAGTGAGACCATGATCAAGCCGTTCCGCATCGACATCCCCCAAGCCGACCTCGACGACCTGGCCGACCGGCTCGCCCGCACCCGCTGGCCCAACGAGGTCGCCGACGCCGGGTGGGACTACGGCTTCCCGCTGGCGCGGCTCAAGGAACTGGCCGAACACTGGCGCACCGGCTACGACTGGCGCGAGCATGAAGCCGAACTCAACGAGCTTCCGCACTTCACCACCGAGATCGACGGCCAGAACATCCACTTCGTTCATGTCCGGTCGTCGAAACCGGACGCGCTCGCGCTGATCCTCACCCACGGCTGGCCCGGTTCGTTCCTGGAGTTCCTCGACGTGATCGAGCCGCTGTCGCGCGACTTCCATCTGGTGATTCCGTCCATCCCGGGTTTCGGCTTCTCCGGGCCGACCCACGAGCGCGGCTGGGACATCGTCCGGATCGCGCGGGCCTGGGCCGAGCTGATGCGCCGTCTCGGGTACGAGCGCTATGGCGCGCAGGGTGGCGACTTCGGCTCGGGCATCTCCACGACACTCGGCGCGGTGGCACCCGAGCAGGTCGTCGGAGTGCACGTCAACTACCTGCCGACCCGGCCGGTCCCGGACGCCGACATCGAGCTGTCCGAAACGGATGAAGCTCGGCTGGACAAGGTGCGGCAGCTGATGGCCAATCGTCCGCCGTACCAGGCTCTGCAGGCCACCACCCCACAGACCATCGGCTACGCGCTGACCGACTCACCGGTCGGCCAGCTGGCCTGGATCGCCGAGCGCTTCGCACACTGGACGGACCCACGCTCGCAGATCAGTGACGAGCGGATGCTCACCGACATCTCGCTGTACTGGCTGACCGCCACCGCGGCTTCCTCGGCGCGGCTGCACCGCGACGCTTCGCGGCGGAATGACCCGTGCCCGGTACCGGTGGGCGTGGCGGTGTTCGCGCACGACATCACGCAGTCGGTGCGACCGCTGGCCGAGCGGCTCTACGACATCAAACACTGGTCGGAGTTCGAGCGCGGCGGCCACTTCGCCGCGATGGAAGTGCCGGAACTGCTCGCCGAGGATGTCCGGGACTTCTTCCTCACCCGCATCAAGGACGACCACCGGGTCGCCACCCGCTAGAAGACACGGCCTCCTTGCCCGGGCCCGCGGTCAGACGGTCTCACCGAGCTGTTCGGCCAGCCGCTCCAGGCCACCCTTGATGAGCCGCCCGTACTCGTCGTCGCCAAGTACGCCGATCCCGGCCCGCGCCTGCTGGAAGTGTTCGCGGGCGCGGCCGAGATCGTCCAGCTTGCGATAGCACTCACTCACGTTCAGGTGCAGCGACGGATACAGGCCGGCCACCGAAAGCGGCACACCGGCTTGGGCGACCCGTTCATCAGTGATCAGTTCGACGGCGGCAAGCGCTCGCAGATCCCACATCAGCTCCTGGTGCACGTCGTCCTGCACATCGGCCA
Organism: Nonomuraea sp. ZG12; assembly: GCF_052068115.1. Classification (NCBI taxonomy): domain Bacteria; kingdom Bacillati; phylum Actinomycetota; class Actinomycetes; order Streptosporangiales; family Streptosporangiaceae; genus Nonomuraea; species Nonomuraea sp. ZG12. The sequence continues at coordinate 89,253 of NZ_JBQHCW010000029.1, forward strand.
TCGAGTGGGCAAGGACACACACATGCAGCGGGTCGCCTTGCTCGCCGCCGATGTCGTCCCAGATCTGCGCGAACAACTCGCGTGCGGCTTCACGCTGACCTTGGTGGTGATGTAACTCCACCCCCTGGCCGATCCGGGCCATCGTCGGGTCGGCGGTCATCAGCGGCTCCTCCACCGTCGCAGGCGATCGCGGGCAGTCTACTCGCCTTACACGGCTCGACGATCTTTGTCGGCGGCTCGGCCGTCCTGAACCCGAGCCACCGTGATCGGCCCGCCCGGTGCCCGCACGGCGGAGCGTTGTCACCAGAGCATGAAGGGTAGTGCGGCGAACACGCGTGCGGCGTCGACGAGCTCGCTGACGCTGATCCGTTCGTCGGTCTGATGCATCAGGCCGACGTCACCCGGCCCGAATATGACCGTCGGGACGCCGGTCGGCGGCTGCAGCACCGAGGCGTCGGTGAAGAAGCTGACGCCGCCGATCTCCGGGCGGTGTCCCAGCACCGCCTCCGCCGCGCCCTGAACCGCGGTGACCAGCGCGTCATCGGGTGACGTGGCGACGGGCGCCCGGTCGTAGGTCAGCTCGACCGTGGCCTCGAAGGCGGGGTCGCGGTGGGCAGCGTCCGCCAGTACGGCCTCGAAGCGCGCGGCTATCTCCCGATGATCCTGCCCGGGAACCGTTCTGATGTCGAAGTCCACGGTGCAGGCGTCGGGCACCACGTTCACCGCGCTGCCCCCGCTGATCACGGTGGCCGCGGACGTGGAGCCGGTGAGCAGCGGATGCGGCGGCCCGGAGACGTCGACCGCGGCCAGTTCGGGCAGCACCCGCGCCATGTTCATGATCGCGTTGACGCCCAGGTCCGGACGCGAGGCGTGGGCGCCGGCGCCGTGGACGACCACCCGCAGCCGGGCACAGCCCTTGTGCGCGACGACGACCCGCAGCCCGGTTGGCTCCCCCACGACCATCCAGGTGGCCTCAGCCATGCCACCGGCGGCCAGCAGGTGCCGCGCCCCCGCGCAGTCGACCTCCTCACCGACCAGCGCGCACAGCACGACATCGCCGGGCGGCCGAACGCCGGACCGGTGTATCGCGATCAATCCGGACAGCATCGCCGCGAGGCCGCCCTTCATGTCCACCGAGCCGCGCCCCCACAGCAGCCCGTCGGCCACCTCCGCGCCGAACGGGTCCCGCGTCCAGGGCGCCGACCCGACCGCGACCGTGTCCAGATGTCCGCAGTACAGGAAGGTGCGTGGGTCGGCCCCGGATCCCGGCAGGCGGACGGTGACGTTGGTCCGCCCGGCCGCGATCTCATCCGTCGTCACCCGCAGGCCCGCGCCGCCGGCCGCCTCCGCCAGCACCCGCGCGACCTGCGCCTCGTTCCCGGGCGGATTGCACGACTCGACCCGGACAAGCCGCTGGGCGAGGAGTACCACCTCGTCACCGTCGACAGCCGTCGCAGGGCCGTCACCGACAGGGGCTGTGCGACCGGACCGCGCGTCCGGAGAATCAGGGACGGCCACAGCGGCGATCATACAGGCCCGCCCGTCGCCGCCCGGAGGCGCGGGAACATCCCGTGGCCGCCGAGCTTTCCCGGCCTTCCGCATCGTGATGTTCTGCTCGTAAGGGACAAGTGAGTTCAGGCCACGATGCCTGGCCGGTGCGACGCGGACGGCTCGGTGCGCGCGTCAGCGCAGGTGGACGTTGGGCTGGGGTGGTGTGCTCATGCCGTTGCCGATGAAGAAGCCCGGGTGCGGCAGCTGGTTGTAGGCGGTGTTCTGCCAGGCGAGGGCCACGCGGTACTGCGGGTCGTGCAGCAGGGTGTGGATCTTGGTGGTGGTCGCGTGAGGGGTGGGCGGGCAGTTTCGGGGGCCGACGTCCTGCCCAGCACCGACGACGGTGACCTGGGCCTGGCGGCCCGGCGCCGTGGCGGCGGCCGTGCACACGATCTGCTGGACGGCCAGCGGGGACAGTTCGCCGGCCGGAGTGGACACGGTCACCACCAGGTGGCCGGCCGACTCGGCGGTCATCGAGAACGGTCCGGCTTCGGGCGGGACGTCGGTGGTGAGTCCGTCCGCCTCCTCACTAGGGGTGGGTCCGGCCGCCAGCAGCGCCAGCGTGTCCGCTTCGAACCGTGGACGACCCAGGGGCCTGGGCCGCGTCACCGCCCTGAGCCGGCCGTTCTTCACCAGGTAGAGGGTGATCGTCGTGGCCGGTGCGACGGCCCCGCTCGGCGGGTCGCCGGCGGGGATGACGTCGCTGGGCCGCACGCCGCAGCCGGCCACGGTGACGAGCGATACGAGACCCGCGGCGAGCACGCGGCGGGCGAGCCCGGTCCTCACTCGGGGCCTCCCCTGTCGATCTGCCCGTCCGGATCGTCCGCCCGGGGTGGCAGGCGCAGCGTGAAGATGGCGCCGCCGTCCGGGGCGTTGGTGACCGTGAGGTCGCCTCGGTGCAGGCGCGCGTTCTCCAGCGCGATGGCGAGGCCGAGGCCGCTGCCCTCGGACCTGGCCCTGGCCGCGTTGGCCTTGTAGAACCGGTCGAACACGTGCGGCAGCACCGCTTCGTCCAGCCCCGGTCCGTGGTCGCGGACCTCGAGCGCGATCCAGTGCGGGTCGGCGGAAAGCCGTACCGACACCGGTGGCTCGCCGTGCCGCAGGGCGTTGCCGACCAGGTTCGCGAGGATGACATCCACTCGGCGCGGGTCCAGCCGGGCCGTCACCGCGGGTGGAAGCTCGGTGTGCACCGCCTCCGACCAGCCCCGGGTACGCAGGGACGCGCGCACGAGCTCGGCCACGTCGACCTCGTTCAGCGCGAGGGCCGCGACGCCGGAGTCGAACCTGCTGATCTCGATGAGGTCGTTCACCAGCCCGGTGAGGTTGAGCGTCTCCTGGCTGACCAGCTTGGCGGCCCTGCCGGCGGGCTCCGGCAGCCGGGCCGCCTCCTCATCGAGGACGTCGGCGACCGCGGCGAGCGCGGCCAGCGGGGTGCGCAGCTCGTGGGACACGTCGGCCACGAACCGGCGGGCGTCGGCCTCCATCTCGCGGAGCTGTTCGACGTGCCGTTCCAGCTCCGCGGCGGTGTTGTTGAATGTGCGGGCCACGTCGGCCAGCTCGTCGGAGCCGACGACCGCGATCCTGGTCCGCAACTCGCCCTCGCCCAGCAGGCGTGCCGCCCGACCGAGCTCGCGCACCGGGCGCAGCACGCCACGGGTGGCCAGCAACGCCAGGACGACCGCGAACACCAGGGCCGCCCCGCCGGTGAGCCAGGCGTAGGCGGCGAGCTCGTCGATGCTGCGCTGTTCGGGATGCAGGCTGCGCGCGGTGTAGACCTCGATGCCGGATAGTCGCGTCGTCCGGTCCGGCTCGATGATCAGCAACGGCGTGCCGATGATCAGGATGGGCCCGCCGTGCCAGACCACGCGTTGCCAAGCGGTACGGCCGCCGGCAACCACCTGCCGCAATTCCGGTGAAATGATCGAGAGATCAGAGACCGGCGCCCTCCCACCCGGCTTCCAGCGTTCCCGCAGCGGCGGGCCGGGCGGCGAGGCGGGCGGCTGGGCGAGCGTCGAGTGCGTCTCGCCGTAGACAGCGACCGCGAAGCTGTCCCCGTCGGTCGCGGCGGCGGCGATCTCGTCGAGCTCAGACACACCCGGCGTCGCGCTCGGCAACGGATAGTACGCCTTCAGGCGGCTCGTCACCGCCTGGACCGCGGCATCCTGCGTCCTCTGCAGGATGTCGTTGCGGGCCTGGACATAGATCCCGCCGGCCACCGCCGCCGCGGTGACCACAGACAGCAGTGCGAACGCGAACAGCAGCCGGGCACGCAGCCCCAGGCTCGGCCGAGGTGCCACCGGCGGCTCACACCGGCCCGAACCGGTACCCGAACCCACGCACTGTCTGCACGTAGACGGGCGCCGCCGAGTCGTCCTCGATCTTCGCGCGCAACCGCTGCACGCACGCGTCGACGAGGCGCGAGTCACCGAAATACCCGTGCTCCCACACCGACTCCAGCAGCTGCTGGCGGCTGTGCACCCGGCCCGGCGTGCCGGAGAGCTCGAGCAGCAGGCGCAGCTCGGTCGGGGCGAGGCTGACCGGCACGCCGCGGTTGGCGACCACCAGCCCGGCCCGATCGATGGTCAGGTCCCCGTGCCGCTCCAGCTCCGCCTGGTCCCGGCCGATCCGCCGGAGCACCGCGCGCATGCGTGCCTCCAGCACCCTGGGCTGCACCGGCTTGACCACGTAGTCGTCGGCGCCCGCCTCCAACCCGGCCACCACGTCCATGTCGTCGCTGCGCGCGGTCAGCATGATGATCGGTACCTCCCCCACGGCCCGGATGCGACGGCAGACCTCGAACCCGTCCATGCCGGGCAACATCAGATCGAGCACGACGACGTCGGGAGGGTCGGCACGCAGCCGGTCCAGCCCCTGCTCGCCGGACTCCACCGCGCGCACCCGGTGCCCATGCCGGGTCAGGGCCAGCTCAAGGCCCTCCCGCACGGCCGGATCATCCTCGATCAACAACACTCGCGACACGCCGCCGAGTATCACACAGCACGCTCCATGACTTGCGCCGGTCAACCCCATCCACTCTCGGCCGGCCGTGTCTCCGCCTCGTCCGCGCAGTGTCATCGTTGTGTCACGGTCCCGCCGACGGTCCCGCCGACGGTCGCGCCGTCGACAAACGGTGACATGTGGCGGACAGCGCACGCATATTCGGCGCCAATCGTAGTTCGTCATGAAGGAACCACGCGCCATCCCACCTCGGCCCCGGGACCGGCTGTACGCCGCGGTCACGCTGGTGCTCGCCGTGCTCCTGCTGCCCGTGGCGTTCGCCCGCCATCCCGGCCGCGCCCGCGAACTGGCCTGCCGCTGGGCGTTGGGGCTGCGATTCCCCGCCGAGGACCTCACCGGTCTCACCGACGACGCCCTGACGGCGTTCACCGCGGCGCGCACCGAGGCGCTCTGGCGTCACGGCCAGCTCATCGGCCTCACCTCGGGATACCGCGCTCCCCTGGTCCAACAACGGATGTTCGACGAGGAGGTACGCCGCTCCGGCTCCCCGGCCGCGGCGCGCATGCTCGTGTTGCCGCCGGCGGAATCCAGCCACGTCAAGGGCATCGCGCTGGACGTGCGCCCCCACGAAGGCGCGCGCTGGCTCGAGGAACACGGCGCCCGCTACGACCTCTACCGCCTCTACGACAACGAGTGGTGGCACTTCGAGTACCGCCCGGAGAGCGGCGGCACGCCACCACGACGACGGCCCCACCCCGGCGTGGGCCACGCCGTGGAGCACGGGGACCAGCTGTAGCCCAGGTCCGGGCCACCCATGTGTGCGATCGACGAACGTTCGGAGAGGGATATGTCATTGGAAAGTACCGACAAGTCGGGATTGCTGGGATCGCGCCTGCAAGCAGCGCGCGAGATGGCGTTCGTGGGGCGGGAGGAAGAGCTCGCGGTCTTCCACGCGGCGTTGTACGGCGGCGGCTGCAGCGTTCTGTACGTGCACGGTCCCGGCGGCATCGGGAAGTCGGCCTTGTTGCGGCGGTTCGCTCACGAGGCCGCGGTGGCGGGGCGGCCGGTGTCCATGGTGGAGGGGCACCTGGTGGAGGGGCACCTGGTGGGCGGGCGCGTGGTGGAGCCGTCAGCGGCGGGGTCCGAGCTGGTGCCTCGCGATGCGGACGCGGTGCTGCTGGTCGACGACCTCGAACGGATTCAGGGCTCGGAGGGATGGCTGCGCGAGCGGTTCCTGCCCCGGGTGCCCCTGGGGGCGCTGGTGGTGATCGCGGGGCGGAACCCGCCGGACATGCGGTGGCAGGCGGATCCGGGATGGGCCGGGGCGCTGGGCGTGCTGCGGCTGCGCGACCTGCGCGCCGGAGACGCGCAGGCCCTGCTGGCCTCCGCCGGGGTGCCGGCGGAGGTGGGCGAGCCGCTGCTGGCCTTCGCCGGTGGTCATCCGCTGGCGCTGCTCCTGGGGGCGGCCAGGGCGGTGAAGGACGGCGGGACCGGCAGGCGGTGGACGCCGGACAAGGACATGGTGGCCACGTTGCTGGATCAGCTGGTGGGCGAGCTGCCTTCGGCGGCGCATCGGCAGGCGCTGGAGATCAGCGCGCATGCGTACATGACGACGGAGGACCTGCTGCGGGCGGTCCTCGCGGAGGACGCCGGGACGTTGTTCCGGTGGTTGCGGCGGTTGCCGTTCGTGGAGTCGAGCAGTCTCGGGCTGTTCCCGCATGACGTGGTGCGGGAGCTGCTGGAGGCCGACCTGCGATGGCGGGATCCCGAGGGGTACGCGATGATGCACGACCGCGTTCATGCGCATCTGGCGGAGAGAGTGCGCACGGCGAGCGACGTGGACGTGCTCGACGCGGTGGCGGCACTGCTCTACCCGCATCGCGGCAACGGAGCGCCGGCCGGTTTCCACGGCCGCCAGGACGAGGACGAGTTCCAGGAAGAGGCGTTGCGGGAGGAGGACGCCGGCACGTTCCTCCGGGTGGCGGCGGCAGCGGAGGGTGCGGCGTCCGCGGGCTGCGCCGCCTTCTGGGCGGGACGTCAGCCGGAGGCGTTCCGGCTGTATCGACGGACCGGGACCGGCGAGCCCGTGGCCCTCTCGGCGTGGTTGCGGCTGGCGGAACCCGATGAGGAGGAGCTGGCGGCCGATCCCATCGTGACCGCGGCATGGGCGCATGGGCGTGCCACCACGCCGTTGCGCGCCGGTGAACATCTGGCGGTCAGCCGGCTCTGGGTGCTGCCGCCGTATCGTGGAGATTCGCCGGTGATGGAAATGATCCAGTGGCGTCTGATCGCCAACTGTTTACGGGCCGAGCGGATGGCATGGTCATATATCGCGATACGGCGTCCGGACCAAGCGTGGCTGGAGACCCTACGGTATTACGGGATGCGCGACATCGCCGAGCAGCCGCGGCTGGGGGATGACACGTACACCCTGTTCGCTCATGACTGGCGCGCGGTCCCGGCGCAGGCGTGGCTGGAGCGGGTGAACGAACCGCTCGCCGCGGGTTCTGGCAACGGCCCGAGCGCCGCGACGGCCGAACTGGCGGTGCTGTCCCAGGCGGAGTTCGCCGGGGCGGTGCGCAAGGCGTTGCGCCGGCTGTCGCGACTGGACGCGCTGGCCGCCTCCCCGCTGACGCGCACCCGGCTGATCGCCGAGCGGGCCGGCCAGAACCCGGCCACAGCACTGGGCGACCTGCTCCGCCAGGCGATCGACGACCTGCGTGCGGATCCGCGCTCGGTCAAGTTCCACCGGGCGCTGTCCGTCACGTTCCTCCGCGGCACGCCCACCCAGGAGCTGGCCGCGGAACAACTCGGCCTCCCTTTCACCACCTACCGCCGCCATCTGAGGGCCGGCATCGAACGCCTCTGCGCCGACCTATGGCACCGGGAGCTGTACGGCACCGACGCACCGGCGTACCGATCGAGCTGAGCCGCACCCGATCCGGCTGAGCCGCCACGGCGTCAGTCGGCCAGCGCGAGGCCGGCCGCCGCCTCCGCGTGCAGCCGAGCGCTCGGCAGCACCGGGATGGCGGTGTCCTTCTCACTGATCAGGAGCTCGATCTCCGTGCAGCCGAGGATGACGCCTTCGGCGCCCTCGTCCGCGAGATCGGCGATGATCCGGGCGTACGCGTCCCTGGACGGTTCCCGGATCACTCCGCGCACCAGTTCGTCGAAGATCACGCGATGGACCAGTTCTCGCTGCTCACGCCGCGGGACGATCACCTCGAAGCCGTGGGCGGCCAGCCGATCCCGGTAGAAGGCCTGTTCCATGGTGAAACGAGTGCCCAGCAGACCGACCTTGCGCATTCCCCTGGCGCTGACCTCGGCGCCCACGGCGTCGGCGATGTGCAGCACGGGCACGCTCGCGGCCCGCGCCACGTCGTCGTTCACCCGGCTGAAGGTGTTGCTGCAGATGAGCAGGACCTCGGCGCCGAGATCCTCCAGTTTCCCGCCCGCATCGGCCAGCAACGCACTCACCTCGTCCCAGCGGTCGGCGAAGATGAGATCCTCGACGGTCGTGTAGTCGACCGACCAGATGAGGCTGTTGGCGGAATGACTGCCGCCGAGTCGCTCGCGTACCCGCTGGTTGATGATCTGGTAGTAGATCACCGTCGATTCCCAGCTCAACCCGCCGATGAGACCGATAGTGCGCATGGAACTCCGTTTCGCCAGCTTGTTCCGGCAGGCCAGAGGGACTGCCCGCTCATGCAGAAGGTCAGAGACCGTTCAGCCGGATGCCCGGTGTACGGGACCGCCGGCCAGGGCACGGGCGCAGGCGCCGAGCCCGATCTCGCTGGAGGCCTTGACGAACACCACGTCTCCCGGTTCGACGAGCGCGGTGGCCAGGCTGATGGCCCCGCCCACGTCCTCGACGGTGTGCACGGCCACGCCCTGGTCCGAGGACTCCGCCGCCTCCGCCATCGCGAGCGGATCCCCTGCTCCGACCGCGATCAGCACGTCGAAGCCGAGGTCGGCGACGAGCCGCCCCATCTCCGCGTGCCGGGCGCGGGAGGCATCCGCCTGCTGCCCCATCGCGCCGAGCACGGCGACGGTACGGCGGGTGCCGGCCAGGGCCTGCACCGCCCGCAGCCCGGCCCGCATGGATTCGGGGTTGGCGTTGTAGGCGTCGTTGACGACGGTGACGCCGTCAGGTCGTTCGACGATCTCCAGCCGGCCTGCGGAGCGCCGCCGTGCGGCGCTCAGCCCATCGGCGATCTCGGCGACGCCCAGGCCGAGTGCGGTGGCCACGGCGGCGGCGGCCAGGGCGTTGCTCACCTGGTGCTCGCCTATGAGGTCGAGCTCGACCGGGGCGCGGCCGGAGGGCGTCACCAGCTCGAACGCGGTTCGCGCGCGGTCGGTCATCCGCACGTCCTCGGCTCGCACCCGCGCCTGCGCCGACCGGCCGTACAACAGGATCTGGGCCCTGGTGCGGCCGGCCATGCCCATGACGTACGGGTCGTCGGCGTTGAGCAGCGCGATCCCGTCCGCCGCAAGCGCCTCGACCAGCTCGCCCTTGGCCTCGGCCACGTCGGCAGGACCGGCTCCCATACGCTCCACATGTGCGGTGCCGACATTGAGCACCAGCCCGATCCGGGGCGGTGCGAGCCCGGTCAGGTACGTCAGGTCGCCCTTCCGGCCCGCGCCCATCTCCAGCACCAGGTACCGGGTGCTGGCATCGGCACGCAGCACGGTGAGCGGCAGCCCGAGCTCGTTGTTGAACGACCTGTCGGTGGCGACCGTCGCGGCGTGCCGTTCGAGCACCTGGGCCAGCAGGTCCTTGGTCGTGGTCTTGCCCACGGAGCCGGTCAGGCCGATCACGGTCGGGCTGATGTGTTCGAGCAGGTGCCGGGCGAGCAGGCCGATCGCGAGCTGGACGTCCTCGACCACCAGGGCGGGCACGCCGACGGGCCTTGACGCCAGCACGGCGACGGCGCCGTCCGCGACGGCACCGGCGGCGTAGTCGTGACCGTCGACGCGGGCGCCGACCGTCGCGGCGAACAGGCCGCCAGGCACCACCTCGCGGGAGTCGACCGCCGCGGGCGCCGTCACCAGCGCCCGCGGGTCGGGCACGTCATGCAGGCTCGCGCCGACGGCCTGCGCGATCTCGTTCAGCGTCATGGGGATCATGAGCCGCTCCTGGCGGTGCTTCTGGTGGTGCTTCTTGTGGTGCTCCTGGCAGTGCTCCTGGCGAAGGCGAGGTCGATGAGGCGGTGCAGCAGGTCCGGGTACGGGACACCGCTCGCGGCCCAGGCCCCGGCGTAGACGGAACGGGAGGTGAAGCCGGGCATGGTGTTGATCTCCAGTACGTACAGGCGTCCCGTGTCCTCCTCATAGAGGAAGTCGACCCGGGACAGGCCGTAGCCACCGATCGCCCGGAAGGCGCGCAGGGCCAGCTCGCGCACGTCCTCGGCCACCCGTTCCGGCAGCGCGGCGGGGATGCTGGCGAGTTCGGCCCGGCTGAGGTACTTGGCCTCGTAGTCGAGCCAGTCGCCGGGCACGATGAGCTCGCCGGGCACCGACGCCTCCGGAGTGTCATGGCCGCCGAGCACGCCGCAGATGACCTCGCGCGCGGTCACACCCTGCTCGACGACGACCGCCCGATCGTAGGCCAGCGCCAGCTCCACGCCCGCGCGCAGCTCCTCCATGGAGGTGACACGTGAGATGCCGATGGAGGAGCCCATGCCGGCCGGTTTGACGTACATCGGCCAGTCGAGCGACTTCACCAGAGCCCAGGGGTCGGTGGTGGTGCGCCATTCGTGCTCGGTGAACCACACGTGCGGGGTGACCGGAATGTCCTCCGCCAGGAACGCGCGCCGCATCGCGACCTTGTTCATGGCCACGGCAGAGGCCAGGACGCCGCAGCCCACGTACGGGATGCCCAGCGTCTCCAGGTGACCCTGGACGACGCCGTCCTCGCCGAACGGCCCGTGCAGCACGGGGAAGACCACGTCTGCCAGATCGCGCCGCAGCTCCACCGGCCACCTGCCCTGCCGGTCGATGATGACGGCGACGGGCTCGTACAGATCTCTCGGCAGAGCGTCGAGCACAGCCGTCGCCGACTGCAGCGACACCTCATGCTCGGCGGACGGCCCGCCCGCCAGCACAGCCACGCGTACGCGTTCGGTCACGATCGATCAGCCTTCCTCGGTGGCACGGAGACAGCACCGCCGGCCGCACGGTGTTCGCCCTCGCAGGACCAGCCCGCCGAGTCTCGGCTCTTCGCCTGACCAGTTCCCAGGCCATTCGCTGTCCAGTTCCTGGCACGTGGCCGGCGGGCCGGCCGCCATAGGAATCCCCTATGGCGCCTACTGGCATTTCGTCTTTGTCTCTCGTTCTTTTCCGGACGTACCTTGATGGAGCTCGACGAGGTGCTCACCGCGATTTCTCCGGAGATTCGCGCGCCGCGTGCATCGATTCTTCATCCGTCGAGCGGGCTAACACACGATTGAAAGGACCAGTGGCATGACCACGATCGAAAACGGATCGGAAAAGCGGGAACTCACAGGAAAGCGGGCCCTGGTCACCGGTGGTTCTCGCGGAATCGGAGCGGCCGTCGTGCGCCAGCTCCTGGACGCGGGCGCCGAGGTGCTCACGACCGCCAGGTCGGCGACGAGCACGGTGCCGGAGGGGGCCACCTTCGTGCCGGCCGACGTGCGGACCCGGGCCGGCGCGGAGGCGCTCGCCGCGGCCGCTCAGGAGCTGTTCGGCGGGGTGGACATCCTGGTCCACAACGCGGGTGGGGCGCGACCGTACCCAGGCTCCTCGGCCATCCCCGACGAGGAGTGGCAGGGCGCGCTGGACCTGAACTACCTGGCGTCGGTGTGGCTGGACTCGCTGCTGACAGCGGGGATGCGGGAACGGCGTTCGGGCCGGATCGTGCACATCTCCTCGGCCGCGGTCCCCGCCTCGACAGGACCGTTCCTGCACTACACGGCGGCGAAGGCGGCGCTGGAGAACTACAGCCGGGGACTGGCCAAGGAGCTGGCCCCGTTCGGGATCCGGGTCAACACCGTGAGTCCCGGCAGAGTCGCCACTCCCGGCGGCGAAGCGACGCGGGAACTGTGGGCGCAGCTGGACGTGGCGCCGGCGGGCCAGGACCACGCCGCCGTGCCGCTGGGGCGCGACGGCCTGCCGGACGACATCGCCGACGCGGTGCTTTTCCTCGTGTCCGACCGGGCGAGCTGGCTGACCGGGAGCAATCTCTTCGTGGACGGCGGCGAATTCCCCCGGGGTTGACGCCGACGAATTCCAGAACACCTGTTTCGACGAAAAATAATTCATCGGCGCTTGAGGAAAACGAAGGATCGGCATGGACGAATACAGCGACAAGAATGCAGTGATCACGGGCGGCGGCAGCGGCATGGGGTTCGCGATGGCGAAACTGCTGGCGGACGGCGGCGCCCGCGTGGTGATCACCGGACGTTCCCAGGCCACGCTCGACGCCGCGCGGGAGCGGCTCGGCGCGAACGCGGTGGCCGTCCGAGGCGATGTGGCCTCACTGTCCGACCTGGACGCTCTGGCTGACCGTGTGAAGAGCGAACTCGGCACGATCGAGGCCCTGTTCGTCAACGCCGGCATCGCACCCCTCACCCCCTTCGAGTCGACGACCGAGGAGATGTACGACGAGCTGTTCGCGATCAACGTCAAGGGCGCCTACTTCACCGTGCAGAAGCTCGCCCCGCTGCTGAGCCCGGGCGCCGGCGTCGTCCTCACCACGTCGATCGCGAACGTCATCGGCATGCTGGACGCCAGTGTCTACGCGGCCGGCAAGGCGGCGCTGCGCTCGATGGCCCGCAGCCTCTCCCGCGAGCTGCTTCCGCGCGGAATCCGCGTCAACGCGATCAGCCCCGGTCCCATCGACACGGGGATCCTGGAGAACACGATGAGCGCGGAGGCCGCCGAGCGGTTCAAGGCGGAGCGGGTCGCGGACAATCCCATGCGGCGTTTCGGCACCCCCGAGGAGGTCGCCAGGGCGGCCGCGTTCCTCGCCTTCGACGCCACGTACACCACCGGCGCCGAGCTCGCCGTGGACGGAGGCGCCACCCAGCTCTGAGCTCGTCCAACCGTTCCGCCATGGGCTCAGGCCCGGCTCCGACCGTACCGAGAGGCTCTCATCATGACCGTCCAGGGACCATCCGCCGTCGTCCTGCGCGAACATCGTAGGAATCTGGGCCAGCCGCCCGGCTCGCTGCTCGACGTGGTCACGCTTCCTCCGCAGGAGCCGGCCGCCGGCCAGGTTCGGGTGCGGAACCTGTTCCAGCAGGTGATCGCGGCCAACGGCGACCTGATGTTCGAGACCACCCAGATCCCGGCGCCCGTCTTCCGGGTCGGCGAGCCGCTCTACGGCGGCGCCATCGGCAGGGTCGTCGAGTCACGCGCCGACGACCTGCCGGTGGGAACCGTCGTGCAGCACATGGCGGGCTGGCGCGAGGAGAGCATCCTGGGGCCGGGCGAGGCGTTCCCCGTGCCCGACGGCGTCTTCCCCGGTCCCGAGTACCTGCTCAACCAGGGCGTGCCCGCCTACCACGGCATCGTCGACGTCGCCGCCGTGGGCGACGGTGACGTCGTCCTCGTCAGCGGAGCCGCCGGCGGCGTCGGGTCGATGGCCGCGCAGATCGCCAAGGCGCGTGGCGCCGCGTACGTCATCGGCATCGCCGGCGGCCCCGAGAAGGCCCGCTACCTGGTCGACGAGCTCGGCCTCGACGCCGCCATCGACCACCGCAACGACGATCTCGACGACCGGCTCACCGAGCTGGCCCCTGACGGCATCACCGCCTTCTTCGACACCACCGGCGGCCACCAGTTCGAAGCGGCGCTCCGGCACACGGCGTTCGGCGCCCGCTTCGCGCTGTGCGGCACCCTCGCCGGACAGGTCACCGGCGGCGACGGCGGGCACCCTCGCCTCGACATCATGACCGCGATCGTCCACGAGGTGCAGATCCGGCCCTTCACCACCGCGCACACCCCCGACCAGATCCGGGCCTGGAACACCCACTACGCCCAGTGGTACGCCGAAGGCCGGATCAGGTTCGCGCGCACGCTCCTCGAAGGCGGCCTCCAGCGCGCCGTTACCGCCCAGGACGAGCTTCTCGCCGGCGTGCACCGCGGCAACGTCGTCGTGCGGCTCACCAGGTAGGCGAGCCGCGACGGCGGTTCCGTATCGCTCGCCCTCTCACCTCGGCACAGGGGAGGCGCTGTCGTACCAGGTCTCTTGACGCAGGAGTTCGAGCAGGGCCGTCTCCGCCGGGCCCGCGCCGGGCGGGACCACGGCGATGACGGGCTGGGACACGACCGGGAACACCGGGCGAACGAGGTGCTCGTGACCGTGGGGCACCGCGGAGGCCGGGACCAGCGTCACGCCCAGCCCGTCGGCGGCCCAGCGCACGGCCGTCGCCGTCTGAGACACGCGGGCGACCGTGGCCGGGGTCAGCTCGTTGTCCCGCAGCACGTTCAGCAGCACGAGGTCGAGCGCGTTGTCGCGGTCGAACCTCACCCACGGCTCCCCCTCCAGTTCGCGCAGCTCGACCCGGTCCGCGTCGAGCAGCCGGTGCCCGTCTCCCAGCACCACGACGAACTCCTCGTCGCCGATGTGGTGGGCGGCGGCGGGGGATCGCTCGCACGCCGCCATCAGGGCGAGGTCCAGCACACCCCGGCGGCACAGCCGGTCCATCTCGGCGGCGCTCGGCTCCTCGAAGACGGTGACCTCCAGTCGCGGGAAGCGGCGACGCAGCACGCCCAGCGCGCCCGGCAACTGCCGCGTGCCGAAGCCCATCTGCACCGCGATCACCAGCTCGCCCACCAGCTCGTCGGCGCCGGCCCGCGCCGTCGCCCTCGCCCGCCGCGACGCGCTCACCGCGACCTCCGCCTCCCGCAGGAACGCGCGGCCGACCGGGGTGGGCACCAGTCCGGTCGGCGTGCGGGCGAACAGTTTCACGCCGAGCTCGCGCTCCAGGCCGAGGATCTGCTGGGACACCGACGGTTGAGCGACGCGCAGCAGCTCCGCCGCCGCCGTCACCGAGCCCTCCTCGGCCACGGCCAGGGCGTACTCGAACTGACGAAGGCTCATCGGCTCCCGTCTCCTCCCTGCGGTGGACCGTGGCCCACCCGTCGTAATGGTTGTAACAGTGTAAGTGAGCCTCCTGGCCAGGCCGAACAGGTCGTCGCCGTACAGACGGGACGAACGAAATCCGACGCTCTGCTCATATGAGCAGAATCTGGCTCAAGTGTTGTAGAGAGGTTAATAAGCGATTTACAGTGCGTTACCTACCTCACATACGGAGGCTCAGATGCGCGCATTCCGGTCGCTCATAATCCCGTCTCTCCTGGTCGCCGCCCTGTCCGCCTGTTCGGTGTCCACCACGCCGGGCGGCTCTGCCGCCACCACCGGCCAGCAGTCGGACGGCCCTGTCGCCATCGGTTTCAGCCAGGCGACCCAGCAGTCCCCCTTCTACGTCGAGCTGCGCGAGGGTGCCGAGGCCGCCGCCAAGGAAGCCGGCGCCACGCTCTACTTCGCCGACGCGGGCGGCGACGTCACCAAGCAGAACAACGACATCCAGGACCTCATCACCCGTCAGGTCGACGTCCTGCTCATCAACCCGGTCGACCCGCAGGGCGTCCAGCCGGGCATCGCCGCGGCCACGGCGGCCGGCGTCTCGGTCGTGACCGTGGACCGGCCGGTGCCCGAGGGTGCGATCGCCCACGTCGGCCGCGACAACAAGGCGATGGGCGCGCTCGTCGGCAAGCGGCTCAGCGAGCAGCTCGGCGACAAGGGCGGCACGGTCATCGAGATCCGCGGCGACGCCGGCGGCGCCGTGGCGCGCGACCGCAGCGCGGGTTTCCACGAGGCCGTGGCCGACAACCCCAAGATCAAGATCATTGAGGGCCCGTACGCGGACTACGTGCGCTCCAAGGCGGTCACCGCCATGCAGGACCTGCTCCAGGTCCACCCCGACGCGGCCGCCGTCTACGCGCACAACGACGACATGGCGCTCGGCGCCTTGCAGGTGCTCAAGGAGAACGGCAAGGACAAGGTCCTGGTCGCCGGGGTCGACGGGCTCATGGAGGCGGTCAAGCAGATCCCGTCCGGCCAGTACGTGGCCACCGCGCTCAACGACCCCCTCTCCCTCGGCGCCAAGGCCGTGGAGACGACGCTCCGGGTCAAGAAGGGCGAGAAGGTCGAGTCCTCCATCGACGCGGGCACCGCGCTGATCGACACGGACAACGCCGCCCAGTACGCCACCGGAACCGGCGAGTTCGCCGAAGCCGGCAAGTAGAGCACCCCACAGGAGAAAGGCGACAGGATGTCGGAAACCATGCAGGCCGCGGTGCTCCACGCCCCCGGTGACATCAGGGTCGAGCAGGTGCCCGTGCCCGTGCCAGGCCCAGGAGAGGCGCTGGTCCGAGTCGCGGCCTGCGGGGTGTGCGGCTCTGACATCCCGCGCATGCTGCGCGCGGGGGCGTACCACTTCCCCATCATCTGCGGCCACGAGTTCTCCGGCCACGTGGTCCGCCTCGGCGACCGTCTGGCCGCCACCGGCCGCGTCCGCGAGGGCGACCTCGTCACCGTGCCCCCGCTCATCCCCTGCCACGCCTGCGCTCCCTGCAGCAAGGGCCACTTCAGCCTGTGCAAGGACTACGGCTACTTCGGCAGCCGCAGGGACGGGGCCTACGCCCAGTACGTCACCGTGCCGGACGAGAACCTGATGGTGCTGCCGGCCGATCTCGACCCGCGTGCCGCGGCCATGCTCGACCCGGCCGCGATCGCGCTGCACGCCCTGTGGCGCACCCAGATGCGCGGCGGCAAGCGGGTGGCCGTGGTCGGCGCGGGTCCGATCGGGCTGTTCGCGGTGCAGTGGGCCAAGCTCGCCGGAGCGGCCGAGGTGCTCGTCATCGAGGTGAACGAGCAGAAGGCCGCCATGGCCACCGAGGCCGGCGCCACCCATACCGCGACCAGCGCGGAGGCTGCCGCCGAGGCGGTCGGCGACGGCTACGACGTGGTCATCGAGTCAGCGGGCGTGCCCGCCACGGTGGACCAGGCCGTGGGCCTGGCGGCCAGGCACGGCGAGGCGGTGTTCATCGGCATCCCGCACGACCCCGTGGTGCTGCCCAAGGCCACGTTCAGCTCGTTCCTGCGCCGCGAGGTCAGCCTGCACGGGGCGTGGAACTCCTTCTCCGCGCCGTTCCCCGGTGAGGAGTGGCGGGTCGCGGCCAAGGGGCTGAGCTCGGGCGACCTCGCCTGGAAGTTCATGATCACGCACGAGCTGGGGCTGGACGCGCTGCCCGAGACCATGGCCGGCCTCGGTGAGCGGTCGATCTTCAGCTCCAAGGTTCTCTTCCTGCCGAACGAGGAGTGACGATGACGGCTTTCCTCGCGCTCGACCTGGGAACCGAAGGCGCGCGGGCCGCGGTCTACAGCGTCGAAGGTTCGCCGATGGGGGCGGGCGACGCCGCGTACCCGACGCATTTCCCCCGGCCGGGATGGGCCGAGCAGGACCCGGACGACTGGTGGCGGGCGAGCGTCCGCGCGGCCCGCCAGGCGCTCGCCGAGGCGGGCGATCCGCCCATCGCCGGGGTCGCGGTGGCGACCACGGCCTCCACGGTGGCCGTCCTCGACCGGCACGGCCGCCCGCTGCGGCCGGCCCTGCTGTGGATGGACGGCCGGGCGGGCGAGGAGTCGGCGCTGACCGCGGAGACCGGCCACCCGGTCCTGCGCTACTCCGGCGGCTGCGACGCGGTGGAGTGGCTGGTGCCCAAGGCCATGTGGCTGGCCCGCCACGAGCCCGCGACCTACCGCGCCGCCGCACGCATCGTCGAGGCGGTGGACTACATGGTGTGGCGGCTCACCGGGCGGTGGGCGGGCTCGCGGATGAACGCGGTGTGCAAGAGCAACTACGACCCGCGCGGTACGGGCTCACCGCACGACCTGTACGACGCGCTCGGCATCGGCGACCTGGGCGACAAGCTGCCGGACGACATCGTGCCGGTCGGCGACCCGGTGGGGCCGCTCGGCGCACGGGCCCGCGAGGAGTTCGGCGTCACCGGCCCCGCCGTCGTCGTGTCGGGCGGGATCGACGCGCACCTGTCGCTGCTGGCCATCGGCGGCGCCCCGGCAGGGCGGGTGTCGATCGTCTGCGGCACGTCCAACGCGTTCGTCACCGAGATCGACGAAGCGGTCTTCCCGTCCACCGTCTGGGGGCCGTACCCGGACGCGCTGCAGACGGGCCGCTGGCTCGTGGAGGGCGGCCAGGTGAGCGCGGGCTCCGTGCTGGCCTGGGCGGGCGAGAAGCTCATCGGACGGCCCCGGGCGGAGCTCGGCGGGCTCATCAAGGCCGCGGCGGAGCTGCCGCCGGTCGACCACGGGCTGATCGTCCTGGACTACTTCATGGGCAACCGCACGCCGCTGCGGGACCCGCGCCTGCGGGGCGCCGTACTCGGGCTGACCCTGGCCAGTTCCGCCGAGCAGGTCTACCGGGCGGCCGTGGAGGGCGTCGCGTACGGCACCCGCCAGGTCCTCGACTCCTTCGTCGACGGCGGGATCGCCGTGGAGGAGGTCTACCTGTCGGGCGGCATCCGGCACAACGAGCTGTGGCTCCAGACCACCGCCGACGTGCTCGGCCGGCCGGTCCACCTGGTCACCGGTGACAACCTGACGCTGCGCGCCTGTTCGGTGCTGGCCGCGGCCGGCACCGGATGGTACGCCTCGCTGGCGGAGGCGGCGGTGCGCTACGCGCCGCGGGTCCGCACCGTGGAGCCGGTCGCCGAGCACGTCGCGGCCTACCACCGCGGCTACGCCGACTACCGCGCGGCCACCGCCGCCACCACGGAGATCTCCCACCGGCTGAGCGACCCGCGGCGGAGGTCCGGCTCATGACCGACGACGACCAGCTCTATCAGGTGGCCGTCCGCTACTACGAGAGCGGCGAGACGCAGGAACAGATCGCCCACGCCCTGCACCTGACCCGATGGAAGGTGGGGCGGATGCTGGCCGAGGCACGCGAGGTCGGCATCGTCAGGATCGAGGTGCTGCATCCGCGGTCCCGGGTGGGCGCCCTGGAGCGGGCGCTCAGCAAGCGCTTCGGGCTGCGGGAGACCATCGTGGTGGCGGGCAGCGGCGGCGACGAGCAGCTGCGCAAGCAGGTGGCCGCGGCCGGCGCCGACCACCTGGCGGCGATGCGGCCCGTACCCCGCCTGATCGGCGTCTCCTGGGGCCGGACGCTCGACCGGCTGGCCGGCGGGCTCGCCCCCGGCTGGGCGACGGGCGTCCACGTCGTGCAGATCAACGGCGCGCTCAGCCGCTCGCGGCAGCCGACCAGCGCGGGCAGCACGGCGAGTCTGATCGCCCACCACGGCGGCGGCACCGCGACGCTGCTGGCCGCCCCGGCGATCCTGGAGCAGCAGAGCACCCGGGCGGCGCTGGAGAACGACCGCGCCGTCTCCGACGTGCTCACGCTGGCCGCCGGGGCGGACCTGTTCCTGTTCAGCCCCGGCGGCATGGGCAGCGACTCGGTGCTGGTGGACTCCGGTCAGATCGACGCGGACGACCTCGACAGGCTCGCGGACGCCGGCGCGGTGGGCGACGTGCTGGGCCGCTTCGTCGACGCGCGCGGCCAGATCGTCGACCCCGGCCTGGACGGCCGCACGCTCGGCCTGTCCCTGGACCTCCTGCGCTCGGCCACCACCTCGGTCGCGCTGGTCAGCGGCAGGGCGAAGCGGGCGGTGTGCCGGGCCGTCGTGACCAGCGGCCTGTGCGACGTGCTGATCACCGACGACCAGAACGCCACCCACCTGCTGGAGGAGACATGACCGGGACCGAGGAACGGCTGCGCATGACCGGGATCGTCAAGCGCTTCCCCGGCACCGTCGCCCTGGACGGCGTCGAGCTGAGCGTCCGCCCCGGCGAAGTGCACTGCCTGCTGGGCGAGAACGGCGCCGGCAAGAGCACCCTCATGAAGATCCTGGCCGGCTCCTACCAGCCGGAAGAGGGCACGATCCTGCTGGACGGGCAGCCTTTCAGGCCCGCCACACCGCACGCGGGGCTGGCGGCCGGCATCGCGGTGATCTACCAGGAGCTGGACCTGCTGCCCGACCTCACCGTCGCGCAGAACCTGCTGCTGGGCCGGGCACCGAGGCTGGGCCCGTTCGTCCGGCGCGGGCAGCGAGCGCGGCTGGCCCGCGAGGCGCTGGACCGGGTCGGCGCCTCCTTCCCCGTCACCACCCGGGTCAGGGAGCTGCCGATCGCGGCTCAGCAACTCACCGCCATCGCCAAGGCGCTGACCGCCGACGCGCGCGTCATCGTCATGGACGAGCCGTCGGCCACCCTCGGCGAGAGCGAACTGCTGGGGGTGTTCGAGGTCATCCGCTCCCTCACCGCCGAAGGACGGTCGGTGATCTTCATCTCCCACCGCATGGACGAGGTCATGGAGATCGGCGACCGCGCCACGGTGCTGCGCGACGGCCGCACGGCGGGCGTCTACGACCTGGCCTCGACCGGTCCCGGCGAGATCGTGGCCGCGATGATCGGCGAGGCGAGCGAGCTCGTCGGCGCCGTGAACCGGCCCGCGCCCGGCGGGGAGCCGCTGCTGCGGGTCGAGCGGGTGCACGTGCCAGGACTCCTCGACGTCCGCGACCTCGAGGTACGGCCGGGCGAGGTCGTCGGGCTCGCCGGCCTCGGCGGCGCGGGCCGGACCACGCTGCTGCGCGCCCTGTTCGGCGACCTCAAGGCCCAGGTCACGGCCCGGCTGGACGGCCGGCCGCTCAAGGTCGCGAGCCCGGCCGCGGCCGTACGCGCGGGGCTGGCCCTGGTGCCGGAGAGTAGGAAGGAGCAGGGCCTCATGCTGGGGCTGTCCGTCAGCCGCAACGCCGCGATCGGCGCGCTCGGCCGCCCTCCGTGGCTGCTGCCCGGCCGGCTCGGCCGGCGCCTGGCCCGGCCCGCGCTCGCCGACCTGGGCGTCAAGGCGGCGGGCCCCGCCCAGCTCGTCGGCCAGCTCTCCGGCGGCAACCAGCAGAAGATCGTGCTGGCCAAGTGGATCACTCGGGGCGGGATCAGGGTCCTGCTGCTGGACGAGCCCACGCGCGGCCTGGACGTCGGCGCCAAGGCCGACCTCTACCGGCAGGTGCGCCACCTCGCCGACCAGGGCGTCGCCGTGCTGCTGGCCAGCAGCGAGCTCAACGAGCTGACCGCGAACGCCGACCACATCCAGGTCCTGTACGAGGGCCGCAACGTCGCCCGCTTCGACCCCCGAACCAGCCCGGAAAGCGTCATCGCGCACACCGTCATCACAGGAGCCACGGCATGACCACATCCCTCGGATCCACGCTGGCCTCGGCCGCCGGAAAGGAGCGCGCCGGCCGATCGCGCCGCGGCGCCGACCTGATCGTCAAGTCCAACCTGCTGCTGGTCTTCCTCGGCCTGTGCGTCGTGGCGTCGCTGCTGGCGCCGCAGTTCCTGACCGGCCGCAACATCGCCAACCTGCTGCAGCAGTCGTCGCTGACCGGCATCGTGGCCATCGGCATGACCATGGTGGTGCTGACGGCGGGCATCGACCTGTCGGTCGGCAGCGTCGCGGCCTTCGGCGGGATGACCGTCGCCCTGCTCATGGCCCCGGGCATGCCGGTCCTGCCGGCGATCCTGCTCAGCCTGGCGATAGGCGCGGCGTTCGGCGCCGTCATGGGCGGGCTGTCGGCGTACCTGTCGCTGCCGTCGTTCATGACCACCCTGGCCGGGCTCACGGCCATCCGCGGGCTCACGTACCTGCTGACGGACGGCAAGCCGGCGCAGGCCGGCGGATCCGAGGCGTTCCAGCTCCTCGGCGGCGGGTTCGTCGGCTACGTGCCGATCGTCGGGATCATCTTCGTGGTGGTCACCCTCCTCGCCGCCGGGGTGCTGCGCGGCACCACGTTCGGCGAGTACGTGTACGCGGTCGGCAGCAACAAGGAGGCCGCCCGGCTGTCCGGGCTGCCCGTGCGAGGCGTGATCACCACGGTGTTCGCGGTGTCGGGCGGGCTGGCGGCGCTGGCCGGGGTGCTGCTCACCTCCCGTCTGACCGTGGGCCAGCCCACCGCCTTCAGCGGGCTGGAGCTGGACGCGATCGCGGCCGTGGTGCTGGGCGGCACCAACCTGTTCGGCGGGCGGGGCGGCGTGTTCGGCACCTTCGTGGCGGTGCTGCTGCTGTCGGTGCTGCGCAACCTGTGCAACCTGCTCGGCCTGGGCTCCTTCTTCCAGATGGTGGTGACCGGCCTCATCCTGCTGGTCGCCCTCGTACTCAACATGCTGATCGAGAGGCGTGGCGCTCGTGCCTGACACCATTCCCGGCTCGTTGCGGGCCTACCTGCACGGACTGCCCGGCGTCGACGAGGTCGGCGTCGGACGGCGGGCCGCCGACCTGGCCACCAGGTCGATCAAGACCACGGCCAAGCGGTACGCGATCGACCTGGCCATCAGGATGGTCGACCTGACCACCCTCGAAGGGGCGGACACACCGGGCAAGGTGCGCGCGCTGGCGGCCAAGGCCGTCCGGCCCGACCCGGCCGACCCCACCGCTCCCCCGGTCGCCGCGCTCTGCGTGTACCCCGACATGGTCGCCGTGGCCGCCGAGGCGCTGAAAGGCAGCGGCGTCGGGCTCGCCTCGGTCGCCACGGGCTTCCCGTCCGGGCGCACGTCGCTGGAGGTGAAGCTGGCCGACACGAGCGCGGCGGTGGCCGCCGGAGCCACCGAGATCGACATGGTGATCGACCGGGGCGCGTTCCTGGCGGGCGACTACCGCAAGGTCTTCGACGAGATCACGGCCGTCAAGGAGCGGTGCGGCCCGGCCCATCTGAAGGTCATCCTGGAGACCGGCGAGCTGGTCACCTACGACAACGTACGACGGGCGTCCTGGCTGGCGTTGCACGCCGGCGCCGACTTCATCAAGACCTCCACCGGCAAGGTCGCGCCCGCCGCGACGCTGCCGGTGACGCTGATCATGCTGGAGGCCGTCAGGGACTACCGGACGGCGACCGGACGCCAGGCCGGGGTGAAGCCCGCCGGCGGCATCCGCACCACCAAGGACGCCATCCGCTACCTGGTGCTGGTCAAGGAGATCGCCGGGGACGACTGGCTGGACCCCGCGTGGTTCCGGCTCGGCGCCTCGACGCTGCTGAACGACCTGCTCATGCAGCGGACCAAGCTCGCCACCGGCCACTACGGCGGGCCCGACTACTACACGATCGACTAGGGAGAGGTGTGGAGATCTTCGAGTACGCGCCCGCGCCGGAGTCACGGGCCATCGTGTCCATCCGGCCGTCGTACGACCTGTTCATCGACGGCGAGTTCGTCGAATCCAAGAGCGACGAGCGCATCGTCACGGTCAACCCGGCCGACGAGGAGCCGCTGGCCGAGGTGGCCGTCGCCGATGACGCCGACGTGGAGCGCGCCTTCGCGGCGGCGCGTCGGGCCTTCGAGCAGGTGTGGTCGCCCCTGCCGGGGGCCGAGCGCGGCAAGTACCTGTTCAGGATCGCGCGCATCATCCAGGAACGCGCCCGCGAGCTGGCCGTCCTGGAGTCGCTGGACAACGGCAAGCCGATCAAGGAGACCAGGGACGTCGACCTGCCGCTGGCCGCCGCCCACTTCTTCTACTACGCCGGCTGGGCCGACAAGCTGGCGCACGCCGGGCTGGGCACCCGGCCGCTGGGCGTGGCCGCGCAGGTCATCCCGTGGAACTTCCCGCTGCTGATGCTCGCCTGGAAGGTCGCGCCCGCGCTGGCCACCGGCAACACGGTCGTGCTCAAGCCCGCCGAGACCACCCCGCTGACCGCCCTGGCGTTCGCGGAGATCTGCCAGGAGGCCGGGTTGCCGCCCGGCGTGGTGAACATCGTCACCGGGGCCGGCGCCACCGGCCGCGCCGTGGTCGCGCACCCGGGCGCCGACAAGGTGGCCTTCACCGGCTCCACCGAGGTCGGCAGGGAGATCGCCCGCGCGGTCGCCGGCACGGGCAAGCGGCTCACCCTGGAGCTCGGCGGCAAGGGCGCCAACATCGTCTACGACGACGCGGCGATCGACCAGGCCGTCGAGGGGATCGTCACCGGGATCTTCTTCAACCAGGGCCACGTGTGCTGCGCGGGCTCCCGGCTGCTGGTCCAGGAGTCGATCGCGGACGAGCTGCTGGCCCGGCTGCGGGCCCGCATGGAACGGCTGCGCCTCGGCGACCCGCTGGACAAGAACACCGACATCGGCGCCGTCAACTCCGCGGCGCAGCTCGCCAGGATCCGCGAGCTCGCCGCGGCCGGCCAGGCGGAAGGCGCCACAGGCTGGTCGCCGGCGTGCCCGCTCCCCGAGCGCGGGTACTGGTTCCCGCCCACCGTGTTCACCGGCGTCACGCAGGCGCACCGGATCGCCCGCGAGGAGATCTTCGGCCCCGTGCTGTCGGTGCTGACCTTCCGCACCCCGGAGGAGGCCGTGGCCAAGGCCAACAACACGCCGTACGGGCTGTCCGCCGGCGTGTGGACGGAGAAGGGCTCCCTGATGCTCTGGACCGCCAGCCGGTTGCGTGCCGGCGTGGTGTGGTCCAACACCTTCAACGTGTTCGATCCCGCCAGCCCCTTCGGGGGCTACAAGGAGTCCGGTTACGGCCGTGAGGGCGGCCGGCACGGGCTGGAGGCATACCTTGGCTGACAACTTTCCGCGCCTCGCCGTGCGCAGGACGTACAAGCTCTATGTCGGCGGCGCGTTCCCGCGCTCGGAGTCAGGCAGGTCCTATCCCGTGACGTCCTCGGCCGGAGACCAGCTCGCCAACGCCGCCCTGGCCTCGCGCAAGGACGTGCGCGACGCCGTGGTGGCCGCCCGCAAGGCGTTCCCCGGCTGGTCGGGACGCACGGCGTACAACCGCGGGCAGATCCTCTACCGGATCGCGGAGATGATGGAGGGCCGCCGGGCCCAGTTCGCCGAGGAGGTCGCCGCGGCGGAAGGGGTGGGCAAGGCCAGGGCGCAGGCGCTCGTGTCGGCGGCCGTCGATCGCTGGGTCTACTACGCCGGGTGGGCCGACAAGTTCGGCCAGCTGCTGGGCGGCGCGAACCCCGTGTCGGGCCCGTACTTCAACCTCTCCGAGCCCGAGCCGACGGGCGTCGTGGGCGTTCTCGCCCCCACCGGCTCCTCGCTGCTCGGGCTGGTCTCGGTGCTCGCCCCCGTGCTCACCTCCGGCAACACGGCGGTGCTGGTGGCGAGCGAGGGCGCCCCCTTGCCCGCGATCACGCTGGCCGAGGCGCTGGCCACCTCGGACCTCCCGGCGGGCGCCGCGAACATCCTGACCGGCCGCCTGTCCGAGCTCGCCCCACCGCTGGCCGGTCACGCCGACGTGAACGCCCTGGACCTGGCCGGTGCGGGGAGTCTCGCGGGCGAGCTGGAGGCGCTGGCGGCGACGACGCTCAAGAGGGTCCTGCGACCTGGCGGGGACGACTGGGACGACACCGATCCCGGCCTGTCCCGCGTCAAGCCCTTCCTGGAGATCAAGACGGTCTGGCACCCGATCGGCCGGTGACCCGGGGTTCGCGCCGGTTGCCGCCGGGCTGGAGTGCCGGGGCACGGCGCGGTCAGCGGGAGCCCGGTCCGGGGATATGGACGCCGGCGGCGCGGAGCTTGCTCTCGAAGAGCTCGGTCAGCCGCGCCGCGGCCGGTGTCGGCGCCTGGCCGTGGTGGGCGATCAGCGTGTACCGGGTCGCGGCCTCGGTGCGGGCTTGCAGGCCGGTCACGGTCTTCAGCAGTACGGGGTCGGCGAGGTAGTGGTCGGCCGCGGCGGTGGCGACCTCCGCGATGCGGGGGTCGTCCGGTTCCCAGGCCGCGGCTTCGACCACGCGCTTGCCCAAGGCGGCGAGCCTGGTGTCATCGAGGGCGTGCTCGAAATGGGTGAGGTAGTCGTCGAAGCCTTCTGGGACCAGGGCCTTGGCCAGCACCCAGCCCTCCCTGGTGGCCGCCACCTCGTCCGCGGGGAAGCCGAGGCCGAGCATCCGCTTCAGCAGCGCCACGGCGCGGTCGGGCAGCAGAGCCCGGTCACCGTCGGCGAGCCGATGCAGCATGTCACGCCGCCCGATCAGCTCCTCGATCCGTTCGTCGAGCTGCCGTTCGACGTCGGCGAGCGCGGCGGCGAACAGCGCGGCATCGGCGTCGAGCAGCGGCCCGATCTCGGCCAGCGACACCCCGGCGGCGGCCAGCGTCCGGGCCTGCACCAGCCGCAACAGATCGGCCGATCCGTACCGCCGGTAGCCGGAGCTGTCGCGTGCCGGCTCCTCGACCAGGCCGAGCTTGTGGTAATGCCGCACCGTCTTCACCGTGACGCCGACGAACGCCGCCGCCTGGCCGATCGTGACTCCGTGTCTCATCCGCTCAGCTTGCCCTAGGCTCGGCTCGGGCTCGGACGCCCGCTGCCGAACACCTCGTTGACGAGCCTTCGCTGGGCGGTCTGGAAGGCCGCGGCGATGGACAGGTCGGCGTCGTCCACGCAGTTCAGCGCGGCGGTCAGGGTCTTGCGGCCGTCGGGGGTGCTGTACATCAGGGCCGCGTGGCCCACGGCGGCGCCGTTGTGGGTGATGACGGTGTGGCCGTCGTCGGTGGTCATCACGAACACTCCCAGGCCGTAGTCCATGTTGGGG
>NZ_JBQHCW010000030.1:0-111517 GCF_052068115.1 Nonomuraea sp. ZG12
AGGCCCAGGCCATGGCCATCTTGACCTGGAACAGCGGGCGGATGCACGTGGCCGGCTCGCGCGGCTACAGCAGCCGCCACCTGGAGGGATACCACGGACGCCCGGTGGTCCGAGCGCTCCCCTTGGCGAGCGGCAACGACGAGGGCAGAGCGGCGTTCTACACCACCTGGGAGGAACTGCGGCGGGTCTATCCCGACGCCATCTGCATCGACGACCTGGGAGCCTGGGTGCTCCTGCCGCTGGTCGCTCAGGGGCGGTCCATCGGCGCGTGTGTCCTCGCCTATGACCGTCCCCGTCAGTTCAGCGACAGCGAGCGGTCCCTTGTCACCGCACTCGGCGAGCTGATCACCCAGGCGTTCGAGCGTACCTGGCTCTACGACAACAAGCATCAGCTCGCCGAGTCCCTTCAAGCGGCTCAGCTACCGCGGGCTCTCCCCGAGCTCCCCGGCTTGGGCGTGGCCGCCCGGTACCTGCCCGCCGCCCCCGGCATGGACATCGGCGGCGACTTCTACGACCTGATCCGCCTCAGCGACACCCTGGCCGGGGCGGTGATCGGCGACGTCCAGGGCCACGACATGACCGCCGCCGCTCTCATGGGCCAGGTACGCACCGCCATCCGCGCCCACGCCACCGCCGGCGCCGACCCGGCCGAGGTACTGGCGCACACCAACCGGCTGCTCACTGAACTGTCCCCGGACCGCTTCACGAGTTGCCTGTACCTCAGCTTCGACCTGCGCCTGCGCACCGCCTCCCTGGCCAGCGCGGGCCACCTGCCGCCGGTCCTCGGCCAGCCCGGCGGCCCGGCCGAGATCATCGAAACCCCTCCCGGCCTGCTCCTCGGCATCGACCCCGACGCCGAGTACGACACCACGGTCCTGAGCGTGCCACCCGGCGCGGTCATGGCCCTCTACACCGACGGCCTCGTCGAGCGGCCCGGCGACGATCTGGGCGACTCCATCGCCGCCCTGGCCGCCCGTTTCACCCCCACGCCCGGACAGCCCCTGCCCGCCCTTGCGGATTCGCTCATCGAGCAGACCACGAACGAGCAGCGTCCGGACGACATCGCCCTCCTCCTCCTGCGAACCACCCCGACGCCCTCATGATCACGCCCGCCTGACCGCCCAGCTCACCACTGACCAGGCTGCCGCTACCACCGCCACGGCGGCCCCGGGGAATACCGATGCCTCCATCGGTCGGGGGGAGCGCGAGTTCGACGAGCTCGCCCGCCGCACCGCGTAAGGCCTCACCCGAGGTTAGCGTGCGTGCTCTTTCATCCCTCGACGGTGACCGAAGCCGGTTTGGCGCCGCCTTGCCCACACGCGGACGATTGACCGCTATTGATCTTCGCAGTGGGTATTTAGGCTGATCACTGGGGGTTTGATGTGGAGTCGCCGCGCGCGTGGTCGGTTCGGAAACGGTTGACGCTGATGTCCGTGAGCGTGATGATCATCTTGTGCGTGGGCATCAGCGCGCTGATCTTGGCAGCTGCCCGGCATGACCTTGCCAGCGAGAAGGACCGTCGCAATCATGACGCGAGCATGCGTCTTCGGCGGCTCGATCCGGTCTTCGCGGCAGCGCGCCAGCAGCGCACCGCGCAACCGATCCCGCGACATCTCCACCGGACAGATCTTGGCGGCCAGCCAGTCGGCGAGCTTATCCTCATCGCCCACCGTCGGCTCACGGAAGCCGTGAACCGATGACGGTTGCCGAGAGTCGCGGGGTGCTGGAGTCATTCATCGTCTGTGCCTGCGCATGCGTGGTGCAACGCCGGCCGACAGCCGTGCGTCCCAGCGGTGCAAGGCCGCGCTGTAGATTACGGCACGATCGATGTCACCTTCTGCCGTGCGGCCTTGCAGGGCACGGATCACGGCAGGGGATTCGCCGGCGCGTATCAGTGCATTGGCGACGCTGCGCCGCAGGACCGATGGCGAGAGGGGCCCGCTCTGCGGGATGGCTGCTTGGCGGGCGATGCGCCGCACCAACTCGCCGGTGTAAGAGGGCTGCAGTGGCGCCCAGTGGGAGGTGACGAATAGAGGTCCGCCGGCCCGTCCACGTTCGCGCAGGTAGGCGCTGAGCAGGCCGGAAACGTAGGGCCCGAGATCGTAGATGCGCTGGCGTTGCGTGCTGTCGGAGGAGCGTAGATGGAGGCGGTGGTGTGCACCCGCACGTGTAAGGTCGCGGAGCGAACTGCGCTGCAGGGCGTCGGCGCTGCAGGCCGTGCCGATCAGTAAGCCGAGCCATGCTTGCGTGCGTTTGCTTTCGTGAGTGGCGGCCCAGGCGAGCAGGTCCTGAAGATGTTCTGCCTGCAGGTAATGCTCATCGGCGGGGCGTCGGCGGGGTGGGCGTTCAATGCCAGCGAACGGATCGCACGTGGCGATGCCGCTGGCGTGGAGAAAGCTGTACCAGCAGGCCACGACCGCGATGCGCAGGCGGCGTGAGGCTGCCGATAGCCCAGCGGCGTGCGTGGCGGTGGCATACCACGAGGGCGATACTCCCAGCGCATTTGAGGACTGTGAGACTGAAGAGGTACCGCCCGCCACGCCAGGGTCTGACCCCGTTTGAGACTGGCCACTGTGCCTTGGTGATGACCTGTCGCCCTGGCCCGGGCAGTGCCGCCGGACCAGGCGCGGATGTGTCCCCATAGGGGCCTCGCCATATGCATCATCACAGTCCTGACCTCCTCGCCTGGCCGGTGACCACCACGTCCCGTGCCTGTGAGGAGATCCGTGACCCACTCCGCCGACGACCACACCGTCCCTGCCAAGGCCGATGTTCACGAGGAGATCGTGCTCGGCGTGGACACCCACGCCGACATGCACGTCGCAGCAGTGATCACCGTCATGGGCGTACTCCTCGGCACCCAGGCGTTCCCGGCCACCGCCGCCGGCTATGCGGCACTGCTGGACTGGGCGCGCGGACACGGCCGGCTGCGGCGGGCGGGGATCGAGGGCACCAGCTCGCACGGCACCGCGCTCAACCGCTACCTCCGCCGCCATGATCTGCAGATCCTGGAGGTCAACCGGCCCGATCGAGCCCGGCGGCGACGGCGCGGCAAGACCGACGCCGTCGACGCCGAGAACGCCGCGCGAGCGGTGCTGTCACAGCAGGCCACCGCCATCGCCAAGACCGGCGACGGCGCCGTCGAGATGATCCGCATGCTCAAAGTCGCCCGAGACTCGGCGATCAAGGCCCGGACCCAGGCCATCAACCAGCTGCGGGCCGTCCTGATGCGAGCCGACCCAACACTGCGCGACACGATGGCCGCTCTGGGCCCGGCCACCCTCATCCGCACCTGCGCAGACCTGCCCACCACCGAGCACCACACCATCGACGACACGGCCCGCACGGTGCTGCGCATGCTCGCCCGCCGCATCCTGGCCCTGACCGAAGAGGCCCGCGCGCATGAGCGAACGCTAGTGGCGATCATCACCGCACGCGCGCCGAAACTGCTCCAGCAGTACGGGATCGGGCCGGACACCGCCGCCGCACTGCTCATCACCGCCGGCGACAACCCCGACCGGCTCGGCAGCGAAGCCGCATTCGCCGCCCTATGCGGCGTCAACCCGATCGAGGCATCTTCCGGCAAGACCGTCCGGCACCGGCTCAACCGCGGCGGCGACCGGCGCAGCAACAGCGCCCTCTACACGATCGTCGTGACCCGCCTCGGCCGCGATGCGCGCACTCGCGCCTACGCCGAACGCCGCACCACCGAGGGCAAATCCAAGAAAGAGATCATCCGCTGCCTCAAGCGCTACGTCGCCCGCGAAGTCTTCCCCATCATCAACGAAGCACTCTCACCTGCGGATATCTCGGCCGCTGCGGCTTGACAAGCATAGGGGCGTCATCACGCTCGTCCTCCAGCTCGGCGCGCTCCTTCTCCCAGGTGGCCTTGTCCTTGGCGTGCTGCTTGTGGCGTTCTCTCTCGACGGTGGATTCAACGCCAGGCTGCGTCCGCAGGACGCGCCGGTGGCGGAGTTCGCAGGCCGCTGGACGGCCGCGACCGGATTGCTGGCCACGGCGATCGTGGTGCCTCGACAGGGAAGGCGAAGGGCGAGGATCTCCGGGGCCGACATCGTGACGACCCGGTGCGCAGGAGATGGATCTCCGCGACGTCAGGGCTCGACGAGCTGGTCCTGCGCGGCCCGGCGGAGGCGTTCCTCGCTCGTGATCTCGACGCGTCTCATCGCGATGCGGAGAGTCGGCGGGGCCATGAGAGAGGTGACGATCGCGACGACTATCACGATGGTGTACATCTCCGTGTTGATGATGCCGAGGCGCAGGCCGACCATCGCCACGATGACCTCGATGACCCCCCGGGCGTTCATGCCGGCCCCGAGCGCGAGGGCCTCCCAGCCGCTCATCCGGCTCAGCAGGGCCCCCAGGTAGGCGCCGAGGAACTTGCCGACGATGGCCACGCCCAGGACGACGCCGGACGCGGCCAGGACGGCGGGCCGGGCCAGGAGAGTGAGGTCCATGCGCAGGCCGGCCGTCGCGAAGAACAGGGGCGCGAGGACGCTGAGGACGATCGTCCGCAGCGGGGCCAGCCACCCTGCGTCGGCGTGGCCCGAGCGGCCGATGAGGGCGCCGCAGACGAACGCCCCCAAGATGGCCTCCAGGCCGAGCGCGTGCGTGCCCGCGGCCGACAGCAGCACCAGGACCACGGCGACGGCCACGGCCGGGCCGGGCTCCGCGGACCGGGTGGCGGCCCGCATCGTCCAGCGGACGAGCGGGCGGCCGATCCAGATGGCGAACGGCACGAGGGCGACGAGGGAGATCAGCGACAACACGATCTGGCCGGTGCGCACGCCGGTGGTCGCCATGGCGGAGACGATCGAGAGCATGAACCAGCCGAACGCGTCGTCCACCATTCCGGCGGTCAGGCAGAGCTGGCCGATGTTGCGGTGCAGGAGTTTCATGTCCGTCAGCGTCTTGGCGATCACGGGGATGGCGCTGACGCAGGTGGCCACGCCCAGGAACAGGGCGAAGACGGTGACGCTCGTGCTCTCGCCGAGGAGGGAGGCGGGCAGCAGGTATCCGGCGGCCACGCCGAGCACCAGGGGGATGACCAGGCCGGCGATGCTCACCTTCGCGGCGGTGGAGCCGCGCCGGCGGACGAGGCCGAAGTCGAGCTGGATGCCGGTGATGGCGACGAGCAGCAGCACGCCGACCTGGCCCACCGCGTCGAGCAGGTGGAGCTGGGTGAACCTCAGGCCGGGGGCCAGGTGGTCGAGAAGGGAAGGGCCCAGCAGCACGCCCACGGTCAGCTCGCCGACGATGGCGGGCATGCGCAGGCGCTCGGCCAGGCGGCCGAGAAGGACGGCGAGACCGAGGAGCAGGCCCAGCTGCAGTATGAAGACCAGTAGTTCGTGGGCTCCCAGAGGCATGTCAGGCACATGAGAGGCTAAGCTGATCGGGCGAGCGTCCTGCTGCTCAATATTGAGCCCGGCCCCTCCTGCCCGAGGGACGCCCCGCGAGAGGGCCTGCTCAATATTGAGCGGATGTTCCCGCGCCCGTGGGTGACATTCGGGGCATGACAAAGCCGGCGCAGTATCAGACCAGCCTGCCCCCCGACCAGCTGCTGCACTCGGGCAACGCGGGCTTGATCATCCATCGTGTGGGGATGCTGGAGTACGGCATGGCCCGCGAGGGCCGTGACTTCAGTGTCGACCTGCTCGACTACATGAACCGCGCTCAGGCCGGCGTCGCCACGACCTTCTGCTACGAGGAGGTCTTCGGTGTACGCGAGCGGCTGCACTGGTTCGTGCACATGAAGTCCCCCGAGAAGTACAGCAAGCTCCTCGACATGGTCGACCACGACGAGGCGTTCAAGGACATCTCGCTCAAGGACCGGCTGCCCAAGAAGGGCGGCGGCAACTGGGAGAAGATGTTCGTCTACGGCAGCCTGCGCGAGACGGTGATGTGCCCGCAGCACGGGTTCACCGACGACGTGCACGACGTGCCGGGCACGTTCGTGCCGCCCGCGATCCATCAGACCACGCAGAAGGAGCAGCTCAACTCGGCGACGGCCGGAGCGATCGTGTTGCGCAGCGCCGACGTGCGCTACGAGCTGCGCGAGGAGGGGCGGCAGTTCCTCTACGACTGGTCGCAGTACGTCAACGGCAACCTCGAAGGCCGGGCCACCGCCTACATCTACGAGCAGACGTGGGGTCGGCAGGACCGCATCCACGCCCTCATCCACCTGCGCGCGCTGGACGACTACCAGGCGGTGCAGGAGCTGGACCGGGGCGACGGCATGCGCAAGCAGGTCTACGACGTGGAGCGGGTGCCCGAGCGGCACGGCGGCGGGCAGTGGGACCGGCTGTTCGTGCCGACCAGCATCAACGACATCCTGATGGTGCCCTAGCCCATGGCTCTCGGGATCGAGGCGATCAACGCGTACGTCGGCAGGGCGTACACGGACGTGCGCGCCCTGTTCGACGCGCGCGGCCTGGACGTGAGCCGCTTCGACAACCTGATGATGCGGCAGCGCTCGGTCAACCTGCCCTGCGAGGACCCGGTCACCAACGCGGTGAACGCCGCCCGGCCGCTGCTGGACGCGCTCGCCCCGGAGGAGAAGGACCGGATCGAGCTGCTGGTCGTCGGCACGGAGTCGGGGCTCGACTTCGGCAAGCCGATCAGCACGTACATCCACCACCATCTGGGGCTGAACCCGGCCTGCCGGTCGTTCGAGGTCAAGCACGCCTGTTACGGCGGGACGGCCGCGCTGCAGAGCGCGGCCGCCGTCGTGGGCGCGAGCCCGATCCCCGGGGTGAAGGCGCTGGCCATCGCCACGGACGCGGCCAGCGGCACGGCGAAGTCCACCTACTGGGAGCCGTCGGAGGGCGCCGGGGCGGTGGCGATGCTGGTCGGCGAGGACGCGCGGGTGCTGCGGCTCGACGCGGGCGCCAGCGGCTACCACACCTTCGAGGTGATGGACACGGCCCGGCCGCGGCACGACACGGACACGGTCGACCCCGACCTGTCGCTGCTGGCGTACATGCGCTGCGTCGAGGAGTGCTTCGCGGTCTACGAGCAGCGGGTGACCGGGGCCGACATCGTGGACACCTTCGACTACCTGGCGCTGCACACGCCGTTCGCCGGCATGGTGAAGGGCGCGCACCGGATGTTGCTGCGCAAGCTCAAAGGGCTGGGGCCGCGCGAGATCGAGGCCGACTTCGAGGCGCGGGTCGTGCCGTCCCTGGCCTACGGGGTGCGGGTGGGCAACACCTACTCGGCCGCGCTCTACCTGGCGCTGTGCTCGCTCATCGACAACGGCGGCTTCGACGCGCCCAAGCGGGCGGGGCTGTTCTCGTACGGGTCGGGCTGCGCGTCGGAGTTCTTCAGCGGCGTGATCCCGGCTCAGGGGCGCAGCGGCATCGCCCAGGCGCTGGACGACCGGCACGAGATCACCGTCAAGGAGATGGACGCGCTGACCGAGCTGAGCGCAGACCGCGCCTTCGGGGTGCGGGACGCGGTGCTCGACCCCAAGCCGTACGGCGACCTGTACGAGGACGCCTTCGGCGGGCGCGGCCTGCTGGTGCTGGACCGCATCGCCGACTTCCACCGGGAGTACAGATGGAGCTGACGTCGGCGACGATGCGGCACAGGCTGCGGCGGCCCACGATCGACGACCGCGTCGTCAAGGAGATCGGCGCCGCCCTGGACGAGGCCGAGCGCGCGCCTGGCTGCCGCATCCTCCTGCTGGAGGGCGGGGACGGCGTCTTCTGCACCGGCATGGACCTGGAGGAGGCGGCGGGCGGCGACGTCGCGGACGGCGGCCGGGCGTTCTACGGGCTGTTGCGGCGCTTCACCGAGACGCCGGTGACGGTGGTCGCAAGGGTGGACGGCCGCGCGGCGGGCGGCGGCGTGGGACTGGCCGCGGCCAGCGACTTCGTCTTCGCCAGCGAGCGCAGCACCTTCAGCCTCCCCGAGGCGTTGTGGGGGCTGCTGCCGTGCTGCGTGTTGCCGTTCCTGATCCGGCGCACCGGCTTCCAGAAGGCGTACGCGATGACGTTGAGCACCCAGCCGGTCAGCGCGGCGGAGGCCGCCGCCTTCCACCTGGTGGACGAGGTGTCCGACGATCCGGAGGCGCTCGTGCGGCGGCTGGCGTACCGGCTGACGAAGCTGGACCGGGCGGTCGTCACGGACATGAAGCGCTACTTCCGCGAGCTGTGGATCCTCTCGGACGAGACGGAGCGGGTGGCGGTCAAGGAGTTCGGCAGGCTCATGTCCAGCCCCGAGGTGCACCAACGGCTCGTCGACTACGCGACCGAGAAGAGATTTCCCTGGGAACGCTAGAGAGGAACGCACCTGATGTCCGTCGTGTGGGTTTTCCCCGGGCAGGGGTCGCAGCGCAAGGGCATGGGGACGGGCGTCCTGGAGCGGTATCCCGATCTGTGCGCCCGCGCCGACGAGATTCTCGGCTACTCCGTCGCCGAGTTGTGCGACGACCCCGTGCGGCTGCGTGAGACCCGTTACGTGCAGCCCGCGCTCTTCACGGTCAACGCCCTGAGCTTCCTCGCCCGGAAGGATGCGGGCGGCCGGCCGGACTACCTGGCCGGGCACAGCCTGGGCGAGTACGCCGCGCTGTTCGCGGCCGGCTGCTTCGACTTCGAGACCGGACTCGGCCTGGTCAAGCGGCGGGGCGAGCTGATGTCGGCGGCGCCCGGCGGCACCATGGCCGCGGTGCTCGGGGCCGAGCCGGAACGGCTGGAGGAGCTGCTGGAGGGCACCGGCGTCGACATCGCCAACTACAACTCCCCGGAACAGGTGGTCCTCGCCGGGCCCAAGGAAGAGCTCGACTCGCTCAGCCGCGGCGCGCCCGGCAAGTGGGTGCCCCTGAGCGTGAGCGTCCCCTCGCACTCGCGCTACATGGAGCCGGCCGCCGCCGCCTTCGCCGAGGCCCTGGACGGCGTCCGCATCGCCGAGCCGCAGGCGCCCGTCATCTCCAACGTGACCGGACGCCCGTATGAGGCGGGGGAGGCGGCCGAGCTGCTGCGCCGCCAGATCTGCAACCCGGTGCGGTGGGTGGACGGCCTGCGCTACCTGATGAGCCAGGGCGTGTGCGACCTGGAGGAGATTGGCCCCGGTGACGTGCTCACCAAGCTGTGGGCGGTCACCAAGCGCCATCCGGTCGAGACGCCGGCGGCCCAGGACTCCGGGATCGCGCTCGGCTCCGCTGAGTTCCGCGCCGACTACCGCGTCCGCCACGCCTACCTGGCCGGATCGATGTTCAAGGGCATCGCCTCCGCCGACCTCGTGATCAGGATGGGCCGGGCCGGGCTGATGGGCTTCTTCGGCGCGGGCGGGCTCACCCTGGACGAGATCGACAAGGCGCTCGACAAGATCGAGAGTGCCCTCGGTGCGGACGGCGCGTACGGCGTGAACCTGCTCTACGGGTTCGACGAGGAAGGCCTGGAGCGCGAGACGGTGGACCTGCTGCTGCGGCGCGACGTCCGCCACGTCGAGGCCGCCGCCTATTCGCGCATCACCGCGCCCCTCGTGCGCTATCGCTATAGCGGCGCCCACCGTGACGCGTCCGGCCGGCCGGTCGCCGTCCGGCACGTGCTGGCCAAGGTCTCCCGGCCCGAGGTCGCGAGCGCCTTCATGCGGCCCGCGCCGCAGGCCCTCCTGGACAGGCTCGTGCGGGAGGGGGCGCTGAGCACGGCCGAGGCGGAGGTCGCCGCGGAGCTGCCGGTCAGCGCGGACGTCTGCGTCGAGGCCGACTCGGCCGGGCACACCGACGGGCGCTCGCCGTACGCGCTGATGCCCGCGATCCTGCGGCTGCGTGACGAGGAGATGGCCGCGCACGGTTACGCGAAGCGCATCAGGGTCGGCGCGTCGGGCGGGATCGGCGCCCCGGAGGCGGCCGCCGCCGCGTTCGTGCTCGGCGCCGACTTCATCGTCACCGGCAGCATCAACCAGTGCACGCCGGAGGCGGGGGCGTCCGACGCCGTCAAGGACCTGCTCGCCGGGCTCGACGTGCAGGACACCGCCTACGCCCCGGCGGGCGACATGTTCGAGATGGGCGCGCAGGTGCAGGTGGCCAGGAAGGGCACGCTCTTCCCGGCCCGGGCCAACAAGCTCTACCAGCTCTACCGCCAGTACGGCTCGCTGGAGGAGATCGACGAGAAGACCAGGCGGACGATCCAGGACAAGTTCTTCCGCCGCTCCTTCGACGAGGTGTGGGAGGAGACACGGGCCTTCCTGGCCGCGCACCGACCGGGCGAGTTGTCCCGCGCCGAGCGCGACCCCAAGCACCGGATGGCGCTCGTCTTCCGCTGGTACTTCGTCCACACGATCAGGCTGGCGCTGCGCGGCGAGGCCGGGCGGCAGGTGGACTACCAGGTCCACTGCGGCCCGGCGATGGGCGCGTTCAACCGGTGGGTCGCGGGCACGGAGCTGGCCGACTGGCGGGCCAGGCACGTGGACGTCATCGCCGACCGGCTGATGGAGGCCGCCGCCGGGCTGCTCGAAGCCCGGCTGCGCGACCTGACCAAAAACGGTTAGGGGACGTTCAGGAGGTGGCGGTTCAGGTCCTCCTGAACCGCCACCAGCACCTCGGGCCGCGGGCCCTTGAGGAAGAAGTGGTCGCCGCCGAACACGCGCAACGTGAAGCCGCCACTGGTGGCGTCGGCCCACGAGGTGATCTCGTCCGGGTCCACCTCCGGGTCGGCGTCGCCGAGCAGCGCCGAGATCGGGCAGCCCGGCCGCGTGCCGGGCAGCGGCGTGTACGACTCGTTCAGCTCGAAGTCGGCGCGCAGGCTCGGCAGGAACACCTCCAGCAGGCTGCGCTGACCCATCACCTCGGACGGCGTGCCGTTCAGCTTGCCCAGCTCGGTCAGCAGCTCGTCCTCGGACAGGTCGCTGAAGCGGCGGCGGCGCGTCGGCAGCTGCGGCGCGCGCCGCCCCGACACGAACAGCACCGCGGGTGGGAACCGGCGGGCCGTCTCCCAGGCCACGGCGGCGCCCATGCTGTGCCCGAACAGCGCGAAGGGCCGGTCGGTGTACGGCTCGATGGCCTCCGACAGCGGTCCCATGAGCTGCTCCATGCGGTTGTAGGGCCGCTCGCGGATGCGCGACTCGCGCCCCGGCAGCACCACGGGGCAGACGTCGATCTCCGGCGACAGGTGCTCGTCCCAGTTACGGAACAGCGCCGACCCGCCTCCCGCGTGCGCGAAGCAGAACAGTCTGATCCGGGCGTCGGCTCTGGGCTCTCCGCCCGCTATCCAGGAATCAGGCATGGTCCGAAAGCTACGGCGATCGCCTCTCGGTGCCTGCTCAGTCTTGAGCAGGCAGGGCCCGGCCTTCTCACTAGCGTCGCAGAGACGGAGGAGGCTTATGGAGCACAACGAGCGCGTGACGGAGGCGGTCATCCGCCTGCTGGCCGAGGCGCTGCCCGGCGGCGCGGACCTGACCCCCGACGCTTCACTCAAGGACAGCGGACTCGACTCGATCTCCGCGGTACGGGTGTGGTTCGAGATCCAGCGGGAATTCTCGCTGGACTTCCCCGTCGACCGGCTGGGCGAATGCGCGACGCCGGCGCAGCTGGCCGAGCGGATCGCCGAGCTGGCCGGGACGGAGACGAACACCGCCCCGGCCGGCCCAGTGATCAGCGCGGCCCCCGGCGAGCGGTACGAGCCGTTCCCCCTGACGCCTCTGCAGCAGGCCTACGTCATGGGCGCGGACGAGGACGTCACTCCCGACCCGGTCGGCTGCCAGGTCTACCGGGAGTTCGAGGTGCCCGACGTCGACGCCGCACGCCTGCGCGAAGCCTGGCAGCGCGTCGTCGACCACCACGACGCCCTGCGCCTGGAGCTGGGCGAGGACGGCACCCAGCGGGTGCTGGAGCGGGCTCCCTCGTGGGAGCTGCCGGTGGACGAGCCCGGCGCCCGCGAGCGCCTCGCGCACCGGCGCTACGAGCCCGGCGTCTGGCCGCCGTTCGCCGTCGAGGTCACCACCCCCCGGACCGTGCACTTCAGCATCGACGCGAGCGTGACCGACGGGCGCGGGCTCGACGTGCTCCTGCGCGACTGGTGGCGCTGCTACCGCGACCCCGGCCATCGCCTCGAGGACGCCGGCCACTCCGTCCGCGACTGCCTGGGCGCGCTGGACGCGCACCGGCAGGGCGCCCGCTACCAGGAGGACCTGGACTACTGGCGGGAGCGCCTGGCGGACCTGCCGCCCGGACCCGCCGCCGGCGTGCCGGACGGGTCGCCGCGCTCCGCGCTGACCGGCTCGCTGAGCGTCGCCCAGTGGCGCGCCCTGCGCGTCAGGGCGGCCGAGCTGGACGTCTCGCCGACCGCCCTGGTGCTGACCCTGTTCGCCGAGACGGTCGGCAGGGGCGAGGACTGCTCCCTGGCCGTCACCACGACCGGCCGCGCGTGGCTGCCGCGCGAGGTGGACGAGGTCGTCGGGCCGTTCACCGGCACCGCCGTGTTCGCCGCCGAGAGCACGCTCGGCGACCCGCTGGAGGAGGCGGCCCAGGAGGTGCACCGGCGGCTGTGGCGCGACCTCGGCCACGCGGCCGTCCCCGGCGTGACCGTCATGCGCGAGCTGCGCGAGCGCACCGCGCTGCCCGTCGTCTTCACCAGCCTGCTGGACGCCCGGCCCGACGAGGCCGTGCCGCCGGTGTCGTACGCGCTCAGTCAGACCTCCGGCGTCGCGCTCGACCACCAGATGTGGGAGTGCGACGGCGAGCTGCGGATGCGCTGGGACATCGTGCCCGGCTGCTTCGCGCCCGGCGAGCCGGAGACCCTGTTCGCCCGTTTCACCAACGCGCTGCGTGCCCTGTGCGCCGACGCCGGCGAGGGGGAGATCCGGCCGCTCAACGAGCTGCAGAAGGCGTACTACGTGGCCCGTGCGGCCGGTTCGTGCCGATACGACGGTTGCCACGTCTACCACAGCTTCCACGTCCGCGATCTGGACCGGGACCGGCTCGAGGCCGCCTGGCTGCGGCTGGTGGCCGCCTATGACGCGCTGCGCTCGGAGGTCACGCACGACGGGACGCTGCGGGTCAGGCCGCACGCGCCAGAGAGCTGGAGCATTCCCGAGACCCCCGAGGTCGAGGTCGAGGAGATGGCGGGACGGGCCTTCCCGCTGGGCCGCTGGCCGCAGTGGGAGCTGCGGGTCAGCGGCGAGACGGTGCACGCGGCCGTCGACCTCACCGTGCTCGACGGGCGGAGCATCCACATCGTCCTGCGCGAGCTGTTCAGGCTCTACGCCGACCCCTCCGCCGAGCCGAGCCTGCCGCAGGAGCGCCCGCCTGCGGACTCGGGCGAGTCGCGCCCATCGGGGGAGCGTTCGCCTGCGGACTCCGATGAGGCCGGGTACTGGACCGAGCGGTTCCGTGATCTGCCGCCGGGACCCGAGGTGCCCACCACGCCCACCCGCCGCGTCCGGCTGAGCGGCAGCGTCGCCGCGGTCTCCGACGAGGCCGTCTTCGCCGCCCTGACCGGGGCGCTGGGCAGACGTTTCACCGACTCGTTCAGCGTGTCCGTGGTGCGCTGGACCGCCGAGTCCGAGCCGCTGCGCCCCGGCGAGTTCACCGCGCTGAGCTGGGTCACCGACGAGGAGTCCTACCCCGACCGGATCGAGGCCGACGCCGCGAACGGCGCTCTGACCGGCCTGGCCACGCTGCGCGGTCACGTCATGAAGGAGCGCCGCCACCGCGCCTACGCCTTCCCCGTCGTCTACACCAGCACCCTCGACCTGACCGCGTACCCGCTGCCCGACGGCGTCGAGGCCGGGCCGTGGATGACCTACACCCCGGACGTCGCGCTCGACTGCATCGTCATCAGGGAGGGCGACCGGCTGCACTACCACTGGGACGCGCTGGAGCCGGAATTCCCCGACCTCGCCGACCTGTTCGCGGCCTTCGAGGACCGGCTGCGCCCGGCGCACCGGCTGTTCGAGCGGCAGGCCGCCGCCCGCCCTGACGCCGTCGCGCTGCGGCACGCCGGCGGGACCATGACGTACGGGGAGCTGAACCGCCGGGCCAACTCCGCCGCCTGGCGGCTGAAGGAGCTGGACGTGGGGCCGGGGACGGTGGTCGGCGTGCGCCTGTGCCGCGGGCCGGACATGGTGGCCGCCGTCCTCGGGATACTCAAGGCGGGCGGCGCCTACCTGCCCGTCGAGCCGTCGCTGCCGGACGAGCGGGCGGCCGTCATGCTGGACGACGCAGCCGCCGGGATCGTGCTCACCTGCCCGGGGACCCCCGGCTGGACGGTGCCCCAGAGCGTGCGCACCGTCGAGCTGGACGTCGAACCGGACACCGACGCGGACGCGGACGACTGCGGCGACCCACCCCTCGTGAACACCGTGGACGACCTCGCCTACGTGATCTTCACCTCGGGCAGCACGGGCAAGCCCAAGGGCGTCGAGGTCAGCCACCGGCCGCTGCTCAACCTGCTCGACTGGTGCTACCGCACCTTCGACTTCGACGCCTCCGACGTCGGGCTCTGCGTCACCTCGCTCGGCTTCGACCTGTCGGTCTTCGACATCTTCGGCCTGCTCGGCCGGGGCGCCTCGCTCTACATCGCCGACGAGGGGCAGCAGCGCGACCCCGAGCTGCTGCTGGACATCCTGATCGACGAGCCCATCACGTTCTGGAACTCCGCGCCCACCACGCTCAACCAGCTCGCCCCGCTGCTCGCCGACCTGCAGGGCCACGAGGGCACCGGCGACCTGCGGCTGGTCTTCCTCAGCGGCGACTACACGCCGCTGCCGCTGCCGGACGCGGTGCGCGCGACCTTCCCACGGGCGCGGGTGGTCAGCCTGGGCGGTGCCACCGAGGCCACCGTCTGGTCGAACTGGTTCGAGGTGGGGGAGATCGACCCGTCGTGGCGGAGCATCCCGTACGGCCGGCCGATCGACGACGCCCTCTACTACATCCTCGACGAGAACCGGCGGCCCTGCCCCGAGGGTGTGGAAGGCGACCTGTTCATCGGCGGCGGCTGCCTGAGCCTCGGCTACCGCAACCAGCCCGAGCTGACCGCCGAGCGGTTCGTGCCCGACCCGTTCGCGGGCGGGCGCATGTACATGACCGGCGACCGGGCCGCCCTGCTGCCCGACGGGAACATCACGTTCCTCGGACGGGCCGACAACCAGGTCAAGATCCGCGGTTTCCGGGTCGAGCTGGGCGAGATCGAGCACCGGCTGCGGCAGCACCCGGGCGTGCGGGACGTCGTCGTCCTGGCCCGCGACGACCGCTCCGGCGAGCGGAAGCTGGTCGCGTACGTGGTGGCCGACGGTGCGGAGCCCGACGTCGGGGAGTTGCGCGGACACGCGGCCGAGACGCTGCCGCCGTACATGGTGCCCAACCATGTGGCGTTCGTGACCACGTTCCCGGCCACCTCCAACGGCAAGCTGGACCGTGACGCACTCCCGTGGCCCCTCGCCGAGCGCACCTCTGACCCCGTTCCCAAAGGCGCTCCCGACCCCGTTCCCGAGCGCACCTCTGACCCCGTTCCCGCTCCCGCTCCCGAGCCCGCTGCCGACCCCGCTCCCGAGGTGGTGGGGCAGGCGGTGGCGGAGATCGCGGAGCTGTTCGCCGAGTTGCTCGGCGTCGAGGAGGTCGATCCCGGGCAGGACCTCTGGGACCAGGGCGTCACCTCCTTCACCATGGTCCAGGTCTCGAAGGCGCTGCGGAAGCGGTACGACAAGCGCGTCCCCGTGGCGCTGCTGCTGGAGAACCCGACCGTCACCGGCATCGCCGCGATGGCCGCCGGCTCCGGCGAACCACCCGCCGAGAAGCGACCCGCCGAGAGGCCACCTACTGAGAAGCGACCCGCTGAGGTGCCCGCCGCCAAGGAGCCCGCGCGGCCCGCTGCCGGGGAGCCGGTGCGGACGGCCGAAGTGCCTGCCGCCGAGGTCAGCGAGCCGGGTGAGGTCGACTTCTTCTCGGCCGAGGACCGGGAGGCGTTCAAGGCCGGTCGGTGGAACCTGCGCCCTCTGGAGCCGGACGCCAGCCTCATCCGGCTGGACCGGATCGACGTGCCCGAGGAGCACTTCTCGTGGCGGGCCAGCGTGCGCGACTTCGAGCCCGGCTCCCTGCCGTACCGGTCACTGTGCCGGCTGCTCAGCCTGCTGCGCGAGCGGCGGCTCGGCGACCGCGAGCGCCACCTGTACCCGTCTGCCGGAGACACCTACGCGGTGCAGGCGTATCTGCACGTCACCAGGGGCGCGATCGACGGCGTCGCCGAGGGCATCTACTACTACAACCCGACCGAGCACGCGCTCCAGCTGGTGAACGGCCGCCCCGAGATCGACCGCTCGGCGCACTTCGTCTACAACCGCGACCTGTACGACCGCGCCGGCTTCAGCCTCTACCTGATCGGCCAGGTCAAGGGCATCGAGCCGCTGTACGGCGAGCAGAGCCTGCGATACCTGACCCTGGAGGCGGGTTACCTCGGGCAACTGCTGATGACCGGCCAGGCGGCCTGCGGCATCGGGCTCTGCCCCATCGGCGAGGTGGCCTTCGACCGCGTCCGCGCCCAGTTCGACCTCGACGACGGACACCACTTCCTGCAGGCGTTCCTGGGCGGCCCCGCCGAGTACGCGACCCACGACGCCGCACCGGTGTTCTCCGCTCCGCAAACCGAACCCACCCCGCGAACCGAGCCCGCACTGCAAACCGACCCAGCGCCGCGGACCGACCCAGCGCCGCGGACCGACCCAGCGCCGCGGACCGAGCCCGCGCCTGAGATGGAGCCGGTCGGACTCGCCGTGATCGGCATGGCGGGGCGCTACCCCGGCGCCGACGACCTGGACGGCTTCTGGCGCAACCTCCGCACCGGCACCCGCAGCATCGGCCCGAACGCCAGAGGTGAGCGGCCCGGCGGCTACCTGGAGCACATCGACCGCTTCGACAGCCTGCTCTTCCACGTCTCGCCGAAGGAGGCCGCGACGCTCGACCCGCAGCTCCGGCTGTTGCTGCACAGCGTCTGGGAGTGCCTGGAGCATGCCGGGCACACCCCTGCCTCGCTGCACAGGAGTGCCCCCAGGGTGGGCGTCTTCGTCGGCTCGATGTGGCACGACTACCAGCACGCGGGCGCCGCCGCCTGGCGCGCGGGCGGCCCGGCGGTGGTCTCGGCGACCG
Source organism: Nonomuraea sp. ZG12 (assembly GCF_052068115.1). Lineage (NCBI taxonomy): Bacteria > Bacillati > Actinomycetota > Actinomycetes > Streptosporangiales > Streptosporangiaceae > Nonomuraea > Nonomuraea sp. ZG12. The sequence goes on from NZ_JBQHCW010000030.1 coordinate 17,099, forward strand.
CCTCCGACATGGTCAACCGCGTCTCGTACTTCTTCGGCTTCACCGGGCCGAGCATCGCCGTGGACACTTCGTGCTCCTCCACGCTGACCGCCCTGCACCTGGCCGCCCAGGCCATCCGCGCGGGTGACTGCGACGCGGCCGTGGTCGCGGGCGTCAACTTGCTCGCCGACCCCTATCACGCCGGGCTGCTGGCCGGGCTCGACCTGCTGGCCGAGGAGAGCGGAGCCGCCGCCTTCGACGCCGACCGCCCGGGCTGGACCGTGGGCGAGGGCGTCGGCTCCTTCCTGCTGCGCCCCGTCGCGGACGCCGTGCGGGAGGGAGATGCCGTCCACGGTGTGGTCGAGGCCACCTGGGTCGCGCACACCGGGCGCAGCGGGCGCTTCACCGCGCCGAGCGCCGACGCCATGGCCGAGTCCATGCGCCGTACCCTAGAGCGGGCCGGTGCCGGGCCCGACGACGTCTGCTACGTCGAGTGCGCGGCGGCCGGCGCATCCCTGGCCGACGCGGCCGAGGCGGAGGCGCTCACCGAGGTCTTCGCCGGGCGCGCCGAGCCTGTCGCGGCGGGCACGCTCAAGCCGAACATCGGCCATCTCGAAGCCGCCTCGGGCGCCTCCCAGCTCGCCAAGGTGCTGCTGCAGATCCGGCACGCACGGCTGGCGCCCACCCTCCTCGCGGAGCCGCCCACCGACGCGGTCACCGTGCCCGAACAGCCCCGGCCGTGGACCGGCGAGCGGCGGCGGGCACTGATCAACGCCTTCGGGGCGACCGGGACGCACGCGCACGCCGTCGTACGCGCGCCCCTTCCAGAGGAGTCCCAGGGGACTCCTCTCGACGACGGCCGAGAGCACGCCGTGCTGGTGTCCGCCGCGACCGGGAAGCAGCTCGTGGCCGCCACGCGCCGGCTCGCCGAGGCAGGGGAGCCGGCGCTGAGCCGCGTCGCCTACACCACCCAGACCGGACGCGCCGCCCTGGCGCACCGGCTCGCCGTCGTCTGCCGCGACGTGGAGGGGCTACGGGAGGGGCTGGAGGCGTTCGCGGCAGGCAAGGCGCACGCGTCCGTGCTCACAGGCGACGCCGACCAGCTCACCGGCGACCTCGGCGCGCCCGGTCACGCCGGTCATCCTGGCCAGCCCGGCCACCCTGGCCGGCCTGCCCCCGGCGGGGCCGCCGACCCGGAGGCGACGGACACTCGGACGGAGGCCGAAGCGGCCGCCGCTTGGGTGTCCGGACAGGAGGTGGACTGGGAGCGGTTCTGGCCACAGGTTCCCGGGCGGGTGGCCCTGCCCGCCTATCCGTTCGCGGCCGAGCCTTACTGGATCGGGCGGACTGAGCCGGTCGCACCTCAGGTCGGCACGGACGAGATGGAGGAGTACCTCAAGGGCGTCTACTCCGAGGTCTCCGGTATCGACGTGGACCGGCTGGGCGTGCGCGTGCCGCTGGAGCAGTACGGGCTGACCTCGTACCAGATCGGCCAGCTCAACGCGCGGCTGGAACGCGACCTGGGCGAGCGGTCCCGGACGCTCTTCTTCGAACACAGCGACCTCGCCGGCGTCGCCGCCGCGCTGTCCGCCCGAGCGCCCGCTCCGCGGGCCCTTGAGCCCGAACGCCCCGCACCGGATGGCCGCGCACCGGATGCCCCCGCACCGAACGGTCGCGCGACGGATGGCCGCGCGCTGGGCGGTCGGGCGCCGGATGGCCGCGTACTGGATGACGGCGGCGCGATCGCCGTGATCGGGATCGCCGGGCGTTACCCCGACGCCCCCGACCTGGCGGCGTTCTGGGAGAACCTGGCCGCCGGGCGGCACTCGCTCTCCCGCGTCCCGGACGGCCGGACCCGTGACGGCTGGCCGGTGGACCTGATGTGGGGCGGCTTCCTCGACGGCGTGACCGACTTCGACCCGCTGTTGTTCGGCATCACCCCGCGCGACGCGGCCCTCATCGACCCGCAGGAGCGCATCTTCCTCGAGGTCGCCTGGGAGGTGCTGGAGGACGCGGGCTACCCGCGCACCCGGCTGCGCGACCGGCACGGATCGAGCGTGGCCGTCTACGCGGGCGTGATGTACAACGAGTACCCCTTCTTCGGCGTCGAGCAGAGCCTGCGCGGCACGCCCCAGGACACCGGCGCGACCCCGGGCGGCGTGGCCAACCGCGTCTCGTACCACCTGGACCTCAAGGGGCCCAGCATGTCGATCGACACGATGTGCTCGTCCTCCCTGGCCGCGTTGCACCTCGCGGTCCGGTCGTTGCGCCAGGGGGAGTGCGAGCTGGCGATCGCCGGCGGCGTGAATCTCAACCTGCACCCGAACAAGTTCATCCAGCACGCCCGCATGCGGCTGACCGCCGGCGACCGGCGCTGCCACAGCTTCGGGGCGGGCGGCGACGGCTTCGTGCCCGCCGAGGGCGCCGGGGCCGTCCTGCTCAAGCCGCTGTCCAAGGCGAAGGCGGACGGCGACAGGATCCACGCCGTGATCAGGGGCACCGCCGTGGTGCACTCCGGCCGGACCAACGGCTGGGTGGTGCCCAGCCCGGTCGAGGAGGGCGACCTGGTGGCCCGCGCGCTCGCCGACGCGGGGGTGGACCCTGTCGGCATCGGCTACCTGGAATGCCACGGCGCGGGCACCGCGCTCGGCGACCCCATCGAGATCAACGCCCTCATGCGGGTGTTCGGGCATGCGGGGCTGGCCCCGGGGAGCATCCCGATCGGGTCGGTCAAGTCCAATCTCGGGCACGTCGAGTCGGGCGCCGGGATCGCCGGGCTCACCAAGATCGTGCTGCAGCTGCGGCACCGGCGGCTCGTGCCCTCCCTGCACGCCGACGAGCTCAACCCGAACATCGACTGGGACGAGATCCCCTTTCGGGTGCAGCGTGAGACGGCCGACTGGCCCGAGGGGCCCGGCGGCGCGCCCCGGCGGGCGGGCATCAGCTCGTTCGGTGCCGGCGGGACGATCGCGCACGCGGTGATCGAAGAACCGCCGCCCACCGAGACCGGTACGTCTGCAGCGACTGGTACGCGTGCAGCGACTGGCACGGATGCAGCTACGGGTACGCCCGCTACAACTGGCACGTTCGCCGAGACCGGCATGCTCTCCGGAGGACCGCAGCTGATCGTGCTGTCCGCCCACGACGAGAAGCGGCTGCGCGCCATGGCCGGTCGGCTGGCCGGGCACCTGCGCGCGACGCCCGAGAGCCTTACCGACGTCGCCCACACGCTCCAGATCGGACGGGAGCCGCTGCGCGAGCGGCTCGCGCTGGTCGTCTCCGAGGTGGGGGAGCTGTGCGAGCGGCTGGAGCGGTTCGCCCGGTCGGAGCCCGCCGATGTGCTGCGGGGCCGCGTCCGGGCGGGCGACCAGCCGGGCGCGCGGCCCGGCGACCCGGCCGACCTGCCGGCCGTGGGGCTCGCCGGTCCGGCCGACCTGGCGGCTACGCGGCCCACCGGTCTGGCTGAGCTGGCGGAGCTGGGGCGGCACTGGGTGACCGGCGGGCACGTGGACTGGACGCCTCCCGCAGGCGCGCGTCTGGTGGGGCTGCCGTCGTACCCGTTCGACCGGATGCGCTGCTGGCCTTTCGCGGCCGCCTCCGAGCCTGTGTCCGGGGTCGTCTCCGCGCCGGTCGTGGCCGAGACGCCGCTCTTCGAGCGGACCTGGACGGCGTGTGAGCAGCCTGCGCACGACCCGGGAACGCTCGGCGGCGGGACCGTGGTGTGCCTGTTCAACGACGCCTCGGAGGAGCTCGCGCGGTCACTCGGCGAGCAGGTCGTGCTCGTACGCGAGGGGGAGCCGGTCCCGGAGGAGTTCGACGGCTGGATCGACTTGTGCGACCTGGGCGATGCGCGCCCAGGACACGAGCTGGAACGGCTCGCGACCCTTCAGGATGCCCTGGCCCGACGCCGTCCGCTGACGGTCCTGCACGTCACCAGCGGTCTGCTGGACCTCGACGGAGCCCGGCCGAGCCTGGCCGGGGCGCGGAAGGCGGGCTTCGTGCGGATGCTCGCCGCCGAGTACCCGTCGGTCACGGCCACGGTGCTGGACAGCGACCGGCCCTGCGCGGGGCAGATCCGCGCGGAGTGGGCGGCCACCGAGCCCTATGGGGAGGTCTGCTACCGAGACGGCGAGCGGTACCGCCCCGACCTGCGCGAGCTGCCCGCACCGTACGCGGAGCCGGATCTCGACCCCGAGGCCGTCTACGTCGTGAGCGGCGGCACCAGAGGCCTGGGCGCGCTGGTGGCCCGCCACCTGGCCGCACGCGGCGCGCGCCAGCTCGCCCTGCTCGGCGTGCGGCCGCTGCCGCCTCGCGACCGATGGGACGGCTCCGGCGAGGAGGCCGTCGCCACCGTCCTCGACCTGGAGCGCATGGGCGCCCGGGTGGCCGTGCACAGCGGGCCGTTGTCCGAGCGCGCCGAGCTGACCGCCTTCCTGGACGGCGTGCGGCGCGAGCTGGGACCGATCGGCGGCGTCGTGCACTGCGCCGGACGCTCCAGCCAGGGCCGTCCGTCGCTGGCCCATAAGGCCCAGGACGACCTCCGCACCGTGCTCGCGCCCAAGGCCGACGGCCTGGAGGCGCTGGACGAGGCGTGCGCCGGGAACCGCCCCGCCTTCTTCGTCACCTTCTCCTCCGTCTGCGCCGCCGTGCCCGTGCTGGCCGCCGGGGTGGCGGACTACGCGGCCGCCAACACCTTCCTCGACCTGTACACCGGGGTCAGGCGGCGGGCCGGGCGGCCCGAGTTCCGCTCGGTCAACTGGCCGCAGTGGCACGAGTCCGGCGGGGCGCGCGGGAAGCCGAACGTCTGCGAGCCCGTCGGGATCGCGGCGCTCGGCGACCGGGACGGGCTGCGGGTGCTGGACCGGGTGATCGGGCTCGCGCGCGGCGCGACCGTGCTGCCGTGCCCGCCCGCCGGCGCGGCCGTGGACATGCCGGCGCTGATCAGACTGCCCGAGCGGGCGGAACGCCGTCCGGTTCCCGAGCCCGCGCATGCTGAGGGGCCCGACTGGCTGGCCGTCCTGTTCTCCGAGACGATCGGCATCCCCGTGGACGCGCTGGACCCGACGGCGGAGTTCGGGGACCTCGGTGTCGAGTCGGTGATGCTGGCCGAGCTGGTGCAGCGGATCGAGGAGCGGCTGGGGGAGAGCCTCGAGCCGTCCCTGCTGCTGGACCACCCGACGCTGGAGGAGCTCCGCGAGCGCCTCGGCGTCCCCGCCCAGGACGCCGCGCGGCCCGCGCCGGAGCCCGCTTCCGGGTCTGCGCCGGAGCCCGCTCCGGAACCCGCTTCGGGGGCTGCGCAGAGCCCTGCGCAGGGGGCTGAGCAGGGGGCTGTTTCGGAGCCCGTTGCCTCGATGCCCGTCGAGGCGCGTGAGCGGCCCGGGCCCGATGATCGCCGGATCGCGATCATCGGGATGGCCTGCCGGCTGCCCGGCGCCCCCGACGTGGCCGCCTTCTGGCGGAACCTGACCGCGGGCCGGTGCGACGTGCGCGAGGTGCCCGTCTCCCGCTGGGACCACCGCGAGCTGTACCGCCCCGAGCCCGCGCTCGGACACAGCATCAGCAAGTGGGGCGGGTTCGTCGACGGCATCGAGGACTTCGACAATGACTACTTCGAGATGAGCGAGGACGAGGCCCGTGCCCTGGACCCGGCCATCCGCATGTTCCTGGAGTGCTGCGCGGCCTGCCTCGCCGACGCCGGCTACGAGCCCGGCGAGCTGCGCGGACGCCGGGCCGGCGTGTTCGCGGGGGCTCGCATGTCCGACTACGGGCGGCGGGTCGGCGTCCGGCCCGGCGGGCTCGCCTCCGACCAGAACTTCATCGCGGCCAGGGTCGCCCACCACTTCGACCTGCGCGGCCCCAACCTCGTCGTGGACAGCGCCTGCTCGTCCTCCCTGGTCGGCGTGCAGCTGGCCGCGCAGAGCCTGCTCGCCGGCGAGGCCGAGGTGGCCCTGGCGGGCGGGGTGGAGGTGCTCCTGGATGAGAACGACTACCTGCAGCTCAGCGCGGCCAAGGCGCTGTCGCCCACCGGCCGGTGCCACACCTTCGACGAACGTGCCGACGGGTTCGTCCCCGGCGAGGGATGCGGGGTCGTCCTGCTCAAGCCGCTGCGCGCGGCCCTGGCCGACGGCGACCGGGTGCACGCGGTCATCGAGGCGGTCGCCGTGAACAACGACGGCCACACCATGGGCGTCACCACGCCCAATCCCGAGGCGCAGGCCGACGTGGTCCGCCGTGCCCTCGCGGCGTCCGGGCGTACGCCGCGCGAGATCGGCCTGGTGGAGGCGCACGGCACGGGCACGCTCATCGGCGACCCCATCGAGCTGCGCGCCCTGACGCGGGTGTTCGGCGAGGGCGCCGGCGACCCGGGGACGTGCGCGATCGGGAGCGTGAAGACCAATATCGGGCACACGCTGAGCGCGGCCGGGATCGCCGGTCTGCTCAAGGCGGCGCTGGCCGTCGAGCACGGGCAGATCCCACCGACGCTGTCCTGCGAGCGGCCCAACCCGCGCTTCGACTTCGGCGCATCGCCCTTCGAGCCCGCCACCGAGCTGCGGGACTGGCCTTCGCCGCGGGTCGCGGGCGTGAGCTCGTTCGGGCTCGGCGGCACCAACGCGCACCTCGTGCTGAGCGAGCTCGATCCGCGGCTTCGCGCGACGCCGGAGCGTGAGCCCGCCCCCGCGCCGGTCTTCCGGCACAGGCGGCTGTGGCTGGATCGGGATCCCGCCCCGGCTCCCCGCCACGATCTCAGCTCGCCGGACGACGCCAGCTCACTGCTCGACCTGGACATCACCATGGGGAGGCGCTGACTTCATGGCCGCGATCGAGTGTCACACCACGCTGAAGCACACGGACTTCATCATGCAGAACCACCGCGTGCACGACATATCCGTCATGCCCGGGGTGGCATTCCTCGATCTCGTGTTCCGGACGCTCATCGCGACCGGGCGCGACCCCGCTGAGATCCTCCTGCGCGAGGTGCTGTTCACCGAGGCGATCGTCACCAAGCCTGAGGCCGACCGCGAGATCCGCGTCACCATCGACGGCGAGGACGTTCAGGCGGAAAGCCGCTGGAGCAGGGACGGGACGCCGCTCTCCGAGTGGCGGCGGAACCTCACCGGCAAGGTGGGCACACCCGGCGGACCCGTTCCCAGCCCGATCGACGTGGACGCGCTGCGGCGGGGCGCGCGGCGGCAGGGCGACATGGAGGAGCTGTACGCCCGCGCCAGAGCCGAGGACATCAACCACGGCGAGCCGATGAAGTGCGCCGGACGGCTGCACCAGGGCGACGGCTACCTGCTCGCCGAACTGCGGCAGGAGTCGCCGGCTCCAGGCCACGAGGGCTTCCACCTGCACCCCGCCCGGCTGGACGCGGCCACGCTGGCCGGCCTGGGGCAGACGCAGGCATCAGGGGAGGAGCCGTTCATCCCGGTCTACATCGCCGAGTTCCGTGCGCCCGAGCGGCTCGGCGCCGCCTTCCACGTGTACGCGCCGCGGCCGGAGAGCATCGCGCCGTCGGGAGACGTGATCACCAACGACTTTGGGCTCTACGACGAGCGGGGACGCTTCGTCGCGGGGTTCGGCGGGTTGTCCTGCAAGCGCATCAGGTCGCCGCGGCTGATCGAGCGATTGCTGCGGGACTCCGGGCCGGAGCGGCCCGCCGTGAGCCACAACGGCGACGGCGACCTGGTCGGCCACCTGCGCGCCCTCGTCGCGGGGCCGCTCGGCCGCTCTCCCGGCGAGGTGCCCACCGACGTCGGCTTCTACGACCTCGGCCTGGACTCGGTCACGCTCGTGGGCATCAGCGAGCGGCTCGAGAAGGTGGTCGGGCAACCGCTCTACCCGACGCTCCTCTTCGAGTACGGCGACATCGACACCCTCGCCGCCCACCTGTCCTCGGCCTATGACGTCTCGCCGCAGGAGCCGGGATCGGACGATGCCTCGGGCCGGGAGCCGGAGCCGGACGACGTCCCGCCGCGAGAGTCGGAGCAGGGAGGGGATGGGACGCGGTGCTTCCGTGACGTGTGGGTGCCGATGCCGCCGGACGGGGACGACCCCGGCGAGTACCGCGAGATCACCCCCGGCACCCCGCTCGACGATTCCCGGCATTTCCTGATCCGCGGCACAGCGGGGGAGCCTGCCGATCCCTGCCTGGCCCTCTGCGAGATCGCCCGCGCCGTCCTCGCCACGAAGCCGGAGCGGCCCGTCACCATCACGTACACGCACACCGGCGACGACCCCGCCCATGAGGCCGTCGGCGCGCTGGCCAGGACGATCACCGCGGAGACCCCGCTGATCCGCTGCCGCAGCATCCGCCTGGACGGCACGGCCCCGGCCGGCGCGCTCAGGGACGCCTCCAGCGAGCCCGAGATCCGCTACGTGCAAGGGGAGCGCCTGGTGCGCCGCTGGCTCCCGACTGAACCGCGCGACATCCAAGCCGGGCCGCGCGACACCGAAGCCGGGTCGCACGGAACTGCGGCCCAGTCGCGCGACGGGGGCGGTGCCGTCCCGTTCAGGAAGGGCGGCGTGTATGTGATCGCCGGCGGGACGGGCGGGATCGGCCGCCTCCTCGCCGCCCACCTGGAACGCCGCCACCAGGCCAGACCCGTGCCGATCAGCCGGAGCGCGGAGATCGCCGCCGATCTGACCAGCCGGGACGAGGTCGAGCGTGCCCTCGCCACGGTGCGCGAGCGCCACGGCCGCATCGACGGCGTCATCCACTGCGCGGGTGTCAACCGCGACGGGCTCTACCCCGGCAAGCGGGCCGCCGACATCGAGGCCGTGGTGGCGGCCAAGGCCGAGAGCGTGCGCCACCTCGACGCCGCGACCGAGGACGACGACCTCGACTGCTTCGTGGTGTTCTCGTCCGTCTCGGCGTCCCTGGCCAACCCCGGCCAGGCCGACTACGCCTTCGCCAACGCCTACCTGGAGGACTTCACGCGCCGGCGCGCGAAGCGGGCGGACCGGCCCGGCCGGACCCTGGCTGTCGCGTGGCCGTACTGGGCCGAGGGCGGGATGCGGGTCGGGCCGGACACGATCGAGCGCTCCCGCACCGCCACCGGGATGGTCCCGCTGCCCAGCGAGGCCGCGCTGGACGCGCTCGACCGCGCCATGGGCGGCACCGAGGACGTCCTGGCCGTGCTGCACGGCGACACCGGACGCATCTCCACCCTGCTGCCGAGCCCGCCGTCGACAACCGCGCGTCCGGTCGCCCGGCCCTTCGCCGAGGGGCCGGCGGGACCCGGCGAGGAGCCCATCGCCATCGTCGGCATGGCGGGGCGCTACCCCCAGGCATCCGACCTCCGCGCCTTCTGGCGCAACCTCGCCGACGGACGTGACTGCATCGAGGAGATCCCGGACGGCCGCTGGAACCACGACGAGATCTTCGACCCCCAGAAGGGCAGCGAGGGCAGGACGTACGGCAAATGGGGCGGTTTCATCGACGGCGTCGACCGCTTCGACCCCGCCTTCTTCGGCATCTCTCGCCGCGACGCCGAACGCATGGACCCGCAGGAGCGGCTGTTCCTGCAGACCTGCTGGCACGCGCTGGAGGACGCCGGCCACCCGCCGCACGCCCTGTCCGAGGAGAGCGTCGGCGTGTTCGCGGGCGTCATGTGGAACCACTACCAGCTCGTCGAGGGCGGGGAAGGCGGCGTCGCCCCCACGGCCATGCACTCCTCCATCGCCAACCGCGTCTCCTACACCTTCGACCTCCACGGGCCGAGCATCGCGCTGGACACCGCCTGCTCCTCCTCGCTGACCGCCGTGCACCTGGCCGTCGAGAGCCTGCGGCGCGGCGAATGCACCCTCGCCCTGGCCGGCGGCGTGAACGCGACCGTGCACCCGCAGAAGTACCTGCAGCTCGCTCAGGGACACTGGCTGTCGGAGGACGGCCGATGCCGCGCCTTCGGCGCCGGCGGCAGCGGGTACGTCCCCGGAGAGGGCGTCGGGGCCGTCCTGCTCAGGCCGCTGTCGCGGGCCAGGGAGGACGGCGACCACATCTACGGCGTCATCGCCGCCACCGCCGTCAACCACACCGGCAGGACCAGCGGCGCCACTGTCCCGAGCCCGCGCTCCCAGGCCGCGCTCATCGACACGGCGATCCGCAGGTCCGGCTGGGACCCGGCGAGCATCGGCTACATCGAAGCGCACGGCACCGGCACCTCGCTCGGCGACCCGATCGAGGTCGAGGGCATGCGCCAGGCTCTGCCGGAGGGCGCGGACCGCGCGATCGGCTCGGTCAAGTCCAACATCGGCCACCTGGAGGGCGCCGCCGGGATCGCCGGGCTCACCAAGGTGCTGCTGCAGCTCCAGCACGGGCAGCTGGTGCCGTCCCTGCACACGGAGGAGCTGAACCCCAAGATCGACTTCGACGCCACGCCCTTCCACGTGCAGCGCACGCTCGAACCCTGGGCCCGCGCGGACGGCACGCCCCGGCGGGCCGGGATCAGCGCGTTCGGCGCGGGAGGCACGAACGCGCACGTCCTGGTCGAGGAGCACGCGGAACCCGCGCCCGGGGGAAGCCCGGACAGGGCCCGCGCGGACGGGCCCTGTCTCTTCGTGCTCTCCGCCCGCACGCCCGAGGCGCTGCGCGACTATGCCCGCGCCTACTCCGGCTTCCTGTCGTCGGGCGACGCCACCGCGGCCGTGGAACGGGTGGCCGCGCTGCTCGGCATCCCCGCCGACCAGCTCGACCCCGCCGACTCGCTGGGCGATCTCGGCCTCGACCCCGCCGCGCTGATCCAGCTGGGGCAAGGGCTCTCGCTCGACGACACCGTCGCCGACCTGGCCGGGCCCGGGCCCGCTCTGGCCGACCTCGCCTACACCTCCCAGGTGGGACGGACCGGCATGGCGGTGAGGCTGGCGCTCGTCGTGAACGACGTGGCCGAGCTGCGGACCGAGCTGGAGGCGTACGCGCGGGGTGAGAGCCTCGGTTCCGGCGCCTTCACCGGCTCGGGCAGCGGCGACGGGACGCCGGCGGCAGAGGAATGCGTGCGGTCGTTCCGCGCCGGGCGGCTGGAGGAGGTCGCGGCGGCCTGGGCCGAAGGAGCCGAGGTGCCATGGCGCGACTGCCACGACGGAGGGCGGCTGCTGTCGCTGCCGGTCTACCCGTTCCAGGAGGAGACCTGCTGGCTCGGCCGCTGGCAGCGCGGCACGCCGGCCACGGCCGACGAGGCTCCCGCGCCCCCCGCGCGTCCCGCCGCCGCCCCCATGCCCGCCGGTCAGCAGGGCGAGGACGAGGAGCTCCTGCCGGACGGGGAAGGGGTGCGGTTCGAGGTGCTGCCCGAAGGGGTGGCGCTGGTGGTCATGGGTTCCGGGGCGTCCATGTTCACCCGGGAGCTCATCGACGACCTGCAGGCCGTGTTCGCCGAGATCGCCGGCCGTGAGGACGTCAAGGCGGTCGTGCTGACCGGCAGCGGCAACGTCTTCAGCATGGGCGCCACCCCGGAGGCGCTGCGCACTCTCGCGGGCGGCGAAGGACGCTTCACGGACGTGCCGTTCCTGTACGAAGGGCTGCTGCGGTGCGACCGGCCGGTCATCGCCGCCGTCCAGGGGCACGCGTCGGGCGGCGGGCTGGCCTTCGGGCTGTTCGCCGACCTCGTCATCATGGCCGCCGAAGGCGTCTACAGCGCCAACTTCATGAAGTTCGGCTTCACGCCGGGGATGGGCGCGACGTACATCCTCGAAGAGCGGCTCGGCCGCTCGACGGCGCACGAGATGCTCTACACCGGCCGTTCCGTCACGGGCGAGGAGCTCGCCCTGCGGGGCGCCGGGGTGACCGTCCTGCCGCGGCGGGACGTGCTGAAGGCGGCGCTCAGGCACGCCCGCTCGATCGCCGCCCTGCCGCTGCCCGCCCTGCGGGCGCTCAAGTCCGAGCTGGCCGGACGGGTGCTCGACCGGCTGCCCGGCGTCATCGCGGGGGAGTCGGGGATGCACGAGCGCGTGCTGGGAGCGGAGTCGCTGGCCCGGGTCGAGGAGCACTTCGCCAAGGTGGACACCTTCAGGAACGAGCCCCGGACCGAGCGCCCCGAGCCCACCCGCCCGGAGCCGCGTCCCGACTCTCGTCCCGACTCGCGTCTTGAGTCGCAGCGTCCCGACTCGCGTCTTGAGTCGCAGCGTTCCGAGTCGCGTCCTGCGCAGGGTGAACGACGCGCGGAGGCGGTTCCCGCGGACCTCGGGCCCGACTCCGCGGAGGTGCGGCGGGTCATCGAGGGCACGCTCATGAACCACCTCTACCTGGAGGCCCACGAGGTGGACGACTCGCTGAGCTTCAGCGAGATGGGGCTGGACTCCATCGGCGCCGTGGAGATCGTCCGCGACCTGAACCGCGCCTTCGGTCTCGACCTGGACTCCGTCGCCGTCTACGACCACCCGACCGTCCCCGCCCTGGTGGACGCCGTACGCGACGCAGCGGTCGCCGACGGCCTGAACCTCCCTGCACCGCGGCCCGCTCCCGAGTGGCAGTCCACGGAGGACGAGCCTCCCGTGTCCGAACAGCATGAACCCCAGGAGCCCGCCGAGCCGGAGCGGCCAGGCCGGGTTCGGCTGCCCTCGCTCGACGGCGACGGCGACGGCCACACTGATGGCGCCGGCCACGGTGACGGCGACGGTACCGAGCCGGAGGCCGACGTCGAGGAGACGCCCGCGCCGCGCGGCAAAATCACGCTGGAGGCGGTGGAAACCAGGGAGGAAGTCCCGGTAGGCGACAGAGACGTCCCGATAAGTGACGGGGACGTCGCGGTCATCGGGATGGCCGGGCGCTTCCCGGACGCGCCGGACCTCCGGGCGTTCTGGGAGAACCTGGCGGACGGGCGGTGCAGCATCCGGGAGGTGCCGCCCGAGCGGTTCGACGTGTCGGAGGTGTACGACACCGACCGGATGGCGCCGGGCAGGACGTACAGCAAGTGGGCGGCCATGCTCGCCGACGTCGACGCCTTCGACGCGGGCTTCTTCAACATCTCGCCCCTAGAGGCGGAGACGATGGACCCGCAGCAGCGGCTGTTCCTGCAGGAGGCGTGGCACGCCCTGGAGGACGCCGGATACGCGGGCAGGTCGGGCCGCAGGCCGTGGGGGTGCTTCGTGGGCTGCGGGGCGGGCGACTACGCGAGTCTGCTCGCCGCGGCCGGGCGCGACGACACCGGGCACGCCTTCCTCGGCAACGCCTCGTCGGTGCTGCCCGCGCGGATCGCGTACCTGCTGGACTTCGGCGGGCCCACCATGGCCGTGGACACCGCGTGCTCGTCGTCGCTGGTGGCCGTGCACCTGGCCTGCGAGAGCATCAGGCGCGGGGAGTGCGAGGCGGCCATCGCGGGCGGTGTGGCCGTGATGAACACCCCGAGGATGCACGTCTGGTGCAGCAAGGCCGGGATGCTCTCGCCGACCGGGACCTGCGCGCCCTTCGACGAGTCGGCGGACGGCATCGTGCTGGGCGAGGGCGTCGGCGTGATCGTGCTGAAGCGGCTGGACCGGGCACTGGCGGACGGCGACCACGTGCACGGCGTCATCCGCGCCAGCGGCGTCAACGGCGACGGCGCGACGAACGGCATCACCGCCCCCAGCGCCGCCTCGCAGGCGGAGCTGCTCACCGAGGTGCACCGGCGGGCCGGGATCAGGCCCGGCGCGGTCGACTACGTCGAGACGCACGGCACCGGGACGGAGCTGGGCGACCCGATCGAGGCCAAGGCTCTGGCCAAGGTGTTCGGCGAGGCTCGCGAACACCCGTGCCGCATCGGGTCGCTCAAGGCGAACGTGGGGCACACCACGATGGCGGCCGGGATCGGCGGCCTGCTCAAGACGCTGCTGGCGTTGCGGCACCGGCAGCTGCCGTCGTCGCCGGGGTTCGTCCGCGCCAACCCGAAGATCGACTTTGCGCACGGCGCGCTCGAGGTGGTCACGAAACTGTCGGAGTGGACGGCCAACGGCTCCGGAGAACGGGTGGCGGCCGTGAGCAGCTTCGGCTTCAGCGGGACGAACTGCCACGTCGTCGTCTCCGAGGCGCCCTCCCGCGAACCCCGCGCCGTCGCGCACGACGGCCAGGACGTCGTCGTGCCCCTGTCGGCGCAGGACGAGCGGACCCTGACACGGCTGCGCACCGAGCTGGCAGGCCACCTGGACGGGCATCCGGAGCTGGACGTGCGCGACGTCGCCCACACGCTGGCCGTCGGCAGGCCGCACCTGGCGGGGGCCAGGAGCGCGTACGTGGCCAGGGACCTCGCGGATCTGCGCGGGCAACTGCGCGACGGCCCCCGCGCGGCGCAGGGCGAGGCTGGACGCCTCGCAGAGCGGTACGCGTCCGGGGACGATCTCGACTGGAGCGACCTGACCACGGGCGGGCGGCGGGTGCCGCTGCCGGTGTATCCGTTCGCGGACGACCAGCGCCACTGGGTCGGCCGCGACGGCCGTACGGAGGAGCCCGCTCCCGCTCGGAACGCCCCTGAAGAGTGGATCCGTGCCGATGACTGGCTGGTGGCCGATCACCGGATCGACGGGATCCCCGTGTTGCCCGGCGTGGCCTTCCTGACGATCGCCGCCGGCCACAGCGGGCTGCCCGGGCCGGTGCGGTTCGAGCGCGTCCGCTGGCTGCGTCCGTTCGAGGTGCGCGAGGCCCGTCCGTTGGCCGTCGAAGTGCACGAAGACGGCGGCTTCGAGCTGGGCGAGCACGCCGGCGGCACCCTGCGGCGAGCGGGCGGCGAGCGGCGGCGGCTGGACGTCGCGGAGATCGAGGCGCGCTGCGCGGGCCGCCGCCCCGCCGAGGCCCTCTACCGCGCCTTCGACCGCGCCGGGCTGCACTACGGCCCCGCGTTCCGGGTGCTGCGCGAGATCCACGTCGGCGCCGGCGAAGCACTCGGCGTCCTGCGAGACGGCGCGCGCTGGGAGGCGCTCCTGGACGGCGCCCTGCAGAGCATCGTGGCGCTGCGTCCTGAGGACGCCGAGCCCGCGATGCCGTTCAGCGTGGACTCGGCCGAGCTGGACGGGCCGGTCACCGGCCCCGCCTACGCCCATGTCACCGATGAGGGCCGGGACAGGTACACGGTCCGGCTCGCGGACGCCGGCGGGCAGGTCAGTGCCGAGTTCCAGGGGGTCGTCCTGCGGACCAGGCCGCCCCGCGCCACAGCCGAGGGCATGATCTTCGCGCCGGTCTGGCGCGAGAATGAGAACGCCGGACCGGCCGCGGGCGGAGGGCGGGCGCTCGTGCTCCACACCCCCGACGGAGAGCCGCTCGCCCGCGCCCTGCTGGCCGAGCACGAGGACGGCCGCCTGGCGCCGCTGGCCGGCCCCGGCCTCCCGGAGGAGCGGTACGACACCGTGTACGTCCTCGCCGGGACCGGCCGGGACGGCACGGCGCCGGCGGACGACCCGACCACACATGACGTGTTCCGCCTGGTCAAACGGCTTTCCGAGCATGGCCGCGGCGGATGGGCGCCCACGGTGAAGGTGGTCGTCGCCGGAGGCGCGGCGATCGGGTACGAGGAGACCGTCCCGCACGCGGCGGGTGTGATCGGCCTGGCTAGAGCGGTGGCCGCCGAGCACCCGCACTGGACCGTCGCGACCGTCGACGTGGGCACCGCACCGTCCCCTCCCGCGGACCTCGCCCGCCTGGTGCGCGCCGAGGGCTGCGCCGACGAGCTGGTCGCGCTGCGCGGCGGGCGCCGGTACGTCCGCACGCTGGAGCCGCTGACCCTGGACGCCCAGGGTGGCCCGTACCGGGACGGCGGGACCTACCTGATCGTGGGCGGGACGGGCGGTCTCGGCCGCACGCTGAGCAGGCATCTGGCCGCCACCGCTGGCGCGCGGCTCGCGCTCGTCGGGCGCCGCGAGGTCACACCGGAGATCCGCGAACAGCTCGCCGAGATCGAGTCGCTCGGGGGCGAGGCCGTGTACCTGCCGGCCGACGTCGCCGACCGGGCCGCGTTCGGCAGGGCCGTCGAGGCGGCGCGGGAGCGGTTCGGCGAGATCCACGGCGCCTTCCACGCCGCTCTGGTGCTGCGCGACATGACGCTCGCCAACATGGATGACGACGCGTTCGCCGAGGTGCTGGCGCCCAAGGTCACCGGAGCGGTCGTCTTCGCGGAGGCGCTCGCGGACCGGCCGCTCGACTTCCTGGCCTACTTCTCCTCGGCGGCCTCGTTCGTCGAGGTGGGCGGGCAGGCCAACTACGCGGCCGCCAGCACGTTCGAGGACGCCTACGCGCTGAGCCTGCGCGACCGGTCGGTGAGCGTGATCAACTGGGGCTACTGGGGGAGCGTCGGCGCGGTCTCGGGCGGTGGCTACGACAGCAGGTTCGCCGAGCTGGGCATCGCCTCGATCGAGCCCGAGGAGGGCATGGCGGCCCTGGCGGCCATCCTGAAGGCGGGCGTGCGGCAGGCACTCGTCGTCAAGGCGGAGCCAGAAGGGCTCGCCCGCATCGGCGTGCACACCGCCGCCACCACCGGCAAGCGCGACCACGACAACAATCGCGACCATGGCGGGGGCGGTCACGACGGCGAGCGTGGCCACGATGGGCTGCGTGATGGGGTGCGTGGTCACGACAGCGAGCGTGGTCACGACAGCGAGCGTGCCGCGCTGGAGCGGGCTCGGGCGGCCTTCGCCGCGCTCGACGAGCTGGCACGCGGCCTGTTGCGCCGCTCGGCGGAGCGGATCCGCGCCCTCCGGGAGGTCCGGGAGGACCGCGGGCGGCTGCACGCGGCCGTCCTTCACCTGCTGGACAGCCCGGCGCGGGAGCCGTCGCCCGAAGAGGTGCTGGCGCGGTTCCCGGACATGGAACCGCACGTCAAGCTGCTGACCGCCTGCGTCGAGGCGTTGCCCGGCGTGCTGTCGGGTGAGCGCGACCCCATGGAGGTGCTGTTCCCCGGCGGGTCGATGAGCCTGGTCGAGCAGGTCTACAAGGGGCAGGCGGTCTCGGACCACTTCAACCGGCTGCTCGGCGAGGAGGTCGCCCGCAGCGGGGCCGGACGCGTCCTGGAGATCGGGGCCGGCACGGGCGCGAGCACCGGTTTCGTGCTGGACGCCCTCGAAGGCCAGGATGTCGAGTACACCTACACCGACATCTCGCCCGGCTTCCTGCGTCACGGCGAGCGGACGTTCGGCGAGCGCCGCCCGGGCCTCGTCCATGCCCTCTTCGACGTGGAGCGGGACCCGTCCGAGCAGGGCTTCGAGACCGGGGCCTACGACGTCGTGCTGGCCACGAACGTGCTGCACGCCACCGCCGACATCGGCAGGACGCTGCGCAACGCCGCGGCGCTGCTGCGCCCCGGCGGGCGGCTGCTGGTCAACGAGGTGACCCGGGCGGCCGACTTCCTGACCCTCACCTTCGGGCTGACCCCGGGCTGGTGGCGCTACACGGACGAGGAGCTGCGGCTGCAGCACAGCCCCCTGCTCAGCGCGGTCCAGTGGCAACGGGCGTTCAGGAACGCCGGTCTCACCCCCGCCCGCACCCTGGGCATCCCCGGCACGCCCGTCGAGGAGCTCGACCAGTGTGTCCTCGTGGGCGAGGCGGCGGCCGCCACCGCCACCGGCGCGCGGGACTACGTCAAGCGGGTGTTCGCGGAGGTGCTCAAGTACGGCACGGCCGACCTGGACGAGCGCGCCACGTTCGAGACCTTCGGCATCGACTCCCTGGTGAGCCAGAACGTCATCCACCGGTTCGAGCAGGACCTCGGGCCGCTGCCGTCCACCCTCCTGTTTGAGAACCTCACCATCGAGGAGCTGGCCGCCCACCTGGAGGCCGAGCACGGCGAGCGCCTGCACGCGGCCCTGGGACAGGAGCCCGCGCGGGAGGAGCCGGTGCGGGTCGCGCGGCGGGAGCCCGCCTCGCAGGCCCTCGACATCGCCGTGGTCGCGGTGACCGGCCGCTACCCGGCCTCACCCGATCTGGACGCCTTCTGGCGCAACCTCGCCGAGGGGACGAACTGCATCACCGAGGCCGACCGCTTCGATCTGGACGCCCTGTACGACCCCAAACGAGGCCGCAAGCAGCGCACCTACAGCCGGTGGGGCGGCTTCATCGAGGGCGTGGCGGAGTTCGACGCGCCGTTCTTCGGCATCCTGCCGCGCGACGCCGAGATCACCGACCCGCAGGAGCGCCTGTTCCTGGAGACCGCCTGGACCCTGCTCGAAGACGCCGGCTACCTGAGCGAGCACACGAGGCAGCCGCGCACCGGCGTCTTCGTCGGCACCATGTACGGCTCCTACGGCCGGATGGCGGCGGCCGAAGGCTGGCCGCACGGCAGGTTCGCCGGGGCGCACTCGGCGTACTGGTCGATCGCCAACCGGGTGTCGTACTTCTTCGACCTGCGCGGGCCGAGCTTCGCCGTCGACTCGGCCTGCTCGTCCTCGCTGACCGCGATCCAGGTCGCCTGCGAGAGCCTGCGGCGCGGCGAGTGCGCGCACGCCATCGCGGGCGGCGTGAACCTGATCCTGCATCCGGCTCACTTCGTCTCGCTCTGCTCGCTGAACATGCTCGCCGCCGACGACGCCTGCAAGGTGTTCGACGAGGCGGCGGACGGCTTCGTGCCGGGCGAGGGCGTCGGCGCGGTGCTGCTCAAACCCCTGGCCGACGCCGAGGCGGACGGCGACCGGATCTACGGCGTCATCAAGGGAGCCTTCGCCAACGCCGGCGGGAAGACCGCCGGCTACACCGTGCCCAACCCCGGCGCCCAGGCCGACCTGGTCTCCGAGGCGGTGCGGCGGGCCGGGCTGGACCCGCGGACGGTCTCCTACGTCGAGGCGCACGGAACGGGCACCGCGCTCGGCGATCCCATCGAGATCGCCAGCCTGACCAGGGCGTTCGGCTCCGGTGACGAAGACGGCGTGGACCGCATGGTCGGCTCCGTCAAGGCCAACATCGGCCACCTGGAGGGGGCGGCGGGCATCGCCGGGCTGACGAAGGTGCTGCTGCAGTTCCAGCACGGGCAGGTGGCTCCCTGCGCGAACCTGGAGACTCCGAACACGAAGATCGACTTCGCCGCGTCGCCCTTCCGGCCGCCGGACCGGCTGACCGACTGGCAGCGGCCCGTCTTGGACGACGAGACGTTCCCGCGCCGGGCGGGCGTGAGCTCGTTCGGGGCCGGCGGGGCCAACGTGCACGTGGTCCTGGAGGAGTACGTGCCCTCCGCCGGGACGCCGCCGGAGCCCGCGGACGCGGGGGAGCACGTGGTCCTGCTCTCGGCGCGTACCCGCGACCAGCTCCGCGTCATGGCGGGTCAGGTCGCCGATGTCGCCGCGAGCGGGAGGGTGGGGCCGGCCGAGCTGGCCTACACCACCCAGGTGGGCCGGGCGGAGCTGTCCGAACGGCTCGCCGTGCGGGCCGGCACCCTGGACGAGCTCACCGGCCGACTGCGGTCCTTCGCCGATGACGGCGAGGCCGAGGGGATCATCGTGGGGACGGCGCAGGCCGGGGCGGACGAGGTCCCGCCGGAGGACGGCGTCGAACGGCTCGCGGAGAGGTGGGTCGCGGGCGCCCGCGTGGACTGGGCGACGAGGTGGCCCGCACCCCACCCGCGCCGCGTCACGCTGCCGCCCTACCCGTTCGACCGGCGCCGCTACTGGCTCCCGTCGGACTCCGCCCAGCAACTGCAACCCGCTCAGCAGCCGCAATCCGCGCAGCCGGCCCAGGGCTCTGCGCCGGTCTCTGCCCCGACTCCTGCCCCGGCCCCTGAACCGGTGTCCGCCCCGGCCCCTGCCCAGAGCCCTGAGCCGGTCTCTGTGCGGGCCCCGGAGAGCGAGCCGGAGGGGCGGGAAGCCGCTGACGCGCACTGCACCTATCTACGACCGGTCTGGACGCCCGCCCCGCTTCCCGAAAAGACCTGGGAGCCGGGCACGCTCCTGGTGGTCACCGAGGACGACCGGCTGGCCGAGGCGCTCGGCGGCATTCGGGTCCGGACCGGGGACGCGTTCTCCGCCGACGCGGGCTCGTACACGATCGACCCCGCTGAGCCCGAGCACGCCGCGCTCCTGCTCGGCGACCTGGACGAGGCGCCGGACGCGCTCGTGATCGCCCCGTCGGACCCGTTTCCCGGCGTCGCCGCCTTCGAAGCCCTGCTCTGGACGGCCACGGCCGTCCTGCGCGAAGGGGGCGCGCTGTGGGTGGTGGTGTCCGTCTCGTCCGGCGAGCCGCACCACACCGCCCTGGCCGCCGCGATGAGAACGCTGGCCCTGGAGCACACCAGGTTCAGCGGCGTGTGCGTCACCGGAGCCGACCCGGCGCAGGTCGCAGCCGAGCTGCGGGCGCCCGGCGCCGACACCGCTCCGGAGCAGCGGGTCTCCGAGGTCGCCTACCGCGACGGCACCCGCCTGCTGAAGGGCATGGAGTCATACGAGCCACCGCCGCCGGGCCTGGACGTCCGGCGGGACGGCACGTACCTGATCACCGGCGGCGCCGGCGCCATCGGGCTGGCCTTCGCCCGCTTCCTCGCCGAGCGGGGAGCGGCGAAGCTGGTCCTGACCGGACGGTCCGAACCGGGCGACGACATCGCCCGTCGGATCGGCGAGCTGCCCGCCGTCTACGTGCGTGCCGACGTGTGCTCGGCCGACGACCTGCGCGACCTGCTCGACCGGCACGGCCCCTTCCACGGCGTCATCCACGCCGCCGGGATCCATCGGGACGCCCGGGCCGTGCGCAAACGTCCCGAGGACACGCGGGCCGTCCTCGATCCCAAGATCCGTGGCACGGTCCTGCTCGACAAGGCTCTGCGCGGGCAGCCGCTGGACTTCCTGGCGCTGTTCTCGTCCGTGGCGGCCGAGACCGGCAACATCGGGCAGATCGACTACGCCTACGCCAACGCCTTCCTCACCCACTTCGCCGAGCTGCGCGAGCGGCGCGGGCACGGCAGGACGCTCGCCGTCGGCTGGCCGCTGTGGGAGGAGGGCGGCATGACGGTGGACGACGCCACGCGCCGGCTGTTCGAACGCCGCTGGGGCAGCGTCCCGATGGGCACCGCCGCCGGCCTCACCGCCTTCACCAGGGGACTGGCCGGACCCGAGACGAGCTTCGCCGTGGTGGAGGGCCCCTCCGAGCCCGCCCCCGAACGGTCCCAGCCGCCCGCGACCCCCGAATCCGAGGCTATGGAGATGAGTGAGCCCACGTCCGCGCCGGAGACGACCGGGCCCGGCGACGATCTGATCGAGGCGGTCCGGGCGGAGCTGCGCCGGGCGGCGGCCGGATTCCTGCTGGTGGGCGAGGAGGACGTGGACCTCGATGCCGAGCTGATGGACATGGGATTCGACTCGATCTCCCTGGCCGAGCTGGTGGACCAGGTCAACGAGCGCTACGGGCTGGACCTGCTGCCGACCGTGCTCTTCGAGGCGACCAACATGTCCGCCTTCTGCGACCACCTGCTCGCCGAGCACCCGGCCGAGGTGGCCGCCGCCCACACACCACCCAAGCCCGCGGAAGAGCCCGCCGCCCACAGCACACCGCCCCTGCCTGCCGACGAGCCCGTCGGGCAGCAGGAGGACGCCGAGCCAGTCCCGGCGCCGGAGACCGTGACCTCGTCCCCACGGCCCGGCGCCGGGACCTCCCCACCGGCGCTCGGCGGCGTCGCGATCGTCGGTATGGCGGGCAGCCTGCCCGGCTCCTCCGACCTGGACGACTTCTGGCGGCACCTGGCCGAAGGGCACGACCTCACCCGCCCGGTCCCCGAGGACCGGCGCGAGCTGCGCGAGAACCCCGAGACGGCGAACGTACGCGCCGGGTTCCTCGACGACGTGCGCTCCTTCGATGCCGCGTTGTTCGGGATCTCGCCCAAGGAAGCGGCGATGATGGACCCGCAGCAGCGGCTGTTCCTGCAGACCGTGTGGCGGGCCGTCGAGGACGCCGGCTACCGGCCCTCCGACCTGGCGGGGACCAGGACGGGACTGTTCGCGGGCGTGTCCGCGTGCGACTACGACGACCTGCTGCGCGAACACGGGGTTCCGGTCGAGGCGCACACGGCCAGCGGCGTGGCCGACTGCATCCTGGCGAACCGCGTCTCGCACCTGCTGGACCTGCGCGGACCGAGCGAGGCGGTGGACACCGCCTGCTCCAGCTCCCTCGTCGCCCTGCACCACGCGGTGCGGGCCGTCGAGGGCGGCGAATGCGACGCGGCCATCGCCGGCGGCGTCAACCTGACGCTGAGCCCGGGGCTCTACATCGCGTTCGTCAAGTCCGGCATGACCAGCGAGGACGGCGTCTGCAAGACGTTCGACGAGCGCGCCGACGGCTACGGCCGAGGCGAGGGTTGCGGCGCCGTGCTGCTCAAGCCGCTGAAGGCGGCT
This sequence comes from Nonomuraea sp. ZG12, assembly GCF_052068115.1. Taxonomy (NCBI): domain Bacteria; kingdom Bacillati; phylum Actinomycetota; class Actinomycetes; order Streptosporangiales; family Streptosporangiaceae; genus Nonomuraea; species Nonomuraea sp. ZG12. Next base: position 39,329 of record NZ_JBQHCW010000030.1, read on the forward strand.
CTTGAGGCCGGCGACCAGATCCTCGCCGTGGTCAGGGGCAGCGCGGTCAACCATGGGGGCCGGGCAAGCTCGCTCACCGCGCCCAATCCCGAGGCGCAGGCGCGCGTGCTGGTCGACGCCTACCGCAAGGCGGACGTCGATCCCGCGCGGGTGAGCTACATCGAGGCGCACGGCACCGGCACCAGGCTCGGCGACCCGATCGAGATCGAGGGGATGAAGAAGGCCTTCGCCCGGCTGTACGCCGACCGGGGGCTGCCCGCGCCGGAGGCCCCGCACATCGCCCTCGCCTCCGTGAAGACCAACATCGGCCACCTGGAGGCGGCGGCCGGCATCGCCGGGTTGCTCAAGGTGTTGCTGTGCATGCGTCATGGGGAACTGCCACCGACGATCAACTACGAACGCCCCAATCCGTACGTGCGGCTGGAGGGGACTCCGTTCACCGTCAACACACGGCTCACGCCCTGGGACACGGCGGACCGGGTGGCCGGGGTCAGCTCGTTCGGTTTCGGGGGCACGAACGCGCACGTGGTGCTGGAGGCGTACCGGCAGGAGATCCCGGCGGACACCGTGGGGGAGCCGCGGCTGCTGGTCCTCTCGGCGGCCGACCGGGAAGCCCTGAAGGAGTATGCGGCGAGCGTCGCCCGTCACATCCGTGAGCATCCGGAGATCGGCCTCGACCGCATCGCGTACACGCTGCAGATGGGACGCCGTCACCTGGCCGAACGTCTTGCCGTGGTCGTCCAGGATCGCGAGCAGGCGATCCGGGCGCTGGGCGGCGAGCTGGACGAGGTGCACAGGGGCACCGCCCGCAAGGACGCCCCGGCGCCGTGGGGGACCGGGCTGGAGGACATCGCGGAGGCGTGGGTCTCCGGCAGCGAGGTGGACTGGACGCGGCTGTGGCAGGATCCGCGCCCGGCGCGGGCCTCGCTCCCCGGCCCGCCTTTCGCCCGCGTCGAGCACTGGTTCACTGCTCCCGCGCCGGCGCGGACCGCATCCCAGGCCGATGGGGCCGTCCGGCGGACGAGTGACGGGAAGGTCCGCCTGCGTGGCGCCAAGGGCGGCTCGGCGCCGAGCGTGGCCGGCCCGGCCGAACGGGCGGAGGCCGTGAGATTGGACGAGACTCCGGTCGCGCCCGCCGGGAGCGCCGGCGGACCCGCCGGGGTGGAGGAGATGTTGCGCGAACGGCTCTCCACGATCCTGGACGCCGACCCGGCCGGCGTGGACGTGGACACCCCCTTCGAGGAACTGGGGCTCGACTCCATCTTCAGGATGGAGCTGGTCAAGGCGATCAACACCGCCTTCTCCCTCGACCTCCAGGCGGCGGAGCTGTACGAGTACGACACGGTGGACCGGCTCGCCCGTGCCGTGGAGGCCGCGATCACCGACGCCCCCCGGCCCGAGTCCGCCCCCGAACCCGCCCCCGAACCCGATCCCGCTCCGAAGCCGGCCCCAGAGCGCGCAAAGAAACCAACCCTGAAGCCGGGCAAGAAGCCGGCCAAGAAGCCCGTACAGGAGGAGGCCGTGGAGCCCCCCGTACAGGAGAAGGCCCCGGAGCCGGCGCCGGCCGGTCTGGACGATCAGCTCGCGGAGCTGATCGGCTCGATCGTCGAGCGCCCGCTCGACCGCGACCGCAGCTTCGCCGACAACGGCCTCACCTCCTTCGAGATGCTCCGCGTGGTGAGCGTCCTGGAGAAGCAGGTCGGCGCGCTGCGCAAGACGCTTCTGTTCGACTACCCCACGCTCGCGGAACTGGCCGCGCACCTGCGCGACGAGTGCGGCGCCGACGCCGTCCAGAGCCCGCGAGAGCCGGACGGGCCCGCGCTGCACGAGACGGAGGCGCGCGACGGCGAGCCGGTCGTGCTGCTGAAGCGGGACCTGCACCGACATCCGGAGCTGCGTGACCTGGTGGAGGACATCGACCGCCGCCACGCCAAGGAGGGCGGCCTGGCCGGACGCGACATCGCCCCGCTGGCCTTCATCGGCTCGGCCAGGAAGGGATACCTGCACTTCTCCGAGAGCGGCGGCAACATGCTGGCCTGGAGCTACGCGGGCTCCGAGGAGTACTTCCACGAGCTGGTCGAGGAGTACACCGGCTACGCGAAGGCGAACGGCCTGCGGCCCAACTTCCTCTCCCTCCTCCCGGTGCGCGAGGTGGCCGGGCAGCCGTACAGCGCGACGCCGTTCGGGGCCGTGCAGCGGCTCGAGGACCTGGGTTCCTTCACCCTCAAGGGCGGGCGGATGGAGCGCCTGCGTTACATGGTGCGGCGCTTCTGCAAGGCGGGCGAGTGCCGGACGGTCGAGTACCGCTCGGGCGACGACCCCGCGATGGACCGCAGGCTGGCCGAGCTGGTGGACGAGTGGGCCGGCCGCAAGCAGATGGTCAACCCGTACGTGTCGGTCGTCCGGCGGGAGATCGAGGAGGGCCGCCTGGACCGCAGGCACCGTGTCTTCGTCACCTATCTGGACGACGAGGTGGCCAACGCCGTCGTCATCACGAAGATCCCGTCGGAGAACGGTTACCTGCTCGACGTGGAGTTCTACCCGAAGGGCATGCCGCTCGGCGGGCTGGAGTTCGCGATCGTGCGCGTCATCGAGCAGCTCGTGGACGAGGGATGCACGATGTTCAGCTTCGGTGCGAGCTTCGGCGTGGAGACGGAGGAGTCGGCCAACGCGGCCCCGGACGTCAGGCGGGCGCTGGACGAGCTGCGCTCGGCGGGGATCTTCGGCGAGGGGAACTTCCAGTTCAAGAACAAGTTCCGGCCGGTCAACGTCCCCATCTACCTGTGTCAGCCGGAAGGGCCGGACCGCACTCCGGTGTCCGAGATCATCCTCATGATCGCGGACCCGGACATCAGACCCGCCGCGGGCGAGAAGCCCTCCGAGGACTCCGGCGAGAGACCGGCCGCCAGGGACGAACGGCCCGCCCCGCACGGCGACGAGCCGGTCCGTGTTCCCGCCGGCCCCATCACCACCGACCTGATCACCGACTCCTGGGCCGAGCTGGACGCCCCCTGGATCGCCGAGCGGCTGCGGCGGCTGACGGACCTGTCGGCCTCCCGCCCGGACGCGCCGGAGATCGAGGGCCTGCCGTTCCCCTTCGTGGTCCCGACGGGCTCCGGCCGGTCGGCTGAGGCGCTGTTGTGCCGGTCGTGGCCGGGGCGGCGGGGACGGGTGCTGCACAACGGCCTGTTCCCGACCTGGTTCCTGAACCTGGCCGACAACGGGTTCAAGCCGGTCGAGATCCCGGGCGGCCCTGAGGTCGACGTCGAGGCGCTCCGGTCGGAGCTGGCCGGGGACGGGCCGGTGTCGTTCGTCTGCGTTGAGGTGAGCAACAACGCGGCAGGAGGCCGGCCGACCTCGCTGGAGAACCTGCGCGCGGTCAAGGAGACCGTGGCCGGGTACGGCGTCCCGCTGGTGATCGACGGCGCCCGCCTGGTGGACAACGCGGTGGCGGTCGCGGGCAGCCGGGACGTGTGGGAGGTCGTCCACGAGATCCTGGACCTGGCCGACAGCGCGACGATCAGCCTGTCCAAGGACTTCGGGGTGCCGTTCGGCGGGCTGCTCGCCACCCGCGACGAGGCGCTGCGCGAGCGGGTCACCGAGCGGCTGGAGACGTGGGGCAGGGACGTGAGCCTGGCCAACCGCAGGATCATCGCGGCCGCGCTGGAGGATCGTGAGACGGTGGTCGAGCAGGTGCGCGCCCGTCTGGACGCGGTGGCGGCGCTCTGGCAGGGCCTGTCGGAATCGGGTGTGCCGCTGGAGGGCCCGGCCGGCGGCCACTGCGTGCTGCTCAAGGACGCCGACCATGTCCGGATTCTCCGCGAGACGGGCATCAGAGGCGCTCCGCACTTCGGCCGCGAGGGCCTGGTGCGGCTGGCGGTGCCGGTCGGCCTGAGCATCGAGGAGGCCAAGGACGCCGCCGCCCGCCTGGGCGCGGTGCTCGGCGGCCGAACTCCCGAGAAGACCACCGAACAACGGCCCATGGAACAAAGACCCACGGACAACCCGAACCTGGCGATCCTGCGCGAGCACCACCCCGACGTCGAGCACGAGATCGTCGACACCCCGGACGGGGACGTCGAGATGTTCAGCGCGGGTTCGGGGCCGCGGCTCCTGCTCATGCACCCGTTCAACATCGGCGCCGGCGTCTACGCCCGGCAGTTCGAGGGACTGGCGCACCGCTACCGGGTGACGAGCGTGCACCACCCGGGCGTCGGCGACACCACGGCCGCCTCCGACCTGTCGCTCGACGGCCTGGCCCGGCTCTGCCACGACGTCGTGGGCGGCCCCGCGCACGTGGCCGGGGCGTCGTTCGGCGGCCTGATCGCCCTGACGTACGCGCTGGCCTACCCGGACGACACCGAGTCGCTGATCCTGATCGGCAGCTCCTGCCGCATCGGCAACCGCGTCGGCGACATCGACAAGCTGGAGGTCGTGGCCACCCAGGACTTCGACCAGGTCATCGAGGGCAGCGGGTCGAAGCGGCTGCGCAAGCGGCGGGACGGGCTGATGCGGCTGCTGCTGCGCGCGGAGAGCATGGCCCCGCAGGTCGGCCTGCGGTACCTGGACGTGTTCGCCGAGCGTCCCGACCTCGGCGACCGGCTGGCGGAGATCCGGGCACGCACCCTGATCATCCAGGGCCGGCACGACACCGTGATCCCGGTCAAGACCGCGCACCTGCTGCACGCCATGATCCCCGACTCCCGCTACGAGGAGATCCCCGACGCGGGGCACTTCCCGCAGCTCACCAGTCCCGACCACGTCAACCGGCTCATCTGCGAGTTCCATGATGAACAGAATTGACGAGAGCACCGTGACCAGGACCGCGCTGGTGAAACCCGGCATGTGCGGGCCCAACTCGTTGTTCGTGGGCCAGGTCGGCGACTGGACCTGGGACACGGTCAGCGCGCTGTGCGGCACGAACGCCTTCGACGCGAGGAACGCGGACGGCGATCCGACGTACCTGTCGTTCTACTACTTCCACGTCCGGAGCAACCGGGACCTGCACGTCAACGCGCTGACGTTCGGCGACGAGCTGGAGGTCACCTCCAGGCTGTTCGACTTCGGCAGCGAGTCGGTGCTGGCCCTGCACCGGATCGGCCGCGACGGCGGCGGGGCCGGTGGCGGGGCCGGGCCGCTCGACCCGGACCGCTTCTACGCCTTCGACGATCCCGGCTGCATCTACGTGGAGACCTTCAACCGCTGGATCGCGAGGAGCGCCCCGGGCAGCAACGAGAGCCTGGTCAAGTCGTCCCCGGTGGACTTCAGGCACGAGCACCTGCCGACGCTGCCCGGCGCGTACTCGCCGAGGAGGGTCTACAGCCACGCGAGGAGTGCCGGCACCTTCCTGGAGCGCAAGCCGGACGATCCGGTCACATTCACCGTCGACTACCCGGTGGAGCCGTCCAGGGACCTCAACGGGGTGGGCCTGCTCTACTTCGCCTCCTACTTCTCGATCATCGACTGGGTGCTGCTGCGGTTCTGGCGGCACCGTGGTTTCAGCGTCGCGGACTTCCTCGGCCGCGTCGTGCTCGACCAGCGGCTCTGCTATCTGGGCAACGCGAACGCCGACTCGGTGCTGCGCGTCCGCCTCGAGTGCTGGCGGGCGGACGAGAACGAGAACGAGGAGATCGTCAACCTCGTCATGGAGGACCGGGGCCGCGTGATCGCGGTCAGCACCCTGCACGTGCTCAGGAGGGAAGACAACGATGGCGACGCGTGAACACGTCGAAGGCGTCGTGCACAAGGCGATCGACGAGATCCTGCCCGGCGTCGAGATCGACGGCCGGGCGCATCTGAAGGACCTGGGCGCGGACTCCGTGGACCGGGTCGAGATCATCCTGGCCGTGCTCGACCGGCTCGGCGTCCGCGAGCCGCTGTCCGCCTTCGGCGACGTGCCCAGCATCGACGCCCTGGTCGACTTCCTGTGGGAGCGTGTGAGGTGAACGTCGGAATCGAGGCACTCAACGTCTATTGCGGCCTGGCCCAGATCCCGGTGCCGGCGCTGTTCGAGGGGCGCGGGCTGGACGCCGAGCGCCTGGGCAACCTGATGATGCACAACCGCTCGGTGGGTCTGCCCTTCGAGGACCCGGTGACGAATGCGGTCAACGCCGCCCGGCCGATCGCCGCCGACGACCGCATCGAGATCCTTATCACCTCCACCGAGTCCGGCCTGGACTACAGCAAGTCGGTGGCCTCCTATGTGCACGAGTACCTCGACCTGCCGAAGAGCTGCCGCGTCGTGGAGGTCAAGCAGGCGTGCTACGCGGCGACGGCCGCAGTCCAGCTCGCCGCCGCCTACGTCGCCTCGGGCGTGTCGCCCGGCGCGAAGGCGCTGGTGATCGCGACGGACGTGGCGCTGGTAGACGAGCGGGCCGCCTACGCCGAGCCCGCCATGGGCGCCGGGGCGGCCGCCGTGCTGATCAGTGACCAGCCGCGCATCCTGGACCTGGACCTGGGGGCGTTCGGCAACCACAGCTACGAGACGATGGACTCGGCGCGGCCGGGGCCGAGGTTCGACATCGCCGACTCCGACCGCTCGCTGTTCGCCTACCTCGACTGCCTCACGAGCTGCCTGGCCGGCTACCGGTCCAGGGTCGAGAACGCCGACTTCGCCACCACCTTCGACTACCTGGCCATGCACACCCCGTTCGCCGGGATGGTCAAGGCCGCGCACCGCAAGCTGATGCGGGAGTCAGGAGGCGGTACGGCGTCTGTCGAGGAGGATTTCGAGCGGCGGATGCTTCCGTCGCTGGCCTACCCGAGACGGGTGGGCAACCTCTGCTCCGGCTCGGTCTATCTGGCGCTGGCCAGCCTGATCGACAACGCTGCCCTGGACGGCGCGGCCCGGGTGGGCCTCTACTCCTACGGCTCCGGCTGCTCGTCGGAGTTCTTCAGCGGCCTGGTGGACGAGGAGTCGGCGCGGACCCTGGCCGCGATGCGGATCGGCGAGCATCTGGACGGCCGCGGCGAGCTCGGCTTCGAGGAGTACGCGGCGCTGCTGCCCGCCACCCTCACCTGCCTCGTGCCGGAGCGGGACAGGGAGATCGACGTGAGCGCGTACGAGCACCTGCTCGGCCGGGCCCGCTTCGACCGTGAACTCCTGGTCAACACCGGGACGAAGGACTATCACCGAACCTACGAATGGCTGACACCATGACCAACGCGGAGATTTTCGAGACTGTCAAACAGAATGTCCTGAAGGTGCTGCCGGACCTGCAGCCCGACGATGTGACGACCGAGGGCACCTTGACCGATCTGGGGGCCAACAGCGTCGACAGGGCCGACGTGGTCACCATGAGCATGGAGGATCTCGGGCTGACCGTGCCGGTGTCGGAGTTCCAGGAGGTGCACGACATCCGGTCCCTGGTGGATGTGCTGGCGAGGCATTCATGAGAGTCGTCGTCACCGGCATGGGCATCGTCTGCTCGATCGCCTCCACCGTGCCGTCGTTCACGAGGGCGCTGCGGGCGGGCCGGTGCGGGATCGGGCCGGTGCCCGACCTCGGCGACGGCGGGCCGCGGCTGGCCGCTCTGATCAGAGGCTTCAGCTTCAAGGACGCCGTGGCGGCGCGACGCCGCCTGCCCGAGGAGATGACCCGCTGCGCGCTGCGCGCCGCGAATCGCTCGCCGGAGCCGCTGCAGATGGACCTGGTCGCCGCCATGCAGGCGTTCGAGCAGGCGGGGCTGCACGAGGCGAAGGCTGACCCGGAGCGGATGGGCCTGGTCGTGGCCGGCCACAACCTCAGCTCCGGCTACGCCCACGACCTGCACCCCAAGTACGAGGACAACCCGGCCCACCTGCCGGCCAGGTTCGCCCTGCACTTCATGGACACCGACCGGGTGGGCACGCTCAGCCAGGTGTTCGGCATCAGGGGCGAGGGCTACACCGTGGGCGGCGCCTCGGCCAGCGGGAACGTCGGCATCGTCAACGGCGGCCGGCTGGTGGAGTCCGGGGCCGTGGACGTCTGCCTGGTGGTGGGGGCCATGACCGACCTGTCGCCGATGGAGAAACGCGGCCTGGCCACGCTGGGCGCGGTCGCCGGCGTCGAGGAGCCGCAGGAGGCCAGATGCCGGCCGTTCGACGAGGACCACGAGGGGTTCGTGCCGGGCCAGGGCGCAGGCTGCGTCGTGCTGGAGAGCGCCCGCTCGGCCGCCGCCCGCGGGGCGATGGTCCTGGCCGAACTGTGCGGCTACGACCTGAAGCTGGACGCCAACAGCCTGCCCGACCCGCGCGAGGAGGGCGAGGCCAAGGTGATGGTCAACGCCATGGCCAACGCGGGCGTGGGAGCGCGCGACATCGACTACGTCAACGCCCACGCCACGGCGACGCCGAGCGGCGACATGGTCGAGCTGGCCGCGCTGCGCCGGGCGCTGGGCGACAGCTTCGGCCGGCCGTGGATCAACTCCACGAAGGGGCTGGTCGGGCACTGCATGTGCGCGGCAGGCGTGGTGGAGGCGATCGCCACAGTGGTGCAGATGCGCCGCGGCTTCGTCCATCCCAACCTGAACCTGCGCCATCCGATCAACGACGACTGCCGTCTGGCGCCGGGCACGCTCCGCAAGGCCGACATCCGCTACGCGCTGTCCAACAGCTTCGGGTTCGGCGGTTTCAACACGTGCATAGTCCTCGGGCGCGAGCGTTGAGCGGTGGTGGATCGCCGGTCTACGCATAGCGCCCAGGGTCCGGGGTAGCGCAAAAAAAGAGCAAAAAAGGAGCTGACATGACTACCCAAAGTAAGGGCTCGTACCAGATCACCGGATGGGACGAGAAGCCCTACGAGGAGAAGAAGGGCCAGCCCAAGCTCACTCAGGCCCACGTCACCAACGCCTGGAGCGGTGACATCGAAGGAGAGGGCCGGGCCGAGTACCTCATGGCCTACGCCAGCGACGCCGAGGCCAGCTTCGTCGGCCTGCAGAAGGTCGTCGGGAGCGTCCGCGGCAAGAAGGGCTCCTTCGTGCTGCAGGCGACGGGCACCTTCGAGGGCGGCCAGGCCAAGGCGGACTGGTTCGTCGTGCCGAACTCCGGCACGGACGAACTGAAGGGGCTGAGCGGCAAGGGGGGTTACGTCTCCAAGAGCGACGGCTCGGCGGACGTCACCCTCGACTTCAACCTCAAGTAGGCGCTTCCGGCATCGAGTACGCGGGGCCACGCGCCTCGCGTACTCGCATGTCAGGAGATGCTCAGTGTTGAGCAGACCGGCCCGCGCCCGCACGGGACGCTGGACGCATGGACACTGAAGTGATCGTCGTCGGTGGCGGCCAGAGCGGGCTCGTCGCGGGCTACTACCTGAAGCAGGCCGGCATCCCCTTCGTCATCCTGGACGAGGAGCCTCGGCTCGGTGAGGCGTGGCGGCAACGCTGGGACTCGCTGGAGCTCTTCACGATCGCCGAGTACTGTGCCCTGCCCGGCCTGCGCTTCCCCGGCGGGAAGAACCGCTTCCCGAGCAAGGAGGAGATGGCCGACTACGTGGAGGCGTACGGCAAGGAGTTCGACCTCCCGGTCAAGCTCGGCACCCGCGTCACCTCCCTGGAGCCCATCGAGGGCGGCTACCGGCTGGAGACCACGAAGGGCACGTTCGAGGCACCTCAGGTGATCATCGCGACCGGCGCCTACCGGGTGCCGAAGGTACCGGAGCTCGCGAGCAGGCTGGACCCGGAGGTCTTCCAGGTGCACACCGGCCGCTACCGCAACCCTTCCCAGGTGCCCGGAGGGACGGTCGTGGTGGTCGGCGCCGCCAACTCCGGCGCCCAGATCGCGCCCGAGCTGGCCGCGGGCCGCCGCGTCCTGCTGTCGCAGGGCTCGCCGCTGCCGCACTTCGGCCGCCGCTTCCTGGGCAAGGGCCTGCACTGGTGGGGTGACAAGTTCGGGCTGATCGCCAAGCCGCTGATGGGCGAGCGCGACCGCCTGCACAAGAAGACCATCCTGGTGGGGCCGAGCCTGAAGAAGCTGTCCAGGCGGCACGGCTTCGAGCTCGTGAGCCGCACGGTCGGCGCCGAGGGCCGCACGATGCGCTTCGAGGACGGCCGCTCGGCCGAGGTCGACGCCGTCGTGTGGGCCACCGGCTTCCGCTACGACTACTCCTGGATGCACGTGCCGGTGAAGGACGACGGCGGCGTCCCAGTGCAGGACCGCGGTGTGACGGCCGCCCCCGGGCTCTACGTCCTCGGCATGCAGTGCCAGCACTCCTACGGTTCGGCGCTCATCTGGTGGGTAAAGGATGACGCGGCCTATCTGGTCGAGCACATCAAGCAGTTCCATCCCCAGGCAGTGGCCGGCAGGAAGGGTTGAGCGACATGTCCAGGCAGGTGGCGTTGCTGCGCGGCGTGAACGTCGGCGGCCGGAACATGGTGAGCATGGCCAAGCTCCGGGATCTGCTGGAGGGCCTCGGCTTCGAGGACGTCAAGACACATCTGCAGAGCGGCAACGTCGTCTACACCAGCGGCAAGAGCCCCGACAAGGCGGCGGCCGAGATCGAGGCGGCGCTCGCCCGCGACCTGGACGTCCAGGTGCCCGTCCTGGCGAGGACGGGCGCCCAGCTCGGCGAGATCCTCAAGGCCGACCCGCTCGGCGACGTGGCCGGCAACGGCGCCCTCTACCTGGTCACGTTCCTGTCCGGCAAGCCGGAGAGCAAGCTGATCAAGGAGCTCGACCCCGACGCCTTCAAGCCGGACGTGTTCAAGCACGTCGGCAAGGAGATCTACGTGTGGTGCCCCGACGGCGTGCGCAACACCAAGCTGTCGTACTCCTTCTGGGAGAAGAAGCTCGGCGTGACCGCCACCGCCCGCAACTGGAAGACCGTCACCAAGCTCCACGAACTGGCCACCGCGAGCTAGCCGGCCAGCAGGCGCTTGAGGGTCTTGCCGATCGGCCCGCGCGGCAGCGTCTCGGTGACGACGTAACGCGCCGGCCGCTCGGCCGGTTCGAGCCGGTCGGCGGCGAAGGCGCTCAGCTCGCTCTCGGGCACGGGGGAGCGCAGCACGACGGCCGCGGTGACGCCCTGCGGACCCTCGAACGCGGCCGCCTCGATCACCTCGGGATGCCAGTGCAGCGCGTGCTCGACCCGCAGCGAGGAGATCCGGCGCCCGTCGGACATGATGGCGTCGGCGGCGCGGTCGAAGAAGCGCAGCTGCCCCTCGCCGTCCAGCTCGCCCAGGTCGCCCATGTGCGTCCAGCCGTCGCGGAACGTCCGCTCGTTGGCGGCCGCGTCGTTCAGGTAGTAGCGGGGCGGGGCGGCCGAGCGCAGGCAGATCTCGCCCGCGTCGGTGATCTTCACTTCGGTGCCCGCGCTCGGCCGGCCCAGCAGCCCTTCGTCCGCCTCGGTGGGCGGCGTCTCCACCGGGCGGTGCACGAAGGCCGGGGCCGACTCCGTCGAGCCGTAGCCGATGACGATCCGGATGCCCGGCAGGGCCTCCATGAGCCGGGCGACCGTGGCCATCGGCACCGGCGCCGAACCCAGCATGAGCGCCCGCAGGCCAGACAGGTCGAACCGCTCGTGCCACCCATGGGCCACCATGCGGGTCGCGGTGGACGGCGGGACGATCGCCATCGGCACCCGCAGCTTCTCCAGCATGCGGGCCACGTTCTCCGGCCCGAGGTCGGTCAGCACGTGCGTGGTGGCCGGCGCGGTCATCGCCGTCATCAACGCGCTGTGCCCGGCGTTCGTGCCCAGCGGGACGGCGGCGAGCACCGCGTCCACGCCGGTGAACAGCTTCCCGCGGCCCTCGTGGCCGTAGGTGAGGTTCGCGACGGGGACCGCCACGGCCTTGGGACGGCCGGTGGTGCCCGAGGTGTAGAGAATCTCGGCCACGTCGTCGTCCCGAGCGCCCGTACGGTCGCCGATCGGACCGGGCAGCACCTGGCCCGCCCCGCACTCGGCCAGGCGGGCGCGCACCTCCTTCTCCGGCAGCGCGGGCGGCAGGCCGAGCACGGTGCCGCCGGCCAGGTGCACGGCCAGGGCGGCCACGGCGTGCTCGATCCAGTCGTCGTGCCGCAGCGCCGTCCTGACCGGCGCCAGCCGTCCGGCCAGCTCTTGGGAGCGGGCGGTCCAGTCCGCCACGCTCAGCTCGCGCTCGCCGTCCACGACGAGCGCCACATGATCGCCCGCACGGGCACTGATCAGTTCTGCCGGGTTCGTCACCATGGGCTGATGGTAGGGAGCCGGCCGCTCCCTGGATGCTCAGTGTTGAGCAGACCCGGAGGGCGCATTCGTGTGGGCTGGAGTCGGCATGGGTCCGAAAGGAAGTGGGACGGGTGCCAAGAACAAGGGAGGCGATGACATGAACCAAACCGGTTCGAGTACGCGCGGCCAGCTGTTCGCCACCATCGGCGCACTCCTGGCCCTGGCTCTGGCGTCGATCGACGTCTCGGTGGTCGGGGCGGCGATGCCCCGGATCGCCGACGACCTGAACGGCCTGTCGTTGTACGCGTGGGTGGGGGTCTCCTACGCGGTCGCGGCCGCCGTCGTCGTGCCGATCGCCGGGAAGTTCGGCGACATGTTCGGCCGCAAACCGGTGCTGCTCGTCGGCCTGACGGGCTTCCTGGTGGCGTCGTGGTTGTGCGGCGCGGCCCAGACGATGCCCCAGCTCGTCGGCGCGCGAGGGCTGGCGGGGCTGTTCGGCGGTGTGCTGATGGCCAACGTCTTCACGCTGCTCGCCGACATCTACACGCCGGAGCGCCGCACCCAGATGCAGGGGGTCTTCTTCGGCTTCTCCGGTCTCAGCATGGTGATCGGGCCGCCGCTCGGCGGGTTCATCACCGACAACTGGAGCTGGCGCTGGGTCTTCTACATCAACGTGCCCATCGGCCTGCTCGCGATCGCCACCGTGCTGATCGGCGTCCCGTTCGTGCGCAGTGGCGCGAGCTGGCGCGACATCGACTTCGCCGGCGTCGTCACGCTCGTGGCCGGGCTCGTCCCGATCCTGATCGGGCTCACGCTCACCGGTGACGGGCACGCCTGGACCTCGCCCGAGGTTCTCGCGCTGCTGATCGGCGGCGCCGTGCTGCTCGTGGCGTTCTACCTCGTGGAGACGCGGGTGGCCAAGAACCCGCTGGTGCCGTTCGCGCTGTTCCGGAGCAACCAGGTCTCCGTCATGGCCGTGGTGGCCTTCTTCTCCGCGTTCGCCATGATGGGCACGACCTTCTACGTGCCGCTGCTCTACCAGGGCGTGCTCGGGGTGAGCGCGACCCACTCCGGCACCCTGCTCATCCCGATGATGCTCGGCCTGATGCTCATGGCCCCGATCGCCGGCAAGGCCATGACGGCCCTGCCGCGCTACCGCGTCCTCGGCGTGTTCGCCATGGCCGCCATCGTCGCCGGGCTGCTGATCCTGTCGGCCGTCGGTCCTGGCAGCGGCCAGGGCCTCCCGATCGCCGCCATGGCGCTCATCGGCGTCGGCATCGGCATCGCCTTCCCGATGGCCACGGCCGTCGTGCAGAGCGCGATCCCGATGGAGCAGGTGGGCGTCGGAACCAGCCAGATCCAGTTCTGGCGGATGATCGCGGGGCCGGTCTCGCTGGCTATCCTCGGCACGATCATGGCGAGCCGGCTCGGCGTCGCCGCACAGGGCGGCGAGGGTGCGTCCGCGGCGGTGCTCGCGGACGCGCTGGGCGACCTGTTCCTCGCGTGCGCGATCGCGGTCGGCATCGGCCTGGTGGCCAGCCTGTTCCTGAAGGAGATCCCGCTGCGCGACATGTCCATGGGCAAATCGAAGGCGGGCAAGGAGGGGCGGGAGGCCCCTCGGAACCAGGGACGAACCGCCAGGGCGTGACCCGGTTCATCGATGGCGGGGCCGTGCGCGGCCCCGCCATCGCCGTGCCTGCTCACAGTTGAGCAGACGGACGCGGGCGCGCGGGCGAGGCTGCGGACATGGACTCCTACCCGACCCCCAGGACGTGCCCGCTGGATCCGCCGTCCGAGTACCGGACCCTGCAATCGGGGCGGCCCATCACGCGCGTACGGCTGGACTTCGACGGGAGCGAGGTCTGGCTGGTGACGCGGTACGAGGATGCCCGCGCCGTACTCGGCGACGCCAGATTCAGCTCCGACTTCGCCACACCCGGCTTCCCGGCCCGGCTCACCTCGCAACCTCCCGGGCCGGGCACCTTCATCAGGATGGACCCGCCCGACCACTCGCGACTGCGCCGCCTGCTGCTGCCGGAGTTCAACCGCCGGCGGGTCGACGCGATGCGCCCGGCGATCGAGCGCATCGCCGGGGCGCTCATCGACGACATGGCCGCGCAGGGACCGCCGGCGGATCTGGTCGAGGCGCTGGCCCTGCCGCTGCCGTCCCAGGTCATCACCGAGTTGCTCGGTGTGCCGTACGAGGACCGGGACTACTTCCATGAGACCACCAAGGTCATCGGCGACCGGAACGTGGAGCCCGAGCAGCGCATGAAGGTCCGCGAGGACCTGCGGCACTACCTGGAGCGGCTGGTGGCCGAGCGCGAGCTGAGGCCGGCTGACGACCTGCTCAGCCGCCTCGGCGCCCACCGGGAGGCGGCCAAGGTCAGCCGCGAGGAGGTCGTCGGCATCGCGACGCTGCTGATGGTGGCCGGCTACGAGACCATCGCCAACCAGATCGGCGTGGGCACCGTGGCGCTGCTGGAGAACCCCGACCGGCTGGCCGAGCTGCGCGAACGGCCCGAGGCGTTGCCCGCCGCCGTAGAGGAGATCATTCGCCACCAGACCGTCATCGACTACGGCGCCCGCCGCGCCGCCACCGCCGACGTCGAGGTCGGCGGCCGGCTCATCAGGCAGGGCGAGGGCGTGGTGGTGGTGCTGGCCGCGGCCAACCGCGACGAGGAGGTCTGGGCCGACCCCGACCGGCTCGACTTCAGCCGGTTCGGCGACCTCGCCGAGCGGCAGGAGCACCTCTCCTTCGGCTTCGGCATCCACCAGTGCATGGGCCAGCTGCTGGCCCGCGCCCAGCTGGAGATCGCCTGGTCCACCCTGTTCGCCCAGCTCCCGGGGCTGCGCCTCGCGGTGCCGCTCGACGAGGTGCCCTTCCGCTCGGACATGTTCGTGTACGGCGTCCACGCGCTCCCGGTGACCTGGGGATGAGCCGCGACCCCCGGGACCGGGTCCGCGCGCTCTTCGACCCGGGCACCGTCCGGCCGCTGCCGGGCGACGACGGCTGCGGCGTGCTCGCCGCCCGGGGCAACATCGGCGGGGGCCCCGCCGTCGCCTATGCGACCGATCCCGGCCGCATGGGCGGCGCGATGGGCGCCGAGGGCTGCGCCGGCATCGTCGACGCCATCGACCTCGGGGTCCGGGAGAGGACGCCTGTCGTCGGTCTCTGGCACTCCGGCGGCGCGCGGCTGGGCGAGGGCGTCACCGCGCTCGACGGCGTCGGCCAGGTGTTCGCCGCAATGGTCCGGGCCTCCGGCACGGTCCCGCAGATCTCCGTCGTGCTCGGCCCCGCCGCGGGCGGCGCGGCCTACGGCCCGGCACTCACCGACGTGGTGATCATGAGCGAGAGTGGGCGGGTCTTCGTCACCGGCCCGGACGTCGTCCGCAAGGTCACCGGCGAGGACGTCGACATGGAGCACCTCGGCGGCCCCGACCCGCACAGCAGGCGCAGCGGCCTGGCACACCTCACCGCGCCGGACGACGAGAGCGCCATCGACTCCGCCCGCCGGGTCACCACCCTGCTCGGCCACCAGGGAGAGCTGCGCCCCGGCGACGCCCGCCTCGACGCCGGGCTCGGCGAGCTGCTCCCCGAACGCGCCAACCGCGCCTACGACGTGCATCCCATCGTCGCCAGGCTGCTCGACGGGCCCGGCGAGGAGCTGCACCCGAAGTGGGCGCCCAACCTCGTCACCACGCTCGGCCGGCTGACCGGCAGGACCGTCGGCGTCATCGCCAACAACCCCCTGCGCAAGGGGGGCTGCCTGGACGCGGCCGCCGCCGAGAAGGCGGCGCGGTTCGTGCGCATGTGCGACTCCCTCGGCGTCCCCCTCGTCGTGCTCGTGGACGTGCCCGGCTACCTGCCCGGCGTCCGGCAGGAGTGGGACGGCGTGGTCCGGCGCGGCGCCAAGCTGCTGCACGCCTTCGCCGAGGCCGTGGTGCCCCGGGTGACGCTGGTGATCCGCAAGTCGTACGGCGGCGCGTACGTCGCCATGAACTCCCGGGCCTTGGGCGCCTCCGCGGTGTTCGCCTGGCCCACGGCCGAGGTGGCCGTCATGGGCGCCGAGGCGGCCGTGGACATCCTGCACCGCAGGAAGTTGCGCGACGGCCCGGAGGACGGGCGCGAGGAGCTGCGCCGTCGGCTCATCGCCGAGCACGAGCAGGAGGCCGGTGGCGTCGGCAAGGCCGTGGAGATCGGTGTCGTGGACGAGGTGATCGAGCCCGCCGACACCCGGCGCAGGCTCGCCGACGCGCTGCTGCGGGCCGTGCCGCTGCGCGGCAGCCACACGAACATCCCGCTGTGAAGCCCCTGCTCACTTTTGAGCAGGCAGCACGGCGGCCCCTGATTAGCGTGACGAACAATTCGACAGACGGAGTGGAGCGATGACCAACCCGAATCCCGTCATCCCGCCCGCCGAGCACCAGACCTCGGTGCCCGCGGGCGATCTGATCAACTCGGCCACGGCCGGCGTGATCGTCGAGCGGACCGCTCAGGTCAAGAACGGCTCCCACGCCAAGGGGCGCAAGTTCGCCCGCATGATGGCGGAGATGGTGACCGCCAAGCAGGTGGGAGTCGCCAGCGTCTTCGTGTACGAGGAGACGTTCGGGACCAAGGACCGGCTGCACTGGCTCATCCACCTCAGCTCGCTGCACGCGTACGAGCAGATGGTGCACATGGGCACCGCCGACGACGAGTACCGCGACAACACCGCGGACAGCGGCTGGGAGGAGATCTTCGTCGACGGCAGCATGAAAGAGACAGTGCTGCTGCCGCAGTTCTGGGGCATGTACGGCACCAGGGTCGACGGCGAGCGCGAGAAGCAGTCCGCGGTCTACCGGCAGCAGGGCGACATCACCGGGCTGCCCGGCGCCCGCGAGCAGGTGCCGCAACCCTACGAGCAGCTCGTCCACTCGGGCAACTGCGGTCTCCTGCTGCACCGGACAGCCCAGCTCGACTACGACTTCCGGTCCGAGGGGCGCACGTTCGCCCGGGAGGCCGCCGAGTCCATCAACGAGAACCTGCCCGGCGAGGCGACCGTCTTCGTCTACGAGGAGGCCTTCGGCGCGGCCGACCGCATCCACTGGCTCATCCACATGAAGTCGCTGAGCACCTACTACAAGGTGCTGGCGCTGCACGTGAAGGACGAGAAGGTGCGGGACCTGTACTTCCAGGAACGCATCGCGCCCGAGCGCGGCGGCGGCACCTGGGCCAGGATGTTCGTGCCCGGCAGCATGGGGGACACCGGCCTCACCCCGCACCACTGGGGGATGTACGCGACATGACGGGCCGCTGCCTGCACGAGATCTTCGCCGAACGGGCCGCGAAGGCCCCCGAGCGGACCGCCGTGACCTGCGGCGCCGAGGAGATCTCCTACGGTGACCTGGACGCCCGGGCCGACCGGCTCGCCTGCCGGCTGCAGGCCGCGGGCGCCGGTCCGGGCGTGCTGGTGGGGCTCTGCGCGGATCGCGGCATCGACCTGGTCGCGGGGCTGCTCGCGATACTCAAGTCCGGCGGCGCGTACGTGCCGATCGATCCCGGCTACCCGGCCGAGCGGATCTCCTACCTGCTGGATGACAGCGGTGTGCGCACGGTCGTGACGACGTCGGACGTGGCCGCCCGGCTCGACGGTGTGCTGCCGGACGAGACCGTGCTCGCCGACGCCGAGCCGCCCGAGGGCCGCCCGGCGGCCACGGCCTCCGACGAGGACCTGGCCTACGTCATCTACACCTCAGGCTCGACCGGCGATCCCAAGGGGGTGCTGGTCGAGCACCGCAACGTCGTGCGGCTCCTCGAGCGGACCGAGCACTGGTTCGGCTTCGGCGACAACGACGTCTGGACGCTCTTTCACTCCGTCAGCTTTGACTTCTCGGTGTGGGAGATCTGGGGCGCGCTGTTGTACGGCGGCCGGCTGGTGATCGTCCCGGCCGAGGTGGCCAGGTCGCCGGAGGCGCTGCGCCGCCTACTGCTCGACGAGGGAGTCACCGTGCTGAACCAGACGCCCTCCGCCTTCCGGCACCTGGTGGCCGCCGACGCCCGGCAGGAGCGGCCCGCGCGGTACAGCCTGCGTCAGGTCGTCTTCGGCGGCGAGCGGCTGGACGTGGACCTGCTCGAACCGTGGATCGCCCGCTACGGCGACGATCGCCCGCAACTCCTCAACATGTACGGCATCACCGAGACCACCGTCCACGTGACCTACCGCCGCGTCCGCGCGGCCGACCTCGACCACCCGGAGCTGAGCCCGATCGGCGTGCCTATCCCGGACCTCCGGCTCGACGTGCTCGACGAGCACGGACGTCCGGCCACCACCGGGAACCTGCACGTCTCCGGCCCCGGGCTCGCCCGCGGCTACCTCGGCCGGCCTGAGCTGACCGCCGAGCGCTTCGCGGTCCTGCCGGACGGTGGCCGCCGCTACGACTCGGGCGACGTCGTCACCCGGCTGCCCGGCGGCGAGTACGCCTACCTGGGGCGGTCCGACGACCAGATCAAGGTCCGCGGATTCCGCCTGGAGCCCAGGGAGATCGAGCTGTGCCTCCTGGGTCATCCGCAGGTCGCCCACGCGGTGGTGGCCCACCGCGACTACGGAGAGGGCGACGTCCGGCTGCTGGCCTTCGTCGTCGCGGACGGCGAGCCCGGCCCGGACCTGATCGAGCAGCTCACCGAGCGGGCCGCCGGCCGGCTTCCGGCACACGCCCGCCCGTCCACCTACCACATCGTGTCGGAGATCCCCATGACGCCGCAGGGAAAGGCGGACCGCGCCGCTCTGGCCAGGTCCGCGCAGGCATCGTCGGCCGCCAAGGTCGTGCAGCGCATCGCCGAGGACGTGCTCGAACGCGACGAGGTGCCACCCCGGGTGGACCTGTTCGACCTGGGCGCCACCTCGCTGGCGATGGCCCGCATCATCACCCAGGTGAACGAGCGCTTCGGGCTGGAGCTGACGGGACGCGAGCTGGAGGAGGAGGCGTCGGTCGCCTGCCTGGCCTCCTGCGTCGAGGAACAACTGACCGTGAAGGGATAGACCCATGCAAGAGACCGGATTGCGCGGCAAGTACTCGATGAGCCCCGAGGAGCTGAAGAGCTTCCACACCCAGGGCTATTTCGGGCCGTTCAAGGTCTGCGAGATCGACGAGATGCGCCAGAACTGGCGGCGCGAGCGCATGCGCCTCATGGACCGCAGCAACGCCGTGTATCAGGACGACGCCGCCTCGTCGGGCAACACCAACATCTCCAACTACGACCGGCACCTGGACTCGGCCTTCCTCGCCGACCACATCAGCCGACCGCAGATCGTGGACCGGGTGGTCAGCGTGCTCGGCCCGGACGTGCTCTGCTGGCGCACGGAGTTCTTCCCCAAGTACCCCGGCGACGAGGGCACGGACTGGCACCAGGCCGACACCTTCGCCAACGCGTCGGGCAAGCCGCAGATCGTCTGGCCGGAGGCGGAGGAGTTCGGCGGCACCATCACCGTCTGGACCGCCTTCACCGAGGCGAACGAGGACACCGGGTGCCTGCAGTTCATCCCCGGCACGCACGAGACGATGTTCTACGACGAGACCAAGCGCATGCACTACGACCCCAACAAGATCAATCAGGAGGACAAAGAGGGCGTCCGGCGCGGTTTCTTCGGCTACGACTACCGCGACCTGCAGATCGACCCCGCGTGGAAACCTGACGAGTCGAAGGCCGTCTCCATGGTCATGAGGCCGGGCGAGGCCATCCTGTTCTGGTCGACGCTCATGCACGCGTCGCTGCCGCACAGGGGCCTGACCGAGGAGATGCGCCTCGGCTTCGCCTCGCGCTATGTGCCGACCAAGGTGGACGTCTACCCCGACACGGACGAGATCGAGGAGTACGGCGGCCGGGTCAGCCTGGAGCGGTACGGCGCCGTGCTGGTGGCCGGGCAGAACGGCAACCCGCGCAACCGGATCGCGACCGCCACCACCACCGGGCATCCCTTCACGACGCGGTGAGGCCGTCGTGACAGCTCACAACCCACGGAACGCGGTGATCATCTCGTGGCCACCGAACTCAGACGTCTGACGCGGGCCGTGCAGGACGCACGGCCGCTGGTGGACGTCCTGTGGCACCCGGTGCGCCTGGCCGGCCCACCCGGCCTCGCCTCCCTCTTGGGCCGTGTGACCCGACGGCTGGGCGCACCGGAGTTCGCGCTGGAGGACCAGGGCTCGCTAGACACCTTCGAACGCCTGGTCAGCGACCATCTCGCGCTGCGTGAGGGCATGGGGGAGGACCTGCCGCCCGCCGTCGTCGACGAGGTCGTGGACGGTGCGGCGAAGGACGGCTTCGAAGGACTGTGCGTCCGTGAGGAGGTCGAACCGGCGGACGGGGGCCCGCCGCTGCCCGCCTACGCGGCCGGTGACCCGGCGGCCCCCGCCGTGGTGATCGTGGCCGCCTGCGGCATGCCGGCCCGGCTGTGCGAGCGGTGGATACGCTTCCTGTCCCGCACCCATCACGTGATCACGTGGGAGACCCGCGGCCTCTTCGGCCCCGGCGCGGACGGCTGCCCGGAGGCCGGCGTGACGGCGCAGGCCGGCGATCTCTTCGCGGTCATGGACCACTTCGGCGTACGGAGCGCGCATCTGATGTGCCTGTGCGGCGGAGCCGTCATCGGCCTGGCCGCGGCGCACCGCGACACGACCCGCGTGGACTCCCTCAGCCTCTGGCACGGCGACTTCGCCGCTGTCTCGGGAGCCGAGCGAACCCACCACCAGCAGAACCTGGTGGCGCTCATGGAGATGGGCGCGGCCGGCCCCGACCGGGCCGCCGCCATCCATCCCGTGCTCTGCCAGACGATGCTCTCCTCGGTGCCGCCGGATCTGGCGCACCTGGTGGTCTATCCGTACGCGACGGCCGATCTCCTGTACCGCTACTGCCGGCTGAACGGGGAGATCATGAAGACCGACGTGACCCCCTGGCTGGCCGGCATCGACCGGCCCGCGCTCGTGGTCACCAGCCGTGACGACGAGACCGCGCATCCGGAGGGGTCGAAGACGGTCGCGGGCGCGCTGCCCGACGCCATGTTGCACGTCAGAGGGCACGGTGATCACATCTCGCTCTTCAAAGGAGAACCGGAGCTGATGAATATGGCCCGCGACTTTATTGATTCCACAGTGGGCCGATAACATCCGTAATCCGCCTGGGCCTATTTCTCCTCGAGCCCGAGAATCCTGGCACATCTTGTTAATCAGTCGATTGATGGGTAGGGCTAGAGCATTCCTGGCGAGAGCACGAGGGGCGGGCCTATGAAGTCACCGGATATCGCGCGGCTAATGGCAGACCTCCATTCCTTCATTGCGCACGATAAATCGGGAGCGCGTTCGGTCAGGGTGCCGAGGCGCTCCAACATCTACAACTGCGGGCAGCGCGACAGCAATATCTACGTGATCGAGAGCGGACAGATCAAGACGCAGATGTACGCCCGCTGCGGCAAGGAATGCCTGCTGTCGATCTTCACGGCCGGTGACATCTTCGGCGAGTCCTCGCTGCTCGGGGACGAGCGCAACGAGACGGCGACCGCCATGCGCACCACCTGGGTCCGCCGCATTCCGGCGGCCCGATTCCGCGCGGCGATGACCGAGAGCGAACTCATGGACGGGTTCATCGACTATCTCGCGTTGCGGTTGCAGGAGCAGCAGGAAGTCATCGCCACGATGGTCACAATGGACAGCGAGCAGCGCCTCGCCTCCGTCCTCCTGCGTTTATCCCGGAAAATCGGGAAACGTCGCGCACCGCATGTGAGCGCCATTGAGGAACGCATCACCCAGGAAGAACTCTCCGGTATGGTCGGCACCACCAGATCCCGCGTCGGCTTCTTCCTGAAAAGATTCAAGGACGCCGGTCTGGTCCTGCCGACCTCAGATCCGTTCCTTGTCGTGAACGAGGAACGCCTGGCCGAATACGTCGACGAGGTCGTCTGACCGAAAAACGGCTGGACCGGCCGTTGCGAAGGCCGATCCAGCCTCCTCGGCGGATTGGATCCGGTCGTGCGGCCACTCAGCAGGCGATCAGCTCGAAGGGAACCGCCGGACGCCCGCCGAAGCGCTGCCCGGCGGCGTTCACGAAGCCTTCGAGCGGCACCCGCGCACCACCCGGGGGCACGCCCAGCGCGGCCAGGTACGCGGCGTGCGCCTCGACCGAGGCCAGCGCCGCGTCCAGATACCCGGTCACGTCCACCGCGTGCGTCGGCCGGATGGAGCCGGCGATCGCCACGTACTTGACACCACCCCAGGGCTCGGCGCCGGCGTCGGGCAGGATCCACCGGTTGCCCGCGTCGAGGACCGCGTCCAGCACGGCCCGTCCGGTGGTGCGGTGATCGGGGCTGTTCCACTTCCCCGTGAAGGTGAAGTCGTGGTGGTTGAAGGTGATCACCAGCTCGGGGCGGTGACGGCGGAGCGCGGCCACCAGGTCGTGCCGGAGACGTGGCGAGTACTCGATCCCTCCGTCCGGATGGTCGAGGAACTCGACCGACGAGACGCCGACGATGGCGGCGCTGGCGTGTTGCTCCTCCTCCCGCACCTTGCGTGCCTGCTCCGGCGGCATCGAGTCGATGCCCGCCTCCCCGCGGGTGAGCAGGAGATAGCCGACCTCCTTGCCGGTCGCGGTCCATGCGGCCACGGCGCCGGCGCTGCCGAACTCCATGTCATCGGGATGGGCCACGACGGCCAGGGCTCTCGTCCAGTCATCGGGCATGGGCTGTAAGTCGTCCGTCATGCCCTTCCCCCTGACATGCACGGAGATCACTAAACGTTTCGGTGGGCTTCCCCTCGCAACGTGGAGACCGAACCAAGAGAGGTTCGGTCGTGGCAGGAACCACGAGGCGGCGCTTTGATCCGGAGTTCCGGGCCGGGGGCGCTGCGCATCGTCAAGGAGACCGGCAAACCCGTCTGGGTTCGAGACCTCTTCCCACAGGTCAGAGCCATCTGATCTTGTCAGGCACGTAAGGCATGTTGACCAGCCTTGAAGGCAGCGCCGAGCTGGGCGTGCGCGGCCCTCGGCCGGGGCCGCGATGACAGATGGCTGGAGTTCTGTGTCACACCGCCCGACGCATGCGGCCACCCGAGCGTCCCGGTTCTCCCGGCCGAAACCCGGTCGAGCGCCGCCCGCGGCTGAATGCCGCGGGCCCAAGCTCTGGCGGGCAGACCGGCAGGTAGGGCAGGTCGGATCAGAGGGTGTCCGGAACTGATCTGTGTTCCTCGCCGCGCTCCTCTTATGGTCACCGAGTGTGATCGCCAGGCGCATAGGTCTTCCACTCGCCTTCGCCCTCGGTGGCCAGGCGATGGGCAGGCTCCACGTGGGTAGCAGCATTTGGGACCGTACGGTTTACCGGACAGGCCGTATCGCCCTGCTGCAATGGATACGGCAGGTCACAGTCGTGGAGAGGGGACCGAGTCATCAACGATGACGAGCCGTCACCGGTACTGCGCTCTGTGCAGGGCCGCGCGAGCTCTGGCCGCCATGGCTTCGTCCACCATTTCGCCTTCGAAGGTGATCGCTCCTGCTCCGCGAGCCTGAGCTTCCTCGACTGTGGCGATCAGCCGCGCGTACCGGGCGAGGTCGTCGGGACCGGGTGAGAACGCCTCGTTGATGACGGGGATATGGGAGGGGTGGATGGCCATCATGCCCTCGTAGCCGAGGGAGCGGTTCTGCTCGGCGAAGGCGCGCAGGCCGTCGAGGTCGCCGATGGTGGTCCACAGCCCGGCGACAGGACAAGGCGCACCGGCGGCGCGGACGTCCAGCAGCACGCGCGAGCGCAGGGCCAGGGTCTCGGTGCCGGAAGGGCTCCAGCGGTAGCCGATGGCCCGCTCGACGTCGCCGCCCTTGCCGGTGACCGCGCCCAGATAGGCCGCCCGGGGCGCGGCCGTGGCGATGTCGTAGGCGGCGCGCAGCGCCAGCGCGCTCTCCAGTAGCGGCACCAGGGCGATGCGGCCCTCGGTAAGGCCGTGCTCGCGCTCGCACCAGGTCAGCATCCGGTCGGCCAGCAGCACGTCGGCGGGTTCGCCCACCTTGGGCAGGACCACCCCGTGCAGGCGGCTGTGGGTGATGGCGCGCAGGTCCTCGGCCGCTGCCCAGCCGTCGAGGGGGTTGATCCGGACGAAGAGCGCCATGTCACCGGTCCACTTGGCGACGGCCTCAGCCACCTGGGCGCGGGCGGCCGATTTCCCGGCCGGCGGGACGGCATCCTCCAGGTCCAGGATGGCCGCGTCGGCGCCGGCGGCCGCCGCCTTGAGCAGCCAGTCCGTACGATTGCCCGGCACGAACAGCAGCGACCGCAGCGGCGGCCGGTCAGATGACACCGCGCTTCTCCAGGTCGTCGACGTCGAGCTCGAGCCACTGGCGGTAGACCAGGTCGTTGTCCTGGCCGAGCGCGGGCCCGGTGCGCCAGATGTGTCCCGGCGCCTGATGGAAGTGTGGGATGACGGCCTGCATGCGTACGGGGCCGAGGTCGGCGTCGTCGACTGTGACGATGTCGCCGCGTTCGGCGTAGACGGGGTCGGTGAGGATGTCCTCGGCAGTGAACACACGCGAGGCGACCACCTCGGCTGCCTCGAACGCGCGTAGGCATTCGGCGGTGCCGCGTTCTGCCACCCACGTGCTCAGTGCCTGGTCGAGCTGCTCCTTGCCGGCGAGTTGTTGCCGGGTGGTGGCGAAGTCGTCCTCGGGCAGGCCGAGAAGCCGGACGACGTTCAGCACCGAGCGCAGGGTGGCGGAGGTGACGGTGATCCAGTCGCCGTCGCCCGACAGGTAGGTGTTGATCACCGCCGCGGGGGCGACGGCGAGCTGGTTGCCCGATCTGCCGGGGATGGTGCCAAGCTGATCATGGGTGATGATCTGCCACTCCACCAGCCGAAACAGCGGCTCGAATAGGGCCAGGTCGATCCACTCCCCGTCGAATTCGGGGTCGTGGGCGCGGCGGTGCAGCGCGGCCAGCACAGCGTAGGCGCCCATCAGCCCGGTCACCGCGTCTCCGTGGGAGAAGCCGGTGTGGACGGGCGGCCCGTCCGGGAATCCGGTCAGGTGCACCACGCCGCTTCTGGCCTCGCCGACCTTGCCGAACCCCGGCGCGTCGTTCTGCGCTCCGAAGCCGCTGATCTGCAGGAGGACGGCTTGGGGGTTGATGCGGTGTACGGCCTTCCAGTCGAGTTCCCACGCGCGCAGGCGCCCGGGGCGCAGCGTGACGATCACGACATCCGCCCAGGCCACCAGCCGGTGGGCGACCTGGCGGCCGTCCGGGTCGTGCAGGTCCAGGGTGACGGAGCGCTTGTTGCGGCCGGCGACCTTGAACCACAACGGTGTTCCGTCGCGGGTCGGCCCCATCGAGCGGGCGGCGTCACCGGAACCGGGCGGTTCGACGTGGACGACGTCGGCGCCCTGATCGGCGAGCATGGAGCCGGCCAGCGGTCCGGCGACCACGTGGGCGAACTCCACCACCTTCAATCCGCGCAACTGCCCGCGCTGTTCAAAGGCCACGCATGAACTCCTTCGCCCTGGTTGACGGAGCTTCATCGTGCACGGAGAGAGAAATGCGGGTCCAGCAGGATAGATGGATATATTCATGCACTTACTGCATCAGTGGGTGATCCAGGCGGCGCCGGCCGGCACCTCTCGTCCCTCGGCGCGCGCCTCCTGCAGCAGGTCGAGGAACGCGGTGGCGGCAGGAGGCAGGGCGCGCCGGGCCTGCACCACGATGTCCAGACGCCGTTCGACCACCGGGGCGACCAGTTCGCGATGCACGACGTGCCCGGGCCCCAGCAGGGGAAGCACGAGGGCGGGCATCGCGGAGACGCCGAGCCCGGCGGCGACCAATCCGCCCACCGTCGCCACGTTGCCGGCCTCCGCCGCAGGCGGAGCCACGGCCCCGGCCTGCTCGAAGGCCGCGTCGGTGAGCCGGCGCACGCTGGATTCGGGGCCGACGGCCAGGAACGGCTCGGCGGCCAGGTCCTGCCAGGTGACCTCCTCGCGGTCAGCCAGCGGATGACTTTCCGGCAATACGGCGCGGAAGCGGTCACGGATGAGCGGGCGGTGCTCGAGCCGGTCGGAGGCCGCACCGACGGTCGTGACGGCGAAGTCGGCGTCGCCACTGAGCACCTTGCCGAGCACTGCCTGTTCCAGACCGTCCATGATGCGCACGCTCACGTCCGGCCGCCGGCCCCGGAATGTGGAGATCATCCGGGGCAGCAGCACGGCCGCGACCGACGGGAGGGTGGCCATGGCGACGATGCCGGACTCGCCGAGCAGGTAGCGCCGCAACTGTTTCATTCCCGACCGGTGGGCCTCGACAATCTGCTCGGCAACCCGCAGGGTCTCCTGGCCGGCCGCGGTGAGCTGCACGTTGCGGGTGTCGCGTTCCAGCAGTTGGACGCCGAGGACGCGCTCCAGATCGGACACGGCGCGGCTCAACGTCGACTGGGAGACACGCATCTGCGCCGCCGCGGCGGTGAAACCGGCGGCTCTGGCCACGGCGACATAAGCGGCGAGCTGCCGCAGGCTGGCGTCCACGGCACCCACTGTTGCGCATACCGCATCGATAAATCCACTTTTGATGGTGGACGTGAAACGCCGGTGCTCGGAAACTTGCCCGTAACCTCCCGCCGAAAGGACCCCGATGATCGCGACCCTAGGCTTTCTCACCATTGGCCTGTTCCTGGTGCTGACCATGACCAGGCGCGTCTCGGTCCTGACCGCGCTCATCCTGGTCCCCGTCGTTACCGCGCTCGTCGGCGGGTTCGCCGCGGGCATGGGTCCGATGATCCTGGAAGGGCTGGGCAAGGTCGCCCCCACCGGTATCATGATCGCCTTCGCGGTCCTGTACTTCAGCCTGATGATCGACAGCGGCCTGTTCGACCCGCTGATCCGCGGCATCCTGCGCCTGGCCAAGGACGACCCGCTGCGCATCGCCGTCGGCACCGCGGTCCTCACCATGTGCGTGGCCCTCGACGGCGACGGCGCCTCCACCTTCCTCATCACCGTCTCGGCCCTGTTGCCCGTCTACAAGCGGCTGAACATGAGCCCTCTGGTGCTCACCGGCGTCGTCTGCCTCGGCGCGGGCGTGATGAACATGGTCCCCTGGGGCGGCCCCACCGCCCGCGCGATGGCGGTGTTGAAGCTCGACAGCTCCCAGGTGTTCACCCCGGTGCTGCCCGCCATGGCCGCCGGCATCGCCTGGGTGCTGGTGGCCTCCTACCTGATCGGGCTGCGCGAACGCCGCCGCCTGGGCACCCTGACCCTGCCTGCCGAGCCCGCCGAGCCCGCCGAAGCGCAAGCCGGGCAGGTCCGCGGTGACGGGCCGAGCGCGTCTTCGGCCCCGGAGCGCGAGCGCAAGAGCCGAGCTCTGATCCTCTTCAACCTCGTGCTCACCATCGTGCTGCTCGTCGCGCTGGTGTTGCAGGTCATGCCGCTGCCGGTGCTGTTCGTGCTCGGCTTCGCCATCGCCGCCGTGGTCAATCTGCCCACCTGGGACAAGCAGCAGGCGCTGCTCGACAAGCACGCCAGGAGCGTCGTCCTGGTCACCACCATGATTTTCGCGGCAGGCGTCTTCACCGGCATTCTCAACGGAACCAAGATGATCAACGAGATGGCCACCGCGTTCGTCGGGATCATCCCCGACTCCTTCGGCGGTCACCTGCCGCTGCTCGTGGCGATCACCAGTATGCCGCTCAGCCTCGTCTTCACCCCCGACGCCTACTACTTCGGCGTGCTGCCCGTGCTGGCCCAGACCGCGAGCGGCTTCGGCATCGACTCGGCCGAGATCGCCAGGGCGGCCATCCTCGGCCAGATGACCACCGGCTTCCCGCTCAGCCCGCTCACCGCCGCCACGTTCATCCTCCTCGGCATGAGCGGCGTACAGCTCGGCCAGCACCAGCGCTTCATCTTCGGCTGGGCGTTCGCCACCACCGCCGTCATGACCGTCGTCGCGCTCCTGACCGGCGCCATCTCGTTCTGAAGGAGAGTCTGTGTTCGTGACGTACGGCCGGATCCTCGCCGCCCTGTCCACCGCGTTAACCGTGCCGCTGGCAGCACACACCCCGGCCGCCGCGCAGATCGGCCCCTCCCTCACCCACGACCAGCCGGCCGCGCACGAGGTGCGTATCGACGAAGCGACCGACCCCTTCTTCACCTACGACCGGCCGGCCGCCTACGAGGTGCGCACCGAGCGTGTCCAGGTCCCGCTGCGCGACGGCAGCCACCTGGCCTGCGACTTGCACCGGCCCGCCGCCGACGGCCGTTTCCCGGTGATCGTGTACGACTACACCGCCTACGACCGGCTCGACAGCCTCGGCCGGGCGGCCGCCTACTTCGTCGCCCGCGGCTACAACGCCGCCGTCTGCAACGCCCGCGGCTCCGGCGGCTCGCCCGGCTACCTCGACCCGTTCAGCGCCCAGGAGCAGCGCGACAACTACGACCTCATCGAATGGCTGGCCGCCCAACCCTGGTCCACCGGCAAGGTCGGGCAGATGGGCGTCAGCTACGGCGGGCACTCCTCCCTGCTCGTCGCGGTCAACAAGCCGCCCCACCTGGCCGCGATCATTCCCGTGGACGGCATCAGCGACTGGTATGAGAACACCATCTACCGCGGCGGCATCTACTCGGCCAGGATCCGCGACTGGCAGCGCTCCACCGCCCCCGACACCCTGACGACCTACGCCCAGCACCCGCTCTACGACGATTACTGGCGCGAACGCAGCGTCAAGGCCCGCTGGAAGGACCTCGACATCCCGGTCCTGCAGATCGCCGGCTGGTACGACCGCTACCGCGCGGCCATGGTGGAGAACTTCCAGGCCCGCCCCGGCAACGTCTGGCTCGTCGCCGGCCCCTGGCAGCACGGCTGGCCGGCCGGACAGCCCGCCGATATCGGCAACGGGCCCTATCTCGCCTGGTGGGACCGCTGGCTCTCCGGACGACGCAACGCCCCGCTGCCCGCCGCCAAGGTCACCTCCTACGAGATCCCCGGCCCTGGCGCCGGTACCGGGTGGAAGCGCTTGTCCACCTGGCCCCCGCGCGGCGCCCGACAGGAACGGCTCCGGCTCGGCGGCGATGGCGGGCTGACCGCCGACGCCGGCGCGCCGGCCAGTCGCCGCTTCACCGTCAATACCGACCAGGCGCCCGCCGCCCCGGACGAGCGCCTGACCTTCCATACGCGGCCCTACCAGTCGGACATCGTGCTGACCGGCGAGATCACCGCGACGGTGCGGGCCGCCTTCAGCGCCACCGACGGCAACCTCGCCGTCGTGGCCGAGGATGTCGCCCCCGACGGCATGGCCGTCCGCATCACCCAGGGCTGGCTCAAGGCCAGCCACCGCTTCGGGCACGACCATGCCGTCCCTGTCCGCCCTGGTAAGACCTACGACCTGCAGATCCGCACCTGGCCGACTCACTACCGGCTGGCCGCCGGGCACAGTCTGCGCATCATCGTCTCCAGCGACGACTACCCCGAGATCGACTCCGACGCCCCCGAAGGCTCGGTCGACGTGCGTATCGGCCGCGGCGGCACTGACATCGTCCTCACCACCTGGAGGGAGACCCCGTGAGCCGCCTGTACGGATTCCTGACCGCGGTCGTGGCCTCGACCATCATGGTGCTGAGCATCCCGGCGAACGCCGCAGCACGCTTCACCAGTCCCCCAGACGGCACCGGTGGTACGGCCGGCATGAGCACGGACGCCGATGCCGAAAGCAGGGCGTGCGAGGACCTGACCAGCATCTCGTTGCCGCACACCACGATCACCGTCGCCGAGACGATCCCCGCCGGTGACTACACCGCGCCCGACGGGCGCGCGCTGCCATCCGTGCCGGGCTTTTGCCGCGTCCACGGCATCGCCAAGCCGGTGCCCGCCTCCACCATCGGCTTCGAGGTGTGGATACCCCAGCAGTGGAACCAGCGGCTCCTGATGTACGGCAACGGAGGCTACGACTCCGCCATCGATTTCGCGTCCATGGGCGGCCCCACCCTGGCGGCCGGGTATGCCACGGTCGGTACCGACACCGGTCACACCGGCAACGACCCCGAGGTGTTCATCCAAGGGGCGGCCAATCCGGAAATCATCGTGGACTGGGGACACCGGGCTGTTCACGAGACGATCGTCAACGCCAAACTCATCGTCGAGGCCTACACCGGGGCCAAGCCCCGCTACTCCTACTTCATCGGCTGCTCC
Source organism: Nonomuraea sp. ZG12 (assembly GCF_052068115.1). Taxonomy (NCBI): domain Bacteria; kingdom Bacillati; phylum Actinomycetota; class Actinomycetes; order Streptosporangiales; family Streptosporangiaceae; genus Nonomuraea; species Nonomuraea sp. ZG12. The sequence continues at coordinate 69,620 of NZ_JBQHCW010000030.1, forward strand.
ACCGGCGGCCACCAGGCGCTGATGGAGGCCCAGCGCTACCCGGACGACTTCGACGGCATCGTGGCCGGTGCCCCCGGCAACAACCGCGTCGCCCTCAACGCCGGCTTCCTGTGGCAGTTCCTCCGCAACCACATCCCCGGTAACGACACCGAGCCGATCATCCCCGCCGCGAAGCTGCCGCTGCTCACCAAGGCCGCGGTCGAGCAGTGCCGGGGCAAAGACGGCGGCCGGCCCACCGACGCATTCCTCACCGACCCGAGCCGCTGCACCTTCGACCCCGCCTCGCTGCGGTGCCGTTCCGCTGACGCCCCCACCTGCCTGACCGCACGTCAGGTCAAGGCCCTGCGGACGATGTACGCCGGAGCCCGCGACCCGCGCACCGGCAAGCAGATCTATCCCGGCTGGCCCATCGGCAGCGAGGCCGCCGTGGTAGACGCGACCGGCAGGGTCCGCTCGGGGTGGAGCGGTTATTGGGGCACCACCGAACCCGCCCGCGCCAACTTCTGGCGCTACTGGGTGTTCAACGACCCCCACTGGGACTGGTGGGACTTCGACTACCACCGCGATCTGCGCCACGCCCAGAACAAGCTGGGGCCGATCATCGACGCCACCGACCCTGACCTGCGCCCCTTCCGCCGCAGCGGCGGCAAACTCCTCATGTACACAGGCTGGGCTGACCCGGTCGTGTCCGCCCACGACACCATCGACTACTTCCGCCAGGTGGTCCGTACGACCTCCGGTGGCCGCGCACACGAGACCGGCACGTTCGCGCGGCTGTTCCTGGTGCCCGGCATGACCCATTGCAGCGGGGGGCCTGGCCCGAACACCTTCGACAAGCTGACCCCGATCGTTCGCTGGGTGGAACAGGGCATCGCCCCGGCCAAGATCGTCGCGACGAAATTCGTGAACGACAACCCCGGCGATGGTGTCGTGACGACCAGGTCCCTCATGCCGTTCGCGTGTGAGGCAACTCCATGGAACTCGGTCGGCCGATGAGGCGCTGGGCAAGCCGGTGACCGGCTGGCGCATGTCCATCCGTTCTCCCCCCAGCCGGCCGGCCTGCGACTGCGGGCGGTCGTGCCAGTCTGCGCGTTCTGAGAGGTTTCGGCCCGACGGCACTATCGGCGAACGCTCTGTCGGGCCGGGCGCGGACAGGCGGCGGATACGGTGCCGGCCGGGACGGCCTTGTGATGGTGGCGGCTCGGCGGCCGCTGGTTGAGCGGTGCCGTGTTTACCTGCCGGCGTAGAGGTCGGCGGCTGCGGTCATGTGGTCTTCGACGACTTTGAGCCATCGGTGGATCATCCGGTTGAGCGGGAGATCCGGCCACCGGGCTGGATTACGCGACTGCCGCGCACTGGTCCGGCCGGAGGGCCGCGGCCTGTCAGGCCTGTTCTTACGAAGGTGCCGTTCCTGGCCCGGCCTCTGTCCTGTCCTCGTCGAAATCCAAAAGATGATAGAGAATTCGGTTCCGATCCGGAGCTTCTCTTAGCGCAGCAGAGACTACGTTCGCCCAGATATCTACATAGGTGCGCCTGTCCTTTCCACTCGGCATATGAATACGGTCTGAGTGGTCGATAATTTGAGCAACGGAGCGCCTGGACAGTTGAGTCGAACCAAGAATTTCTTCAGCGTCAACCCCGAGCAGATCCAGCACTTCGGGCAATGCGTCGCGACCACGGGCTCGCAAGAGATTGAGACACTTTCCGCTCTCTATTTCCGTGTTTTTTGCTGAGGTTAGATACTTAGCCACATCGCCCTCAGTCTCTCGTCTAAACCCTGGTACACGGCCAAATCTATCGGCCAGCGTTGAGGCGACATGTCGAGAGAGACGCAATGCCAGCCTATCCTGGGCCAACTCCCGGCCCCACTGTGAGTCGGCGATGGTTCCGTCAGCGCGAATATGACTTGAGAGCCGTGCCTCAGGCGAGTCGCTCTCACCGATCAGCAGATGCGCAGCCTCATGTGCCATAGCAAACGAAATTGCCGAGCGGAAGAGCAGAGTTGATGGGATCGTTAGCCTTGGGCGATAGCTCGCTACAATGCCATGGAAATCTAGCTGAGTGAGGAGATCCCGGACTATCGCAGACCGAACCATGGCGGCGTACTCTTCCGGCAAGGCCCCCGGAATCTTTGGGGCTCCGAACCATTTGATAACGAACTGCAAGGTTGACCTGGACAGCTCGAAGTCCGCCAAAGTAGAGAGAATGAGACTGGCGCGACGGCGACCGTGTCCCGGTTCTGCTGTCAGCCGCCTCTTGGGACCCCAGCCGCGAGGAGAAGCTGGGTGACTGGGTCGTGCGGACTCTGGCCGTATCCCACTACGGCGGCGCCACGGAGATCCCCCGCAGCCTTTATGGCCACGGTCTGTTGCTGCCCGTGGTGGACGGGCTCGACGAGATCCCCGAGTTCGCGCGTCGCCTCGCGGTAAGGGCCATCAACGACGCCCTTGGCGAGGGCCAGCCGGTCGTGCTCACCTGCCGCTCGACCGAGTACCGAGAGCTCATCCAAGAAGGCGGCCCGCCTCTGCGCCGAGCACCACTCATCGAGATCGTGCCCCTGTGGATCGAGGACGTGCTCGCCTACCTGCGTGCTGTCACGTGGCCGGACCCAGGCCTTCTGGAGCCGCTCTACGAGTACCTGGACGAGCGTTCTACAGCCCGTTGGCAGCGGCGTTGTCCACGCCTCTGACGGTCTCGCTGTTACGCAGGGTGTGCGAAAGTCGCAGTGACGTCACGGCACTCTTCTCCATGAAGTCCCGAGCAGAAGTAGAGGACGCGCTCGTCGACGCAGCCGTGGCTGCCGCCTACCGCCATGAACGCGGGTCTGGCTGGGACGCCGGCAAGGCCCGGCAGTGGCTGTCCTTCCTGGCGCGCCATCTGCACGAGCATCGTGAACGTGACCTCGCCTGGTGGCGGTTGAGCCGACGCCTGCTCTCCCCGTGGGTTCCGACGCGAGGTCGCCAGTGCCGACCCCCTCCCAGAGCCTCTGAACTGTCGGCGGCGCTCGATGCGTTCCGGCCGACCGGCAGCCTGCTCGAACTCGCCTGCGGCCCAGGCAGATGGACCGCCCAGTTGCTCCAGCACGCCACAGATGTCACGGCCGTGGACGCGTCCCCGGAAATGCTCGCCATCGCCTCGACGCGGGTGGGCGAGGACGAGCGGGTGCGCTTCGTGTCGGCCGACCTGTTCCGCTGGCAGCCGGACCGTTGTTACGACGTCGTCTTCTTCGGGACTGGCTGTCACACGTTCCCCCCGAACGCTTCGCGTCCTTCTGGTCGCTTTTGACGGTGCCCGGCTCAGCCGGAGGTGCCGGTGTCTGAGTTGCCACCGATGCGCGCAAGCACCTGTTGGCTGAGCACGACGTCGTGCGGCAGTTGCCTGAGCGCGGCCGCGTCGACAATGACTCCCTGCCGCTGGACGATCTGCTGGAGCGAGGCCCAATGGTCTGCTTCCATGGCTTCCTGGGAACGGCCGCTGAACGGCTCATCGGGTCCGACCACCGCCCGCGTCGTCTCTTGTATGTCTGCTACCGACGTCGCGGCCCAGCCTTGCGATGAGCCCCAACCTCGGTCATTCAGCAGCAACACCCGGGTTCCGTCCACGAGCTCCGCCTCGTGACGGGCCGACACCGAGATGGTGTCAGCCGCCTCATTATCGACGTCGACGAACGTCACGAGACGTGTGAGAGCAGTCATACACCTCATCCTCGGTGCAAGTATCTACGATTGCAGCGGCGGCGGCCGCGCCTGCCCGCCAGAAGAAGACATCGGCGGCCCTCCTCAGCAGCCGTCGTAGTTGCGCACGGTGATGTGCGACGATGCCGCCGTTTGTGCCGTGTGGCGTTCTCACCAGCTGGCCGACAAGGCCAGGACGATCACGATGGTGTCGCCGGCTGTTCCCGACGGGGATCAGCCCACCTTGGCGCAGGTCGTGGTCAGCACCTCCGCCTGCTCACGCCCGCGCGGCCGGAGCCTGGCGTCCACCCCCACCGCACCGTCCACCGCAGCCGCTTCTGCCCTCGTGGGTCTGGGTGGCTTCCCACGCCGCGGCCCGAGAGGGGAACCTGACCGTCGGCCCGATGGATCTGGAGACTTGGCGGACCCGCCGGCCGCTGCGCACCGTCCTCGCCGCGTCGGTCAGGTCAAGCGGCGAGTCCAGTGCGTACGGGCGCAATTCAGGAATGCGTGTGAAATGATCTGCTTCGTGCTGATCACGTCTGCCTTTGGAACGATGTAATGGATTTCCGGATCGGGCTGTTCGGGGGGTTTCGGGTCTCGGTGGGAGGGGTGCCTGTCGTACCGGAGGCGTGGTCTCAGCGGAAGCCCGCGGCGCTGGTGAAGCTGCTCGCCCTGGCACCTGGGCACCGGCTGCGGCGGGAACAGGTGATGGAGGCGCTGTGGCCGGAACTCGACCAGCGGGCGGCGGGGGCGAATCTTCGCAAGGCGCTGCATTCCGCACGGCGCAGTCTTGGTACCGACGACGGGAACGAGCTGATCGTGTCGGTCGGGGATCTGCTGTGCCTGCCTGATGGGACCTCGGTGGATGTGGCCGACTACTGGTCGCTCGTGGCCGTGGCCCGCAGGTCCAGGGAGCCCGACGCGTACGGGGTCCCGATCGAGGTCTATCGAGACGGTCTGCTTCCTGAGGACCTGTACGAGGACTGGGCCGCGGCGCCGCGGGAGGAGCTTCGGCTCGACTGGCTGGGCGTCGTCGAGGAGTTCGCCGCGCTGCTGGAAGCGCGAGGCGAGCTGAACCGCGCGGCACGGGCGGTGCAGCAGCTGGTCGCGGCCGATCCCTTGCGGGAGGACGCGCACGCCTGGCTGATGCGCTTGTACGCGCTGGCCGGCCGCCGCGACGAGGCACGACGCCAGTACGCGCGCCTGCGGGAGCTGCTCGACGCGGAACTCGGCGTCGAGCCCCGTCCGGAGACGCAACGCCAGTTCGAGGAGATCAACAGCGGGCAGACGTCCGATCCGAAACTGACAACCGACCTGTGGGAACGGGTCGGCGACCTCCGGGTGCAGTCTGGCGACCCGGCGGGGGCCGTGAAGGCGTTCGGCCAGGCCCTCGCCGACTCGGCGGATCCCGCGGTGGCCGGTCGCATCCACCGTAAATGCGCGAGCGCGTGGTTGATGCAACACCTGTCCGACGAGGCCGAACCGCATCTGGCCGCCGCGGACGGCCTCGCGCCCGACCAGGCCGAGCATGGGCGGCTCGTCTGCCTGAGAGCGAACCTCGCCTGGGAACGCGGCGACTTCGCCACGGCACGCCAGCTCGCTGAGCGGGCCCATGCCATCGCCCGCGCCGACGGAGACTCAGCCGACGTCGCGGCGGCGCTGGAAGCGCTGGCGTTCATCGCGCACGTCCAGGGGGATTGGCGGCCAGGGCTGCAGGCTCAGATCGAAGGGCTCGCCGGTGTGGCGCTCGGGGTCCGGGTCGCCCGTTTCTGCGACTTCAACCACTGTCTCAGCCAATACCAGCTCTACGGTGACGGGCTCGCCGGCGACGTCGAGGAGTACGCCCGCCAGACGCTGGCCATCGCCGAGCGAGCCGACGCGATCCCGGCGCAGGCGTTCGCCTGGTGCCTGCTGGGCGAGTCGCTGCTGTTGCGTGCCCAATGGGACGAGGCGGAGGCGTGCCTGGAACGGAGCTGCGAGCTGTACGCGCCGCTGGGAAGCCGTTCGGTCGCGCTGCCGTGGCTGCGGCGGGCGGAGCTGGCCGCCTGCGGGGGCGCGCACGACGACGCGGCGGTCTATCTGAAGCGCGCGGCGGCGATCGCGACCGTCACCCCGATGGCGCGCCATGCGTGGGCCCGGCTGCATGCGACCGCGGCCTTCGCCTCCATGGAGCGGGACAGACCGGAGGAGGTGCTCCGGGCGGTACGCGCGACCCAGAGCGCGGCGGCCCGCTACGGCGACTGCCCGACCTGCAGCGCGCTACTCCACCCGGTCGGCGCCCAGGCGTACGCCCTGGTCGGCGATCGGGAGGGCGCGCACGCCCACGCCGCGGCGGCCGCCCAGTTCGCCGGCTCCTTCGCGAGCTCGGCCTGGAGCGCGATGGCCGAGTCTGCGGCGGCGAGCGCTGCGGTCGCGGACGGCGACCCGTACGCGGCCCGCGAGCGGTTCCAGTCGGCGGCCGCGCTCTATGCGGAGGTCGGGCACTCCTTCTGGGCCGACCGGGCGACGGCTCAGGCGAACAGCGTACGGGACGGCCTCCAGCGAAGGAACGTTCAGGGAACGCGGCCGTCCTAGTGTCTTCGATGACAGGGCGTCCGGCTTCACCCGGAAGCAGGACGCTCCTCTCGAATGGAGATCGACGATGGGCCTGACCATTGGTGACACCGCCCCCGACTTCGTCGCCGCCACCACGGACGGCGTGATCCGGTTCCACGACTGGATCGGCGACTCCTGGGCCGTGCTCTTCTCGCACCCCAAGGACTTCACCCCGATCTGCACGACCGAACTCGGCTACATGGCTGCGATCAAGGGTGATTTCGACCGCCGCGGCGTGAAGATCATGGCGCTGTCGGTCGACCCGGTCGACAAGCACGCCGTCTGGGCCGCCGACATCGAGGAGACCCAGGGCACCGCGCCGAACTACCCGATGGTCGGTGACGCCGACTTCACCATCTCCAAGGCCTATGGGATGCTCGGCGCGGACGTCAGCGGGGACCCGGCGGACCGTACGGCCGCCGACAACCAGACCGTGCGCGGCGTCTTCGTGATCGGCCCGGACAAGAAGATCAAGTTGATCCTGCTCTATCCGATGACGACCGGCCGCAACTTCGACGAGATCCTGCGGGTGATCGACTCCCTGCAGCTCACCGCGAGACACAAAGTGGCCACGCCGGCGAACTGGACGCAGGGCCAGGACGTCGTCATCGCGGGATCGGTCTCCAACGACCAGGCCAAGGACCTCTTCGGCGACTGGGACGAGCCCAAGCCCTACCTTCGGATCGTTCCTCAGCCGAAGTGATCTGACGGATTCGAGGAAATCTCAGGAAGGTAGCGAAGATCATGCGGATCCTGGTGCTGGGCGCCGGTTTCGGTGGCCTGGAGCTGACGGCCCGGCTCTCGGAGGAACTGGGGGACGACGCCGACATCGTCTTGATCGACAAGTCCGAGGGGTTCGTTTTCGGCTTCTCCAAGCTCGATGTGATGTTCGGCCGCACCGCCGCCGAGGCGGTGCGGCACCCCTACGCGGACGTCGTCCGGCCCGGCGTGCGGTTCGTCCTGACCACCATCCGCGCCGTCGACCCCGAGCGGCGGCGCGTCGAGACCGACGCGGGGCCCTTCGAGGCCGACGTGATGGTCGTCGCCCTCGGCGCCGACCTCGATCCCGCGGCGACGCCGGGCCTCGTCGAGGCGGGCCACGAGTTCTACACCGTGGAGGGCGCGTTCGCGGTCCGGGACGTCCTGCGCGGCTTCCCCGGCGGCCGGGTCGTCGTGGGGGTGACCTCGACCCCCTTCAAGTGCCCGCCCGCGCCGAGCGAGACCGCGCTGATGGTCCACGACTTCCTGGTGGAACGCGGCCTGCGCGACACTTCCGAGATCGCGTTGGTCATGCCGCTGGGCGCGCCGATCCCGCCGTCCCCGGCGGCGTCGCAGGCGCTGCTGGCGGCGTTCACCGAACGTGGTATCGCCTGGCATCCCGATCGCCTCGTCCGCGCCCTCGATCCGCGACGCCGGGTGGCCGTACTCGCCGACGGTGGAGAGATCCCCTTCGACCTCTTCCTCGGCGTGCCCGTCCATCGGGCGCCCGACGTCGTCCTGAACTCCGGGATGTGCGTCGACGGCTGGATCCCCGTAGACCCCCTCACCCTGGAGACCGCCTACCCCGATGTCTACGCGGTCGGCGATGTCACCAGCGTCGGCACCCCCAAGGCCGGTGTCTTCGCCGAAGGCCAGGCCGCGGTCGCCGCCGACCAGATCATCGCCCGGCACCGCCGCGGCGAATCCGCCGCGGCCTACAACGGGACGGGTGTCTGCTACATCGAGTTCGGTCACGGCCAGGTGGCCCGCGTCGAAGTGACCTTCAAGACGGGCGAACGCCCCCACGGCCGATTCGACCACCCGTCCGCGACGTCCGCGGCGGACAAGTCCGTCTTCGGCTCCAGCCGCATCCGCCGCTGGTTCAACCGCGACTGGACCACCTACTGACCAATATGCCCTCTTCTCCGGACCAGCGATCATGAGCCTGGCCTGGAGCACCCGATCATGGGGCGACAACGCCGACTCCCACGCCGCTCGCGCATGCCTTTAGGCCCGCACCTGAGCCATCTCCCAGACTCCTGCGGCCATGCCTCCAGAGCAACTCAAGATCGTCCAGTTTGTTGGGCCTCGGTCGAGCAGCAGCGGCCACTCCAGCAGGCCGGCGAACGGGAGATCGCGGCCCGCGCATCAGTGCTTGAGGTGTCGAACAGGCCGAGCGCCTTGCGCGTGCCCCGCCGGAGGTCCCCGCGCTCGACGAGTCGATCCAAAAGCGGTTCACGCAAGGCCGGCCCCGTCGCGGCAAGGACGGTCTGCACTCCCCGAGGCTTGTCGGCGACGTACTCCCAACTAGCACGGAGGAGGTGATCCGAGGGCGGGTTGTCAGCGACGGCCTCCACTGTCATCGTTCCCATCCGTCCGGTGCCGCTCCGGACGTGGCCCCCGAGCCCGAGGTCGGCGAGCACCGCCCCGGCGAGCACATAGTAGAGCGTGCTCTCCCCGGAGATGCTTCCAGTGCCGGACCGCAGACCGGAATTCGGCTGGAACAGAATCAGGAGGAGGTCCTCCGCCAATGTCGGGTTCCCCCATACTGCTGTCTCGTCCGGCTCCTCTGAGGAAGCCGGATGTGAGTCTCCGTACCGTCCGGCCATTGCTCGTTCCCTTCTCGTCGCGTCATCGGGGTAGTTCTCGGCGGCAGTGGCGAGCCCTGCGACGGCCTGGCTTCAGCAAAGACCGTGTTCTCGGGACACGGTCAACCCCCGCGGGGAGCGCGTCCCTCGTCCGCCTGTCCGCTCTGCTCCCGAATGGCACGCACCTGGTCGCTCGCGAGGGTGTTAGCACGGACGAGCACGTCCAACTGGGCAGGGTTGTACAAATCCACCAAGACGTCCACGATCGTCTGCGCCGTGACGTAGGGGCTCTTGGACAGGTGCGAAGCTGGATCGCTCAACCACGGATAGTCGATGAGATTCTGCGCGAGAGTCCGAGCGAGTCTCTCGACCAGACGCTGCCGCGTGTCCTCATCTGCGTCGGCCGGCAATCGATCGATGTCAGCACCGACGTCGTCGATGTCAGCCTCCACCATCTTCTGAATGTCGGCCAAGGCGTCCTTGTCGTATAGCTGTGTGTAGACGTGAATCATCGAACTGTCCACCTCCGACAGTCGAGATGCTACGGACTCGAACCCGGCGGGGACATCCGCAGGCGCGTGGTCGCGGAGGATCGCTGCGATGTCTGCCCGCGCCTTCTGCAAGCGCTCGATGCTCATCTGGAGTTCGGCGTCAAGATCGCGCAGAGCACCCGGTGTGCTGACGGCGCCGGCACTAACGTCACCGATCCGCGAGAGCGGCACCCTAAGGTCTGCCAGACGTCGGACGCGCAGGAGGCTCACCAGGTGCCCTACCTCGTACTGTTTGTATCCGTTGTACCGGCGCTCGGGCTCGTCGAGCAGTCCGAGACGGTGGTAGTGGCGGATTGTGTTCACTGTCGTTCCCGCCAGTTCAGCGAGCTCGCGCGTGCTCCACGGCACGTCATGTCCTTCCCGCGCTCACGGAACACATATGAACCTTCAACGTCAGTTCGGCATTCCATATGCCACGTCGATGTCGACAACGCAGTGAGCGTTTTCAGCGTTGATGCTCCAACGTGAGGATGGTGGCGGAGATTGACGACAAGCGGTTTGGGCCGGCGCGAGCTCCGCGGAGGACGCGCCGGGACTTCACTCTCGCGACGCTTCGTTCGACTGGTGCGCGCGCCGCTGACAGCGCCATGTTGATTATCCGCTGGGTCGGGGTGAGGTCCTTGAGAGGAAGCCGTCTGATCGGCGTGGTCACCCAGGAGTCGGCCCCGATGTAGGCACGGGCGGCAAGGATGGGGACGCCCTGGCGTTCGCAGATCCGGATGATGCGGTGGGTACGGCCGGGTGGTGCGGGGGAGATCCACAGCACCTGCCGCCGGGATTGGCCACGACCTGAACGTTCATCCCGAGGCGGCGGTGCTTCTGGGAGAAGTCGGCCCGGCTGTCACCGACACGGTCGCGCTCGGCGAGCGTTCCGTCGAGCAGGACGTGCTCGGGATCGGTCTCCCTCGAGACCCGCAGCAGCCCGGGCGCCCGCCGGGACAGGTGGTCGACGACGGCCGTCACGTAAGTGTGAGCGGTGCCGACGCTTCAGATGCCACCCACCGTGTGGTGCCTGCTCAGATCTGGTTCGCGCCACCGTCGACGTAGAAGTTCGCGCCGACGACGTAGCTGCTCTGTTCCGAGGCCAGGAAGGCCACGACTGCGGCGGCCTCCTCAGGCTGACCCATGCGGCCCTTGGCCACGGTCGCGGCGACATTCTCCTTGACGGCCTGGGCGGTCTCCTCGTCGCCGAAAGCGGCGGTGCCCCCGGGAGTCTCGATCCATGCCGGCGAGACCACGTTGACCCGGATGCCACGCTCCTTGAGCTCGTTGGACCACGTCCGCGCGAAGGACCGGACGGCCGCCTTCGACGCCGCGTACGCGCCGAACGCCTCTACTCCACGGTCGCCGGCCGTCGAACCGACCAGGACGATCGAGGCTCCGTCGTTGAGCAGCGGCAACGCCTTCTGCACGGTGAACAGCGTGCCTCGGACGTTGACCGCGAAGGTCTGGTCGAAGTGCTCCTCGGTGGTCTGTTCCAGCGTCATGAACGCACCGACCGCCGCGTTCGCTACGAGCACGTCCAAACCCTTGCCTCGCGCCCGGACCGCCTTGTAGAGCCGGTCCAGGTCCTCCGGCTTCGAGATGTCGCCGACGACTGCGGCGGCTCGGTCTGCTCCGATGGTCTTGACGGCGGCCTCCAGCTCGGACTCGCGTCGGCCGGTGACGAACACGTACGCGCCCTCATCCGCCAGCCGTACGGCGGTGGCCAGACCGATACCGGTACTGCCCCCGGTGACCACCGACGTCTTGCCTTCCAGCTGTCCCATGTGGGTGTCTCCATCACTCTCTCGATGCCGATCCGTTCGACATCGAGACTACGGGGGCATCGGAGTATGATCCATGATGCAGAGTCCGGCTTTCTTTACGTATCGTCCAGGAGGTGTCGTCGGTGCTCGGATTTCGGGATCCAGTGGCTGACGCGATCGGCCTGCTCCGGCCCCGCACGGTGGTCGGGCCCAATCTCCGGGCCGCGGGAGAGTGGGCTTTGCGCTTCGACACGTTCTTGCACGTGCGGGTCGGGGGGCTCGTGCGCGGCACGTGCTGGTTGATCCTCGAAGGGCACGAGCCGGTGCTTCTGCAGGAGGGTGACACCTTCATGCTGGGCAACCCGCCGCCTTACGTGCTGGCCAGCACGCTCGACGCAAGCCCGCGCCCTGCGGAGCCGGTGTGGGCGGGTGCCGAAGACGGGTTCGTGCGGATCGGCCCGGAGTCCGAGGAGGACCTCTACCTCTGCGTCGGGCACATCGCGTTCGACGACAGGAACGCGGCCCTCCTGACCGATCTTCTGCCGCCGCTCGTGATCGTCCGCGTGGCCGATCCTCATGGCAGGCGGCTCGCGCAGCTGATCGATCTCCTTGCCACCGAGGTCGGGGTCGCCGCCGCTGGCGGCGCGCTGGTGCAGAACCACCTCGCACAGATCCTGCTCGTGCACATGCTGCGTGCTCACGCGAGTCAGACATACCGGCCCACCGGCTGGCTGGGCGCCCTGAACGAGGACGGCATCGGTGCCGCCCTGCGTGCCGTGCACGCGGACGTGGCCCACTCCTGGAGCCTCAAGGAGCTCGCCGAGATCAGCCACATGTCGCGTTCCGCGTTCGCCCAGGCCTTCAAGAGCCACGTCGGGGTCCCGCCGTTGGAGTACCTGATCCAATGGCGCATGAACCTCGCGCGCGACGCCCTCACCCGCGACACTCTGTCGATCTCCGAGCTCGCACGGGCCACGGGCTACCTGTCCGAGAGCGCGTTCAGCACCGCGTTCCGCCGCGTGGTCGGCTCATCGCCCGCACAGTTTCGGAACCAGGCACGGCAGCCACCGCGCTCAGCCGCGAACGGAAGCTGAAGGAGGCGTCCTGTGCTCAGCTGTGCCGCTTACGCTGGCGACGAAGACACCAGCACACCGTCCGCCGACACCACTACCAGCGACGCGGACACGCGTCATAAACGCGACTGTAGTACTGGCGGTGCCGCGGTGGGTGTCGACGGGGCGTAACCGGCGGGCCCCGACGGCAGTTGAGTTTGGTGTGAAGAAAAACAACCACGCCGTCGAGGGCCCTGACGGCCTTGTCTACACCGCCCGCCTGCCGCTGTCGAGCGCCACCTTGAACTATCTCGCCGACCTGATGCGCGGCCACTTGAAGAAGATCGGCTCGCGGTGGCGGGCGCTGCCTGTGGGAAAGATCGCGGGCATCGTGCTGGCGGTGCTGCGCTGTGACCAGCGGCCCGGCGACCTGGCCGGCGGCGACCAGATACACCGCACCACCGTGACCCGGTGGGCGAGGGAAGTCGTCGGCCTGCTGGCCTGTCGGGTGGCCGGGAGGAGTTTCACCTCCCGGCCACCCGACAGGATCGGGCCGAGGGCATGAGATTCCTCATTCGCGACCGCGATGCCAGGTTCACGGCGGCCTTTGACGAGGTGTTCACCTCGCTCGGCATCCGCATCATCAAAACACCAGTTTGCGCCCCGCAGGCCAATGCGATAGCCGAGCGCTGGGTCGGTACCGTTCGAAGGGAATGCACCGACCGGCCGCTGATCTACGGTGAAGGTCATCTCCACCGAGTCCTGCGGACATACGAACGGCATGACAACCGGCACCGTCCCCATCGCTCACGAGACTGTCGGCCACCTCAACCGCCACATGCCCCGGCTCCACCCACCGATCTCGATCAGGTCCGCTTGCAACGCAGACAGGTACTCGACGGCCTGATCAACCAATACCGGCGTGCCGCATAGATGGGGCGGATAGCCGCAGGCCAGAGGCCGCATCCGGGTTTTCGCACCCCACAGGCAGCCGGATGGTCGAGGAGGCCCGCAACCTCCTGCGAACGATCGCGAGGTGATCGCCGTACCGAGCCGCACCGGGAGCGGCCCGGTGACGGTTATGGTCGCCGGCCCTATTCTCAGCCGGGGTCGCTGCGGCCTTCGAGGCGGCCGATCGCCTGGGGGCCGGCGTTGCCGCGCAGGCCCACGGCGTAGTGCCAGCCATCCAGCGCGCCGGGCCTGGTGAAGTCGATGCGGCCCTGTGTCGTGCCCGTCATGGTCTGGGACCAGCCCCAGCCACCCCCGCGGTCGACCCAGGTGCTGATCGAGTTGCCGTCGAGGACGAATGCCCAGCGGTCGCCGGGCTCCAGCATCCCCGTGGCGCCGGAGGCGGCGGTGAGCCTGCCGTCGATCCTGATGTCGATGCCGTGCTGGCCCTTGACCCCGGTCCAAGCCATGACGTAGTTGCGCTCGTCCTTGACCAGGCCGTTGAACAGAGCATCCTGCCCCTTCCCGGTGCCGGCCCACCGGTCATGGTCGACGATCACGACAGCCCGGGAGCTCTTCGGCCCGGAGCCGTGGGAGACCAGGCCGTAGTAGGCGCCCGGTCCCTGCGCCTGCAGCGTTCCCGTGCCGAAGGTCAGCTGCGGCAACGCCTCGGTCGCCGACGGCTTGTGGACCGTGTAGGCGGCGCTGGAATCGGTGTCGAAGGTGTCGTCCACGCCGACCTCGGGGTAGGCCCCGGGGGCGAAGGTCACCGTCGTTCTGCTGATCGCTTGGATCGCGTGCCCGTCCCAGCTCGCGGTGGCGGTGAAGTCCGCGGTCTGGCCGGTCAGCACGGTCGATTCCGCCCGTACGGTGAACGCGACGTGACGGGCCTCGCCGGGCTTCAGTGAGCTGATCACGTCCGGCTCGGCGGCGTTCGCGGTCCAGCCCTTGGGGGCCGACAGCCGTACGAGAACATTCCGCGCCGTCTTGGCGGTGTCGTTGACGACCGAGACAATCGCCGTCCCGGCGCCGGTCGCGGTGGAGATCGCGGCTGGCGCCTGGTGCACCGAGAGCCGGGAGTCGACCGCCCGGAAGCGGGGACGCTCCTCGGGCACGGAGACCCGGCCGCTGACCAGCGTGGGCGGTGCGCCGTGGCGGCCCGAGCGGACGCCGAAGACGGACAGCCCGCCGCCGTTGGAGGCGAAGCGCAGTGTGACGGTGTCCCCGTCGCCGAGTTGGCGTGCGGTGATCGGGACGGCGATTCGATAGCCGTAGCGGTTGCCGAAGTCGGCCACGAGGGAACCCCGTGATCGACCGGCCAGCGCCGTCGGCCCGTGGGGATCGTCGGGCAGCTCGATCACCGGCAGTGCGGTGCCGTTGACCGACACGGTGAGGCGGGCGGGGTAGTGGCGTGCGGTGGTCACGTTGTTGGGGTCGTACCAGCCGCGGGGCTGGGCGGCCGCGATCTCCGCGATCAGGGTGGCTCCGCGCGCCCGGCCCGTGCGGACCTCCTCGGGCAACGGGACCTCGTACTCGAAGTGACCGCGGCCGTAACCGGTGACCCAGTCGGACCCACCGGTGGTCCTGGCTTGGGCTCCGCCGGTCCATTCCTGTGCGGTCACTGCGCCGGGGGAGAAGCCGCCATCGGGGGCGGGGGTGTCGAAGGTCAGGTAGTTCTCGGCGACGGTCCGGCCGCCGGTGTCGAGCCAGATCCACACGTACCCGTTGCGCAACTTGGCCGGCGCGGTGACCGACACGGTGCCGGCGTCGGTCACGGTGTAGCGTTCCGGGGCGAACGGCCGCGAACCGCCGCCGCCCGCGTCGGCGACCCAGCGGCCTTCGTCGTCGTAGCCGCCGATCTTCCACCGGAGCTTGGCCCGGGACAGGTCGGTGTCACCGAAGTGGCTGGCCTTGACCGGCACCTCGATCGCGTCGCCGCGTTCGACGCTCCGCGCTGACGTGCCCATCAGCGAGATCGCGTCGTCACCCTGGAACAGGTCGATGCCGCGCGGCCTGCCGTGATGGTCCACGAACTCCGGCCGGTTCGGCTGCCGGTCGAACGTGACCGGGCTCTGCACCTCCTGCTCGGTCTCAGCGAGCTGGACGCCGACGTATCCGTTGAGCTTGGGATAGGCGCGGAATAGGCCGAACGTGTGCGGTGCCTGCCCGGACCTGATGGCGAACTCGGAGTTCAGCCACGGCTGCCCGTTCTGGGCGCCGTCGTTGAAGTTCCAGGTGGAACCCGGCTTGACCTGGGCGTCGAACCCGTCCAGCAGCTTCTTCCACTCGTCGTAGCCGGCCAGGTAGTAGTGGAAGTCGTTGAGGTCGGTGTCGAGGTGGCCGTTCTGGCAGCAGGCGGAGTTGTCCACGATCAGCCGCGACGGGTCGGTGTCGCGGGCGACCTCGACCATCCTGCGGACGTACGGGAACGCCTCCGCCGGGATCGGCTGCTGCCACGGCTCCTTGCCGAGCCCCCACGCCTCGTTGAAGATCGTCCAGATCACGATCGACGGATGGTTGTGGTCCCGCTTGAGCGTGGCGCGCAGCAGCCCTTCGAACAGCCGCTCCGCCTCCGCGCCCAGGGAGTGCCAGCCCGCGTTGGGCATGTCGTACCAGATCATCAGCCCGAGCCGGTCCGCCCAATGGTAGTAGGCGGGCTCGTTGACCTTGAGGTGGTTCCTGACCACGTTGAAGCCGAGCTTCTTGGCGTTCTTCAGGTCGAGCAAGATCGAGCCGCGGCCCGGCTCGTTCTCGGTTCCGGTACGCAGGTCGGGCCCGGCGGTGACTCCGGTGTAGGTGTACAGGCCCCACGGGTTGTAGCCCTGGTCGAGCACACCCCTCAGGTAGACCGGCCGGTTGTTGAGGTACACGTACTGGTACTCGTTCTGGTGGCCGGGCGCCCATCTCCGCTCGATCGTCCGCAGACCGAACGTCGTCCGGACGCCGTCGTCGTTTCCGAGACGGAAGTCGGCGGTGTACAGGGCCGGATCGTCCGGCTCCCACAGGCGCGGTCGCTTGATCGGGATCCGCGCCGTCCCGCGCCCGTTCTCGAGCGGTACGTCGGCGCTGCCGACCACCTTGCCATCGGGGCCCCTCACCTGCACGGTGGCGCGCTGCCCGCCATCGGCCGCGACGTCGATCCGCGCGGCCGCCATGGACGGCGTGCGCGCGTCCCCTTCGAAGGTCAGCTCGGGTGTCACCCGCGTGTCGGTGAGCCGTGCGCCCGCGTAGGGCTCGATCCACACCGATTGCCAGATCCCGCCGACGTCGCTGAACCAGCCGGTGTCCGCCCCGTTGGGCTCACCCGTCTGCTTGCCCATCGGGTACGGCGACTCGGGCGTTGTCGGCGGCGCCACCACCCGGATCGTCACCGTGTGCGTTGAACCGGGAGCCAGCGCGCCCAGCCCGGCGCTGATCTCGGTGAACCCGTTGCCGGTGTACGACAGCACCGGCTCACCGTCGAGCCAGACCGCCGCGCCCCAGTCGGCGGCCCCGACGCGCAGCCGTACCTGCTGCTCGGGGAAGTCCCTGGGCACGGTGAACGACCGCTGGTACCAGACCGTCCCCCGGTAACCGGCGAATGCGCTGCGGAAGATTTCCTTGGTCGCCAGCTCCTCCTCGCCCCACGCGGCCAGCGACTGGTACGCGAACGGCACCCGGATCGCCTTGCCGAACGCGTGCCCAGGGGCGTACCAGCGTTCGCGCTCCCCGACATTCCCGGGATCGAAGTCGAACGACCAGGACCCGTTCAGCGACAGCCACGTGTCGCCGGTGAACGGGCGCCGGTCGGCGTCCGGGCGCGGGTACTCCTGCCGCGCCGGATCGGTGTCCCTGGCCAGTTCGAGGGTGACCGAACCGGCCGCGGTCGTGGACGCGAACGCGTACCCCTCCTTGCCGGCCACCACGAGCGCGCTGCTCTCCGGCACGCCGGCCAGCACGAACGTGCCGTTCTCGGCGGTCGTGGCGAACACGTCACTCCGCGAGGCGTGCACGCTGACCCCCTCGATCGGCGCGCCGCTGCCGGCGTCCACCACCCGGCCGCTGACCTCGGTCGTGCGGCCCTCCGGAGGGGTCGCGGGCGGCGGCGGAACCGCGATGGCGGGCGCCGTCGCCGCCAGCAGCGCCCCTGCGGTGAGCACCGCGACGGCGAAGGTCCGTCGTAATGTCATCGCCCATTCTCCGATCGGGCCCGCTCGATCGCCGCCGGTCGCAGTTGCGCCGCGCGGATCCGCGCGACGTCCAGCTTGCTCGACCGGTCGAAACGGTAGATGCCGTTCTGCTCCTGATAGACGTCGGTGAGCTGCGTGTAGCAGTAGCCGAACATCCGAGGATCGTCCAGCAGCGCTCCGGCCAGTCCGGCGAAACGCCGCTGCAACTCCTCCTCACTGGCGGGCCGCTGGCCGTAACCCCAGGACTGCTCCTCGGGAGGCGCGTCCGGGTTCCACCAGATGCCCCCGAACTCGCTGCAGAAGTACGGCTGCCCCTGGTACGGCACCGACCACGCGGTCCCGTCGGGGCCGGCGTTGACGTACGGCTCCCCGTCCGCCAGCCCTGCCATCAGTTTGCCGAACACCTCGGGATCCTGCTCGTAGCAGTGCGAGTCGTACACGTCGGCCCCCGGCACTCGGTGGGCGTACCCGGACGCGTCGATCACCGGCCGGGTCGGATCCGTCGCCTTCGTGGCCAGATACATGCCCCCCGTGACGTCGTCGAGCACGGTGATCCGGTCGTGCAGCTTCTGGAAGGTCTCGTTGAGCGGGCACCAGCCGACGATGGACGGATGGGAGTAGTCGCGTTCGACCGCCTCCAGCCACTGCGTCACAAAGGAGGCGGTCGGCCGCTGGTTGTCCCACGACGGGCCGCCGCCGGTGTTGGCGCCCCAGTCCCCGAACTCGCCCCACACCAGGAACCCCATCCGGTCCGCGTGGTACAGGTACCGCTCCTCGAATACCTTCTGGTGCAACCGGGCGCCGTTGAAACCGGCGGCCACGGCCAGCTCGATGTCGTGGCGCAGGGCCTCGTCCGAGGGCGCGGTCATCAGGCCGCCGGGGTAGTAGCCCTGGTCGAGCACGAGCCGCTGGAAGCGCACCTCGCCGTTGAGCAGCACGGCATGGCCGTCGATGGAGACCGAGCGCAGCCCGGCGTAGCTGGCGGCGGTGTCGATCACAATGCCGCCGCCGTCGAGCAGGTCGATGCGGACGTCGTACAGGTGGGGGTCCTCGGGGGACCAGAGTCGGACGCGGTCCTGCGGCAGCGGCAGCCACACCTCGGGGGCGAGATCGAGGTCGGCGCGCGCCCGCGCCCGCGCGACCTCTCCGTCCTGGTCCGACACTGTCACCTGTACCTGGTGCCCGGAGCGGGCGGCCGACACCGGCACGGTGATCCGGAACGCGGACGCGGCGACGTTGGGCGTGATCCGCGGCCGGCCGAGATGCTGGGCGGGCACGGGCTCGCACCACACCGTCTGCCAGATGCCGGTGGTGCGCCCGTAGCGTGCGCCGTGCCCCTCGTACGTGGTCGCCTGCTTGCCCCGCGCCTGCGAACCACTCCGCGGGTCGCGGGCCCGTACGACCACCGTGTACGTGTGCCCCGGATCGGCCGAACCGGCCAAGTCGCAACTGAACGGCGTGAACCCGCCCCGGTGCCGCCCGGCCTCCACGCCGTCCACCCACACGGTGGCGTCGTGGTCCACCGCCTGGAAGTGCAGCAGCACCCGCCGCCCGGCCCAGCTCTGCGGCACCCGCACGGTACGGCGGTACCAGACGGCCTCGTGGAAGTCCGGGTCGCCGATGCCGGACAGCGGCGCCTCCGGGCAGAACGGCACGACGATCTCGCCGCTCAGCTCCCGGTCGAGCAGCCCTCGCTCCAACCCGGAGTCGCCGGCGTCCCGCTCGAACTGCCACGTCCCGTTCAGGCACTGCCATTCGTCGCGGACGAACTGCGGCCGCGGATACTCGGGGCGGGGGATCATGGAATTGTCAGACATGATGCTCACTTTCGATAGATCAGGATTTGACGGCACCGGCGATGCCCTCGATGAAGTACCGCTGCAGCACGATGAACAGCACGACGACCGGCAGCAGCGAGATCGTCGCCGCGGCGGCCATGCCCGACCAGTCCGTGGCGTTCTCACCGACGAACGCCAGCATGCCGACGCTGACGGTGCGCAGGTCGGGCCGCGAGAACGTGAAGACCAGCGGCAGGAAGAACGCGTTCCAGGTGGACAGGAAGGTCAGCACGGTGACCGTGGCGGTCACCGGCTTGGCCAGTGGCAGCATGATGCGGAAGAAGATGGTGGCGAAGCCGGCGCCGTCGATGAGCGCGGCCTCGGTCAGCTCCTTGGGGATGCCGCGGAAGTAGCCGAAATAGAGCAGGATGGCCGCCACGTTCGCGGCTCCCGACATCGCCAGTATGAGGCCGGTCAGCGAGTTGAGCAGGCCGAGCTTCTGGGACAGGTCGACCAGCGGGATGATGGTGTACCCGGCCGGGACGAACAGCGTGGCCACCAGGACACCCATGATGATCTTGCGGCCGCGGAACTCGTGGCGCGCGAGGACGTACCCGGTCATGGCGCACCTGACCACCACGACCACCACCGTGCACACTGTGACGATCACGGTGTTGAGCAGGTATTTGCCGAACTCCGCCTCGACCCACGCGCGCTCGTAGTTGGCCCACTCCGGTGCGTCCGGCAGCAGGTCGAGCCCCTTGGTGAACACCTCGGCCGACGTCTTGAACGACGCCGAGACCATCCACAGGAACGGATAGATCCAGATCAGGCAGCCGATGGCGAGCGCGGCGGCGGCCAGCCACCAGGGCAGCCGGCGCAGGATCTTGGCCGCGTTCACGCCATCCCCCTGGTCCGGCGGGTGGCGCGCATCGCGAGCAGTTGCAACATGCCGACGAGGCACACGAACAGGCCGAACAGCACGGCGGCCGCGGACGCGTACCCGAGTCGGGGGACCGTCGCGGCGAAGGCCCACCGGTAGATGTACACCTCGATCACCTCGGTCGAGTAGAACGGGCCGCCGTTGGTCATGGTCAGGACGAGGTCGAAGACCTGCAGCGACGCCTCGATCGAGAGCAGGGTGATGATCACCAGGAAGGGCTTGAGCAGCGGCATGGTGATGTGGCGGAGCGTGGCCAGGGCGCCGGCGCCGTCGAGTCGGGCCGCCTCGTACACCTCGTTCGGCACGGTCTGCAGCGCGGCCAGCCAGTAGATCAGCGTGATGCCGAACCACTTCCAGACGTACACGCCGATCGTCGTGCCGAGCGCCGTCGAGGACTGCCCGAGGAAGTCGATGCCGTCCGGCGCCAGCCCGGCCTCGCGCAGCGCGAGGTTCACGGGGCCGCTGGCCGGGTCGAAGACGAACTGCATGACGACGCCGACGATCGCCGTGGTGGTGACCACCGGCAGGAACAGGGCGGTCCTGAACAACTTGCGCAGCGGCATGTGCGGCGAGTTGAGCACGATCGCGATCAGCAGGGTGGCCAGCACCTGGATCGGCACCGCGACGAGCATGAACGTCAGTGTCAGCCGGAACGAGCTCCAGAACATCGGGTCGGCCAGGACCTCTTGGTAGTTGGCCAGGCCGATGAACGATGGGCTCGCGTCGAACCCGTTCCAGTCGGTGAGGGAGTACATGTAGCTGCCGACGATCGGGTAGACCGTGAACGCGCCGTACAGGAGCACGGTCGGGGTCAGGAACAGCCAGATGTAGAGGGTGGTGCGGTCGCGGCGCCGGCGCGCCGGGGAGGGGAGTGCGACCGTCATCCGCGCGCGCCCGTGGTGCTCTCGTCGACCATCAGCCGCCACGGCGCCTCGAGCTGTACGGGGGCGCTGTCGTCGCCCTCGATGCGCTCCAGCAGGCGCCGCACGGCCAGCTCGGCGATCTTCTCCTTGTCGGGCACGATGGTGGTCAGCGGCGGGGTGGCGAACCGGCCCTCCTCGATGCCGTCGAACCCGGCCACGGCGATGTCCTGCGGCACCCGCAGACCTCGCGCCAGGATCGCCCGCATCGCGCCGAGCGCCAGCAGGTCGTTGTAGCAGAACACCGCGTCCGGCGGTTCCGGCAGGTCGAGCAGCCGCTCCATCGCGAGCCGGCCGTCCTGGCGCTGGTAGCGCAGCACCGGCCCGGTGAGCTCGGCACGCAGGCGCAGCCCGGCCTCCTCCAGCGCCTGCCGGTATCCGGCCGACCGGTGCGCCGCGGTGTTGCCCACCGGCCGGTCCACCAGGCCGATGGCGGCGATCCGCGTCCGGCCCAGGGAGGCCAGGTGCGCGGTGACGCTCCTGGCGGCGGCGGTGTCGTCGATGGCGACGTGGTCCACGCCCTTTACCTGCACCTCGCCCAGTGTCACCGCCGGGCACTCGCCCGCCCAGTCACGCAGCTCGTCGGAGGTCAGGCCGAGCGGGCTGAAGATGAATCCGTCGAAGAGGGCCGAGCGGTCCCGCCGCATGACGATCTGCCGCTCCCGTTCCGCCGCCCCCTCGGTACGGTCGATCAGCACCGTGTAGCCGCGCTCCTCCGCCTGGTCCACCACGTGGGCGGCCAGCTCGGTGAAGTACGGCACGTCCAGCGGTAGCACGAGGGCCAGCAGGTTGGAGCGCCCCAGGTTGAGGCTGCGCGCCGCGACGTTGGGCCGGTAGCCGAGCTCGTCCAGGGCCTGCTGGACCTGGGCGCGGGTCTCGTCGGACACGTACGCGAAGTTGTTGACGACGTTGGACACGGTCCGTACGGAGACTCCCGCCAGCCGTGCCACGTCTCTTTGGGTCACCAAGGTCGTTCACCCTCCGGTGGGAAGCCGGCGACATTTCAGTAGTGAAGAGTCTTGCCGCGCGGCATGCCGCGTGGCAAGAATGAATTTGCCACGCGGCAACATTTTTTTACGACACCTTCACGGGCCGCGCGGTTGAAAGGCAGGACCGATGACCGCGATGACTCGGCGAGGGTTCCTCGCCGCGGCGGGTGCCCTGACGGCCGTGGCCGCGACCAGTGCGTGCGGTGGGAGCGACAGTGCTGGTGGTGGTAACTCGCTGACCTGGTGGGACCACCAGAACCAGCTCCAGTCGGCGAAGAAGGAAATCTTCGCCCAGTTCGCCAAGAGCCCCGGCGGCGCCCCCGTCCAGTACACGTACTACAACCCCGCGAAGCTGGGCCAGGCGCTGCAACTGGCCAAACAGAGCAACCAGCTCCCCGACCTGCGCAGCAACGCCGGGCTCACGCTGCCCGCCGCGGCGCTCGTCGCCGCCGGATGGTCGCAGCCGCTGGAGCTCAGCGCCGAGGCGAAGGCCCGGGTCCAGGACTCGCTCATCGAGGGCCTGCACCTGTTCGACGGCAAGATCTACGCCTTCCCCATCTTCAGCCACCAGACCTACTCCGCGGTGACGTGGTTCAACAAGGAGCTGGTCGCGCGTGCCGGGCTGGATCCGGAGGCGCCGCCGAAGACGTACGACGAGTTCCGGGCCGCGGCGCGCGCGGTGCAGAGCAAGGGCAGCGGCCAGACGTACGGCTGGGTGTGGAACATCGGAATGCCGATACGGCTGGCCGAGCAGGTCAACGACCTGGCGCAGGCGGCCGGGTTCGCCGGGGCCGGCGGCGTCCGCTACGACAACGGCGAGTTCGCCTTCCACTCCGACGAGTACCTCGACGTGATCGAGTTCCTGGTCTCGCTGAGCCGGGACAAGGTGCTGGTGCCCGGGGCGAACTCCTGGCTGGACGACGTGGCCCGAGCCCGGTGGACGGCCGGGATCGCGGCGTACTACTTCGACGGCCCCTGGTGCCCCGGCGTGGCACTGAAGGCGACGCCCGACTTCGCGGACAAGCTCGGCGTGGGACCGATCCTGACGCCGGAGGCCGGTACCGACGTGGCCACCTACCATGTGCCGCAGCCCGGGGACTACTGGTTGTCCTCGACGAGCAAGAACGCCGCGCTGGCGAGCAAGCTGCTGAGCGAGCACTTCACCACGGAGGAGTACTCGCGCCGGGTCGCCGACACCATGTCGCAGCCGCCGCGCGACATCTCCGTCGTCGACCAGTCCCAGGCGCACCCTGCCTACAAGAAGCTGATCGGCTGGTTCAAGGAGAGCGTCTTTCTGGCCCCCGAGCCGATCGCCGGCAACAAGGACCTCCAGCAGGTGCAGATCGCCACCAAACCGGTCACCCCCACCTTCGGGGACATCGTGCAGGGCGCGCTCACCGGCGACGTCACCGACGTGCGCGCGGCGCTGACCAAGCTGTCCAGCGACAGCGCCAGGCAGCGCGACGCGGCGATCGCGGCGGCCAAGGCCAAGGGCGCGCAGGTCAGCCTGGACGACTACGCCTTCCCCAACTGGAAGCCGCGGACGGACTACACCAAGCCGATGTACGCCGAGCGCTGACGGAGCACCGTGAACCGACCCAACATCGTGCTGATCATGACCGATCAGCAGCGGGCCGACTGGACGGCCGCGAGCGGCTTCCCTCTGGACACCATGCCCTTCCTCGACGGGCTGATGGGCAGCGGGACGCGGTTCCGGCGGGCGTACACCACCTCGCCGCTGTGCGTGCCTGCCCGGATCAGCCTGCTCACCGGGCGCTACCCGTCCGCGCACCGCGTCCGACAGAACAGCGCCGCCCGGCACGTGCTGCGCGGGGCCGACCTGGTGGACGTACTCCGCGACGCCGGGTACGCGCTGCACCTGGCGGGCAAGACGCACTTCCACCGCGAGCGGGCCGACTTCGACACGTTCGCGGCACCGTACTGGCATGATCGCGGCCCGGACGGCGCGGCGACGCCCGAGCAGGCCCGTTTCGAGCGGTGGCTGGCCGAGCTGGACCACTCGGTCGGGCACGAGCCGACGCCGTTCCCGGTGGAGTGCCAGTTCCCGTACCGGATCGTGGACGGCGCGATCGACGCCATCGATCGGACCCCCGCCGACCGGTCGTTCTTCACCTGGTTGTCGTTTCCCGAACCGCACAACCCGTACCAGGTGCCGGAGCCGTACTTCAGCCTGTTCGCCCCCGAAGAGATGCCGGAACGGCTCGCAGGCCCTGAAGGCGCCGCGCGCAAGGGCGGCATGTACGCCTGGCTGCGCGAGCTGATCGAGGAGAAACGGCCCGGCTACGACGCCGAGTGGCGGCGCTACCGCGCCAACTACTGCGGCATGCTGCGGCTCATCGACGACCAGCTCCGCCGGTTCTTCACTCACCTGCGTGAGACCGGGCGGGACACGGATACGCTGGTGTTCTTCATGGCCGACCACGGCGACTACGTCGGCGACTACGGCTTGCAGCGCAAGGGCGCCGGCATGCCCGAGTGCCTGATGCGCATCCCGTTCGCCATGGCCGGGCCGGGCGTGCGGTCTTCGGTCAACCGCACCGACTTCGTCTCGCTCGCCGATCTGTTACCGACGATCTGCGACGCCCTCGACGCCGAGATCCCGCTCGGCGTCCAGGGCCGCAGCCTGTGGCCCCTGCTCACCGGCGCTCAGTACCCGGCCGAGGAGTTCGCCACCGGGTACGGCGAACGCGGGTTCGGCGGGCTGTCCTACGGCGTCGACGAGCGCCCTCCGCTGCACTTCCCGTACGAAGGCCGCACCTTCGACGAGCTCAACACCGTCACCCAGGCCGGCACGACGGTGATGCTCCGGCGCGAGCGCTGGAAGCTGCTCCTGGACGAGCGCGGCGTCGGCGAGCTCTACGACCTGGAGGCCGACCCGGCGGAGCTGGACAACCGGTACGACGATCCGGCGCTCGCCGAGATCCGCGCCGCCCTCACGACCGACCTCGCCCGCTGGATGATCCGCGTCCGGGACGACCTGCCGGAGGCGGCGTACTCCCTCAAACGCGCGCCACACAACTGGCACGCCCCGGAAGGGAGGTAGCTCCCGAGCCGCGCAGGCCGGCCAGTCCTCGGCCCGCTCCGCCACCGCGGCCCGCAGCGGGCTGAGGCCGAGGCCAAGTTGGAGGTGCAGATTGAAGACCAGGCCGAACCCGGAGATGGCGGCGAAGTAGATCGTCCCGGTGACGATGCCGCCGAGGAAGGCTCGCTTGCGGAACAGGCCGGGCATGATCAGCGGGTCACCGCCACCACGGTGCTTGCGCACCTCGTGCCATCCGAAGGCGGTGAACACCGCGACGGAGGCCGCCATCATCGCAAAAGTCCAGGCGGGCCAGTCCGTACTCGCGGCCCTGAACCAGCGGGAAGATCAGCAGCAGTGCTCCGCAGGAGGCGAGGACCGCGCCGGGCAGATCGAGCCGAACTTCTGAGACCGGTCGGCCTGCGGGCAGGAACGCGACGCGGCGATGAGGACCGCCAGGCCGATGGGCAGGTTGATCCCTGGGCGGGGAAGACCTCTTTCAGCATGCCGAGCCCTTGGGGGATCATGCAGGCCCCGAACCCTGCATCGCGCGAGCGGCGATCACTATCTCCGGCCCGGTCGCGATCGCGCACAGGAGGGAGCCGGCCATGAACCGCCGGCACCGATGAGGAACATGCGTTTTCGACCGGCGATGTCGCCCGGCCTGCCGCCGACCAGCAGGCCGGCGGTCATGGCCAGAGTGTAGGCCACCCCGAGCCATTGAATCAGGGAGGCGCCGCCGCCGAGGTCGGCCCGGATGGTGGGGCCGGCGATGCTGGTGACGGTGGAGTCCAGCATTTCCATCACCGAGCCAGTGAGGATCGCCGCCAGAGCCGGCCACCGCCACCGGTAGGGCGTGGGCTGTGTCGCCGGCGGCGTCAGGGTGTCGGTCGTCAAAGGGGTTCCCATACTGTGCGGAGGCGGGCGTCCCGTTCGAGGGGAGGGGACGCCCAGGCAGGTCGGTGATGGTCAGCGGAAGCCGGCGAGGTGGTCGCGGGCCCATTCGGCGTAGCTGCGCGGGGGTGTCCGGTGGCCTGCTCCACGTCCGGCCAGACCCGCATCAGCGCCGACCAGTCCTGGTCGGCGTAGTCGTCGTCGCCGGTCGCGGCGTCGCCGCTGTACTCGACGAAGCCCAGTATCAGGTCGGCCGACGCGGCGGCGAACCCTCCTTGCGCCTTCATCAGCTCACGGGCGCGCTCGCGGTGGATGGTGCTCGCCACGCACGCGGGGCTGCAGAACCGGCGCCGCCGCGGCGCTGGGCGCGGCAGCAGGTTCGGGCACGAGCGCCAGGCGCAGCGTCGCCTGCTCACCCTCCCGGTTGTACGCCCCTTCTGGCCGCCGCCTCCACTCTCGGCGCTACATGCATACAGACGTCACGGCTGAGCTATCTGCCGGCCTCGGAGCGCCCGCGCGCCCTGATGGTGACATAGCCCTCCTGGCCGGGGGCAACCGTGCGCGGGTCGACGGCTTCGGTGGGGCAGTCATGGGCGTAGATGCCGCTCGGGTCTTCGGAGCGGTATGGGGTTTGACCCAGAAGACGCGCCGCAGGAAGCCTCGAGGCGGCCATTCGGGCTTGGTGGCCGGGTCGCGAGGATGGCGGAGCCGATGGTGCGCCCTTCGGACGCGGTGGGGCAGCGGAGGTATCCCATGCGCGCCGTGCCCGTCACGCCGATGCGGGCAGTCGCCCCGCGAGGAGCTCCTCGGAGCGTCGGGGGCGGATCGCCGAATCCCAAGCCCCCGCGCCAGAGCTACCAAACGCCTGACGCTCATCAGAATGGTCGGCCGAGCCCATGACCGTCCTCTACCTGGTCGTAGATCGGACTCCAGAAGGGAAGGAAGTAACTCATAGCCGACCTTTTGGTCGGTGCAGACGGGAAGTGTAACCGCCCAACCTGGGGTTCCTCATCAGCCGGTCCCGGTGCGCACGAGTTTGACGGCGTCGGCACGGATGCAGCCCGCGCCGTCGCGCGCGAGGTCGAAGGTGAACTCCTGTCCCGCTGATGCGTCGGTCTGGCCGAGCGGGACCCAGTCGGCGCCGGGGGTGCTGAAGTCGATTCGGCGTTCGGCCACGTGCACTCCATCGCGGCTCAGCCTCACCCGCGACTGGATGTCTCCGCCCTCCGCGCCCGTCCGGTAGATGGAGGCCGTGTACCGGCCGGCGGCCTGCGCCTTCACCTTCCAGCTCGCGGCGGCTCCGAGGTCGCAGGAATGCCGCGAGGTCAGCGCGCCGAAGCCCGGCAGAGACGACTTCGCCCAGCCCGGGCCGCTCTCGGTGTACCCGGTGGGGTTGTCGTTGTCGCCGTAGGAATCCTTCTCATAGAAGCGGAAGTAGTCGAAGGCGACGGTGGCGGGGAGTTGGTTGACGTCGGGGTAGTCGTTGTAGGCGACCGCCGTGAGCCACACCTTCATCGGGTCGTGGACGAAGGGGCCGGCCGGGTAGGCCAGGTAGGAGCGCTGCCTGCCGTCGACGAAGAACCTGACGCCCGCCTCGTCGTACTCGTAGCCGAAGACGTGCCAGCCCTGGGACAGATCGCTGCCCACGTCGTACCAGCCGCTGGTCACCTGCCGTCGCGGCGCGCGGTGGTCGAAGACGTTGTGGATCACTCGGCTCGGGTTGATCGAGTCGATCTCGAAGCCGTCGATCTCGGCAAGCTGGCATCGGTGGACGCCGTCGGCGCCGCCGCACATGGACCAGAAGGCAGGGTGCCAGCCTGGTCCCTTGTTGATCCGGACCCGGGTCTCGTAGTAGCCGTAGCGCATGAGGCTCTTGGAGACCAGGCCGCCGCCGGTGAAGAGCTTGCCGCGGTCGGTCTCCGCCTTCAGGTCGATGACGGCGGCGCCCAGATTGGGGTCGAAGCGGACATTGGCTGCCCGCTGGGAGCTGTTGCCCCTGACATCGGTGCGCGGGTCCCATGGGCCGTTCGCCCAGTCGATGGGCTTGGTGAACTCATCGGCGAAGGCCAGCCGGTAGCCGCCGAGGTCGGGGCCGTTGCGCGGTGGCGGGTTGATCGGTCCGCCCCGGCGCAGCCGCACGGCGTAGGTGCGCGCGTACTCGTCCAACGGCTCGGCGGGGGTGGCATCGGGTCCTGCGGTGAGCTTCACCGTGACGGCCTGTCCCGCCGTCGCGGACACCGAACCGAGGCGGCGCCAGTAGCCGCCGCCCTCGCGCTGGTCGACGACGTACGTGCCGCCGCCCGGGGTGACCGTGTACTCGGCGTTGCGAGCGCTGGTGTGGAAGGGCGGGTACCACACGTCGACCTGGTAGGCGCCCGTCCTGGGCGCGTTCAGCGTCCAGGTGGCGGTGTCGCCCGCTTTGTTGGTGTAGCGGGCCTGACCGCCGGCGAACCCCGACAGCGCGCCGGGCAGCCACGTGCCCGATTCCTGGTATTCCGTGTCAAACACGGTCTTGACCAGGGTCTGCGGCGCAGCGCTGGCGGGCAGGGCGCTGGTGGCCGTCAGAGAGAGACAGACCATGAGGCGAAGGAAGGACATCGACACTCCTCTCAGATTGAAAACCTGTATAACAGATGTTTCATCCATATGACAGAGGCATCATCGCCATCGTCATCATCTACAATGTGGATGACAATTCCGCGATTTGGGACAGGGGAAGATCATGGTGGCCCGCGTTTCCGCTCGTGAATCCGCAGGCGGCACCCAGAGTGTCGAGCGCGCGCTCTCCCTGCTGTCGGCCTTCACCGAGGAGTACCCCGCCCGCCGCGTCTCCGAGCTCGTCGCCGTCACCGGGCTGGGCCAGTCAACGGTGTCACGCCTGGTGGGAGCGCTTGTCGCCTTGGGCTACCTGGCTCACGACGAGCGCAGCGGTCTCTACTCCGTCGGGCCGACGGTGATCACCCTGGCCGGTATCGGACTCAACCACACGCCGGTGCACCAGCAGTCGCGCCAGGCGGCCCAGAGCCTCGCAGGAGCCCTGGGCCTGGGCGTCAACGTGGCGGAACGCCACGGTTCCAGCCTGTTCTACCTGTGCCATTTCGAAGGCCCGAGCGCCCCCCGGCCCACGACACTGATCGGCCGTGGCGGGCCGCTGCACGCTACGGGCATGGGCAAGGCGCTGATCAGCGAGCTGCCGACGGACGAGATTCGCGCGCTGATCGGCTCCGCCTACGCCCGCTACACCCCGCACACGATCCCCGATCTCAAGGGGCTGACGGCGGTGCTGGAGGAGGTCCGGCAGCGCGGATACGCCACCGAGATCGAGGAGCTGGCGTTCGGCCGCGCCTGCCTGGCCGCGCCGATCAGGGACAGGACCGGCCACATCGTCGCCGCCCTGTCGGTCTCGGGCCCGCTGTCGGCCATGAACCTCGCGCAGCGTCAGGACGAGCTGGCGATGACGGTCATCGAATACGCGGACCAGATCTCCTCCGGACTCGGCTACCACGCGAAGGTGACGGGTCTGACGGGTTGAGCGCAGCCTGGGCGGCCAGGGTGCCCAGCAGGGCGGGCAGCGCCGGGACGAGCAAGGGTAGTGCGGCAGGCGTCGTGGCCCACGCGCCCGCGAGGAGGACGGCGACGAGCAGCGCCACGCCCAGTGTCGGCACCGGACGCTTCCACGCGACCTTCAGCGTGATCCGCCAGGCCCTGATCGGCGTCAGGTCCAGATGCGCGAGTACGGCAGGCAGTTGCAGCAGCGTGGCGAGGTAGAGGACCAGCGCGACGGCGCAGCCGTACACCATGGGGGTTCCACGGGCGGCCAGCAAGTAGAAAACGAGCACCCAGACGGTCAGCAGCGGTACACCGAGGGTGAGTTGCGAGGACAGCAGGTGCGCCCGCCACTGCGCCCAGAAGTCACGCCACATCCGGGGCGTGCGGCCGAGCAGGTAGGCGCGCTGGAGCGCGTACAGGGCGTAGGTGCTGGGTCCGAGCCCGCCGACCACCAGTCCGGCCAGCACGCCCAGCATCCACAGCAGGTTCAGCCCGACCAGCCGCGCCGGCCAGTCGAGCCACCCGTACAGGCGGCCGAAACGCCCGCCGATCTCCACCTCAGCCATCGTCGTCCAGTCTGGCTCTGAGGTCGGCGCGGGCGAAGGCTGCGGGCGAGGCGATCGACAGGCCACCGTCGACCGGCAGCACCACCCCGGTGATCCCGGAGGCGGCGGGTCCCGCGAGGAAGGCGACCGCCTCGGCCACCTCGGCCGCGGTGATGGTGCGGCGTATCGGGTAGCCGCCATGACTGCCGGGCAGTGCCGCACCGCCGACCATCCCCGGGGCGACGGAGTTCACCCGCACGCCCCTGCCCGCGAAGTCCAGCGCCAGCTGGCGGACCAGCGCGTCGACCCCGCCCTTGGCAGCGGCGTACGCGGCCACCCAGGGAGCGGCCAGAAACGCGTTCACTGACGACACCGCGACGATCGCGCCGCCGTCGCTTAGGTGCGGTAGGGCAGCCCGAGCGGTGAAGAAGAACGTGTCGAGGCATCCAGCGAACGCGGCGCGCCACTGGGCGTCGGTGGTGCGGTCGGCGCGGGCGATGGGCATCACACCCGCCGCGGGAACCAGCACGTCGAGGCCGCCCAGCACGTCGACAGCCTTGGCGACCGCGGCAGCCGCCTGCGCAGAGTCGGCGCAGTCGGCCACCAGGTCGGCGGCCAGCAGGTCGTGCTCCGACTTCTCCAGCGAGACACCCACCACCCGCGCGCCACCGGAGGCGAAGCGTTCGGCGATCGCCCGCCCGATGGGCGTGGAGGCTCCGACCAGCAGCACCCTCACGTGGCCACCAGCTTCTCGACCTCAGCGACGTCCACTTCGACCCCGAGGCCGGGGCCCTGGGGGAGGGCCATGCCCGTCGGGGTCGGTTCGAGCGGTGTGGCCAGGATGCGGTTGGCCTCGGCGAACAGCGTCGGGTGGTACTCGAAGGAGAGCAGGTTGCCCGCCGCGGCGCTCACGTGCAGCCCTGCGGCCACCGCGATGCCCAGCCCAGCCGAATGGTGCGGCGCCACCGGGAGGTGGTGCGTCTCGGCGTACTGCGCGATGGCCAGCCCCTCGGTGATGCCGGTGCGCCCGATGTCGGGCTGGAGCACGCCCACGGCCCGTGCCTCGACGTACGGGCGGAACTCGAAGCGGTGCCGCATGCTCTCCCCTGTGGCCACCGGAATGTCCAGCCGGGCGGCCAGGTCGGCATGCCCCGCCACGTCCTCGAAGGCCAGCGGCATCTCGAAGAACCAGGCGTCCAGCTCCACCAGCGCGCGACCCAGTCGCATCGCGTCCGCCAGGCCATACACGCCGTGCACGTCCACCGCCACCCGAAGATCATCATGTACGGCACACAGCGCGGCGACGCTGGCGATGTCGGCCCGCACCCCGTAGCCGAGCCCGACCTTCACCTGCCGCACCCCGCGCGCCACCCAGTCGCGGGCCTGTGCCACGCGTTCGGCGTCGTTCCTGCCGGGCAGCCCGGACACGTAAGTGGGCACGAAGTCGCGGTAGGCGCCGCCCAGAAGTTGCACGACCGGTTGCCCTGTCAGCTTGCCCGCCAGGTCCCACAGCGCGATGTCCACCGCCGCGAGCGCGTCGGCCTGGTGCCCGCCGAGGTGGCCGCGCTCGCGCATGAGGTCACGCAACCTGTCGACGATGGGCCGTACGG
The DNA here is from genome assembly GCF_052068115.1 of Nonomuraea sp. ZG12. Taxonomy (NCBI): domain Bacteria; kingdom Bacillati; phylum Actinomycetota; class Actinomycetes; order Streptosporangiales; family Streptosporangiaceae; genus Nonomuraea; species Nonomuraea sp. ZG12. The sequence continues at coordinate 101,195 of NZ_JBQHCW010000030.1, forward strand.
CGAGCGGATTCGTGCCGTTGAGCACCGGTGTGAATAGCTGCGACACGACCCGCGCGGGGACCTCGGGAGCCACCGGCGCCAAGGCCTCGCCCCAGCCGACCGTGCCGTCGTCGGCCACGATGCGCACGACCAGGGTCTCGCGGCGGCTGCCGTAGATGCTCAGCCACGGCGGCGCGGTGCGGTAGGTCCGCGGCGCGCCGTCCTGTCCGGGCAGTGAGAGCGGGTAGACGTCCACGCGCTCGATGGTGGTCATACCAGGACCTCCAGAATCTCGTCGACAAGGGCGGTGCCCGCCGCGTCCAGCGGCTTGGCGGGGGAGCGCACGATCGCGTGGTCGATGATGCCCCGCCGTACCAGCACATGCTTGTGCACCGCCCAGGCGATGCCCGGCTGCAGCCCGTGGACGATGAGCGGCAGCAGTCGCGCGAACGCCTGGCGCGCCTGACCCTGCCTGCCCGCGTTCCAGTCGGCCAGGATCGGCGCGAGCAGGTCGGGGAACTCGCACGCGGGCATCGTGCCGACCGCTCCGCGCGCGTACTCCTCCAGGACGAACTGCGCGTTCATCCCGCCGAGAACGGCCAGGTCCCCACCGCTGACGGCGCCTACCTTGGGCACCGTGGGCGGCGATTCGATCTTCACCGAGGTGACGCCGGGCACCTTGCCCAGCTCGACGAGCAACGCGGGCGACATCGCGACGCCGGTGATGCCGGGCGCGTCCTGCACCATCACCTCGCATCCCACGGCGCCGAGCTCACCGTAGAAGTCAAGAAGCTGGTCGGGCCCCGGTTTCACCATGAACGGCGGCAGCACCATAAGGGCGTCTGCGCCGATCGCCTCGCGGGCCTGTTCGAGCGCCGTGACCGTCGAGGTGCCGTTGACCCCGGCGACCACCGGGACCTGCCCGCCGACCGTCTCAGTGACGTCGGCCAGGATGGTCCGCCGCTCGGCCGCGGTCAGGGCGAAGCCCTCGCTGGCCATGCCGAACACGGCCACGCCGTCAACGCCCGAGGCGAGCTGGAACTCCACCAGCCTGCGCAGGCTCGGCCGGTCGAGTGACCCGTCCGGGAGGAAGGGGGTGGCCAGGATCGGGACCAGGCCGTGAACGGTATGGCTCATGCGCTACAGGGCTCCTCGGCATCACGAATCGGCATCGAGCATCCACTCAAGGATTGACGATATGCAACATATGCGTAACCTTCCCACATAGTGCATGAAACGTTCAAGATTCGGAGGGGCGTTGGCATCCCAGAGCGTGGAGAAGGTCGCAACGATCCTGTCCGCCTTCGTTGGCGGCCATCCGCTGCGCGTCTCCGACGTCGCCAGGCACGCCGGTCTCGGCCAGTCCACGGCCTCCAGGCTGCTGGCCACGCTGGAGTCGCTGGAGTACGTCGAGCGTGACCCGGTCAGCTCCCTGTACCGGCTCGGGCCAGGATTGATCACGCTGGCCGGCATCGCGATCAACCAGAATCCCGTCCACCGGCAGGCTCGGCAGGCGGCCCAGAACCTGGCAGCGCTGCTGGGCCTGGGCGTTAACGTCGCCGAGCGCCGCCATGAGTCGCTGTTCTACCTGTGCAACTTCGAGGGCAGGCTCGCGCCCAAGTCGTTCGCGCTGATGGGCCAGCGCAAACCCCTGCACGCCACCGGCCTGGGCAAATGCCTGCTGCTTGGCCTGGCCCCTGCCCAGCGCCGTGCTCTGCTGCCAGAACTGCCGCGCTACACGCCGTTCACCGTCACGACGCACGACGAACTCGACCGCGTCCTCGACGAGGCGGCACGGCGCGGCTACGCCATCGAGACCGAGGAGTTGGCGCTGGGGCGCGCGTGTGTCGCGGCCCCGATCCTCGACCACTCAGGCCTGGTGACGGCGGCCATCTCGATCTCCGGCCCACTGTCCACGCTGGACCTCGCCGACCGTGAGGCCGCGCTGGCCAGCGCCGCCATCGAGATCGCCGACTCGATCAGCGTCGGCCTCGGCTACGTCGGTCCGCCGCACGCACCATTCCCCCCACCCGCGAAGGAGCTCCACCCATGACCGGTACACGACGCGCTCTGCGCTGGGCGGCGGCCGCTTCGGCGCTCGCGCTGAGCACCACCGCCTGCAGCCTCATCGGCGCGGGGGGCGAGGAAGCCGCCTCATCTGGTTCGAAGGTCACCGTCACCGTGGCGCTGGTCCCCGACCCTCCGGGCGCCAGCGCGTTCTACCGCAAGCAGTTCGACGCCTTCCAGGCCGCCAACCCCGGCATCACCGTCAAGGTCGTGGAGAACCCCAGCGCCCAGCAGCTCAGCGCCATTGAACTGATGTTCCAGCAGGGCAAGGCGCCCGACGTGTTCCGCGCCCAGGACAACGGCATGGACCGGATGCTGGAGCGGGGGTGGGTGGCGCCGCTCGACCAGTACGTCACGCCCGAGTTCCTCAGCCGCTTCCCCGAGGGCTCCATGGAGCCCGCCTCCTCAGGGCTGCACCACGACGGCAAGCTGATGAGCCTGCCGCTGGTGTGGGGCAAGTGGTCGGCACTGCGGGTCTTCCTCTACAACAAGGCCGTGCTGAAGGAGAGCGGCTTCGACGCCCCGCCCAAGACCTGGTCGGAGCTGGAGAAGATGACCGCGGCCATCACGAAGAAGGGCGGCGGCAAGGTCTTCGGCTACGCCCCCCAGTCGGCCAAGGCGCTTGCGGTGGAGATGCTGGCCAACACCGCCGTCCCCTACTCCGTCACCGGGCACGGCATCGACTTCCGCACGGGCAAGGCGGCCACAGCGGATCCCGGGCTGGTCGAGGCTGTGGAGCTGCATCGCAGGATGCAGACGGCCAAGGTGATGATGCCCGGCTGGGAGAGTTGGGACGGCAACCGGGCGTTCACCGAGTTCGCCGCCGGACGGCTGGCCATGTACGCCACCCCGCCGTGGAACGTCGCCGAGATCCGCAAGCTCAACCCCCAGATCGAGATGGGCGTCTCGGCGATCCCCGTCCCTGACGCGGGTCGCGGCGCCTACACCGCCCTGCCGCAGGCCTTCGGCCCGCTGTGGGGCATGTCGGCCCAGTCCAAGCACCCGAAGGAGACGTGGAAGGTGATGGACTTCCTGGCCTCCAAGTCGTTCCACGAGGCCTACTACGCTCAGTTCGGCACGTTCACCGCGCTGGAGAGCGCCTGGCTGGACAAGGCGGCGCAGAACCCCGACCAGAAGGCGATCCTCGACGTCGCCGACGAGACGCTGCGTCTGGCGCCCAACCCCAAGCTCGTCACCAAGGGCGGGCTGGCGATCCTGGCCGCCCGCGAAGCCAAGCCCGAGCTGCGCCACATCGACGCCGCCGTCGCCGCCATCGTGGAGGACAAGCCGTTCCTGCCGATCGCCGAGGAGATCGACAAGAAGATCGAGGCGCTGATCGACGAGGTCGTCGCGACGGGCAAGGCCACCAGGAAGGACATCACCTTCCCCAGCTGGAACCCGCTCGAGCCGTACAAGCAGACCCCATGAGGAAGCACGCCTGGAGCTACGCCTTCCTCGTCCCGATGGTGCTGCTGTTCGGCGCGTTCACCATCTGGCCGATGATCGCGAGCTGGTGGTACGCCTTCTTCGACTGGGACGGCGTGGGCGCCGCGACCGACTGGGTGGGCCTGGCCAACTTCGGCGAGGTGCTCGGAAACGAGATGTTCTGGCAGTCGTTCTGGCACTCCTTCCTGTTCTCCGTGGTCGCCATCTGCGTAGAGATGCCGCTGGCGCTGCTGTTCGCGATCCTGCTGAACAACCGGCGCCTGCGCGGCCGCAATCTGTACCGGCTCGCGCTCTTCCTGCCCGTCGTGGCCACGACGGCGGTCATCGGCATCGTCTTCGCGGTGCTGTTCGACCCGGCGGGCGGGTTCGTCAACACCATCCTCACGACGCTCGGGCTGGTCGACGCGCCGGTCAACTTCCTCGGCTCACCCACCACCGCGCTGCCCACCCTCATGGGCATCGACCTGTGGAAGGGCTTCGGCATCACCCTCATCTACTGGCTCGCCGCCCTCCAGACCGTCCCGCAGAGCATCTACGAAGCCGCCAGGATCGACGGCGCCGGCCCAGGGCAGACCCTGCGTCATGTGACGCTACCCATGCTGACGCCCATCGCGATCGTCATCCTGCTGCTGGTCTTCCAGCGCAGCCTCAACACCTTCGACCTGGTGCAGGCCACCACGCAGGGCGGCCCGGTCTTCTCCACCGACGTGGTGCCCACCTACATCTACCGTTACGCCTTTGACCCGTTCATCCAGGCTCCGAGGTACGGCTTCGCCTGCGCTGCGGGCGTGGTCTTCGGCCTGCTGACCCTGGCCATCACGCTGATGCAGGCTCCGCTGCTGCGCAGCCGATACAAGGTGAGTGCGGCGTGAAGCACCGGATCAAGCTCTGGCACCTGTTCCTCATCCCGTTCTGCCTGGTCTGGGTCTACCCGTTCATCTGGATGATCTCGGCGGCCTTCAAGTCGCAGCGCGAGATGCTGCTCGGCGGCCTGTCGATCATCCCCGAGGACTGGACGTGGGAGAACTTCTCGCGCGCCTGGACCACCGCGCGGTTCGGCGACTACACGATGAACACCATCACCTACTCGGTCACGGTCGTCGTGCTGGTCGTGCTCGTCTCCGCGCTGGCCGGATACGCCCTGGCCCGCAAGGGCCTGCCGGGCAAGAAGGTGCTGGTCGGCGTCCTGGTGGTGACGATGTTCATCCCGCACGGCTACACGATCATCCCGACGTTCCTGCTGGTGAACGGGCTCGGCCTGAACAACGGCCTGCTCGGCGCCACCCTCGCGCAGGCGGGACCCGCCCTGGTGGTGCCCGTCCTGCTGTTCATGGGGTTCTTCGGCGGGATACCGAAGGAGCTGGAGGAGGCGGCCAGGGTGGACGGAGCCGGGTATCCCAGGACGTTCTTCCGCATCATGCTGCCGCTGGCCAAGCCGGTGATCGGCACGGTGGCGCTGATGCAGTTCATCAGCGCGTGGAACGCGTTCTTCATCCCGCTGGTGTTCACACTGGGCCGTCCCGACCTGCGCACGCTCGGCGTGGGCATGTACAACTTCTTCGGTCAGAACTCCACCGACTGGACGGGCCTGGCCGCTGGCGCATGCGTCGCGGTCATCCCGATCATCGTGGTGTTCCTGTTTCTGCAGCGCACTTTCGTCGAGGGGATCGCCGGTGCGGTCAAGAGCTGACGCCGTCTCCGCGTGCGCCTACGAGCAAGGCGAGGCGCCCAGGCTCGACCCGCGTACCGGCGAGGTGCTGTGGGTCGACATCAAGGCGGGCACTGTGCACCGGGCGCGGCTGGAGTCGGGTTTCCTGCGGGTCGTCGCCGACTACCAGGTGGGCGCGCGGGTCGGTGCTCTGGCGCCGTTGCGTGAACCGGGGGCGGGGTGGGTGCTTGCCGTACAGGATGGTTTCGCCCATCTGGCGCAGGACGGGCGCGTCACCCCGATCGCGTCCGGTCTGGTCGCGGGAGGCCACCAGATGAACGACGGCGTCTGCGATCCGGGCGGAAGATTCTGGGCGGGCTCGCAGGCGCTCCCGCGCGAGCCGTCCGCGGCGCTGTTCAGGCTCGCGGCGGACGGCTCGGTCGAGCGGGTGCTGGAGTCGGTCACCGTCTCCAACGGCATCGGGTTCACCGCAGACGGCGCCACCATGTACTACATCGACACGCTCCCGCACCGCCGGCTGGAGGCCTTCGACGTGGTCGGCGGGGAGCTGACCGGGCGGCGCGTGGTCGCCGACGTCGCCGGAGGCAACCCCGACGGCCTGGCCGTCGACGACGAGGGCTGTGTCTGGGTCGCGGTGTGGGACGCGGCGGCCGTGCGCCGATACGCGCCCGACGGGCGGCTGCTCGCCACCGTCGAGTTGCCGGTTCCGCGCCCGACCGCGATCTGCTTCGCGGGCAGCACACTGCTGATCACCACCGCGTGGCTGGGCCTGGACCCCGTGCCAGAGGGCAGCGGGAGAGTGTACGCGATGGACGCCGGAGTCAGCGGCCCACCCGCCGCCGCGTGGGCGGGCACGCCATGAGGATCACCGAGATCGAACCGCTGCCCTTCGGATCCTTCTTCCTCGTCGTCGTGCACACCGACGAAGGGCTGCACGGACTCGGCGAGATCGGCATGCGATCTCGGCCGGAGACTATTCGCGGGGCGCTGTGCGACATGGCCGGCCTGGTTGTCGGCCAGGACGCCACTCGGATCGAGCACCTGTGGCAGCTCATGCACCGCGGCGGCTTCTTCCCCGCGGGCTCCGACGTCGGGGCGGCCGTCGCGGCCGTGGACATCGCGCTGTGGGACCTGCGAGGCAAGGCACTCGGGGCGCCGCTGTACGACCTGCTGGGCGGCAGGTCGCGCGCCCACGTGCCCGCCTACGTCCATCTGCCCGGCGAGGAGCTGCCCGAGCTCGTCGACAACGCGCGCGGGCTGCTTGAGCGCGGCTGGACGCACCTGCGCATCGGCTTGGACGACCGGCCCGGCCAGGTGTTCGAGCCCAGGCGCGCGGTCCGGCGCACCCTCACAGTGCTGCACGGGCTTCGCGAGGAGTTCGGCGACGAGGTCGAGCTCCTGGTCGACGTGCACACCAGGCTTGACCCCGCCGATGCGCTCTGGTTCTGCCGCGAGGTCGAGGCGGCGCGGCCGTACTTCGTGGAGGATCCGCTGCGCGCCGAGGCCCTCGGGTCTTACCGGATGCTCCGCGCGCGCACCGGCGTGCCGCTGGCGGCGGGGGAGCAGCTCACCAGCAAGTGGGAATTCAGGTCGCTGATCGAGGGTGACCTGGTTGACCACGCGCGCATCGACCTGGCCAACACCGGTCTCACCGAGGGCCGCAAGATCGCGGCCATGTGCGAGGCCCACCACATCCGGGTGGCCACCCACAACCCGCTCGGCCCCGTCTGCACGGCCGCCTCAGCGCACCTCAACCTGAGCCTGCCCAACGTCAGCCTCCAGGAGCAGGCCAAGCCGTACGGCTGGGACGACCTGGTCCTGGTGGGCCCGCGCGTCGGAAACGGCGCGGTGGTCCCCTCCGACCTGCCCGGTCTTGGCGTGGAGGTCGATCTGCCCGCCGCTCGGCGTTCCGCGCCGACGGGGATGGGGCCGCCGCCGCGCTTCAGGCGCGACGACGGATCGTTCACGAACTGGTGAGGTGTCTGTGACCACCGTACTGATCACCGGCGCCGCCGGAAACGTGGCCGGCCAGCTCCGGCCCGGGCTGGAGGGGCTCGACCTGCGGGTGACCGACCGGCGTGCCGTACCAGGCTGGGGTCCTGCCGAGGTCGTCACGGGCGACCTGGCCGATCCGGCGTTCGCGGCGCGCGCGGTCGACGGCGTGGACACGGTGATCCACCTGGCCGCCAACCCCGTCCCCTCCGCCCTGTGGGCCGACCTGCGCGGTCCGAACGTCGGCGCGGCCGCCACCCTGCTCGACGCCGCCGCGGCCGCGGGCGTCGCCAAGGTGGTCCTGGCCACGTCGATCCACGTCGCGGGCGGCCACGTCAGGGCGGGCAAGGTGATCGTCGAACCGTCGTGGCAGGCCAGGCCGTGCTGCCGGTACGGCGCCACCAAGGCCTTCGCCGAGGCGTACGGCTACGCGGCCGCGGCGACGAGCGGCACCTCAGTCCTGTGCCTGCGGTTGGGCCTGTGCCTGCCCGCTCCCACCACGACCGGCAACCTGGCCGAGTGGCTCGCACCCGCCGACCTGCGGCGGCTGGTGCGCGGCGCGCTGGCGGCCGAGGTGCGCTACGGCGTCTACTTCGGGGTCTCGGCGAATACGCGCCGCCTGTTCGACCTCGGCAACGCCCGTGAGGAGCTCGGCTACGAGCCCGTGCTCGACTCCGAGCTGTTCGCCCACACCGTGCGGACCGGCCCGCCCGGCCTGTGCGCCGTGAAGGAGTGATCGTGACAGACGTGGTGACCTGCGGAGAGGTCATGCTGCTGATGGTGGCCGAGCCGGGAGTGCCCTTGGCTCGGGCCAGGAGCTTTCGCCCCTCGATCGCCGGGGCGGAGGGCAACGTCGCGGTCGGACTGGCCAGGCTGGGGCACTCCGTGCGGTGGCTGGGCAGGGTCGGCGCGGACCCCGCAGGGGAGAGCGTCATGGCGGAGCTACGGGCTGAGGGCATCGATCTCAGCCACGCGGAGGTGGACTCCGGCCGGCCCACCGGCCTGCTGGTGCGCGACAGCCATCCCGCCCGCGCCATCGACGTGATGTATCACCGGGCAGGATCCGCGGCCGCCCATCTCGCACCGGACTGGCCGGCGCCGGCGGTGCTCTCCGGCGCGCGTCTGCTGCACCTGACGGGCATCACGCCGATGCTCTCCGAGCAGGCCGCGTCGGCGACGGGACGGCTACTTCGCCTGGCCAGGCAGCAGGGCCTCACCGTGTCCTTCGACCCCAACATCCGCTACAAGCTCGGCGACGCGGCGCGCTGGCGCCACGTCGTGGGTCCGCTCCTGAACCAGGCCGACCTGGTGCTGAGCGGCGCCGACGAGCTGGAGGTCCTGACCGGCCTGCCGCGTGCCGAGTCCGTGTCCTCCCTACTGGAGTCCGGCGTCGGCACTGTGGTAGTAAAAAATGCCGACAAATCGGCTAATGCAGTGACGGCGAGCGGCGACTGGACGCGAGCCGCGTTCGACGTCCCCGTCACCGATCCGGTCGGGGCGGGCGACGCCTTCGCCGCAGGATTCCTGTCGGCGACGCTGCGCGGTCTGGCCCCCTCACAGGCGCTGACCCACGGTGCGGCGGTGGCGGCCATGGTGGTCCAATCGGTCACGGACGTCGAAGGGCTGCCTACCTCCGGGCAGTTGTCCCGATTCATTACCGGCGGGGAGGCAATACACCGATGAGGTATCGCTGGGAGATCATGAGCCAGATCACCGAGCAGCGGGTGATCGGCATCGTCAGGACCGCGACACCGGTGCAGGCGGTCGAGACCGTGCGCGACATGCTGGCCGCCGGGCTGCGGGTGGTCGAGGTGGCGCTGACTACCCCCGACGCGCTCAGGGCGATACGCGAGATCGCTGGGAGCGTGTCCGGGGACGCGCTGATCGGGGCCGGTACCGTGCTCGACGCGGCTGCTGCTCGCGCGGCGATCGAGGCGGGAGCCCGTTTCCTGGTCTCGCCCAGCCTGCACGCCGACGTCATCCAGACCGGTCATCGCCACGGGGTGGCGGTGATACCCGGCGTGGCCACACCCACCGAGATCGTGCGTGGCCTGGAGCTGGGCGCGGACGCGCTCAAGCTCTTCCCCGCCTCGGGCTGGTCACCCTCGTGGCTGCGGGACGTACGCGCCGCCCTTCCCCAGGCGCCGCTCGTCCCCACCGGCGGCATCAGCGTGGACAGCGCGCCCGATTGGATCGCGGCGGGTGCGGTCGCCTGCGGCATGGGCTCGGCGCTGACCTCGGGCGGGCCCTCGGAGGCGAGCGGCAGGGTGGCCCGCCTGCTCGCCGCGATCCATGCCCGTTAAGTGCGCCTCCGGGGTGGTCGGCCACCACGAGTCCGGGTCACCGCTCATGCACTGCCGGTGCGGCTGCCCGGGCTGCGGTTCACTCCGGCAGGGAGCGCGGTCCGTGTCACGCGGGGCTCGACGTATCCCGCGTATCCGGCGGGCCATCACCCCGGCGACCGGGTCGGGTATCGGGCGAACTTCCGCTTCAGCGGCTCCCGCACGGCTGAGAAGACCGCCGCACTGCTGAGCTCAGTCGGTGGTACGTATGACTCCGATGCCCTGCGCGAGGCGGGCCGCCACCAGGATGTCTCCGAGTCGCTCGGCGAGGGGTCCTGAGTCCGTCACAGTGCCGCATCTCGCACCATGCAAGTCTCAGCAGCAGGGCAGGCCCGCTCTTGCGTGAGAACGACCTCTCAGCGCCCAGGTCCTGATGCTTCCCTGATGTCGCCCGCGGCCGGATCCGAGACGCGGAAGGTGCGCCGGTACGCCGATGGGGCGACCCTGCGGGTGCCGAGAATTCATCCGTGCAGGTCGCAGCACTGTCTGGCGATCATGCAATTCGCGTCTGGAGGTCGCGGGGTCACACCGGGAACGGGATGATGATCTATCGTGCTGCTGCGCCTGGCCTACCTGGCCGTCACGGACACCTTCTCGTTCATGCGGTTCCTACCGATGGCCGATCGTGACAAGGAGATCGAGATCCTGGCGCTCCGGCATCAGCTGATGGTCTTACAGCGGCAGGTGGCCAAACCTCTATTCACTCCGGAGGACCGATTTCTGCTCTCAGGACTGCTCCACCGTCTGCCCGTGGACAAGCTGCGGCAGTTGGTGCTGCTGGTCCGCCCGGACACTCTCATGCGCTGGCATCGCGACCTGCTCAGGCGT
>NZ_JBQHCW010000031.1:0-103591 GCF_052068115.1 Nonomuraea sp. ZG12
CGGGAGGGTGTGGGAGAGTAGGTCACCGCCGGACAATCTTTCAGGTAGGGCTCCGACACTTTGGCTGTCGGGGCCCTACCTGCATTTCCGCAGAATTCTCACGTCTACGGACGTGAGACGCACGTATGACAGGAAGGCCACGCCTTGCGGCGGTGCCACCTGGAAATTAGGGGGTTCCCAGCCTACGAGGCATGGGGACCCCCTATTTTGCGTTCCCCAGCCCTCGAAGCCCTCCGCAAATCCCCAAGACACGCCCGCATCCCCATGCCATCCGACCTCGCACCGCCACCTGACGCCGACCCGCCACCCTGCCTCGCCCCGCCACCCTGCGTCGCCCCGCGTGGGAAGCGGTCGCGGTGGTCAGTAGGGTTGAGGGGTGGACTTTCGTGCGGTTGAACGCGCGATCATGGAGCGTGGCGTCGAGTGGGATTTCGAGCCGACGCTGGACCGGATCGCGGCCCTGGTGGATCTGCTCGGCTCCCCGCAGCGGGCCTATCCCGTCATTCACATAGCGGGCACCAACGGCAAGACGAGCACGGCGCGACTGACCGAGGCCCTGCTCAAGGAGCGCAATCTGCGGGTGGGCCGCTTCACGAGCCCGCACCTGGAGTCGATGCGCGAGCGGATCACGGTCGACGGTGAGCCGCTGAGCGAGGAGCGTTTCGCCGAGGTTTATGAGGAGATCGCACCCTACGTCGAGCTGGCCGACACGCAGGGGCGGCGGATCCAGTTCTTCGAGCTCCTCACGGCCATGGCCTTCGCCGCCTTCGCCGACACGCCGATCGATGTGGCGGTCGTCGAGGCCGGCATGGGCGGCTCCTGGGACGCCACGAACGTCGCCGACGGGACCGTGGCCGTCATCACCCCGATCTCGCTGGACCACACCGACCGGCTGGGGCCCGACATCCCGAGCATCGCGGGCGAGAAGGCGGGCATCATCAAGGCCGGCAGCACCGCCGTGCTGGCGCAGCAGCAGCTGCCCGCCGCCGAGGTGCTGATGCGGCGGGCCGCCGAAGAGGGCGCGGTGGTGGCCCGTGAGGGGCTGGAGTTCGGCGTACTGAGCCGTGAGGTGGCGCTGGGCGGCCAGCTGCTGACCCTGCGGGGCTTGAAGGGCGTGTACGACGACGTGTTCCTGCCGCTCTACGGCACCCATCAGGCGAGCAACGCGGTGTGCGCGCTGGCCGCGGTGGAGGCGCTGACCGGCGGTGACGATCCGCTGGACGTGGAGCTGGTGCGGCAGGCTTTCGCTCAGGTGACCTCGCCCGGCCGGATGGAGGTCGTACGCCGTAATCCGACCGTCGTGGTGGACGCAGCGCACAATCCGGGTGGCATGGAGGCGACTCTGGAGTCGCTGCAGGAGGCGTTCGGCTTCGCCAAGGTCATCGCCGTCATGGGAGTCATGTCGGACAAGGATGTCGACGGGCTGCTGGAGTTGCTGGAGCCGATGGTCGACGAGATCGTCGTCACGCGTAACTCGTCGCCCAGGTCCCTGTCTCCCGGCGAGCTGGCGGCGCTGGCCGTGCCGCTCTTCGGTGAGGACCGGGTGCATGTCGTGGAGCGGCTGGACGAGGCCATCGACCAGGCGATCGGCATGGCCGACGCCGAAGGGGAGTTCAGCGGGACCGGGGTGCTGATCACCGGGTCCGTGGTCACGGCGGGGGATGCCCGCCATCTGCTGAAGGCGGAAGGCTCCTGATGGGCTCGCTGCTGTCGTTCCAGGTCACGCCGGGCATGCGCAGGCTGGGGTCGAGCGTGCTCGGGATGGAGGCGATCGTCGCCGCGCTGGTGACTCCGGTGGCGATCTCCGTCGGCGGGGTCGCGCCGGCGCTGGCGGTGACGGTCGGCATCGGGCTGGCCGTGCTGTGCGTGGTGGCGGCGGGGCTGCTCAAGCGCCCGGCCGGGTACATCATGGGCAGTGTCGTGCAGGTCCTGGCGATCTGCACAGGGTTCATGGTGTCGGCGATGTTCTTCCTGGGTGCGCTCTTCACGGCGTTGTGGATCACCGCGATATTCGTCGCTCGCCGTGTCGAGGGCGTGACTTCCCGCTAAAGTCGAGCCTCATGGCCGTCCCCTCAAATCATCGGTCCGCGGATGCCGCTGTGTCCGGCGCGAGGCTCGGGTGGTTCTCCGATGCCGTGCTCGCGTTGCTCATCGTGGCTGCGCTGCCGCTGGCGATCGTCGCCATCCCCAACACCGTGTCCGTCGTCGCGGCTCTGCTGCCCGACGGGATCGACCGCGTGGAGCTGATGCGGGCCCACGGGCTCGCCCTTCCGGCGATGATGCTGACCGTCCCGCTCGCCGCCATGGCGCTGCGCCGGGTCAAGGCCGCTCATCTCCTGCTCGGCGGGCTGGCGCTGCTGGCCGTCGCTGACGCGGCGGGTGGTTACGCCGGGTCGGTCTTCGTGGTCGGCGTGCTGCGCGTGGCGCACGGCATCGGTGCGGGGCTGCTGCTGCCCGCCACGCTGTTCGCCGTCTGGGATCGGGCGCCCGTGCTGCGCGGCCTGTGGGCCGGCATGCTGGCGCTGAGCCTGCTGGGCGCCCAGGCCCTGGCGTTGTGGCCGCTCGACGGGGTGACGCGCTGGCAGGTCACGCTGCAGCCGTTCCCGCTGCTGACCGGCATCGCGCTCGCGCTCGCCGCCGTCTACTTCGTGCTGTGGATGGCCGCCGGGCGGCCCGCGGCGCCGGGCGTGCGTTTCCAGGAGCGCGGCCGGTTGCTGAAGGCCACCGCGCCGGCGGCCGGCATCGCGGTGCTCGCGATCAGCACCGCGAGCCAGGACTGGCGTGCCGACCTGGTGATCCTGCTGGCCGTGCTGGCCATCGCGGGGCTGCTCGCGCTGGCGTCCACGGGCAGTCGCGAGAGCCGCGCGTTGTCGTACACGATGGTGGCCGTCGGGGTGGTGTTGCTGCCCAGCATCGCTCAGGTGACGTACGTGGAGATGCGCGGGCTCGGCGGGCCCGGTCTGTCGGGGCTGTGGCTGCCGTTCTGTGTGGCGGGGCTGGCGGCGGTGGCGGCCGCGGTCCTGGTGCGGCGGTTCGCCGCCTCGAACAGGTGGGTCACGTCGCTCGGCCTGCTGGCGATGGTGGCGGGGCTCTCCTCGGTGCGGTTCCTGACGCCGTCGCCGGAGGGCCTGGTGCTGGTCGTGCCGTTCGCCCTGCTCGCGGTCGGCGCGGCGGTGGCGCTCACGGCGGCGCTGACTGCGGCGTTCACGGCGGCGTCCGGCCAGGCGGGGGTGGGGGCGGCGATGTTCGCGCTGGCGTTGTGCCTGCCCGCCGTGCTCGCCGGCTATCTGCTGGGCACCGGTGTGCAGCTGACGATGGTGCGGGGCGTCAGCTCGGCGCAGGAGCTCGTCGACGGCTTCGTCTCCGCGCTGCACCTGTGGGCGCTGGTGGGTGGGTTCCTCGTGGTGGTGGTGATCGTCCTGGCCGCGGTGCTGTCCCGCCGTGCCCGCGCCACGGAGGAGGCCGACGGCGTGCGGCGCGATGACGTACGGGAGAACAGTGCGGTCTCCTCGGTGCCGGCGCCCGCGCAGTCGCCGGAGGACGGCGCCCCGGCGTAGGAGCCGAAACTGGAGGACCGCCGCGGGACGGTAAGCTGAGCCGCAGTTTCAGCGACGCGGCGGGGCGTTCCTCAGAGCCGGCCGCGACCATCTCAAAGGAGAATCCCACGTGTCTGAGCGCACTCTTGTCCTGATCAAGCCCGACGGGGTCAAGCGCGGCCTCATCGGCGACGTGATCGCCCGTGTGGAGCGCAAGGGCCTCAAGGTCGTGGCGATGGACCTGCGCACCCTCGACGTCGACACCGCCAAGGCGCACTACGCCGAGCACTCCGAGCGGCCGTTCTTCGGCGAGCTCGTCGAGTTCATCACCTCTGCCCCGCTGGTCGCGCTGGTGCTCGAGGGTCCCCGGGCCGTCGAGGCGTTCCGCGCGCTGGCCGGTCTCACCGACCCGGTCAAGTCCGCTCCCGGCACGATCCGCGGCGACCACGCCCTCGAGATCGGTGAGAACGTCGTCCACGGCTCCGACTCGCCCGAGTCGGCCGCCAGGGAGATCAAGATCTTCTTCCCCGACCGCTTCTGATCCTCGCGGGGAGCACGCTCTCCCCGCCGTATGTGGTGCCCGCCGGCCTCGTGCCGAGCGGGCACTTCTCGTTTTCGGCCGAGAACTGCCCAGCTGACGCATTCCGGGCAAAGGTGGAGTTGGCTGAGGGGCGCGAGAATTTTGTGGGGCACACGGGCTCATTGCGTGGCCTGGTGGGTACGTCACGTTACGATTCGAATTCGATCCGTAGTCATTCGGCGAACGACGTCACGGAAGGCTCCGTTCCCCATGGGCAGCAAGCTCGCCTTTCTCGGCCGTGACATGGCGGTCGATCTCGGCACCGCAAACACACTGGTCTACGTCCGCGGTCGCGGCATCGTGCTCAACGAGCCGTCGGTCGTCGCGATCAACACCGCCAGCGGCAGGATCGTCGCGGTCGGCATCGAGGCCAAACGCATGATCGGCCGGACGCCCGGCAACATCGTCGCCGTACGACCGCTCAAGGACGGGGTGATCGCCGACTTCGACGTCACCGAGCGAATGCTGCGATATTTCATCCAGCGCGTGCACAAACGGCGTCATTTCGCCAAGCCGCGCATCATCATCGCCGTGCCCAGCGGCATCACGAGCGTGGAGCAGCGGGCCGTCAAGGAGGCGGGCTACCAGGCGGGGGCGCGCAAGGTCTACATCGTCGAGGAGCCGATGGCCGCGGCGATCGGGGCCGGCCTGCCGGTGCACGAGCCGACCGGCAACATGGTGGTGGACATCGGGGGCGGCACCACCGAGGTGGCGATCATCTCCATGGGCGGCGTGGTGACCAGCCAGTCGATCAGGGTCGGCGGCGACGAGCTGGACCAGGCGGTGATCACCTTCGTGAAGAAGGAGTTCTCGCTCATGCTCGGCGAGCGCACCGCTGAGGAGATCAAGATGGCGATCGGCTCGGCCTTCCCCTGTGACGGTGACGCGCATGCCGAGATCCGTGGGCGTGACCTGGTCAGCGGCCTGCCCAAGACGATCGTGGTGTCCGGCGAGGAGATCCGCAAGGCCACCGAGGAGCCGGTCAACGCGATCGTGGACGCGGTCAAGACGACGCTCGACAGATGCCCGCCGGAGCTGTCCGGCGATCTGATGGACCGCGGCATCGCCCTCACGGGCGGCGGCGCGCTGCTCAGGGGCATGGACGAGCGGGTCAAGGCGGAAACGGGCATGCCGGTGCATCTGGTGGAGAACGCGCTCGACTCCGTCGCGCTCGGCTCGGGCAGATGTGTGGAGGACTTCGAGGCGCTGCAGCAGGTGCTGGTGCCGGAGTCGCGACGCTGATGAGGGACTCGCGCCACGCACGGCTGATCCTGGGAATGCTACTGACGGCGGCGCTGGTCATCCTGACCGTGGACCACCGCACCGGCGAGGGCTCGCCGATGCGCCAGCTGCGCGCCGCCGGTGCGTGGGTGTTCGGTACGGCGGAGCAGGTGGGCGGAGCCGTGACCCGTTCCGTGGGCGGGTTCGTGCACGGGGTCGTCACCGCTCCGCACGCCCGTGAGGACATCGAGCGGCTCAAGAAGGAGAACGCCAAGCTGCGCGCCGGCCTGGCGGCCAACAAGCTCGACGAGACCCGCTCCACCGAGCTCAGGCGGCTGCTGGGACTCGCCGGGCTCGGTGGCTACCAAGTCCTCCCGGCCAACGTGATCGCCAGGCGCGGCGAGCCGGGCTTCGAGGACGCCATCGAGCTTGACGCCGGCACGGATGACGGCGTGCGCGCCGACATGACCGTGCTCAACGGCGACGGGCTGATCGGCCGGGTCGTCCGCGCGTCCAGTCGTACGTCGACCGTGGTGTTGCTGAGCGACCCGGCGTCCGCGGCGGGCGCGCGGCTGGAGGGCGGGCAGGAGATCGGCGTCGTGCACGGGGTGGGGGAGAACGGCCGGCTCCTGCGCTTCCGGCTGCTCGACTCGACGGCGCCGATGACCAGAGGCGGGCGCCTGGTCAGCTTCGGCTCGCATCATGGCGCTCCGTACGTGCCGGGGGTGCCGATCGGGGTGATCGAACGGGTGGAGGCGACGCCGGGCGCGCTGACCAGGATCGCCTACGCCAAGCCGTTCGCGGACCTCACGGCGCTGGACGTGGTCGGCGTGGTGGTGCGGGGCCCCGCGCGTGACCCGAGGGACGCGGTGCTGCCGCGCAGGGAGGGAGCTCGATGACAGGGGCCGTGGTCATAGTCGCGGCGGTGCTGGCGCAGGTCATGCTGGTGAACCGGCTGCCGTTGCCGGCCGGGGGCGCGCCGGACCTGGTGCTGCTGGCCGTGGTGGGCGTGGCGCTGCTGCGCGGGCCGGCGGCCGGGGCGGTGATCGGGTTCTGCACGGGGCTGCTGGTGGACGTCGTGCCGCCGACGGCGCATCTGGCGGGGCTGTACGCGTTCGTCTTCGCGCTGGTCGGCTACCTGGCGGGGCGTGGGGCGGGCGGCCGGGTCACCACCGTCGTGCTGTGCGTGCTGCTCGCGCCGGTGCTGGCCGCGGCGGTCGGCGGACTGCTCTCCGATCCGAGGGTGACGGTCAGCACGCTGACCGAGCAGGTGCCCGTGACCGTCGTGTACACACTCGTGCTGGCTCCCGTGGTGATCTGGCTGACCGCGCGCGCCGGGCAGCAGCAGCCGAGGTACACGATATGACCAGGATGCGGACCAGGTTGATCGTGCTGCAGGCGCTGGTGCTGATCCTGCTCGCGGCGCTGACCGTACGGCTGTGGCAGGTTCAGGTCGTACGCGGGCCGGAGCTGGTGAATCGGGCGACCGAGACCAGGACGAGAGTCGTGATCGTGCCGGCCGTCAGGGGGCAGATCCTCGACTCGTCGGGCCGGCCGCTGGTGCGCAACAAGACCGCGCTGGTCGTCTCGGTGGACCGGACCGGCCTCACCAGGATGAAGGACCAGGGGCTGAAGGTGCTGAGCAAGCTGTCGCAGGTGCTCGGCAGGCCGGTCGCCCACCTGACCAAGCGGATCACGCCCTGCGGGCCGAAGGTGCCCAAGCCCTGCTGGACCGGCTCCCCGTACCAACCGGTTCCGCTCGACGAGAAGGTCGACACCCGTGAGGCGCTGCAGATCCTGGAGCGGCAGGAGGAGTTTCCCGGGATCTCGGCGGAGATCCATGCGGTCAGGGAGTATCCGGGCGGCCGGGCGGGCGCGCAGATGCTCGGTTACCTGTCTCCGGTCACCCAGGACGAGCTGGAGAAGCGCGTCGGGCTGAAGGCCACGTTCTCCGGTGTGGACCTGGCCGGGCGCGACGGCATCGAGTACGTCTACGACGAGGAGCTGCGGGGCAAGGCAGGGCTGCGCCGGGTGCAGGTGGACCGGATGGGCAAGGCCCTCGGCGTGGAGCAGGAGGTCGAGCCGGTCGCCGGGGATCACCTCGTGACCAGCATCGACGCCCGCATCCAGGCCGTGACGGAGCAGGCGCTGCAGAAGGCGATGAAGTCCGCGCCGCACGCCGACGGCGGCGCCGCGGTGGTGCTCGATCCGCGGACCGGGCGGGTGCTGGCGCTGTCCAGTGCCCCCGACTACGACCCGGCGGTCTGGGCGGGCGGCATCTCCGAGCGGATGTACCGCCACCTGCTGTCGGACAAGTCGGGCAAGCCGCTGGTGTCGCGGGCGATCAACGGCCAGTTCGCGCCCGGTTCGACGTTCAAGGTGTCGTCGGTGGCGTCGATGCTGCGGGCCGGCTACCCGCTGAACGGGAAGTACAGCTGCCCCGGCTCGGTCAACGTGGGCGGCCGGGCCTTCAACAACTTCCGCGGCATCCCTCTCGGCACGCTGTCGCTGCACCTGGCGCTGGTGAAGTCGTGCGACACGATCTTCTACCGGGCGGCCTTCGAGCAGTATCTGCGCGACGGCGGCCGCACCCCGAAGAAGAACGCCCAGGAGGTGTTCGCCAACACGGCCAGGAAATTCGGGTTCGGCAGCCCGACCGGGATCGACCTGCCGGGGGAGTCGGCGGGGCGCATCCCCGACCGCCGCTGGAAGAAGGAGATGTGGGCGCAGACCAGCGCCACCAACTGCAAGCGCGCGAGCACCGGCTATCCGGAGGTGAAAGACGCCGCGCGGGCGGCCTTCCTCAAGCGCCTGGCGCACGAGAACTGCACCGAAGGCTTCGTGCTGCGGCCCGGTGACTCGGCCAACTTCTCCATCGGGCAGGGTGACGTGCTGGTGACGCCGCTGCAGCTCGCCCGGGCGTACGCGGCGCTGGTGACCGACGGCCAGGTGCGCAGCCCGCGCATCGGGTGGGCGCTGGTGCGACCGGACGGCAAGGTGGTCAAGAAGGTCCCCGTGCCGGTGGTGGGCAAGCTGCCGCTCAAGGAGAACGAGCGGCTCTACATCAAGAACGCGCTGAGCCAGGTGGCCTCCGACGGTACCGCGGCCGGGGCGTTCAGCGGCTTCCCGATGGACAAGGTGCGCATCGGCGGCAAGACCGGTACGGCGGAGGTCTGGGGCAAGCAGGACACCTCCTGGTTCGCCTCCTTCGCGCCCACCAAGAACCCGCGCTTCGTCGTGGTCGTCATGGTCTCGCAAGGCGGGATGGGCGCCCAGACCGCCGCCCCCGCCGCCCGCGCGATCTACGAGGGCATCTTCGGCATCAAGAGGCCGGCCGCGCTGCCGGACGGCAGGCCCGTGTCGAAGCTGCCGAAGTTCGCTCCCGACGGAACGGTGATCAGGGAATGACCACCGGGGCGCTGAGGGGGAGGCGGCGCTCGCTCGCCCGGCGGGCGTTCGGCCCGGAGTCGATCGTGTGGCGGCTGGACGGGGTGCTGCTGGTCGCGGTCATCGCGCTGTCGGTGATCGGCGCTCTGCTGGTGTGGTCGTCGACCAGGACGTGGGCCCCCGGCTCCACGGGGCTGCTGAAGAAGCACCTGCTCAACCAGGGCATCGGCGTGTTCCTGTGCGCCGCGGTCTCGATGATGGACCATCGGGCGGTGCGGGCGTACGCGCCGCTGGTGTTCCTGGTCTCGCTGATCGGGCTGGGCCTGGTGCTCACGCCGCTGGGGGCGACGATCAACGGCTCACACTCGTGGATCCTGCTGGGCGGCGGGTTCGCGGTGCAGCCCTCGGAGTTCGCCAAGGTCGGCCTGCTGCTGATCACGGCCATGCTGCTCGCCCAGCCGGTCGAGGGCACAGATCGGCCGCGCGGCCTCGACGTGCTGCTGGCGCTGGTGGTGGCGGCGATGTCACTGGCGCTGGTCATGCTGCAGCCCGACCTCGGCACCGCGCTGGTGCTGGCGGCGATCTCGGCCTCCGCGCTGATGATCTCGGGAGTACGCAAGCGGGTCATCGCCTTGCTGACGCTGGTCGGCGCGGCCGGGGTGTTCAGCGTTTTCTACTTCGAGATGCTGGAGCCGTACCAGCTCGCGCGGTTCACCGCCTTCCTCGACCCGAACGTCGACCCGCGCGGGGTCGGCTACAACAGCACGCAGTCGCTCATCGCGATCGGCTCCGGGCAACTGTTCGGCAAAGGTCTGCTGGGCGGCGGGCAGACGACCGGCCGGTTCGTGCCGGAGCAGCACACCGACTTCATCTTCACCGTGGCGGGCGAGGAGTTCGGCTTCCTGGGGGCGGCGACGGTCGTGCTGCTGCTCGGCGTGGTCCTGCTGCGCGGGCTGAAGATCGCCAGGCAGTGTGAGGACAGGTTCGGGACGCTGGTCGCGGGCACGATCGTGTGCTGGTTCGCGTTCCAGATGTTCGTGAATGTGGGGATGACGATCGGCATCATGCCGATCACCGGCCTGCCGTTGCCCTTCGTCTCCTACGGTGGCACCGCCACGTTCGCGAATCTGATCGCGGTGGGGTTGCTGCAGGGGATCCGGGTGCGCAGGCAGCCGTCGTACGCCTAGAAGTACCGGTCACGTGACGGGCGCCGCTAGTGTGGGGCGTATGCCTGTCGAGTCGATTTTTCCCCGCCTGGAAGCGCTGCTGCCGAAGGTGCAGAAGCCCATCCAGTATGTCGGGGGTGAGCTCAATTCGACGGTGAAGGACTGGGACGCGGCCGACGTGCGCTGGGCGCTGATGTACCCGGACGCGTACGAGGTCGGGCTGCCCAACCAGGGGGTCGCGATCCTCTACGAGATCCTCAACGAGCTGCCCGCGACGCTGGCCGAGCGCACCTACGCGGTCTGGCCCGACCTTGAGGCGCTGATGCGCGCCGAGGGCGTGCCGCAGTTCACCGTCGACGCGCACCGGCCGGTGCGCGCCTTCGACGTGCTCGGCCTGTCGTTCTCCACCGAGCTCGGCTACACCAACATGCTGACCGCGCTGGATCTGGCCGGCATTCCGTTGCTGGCCGCCGATCGGGGCGAGGACGATCCGATCGTGCTCGCGGGCGGGCACGCCGCCTTCAATCCCGAGCCGATCGCCGACTTCCTGGACGCGGCGGTGCTGGGCGACGGCGAGCAGATCGCGATCGCCATCTCCGAGGTCATCCGGGAGTGGAAGGCCGAGGGCGAGCCCGGCGGGCGGGACGAGCTGCTGATGCGGCTGGCCGAGTCCGGCGGGGTCTATGTGCCGAAGTTCTTCGACGTGGACTATCACCCCGACGGTCGCATCAAGCGGGTCGCGCCCAACCGGGCCGACGTGCCGTGGCGGGTGCACAAGCACACGGTCATGGACCTCGACGAGTGGCCGTACCCGAAGAAGCCGCTGGTCCCGCTGGCCGAGACGGTGCACGAGCGGTTCAGCGTGGAGATCTTCCGCGGCTGCACCCGCGGCTGCCGGTTCTGCCAGGCCGGGATGATCACCCGGCCGGTCCGCGAGCGCTCGATCACCACGATCGGCGCCATGGTCGAGAACGGCATCAAGGAGTCCGGCTTCACCGAGGTCGGCCTGCTGTCGCTGTCGTCCGCCGACCACAGCGAGATCGGCGAGGTCGCCAAGGGCCTGGCCGACCAGTACGAAGGCACCAACACCTCGCTGTCGCTGCCCTCGACCCGCGTCGACGCCTTCAACATCGACCTGGCCAACGAGTTCTCCCGCAACGGCAGGCGCTCCGGCCTCACCTTCGCTCCCGAAGGCGGCTCCGAGCGGCTGCGCAAGGTGATCAACAAGATGGTCACCGAGGAAGACCTCATCCGCACCGTCACCGCCGCCTACTCCCAGGGCTGGCGGCAGGTGAAGCTCTACTTCATGTGCGGCCTGCCCACCGAGACCGACGAGGACGTGCTCGGCATCGCCGACCTGGCCAAGAAGGTCATCAAGGCGGGCCGTGAGGCCAGCGGCTCGCGCGACATCCGCTGCACCGTCTCCATCGGCGGGTTCGTGCCCAAGCCGCACACCCCGTTCCAGTGGGCGGGTCAGACCGACCACGAGACCGTCGACAGGCGGCTCAAGGCGCTGCGCGACTCCTTCAGGGGAGACAGGGAGTACAGCCGGGCCATCGGCTTCCGCTACCACGACGGCAAGCCGTCGATCATCGAGGGCATGCTCTCGCGCGGTGACCGCCGGATCGGCGCCGTCATCCGCAACGTCTGGGAGGACGGCGGGCGGTTCGACGGCTGGAGCGAGCACTTCTCCTACGAGCGGTGGATGGCGGCCGCGGCCAAGGCCGGCATCGACGTCGACTGGTACACCGTGCGCGAACGCGAGGAGAACGAGGTCCTGCCCTGGGACCACCTCGACGCGGGGCTCGATCGCGAATGGCTCTGGCAGGACTGGCAGGAGGCCGTCAACGGCGGCGAGGTCGAGGACTGCCGCTGGACTCCCTGCTACGACTGCGGCGTCTGCCCCACCATGGGGACGGAGATCCAGATCGGTCCGACCGGCAGGAAACTTCTTCCCCTCACCGTCGTCTAGCGGCTCTGAGTGCGCGCCCGGTGTCTCGCCGTACATGATCCTGAGCCGGGCAGGCCTCGGGGCGGCATATCCTGAAGGAACCTGGGATGAAAGAACTCTGATAAGGGAAGGACGACAAGGCTCTGAAACCTGTTCCCGATGGGCCCCCGCCCGCGCCAACGGTGCAGCGCCTGCGTGTGCGCTACGCCAAGCGCGGACGCCTGCGCTTCACCAGTCACCGCGACATCTCGCGGGCCGTCGAAAGAGCGGTCCGCCGTGCCGGCATTCCGGTGGCCTACAGCGCGGGTTTCTCGCCTCATCCGAAGATCTCCTACGCGGGAGCGGCGCCGACCGGCGTTGCCAGCGAAGCCGAATACCTCGAGATCGGCGTCACGACGCCGTGCGATCCGCAGCAGGTCAGGACCGACCTTGACGGATCGCTGCCGCCGGGCCTGGATGTGCTCGACGTTGTCGAGGCCGGCCCCGGCGCGCTGGCCGACCGCCTGGAAGTCTCCGAGTGGGAGGTGCGCCTGCCCGATGCCGATCGCGACCTCGCCGTGACAGCGGTGGAGAAGTTTCTCGCGGCCGGCACCGTGGAGGTCGAGCGCCTCATGAAGAAGGGTCCGCGCCGCTTCGACGCGCGGGAGGCCGTGCTGAGGCTCACGGTGCCCGAGGGAACAGAGAGAACTGCAGCTCAGGTGGCTGGACAGTCGTGTGTCATACTGCGCATGGTTGTTCGGCACATGACGCCTGCCGTTCGACCCGACGATGTGCTCACAGGGCTGCGCCTTGTGGCCGACTTCGCGCCGCCGGTCCCCCCCGAGGTGACCAGGCTGGCGCAGGGGCCGCTGGACGATAGCACCGGTGCGCTTGCCGACCCGCTCGACCTGGACCGCGAGACTACGCGCGGCGGCGAGGCGGGACCGGCGGGTGAGCACGACGTCGGTTGAGGAAGGCGCCCCGCGGGGCGCTACCACTGACAGGACTTGGCGCCATGCCCTCGAAAGAGGGCGTGGCGGACAACGAGACACGATGGCTCCTGCGCGGCGCGGCGACGCGCCCGGGGGCTGACGGGAGAGCGCCCGCATGCTCGACGAGAACGAGCCCAACGCCGGGGCCATTGGCCCTGACGGGGAGACAACAGAACAGACCACGGTGACCAGGCGCCGCCGCGCGGCCAGCCGACCGGCCGGCCCGCCACCCGAGCTGCCCGAGCAGCCGGTTTCGGCCCCGGTCACCGCTCCAGCCGCACAGGCCGCCCCCTCGGTGACCGAGGGACGGTCCGTGCCCAGCACGGCGGCGCAGCGCGCCGCCGGAACCCCGGACGAGCCCCCCGCGGGCGTGTCCGGGGAGGCGTCCGATGTCACGCCTGAGGTGGTGGGGAGCCGGGTCGAGGAGGCCGTGGCCGCCGCCGTTGAGGTGGACAAGCCGAAGCGTGGCGCGCGGACCCGGTCGACCGTGACCACGACGCGTCGCCGTACCAGCAAGAAGGCCGAGGAGGCCGCCGCTTCCGGGGCGGCGGACAGTGCCGCCGAGGCCGCCGAGGTCACCGGTGGGGCGCAGAGCGCCCTGAGCGGCGCGGACAGCGCCGCGGGCGCCACCGGCGTGGCGGAGAGCCCGGCGGACGCCGGCGCCGCCGTGGGTGGCGAGCAGGCCGCTGAGGAGGCCCCCGTCAAGCGGCGCCGCACCCGGAAGAAGCCGGAGGCCGAGCAGGACGCGACGCGCCCGTCGGCCGGTGCCGCCGAGGCGGACCTGGCGGGCGCCGAGCCCGCACAGGCAGCCTCCGGCCAGGTCGGCGAAGGGGTGGCGGCGCAGGCCGCTGCCAGTGTCGGTGAGGCGGCCGCGCAGCGGGCCGGAGCAGCCGACGCCGACGAGGACATCCTGGAGATCCTGCCCGAGGACGAGCCGCTCGACGACGAGCCCGCCGGGGAGGACCTGGACGAAGAGGACAAGCCGAGTCTGCTGGCCGACCCGTTCGGGCTGACCGTGCGCAGGCAGGACCACCCGGGGATGGCCTTCCAGCGGCCCGCGGCCATCTTCGCGCCGTTGTTCCAGGCGCCCGACCCGACGCAGGCCAAGCCGGTGCGTCCCGAGCCGCAGCCCCAGCCGCAGCCCGAGCCGGTCGCCGAGGTGATCGAGGAGGCAGCCGAGGAGGCCGTCACCGAGGACGACGTCGATGACGGCTCCGACGAGCAGGACGACGAGGGCGGCAGCCGCCGCCGGCGTCGCCGCAGGGGTGGCCGGGGCCGTGGCAAGTCGCGCGAGCGTGACGACGCCGACGACGGCGAGGACACCGAGGAGGAGGGCGAGGAGGAGCAGCCCGAGGAGTCCCAGGATGAGGGCACCGGCTCCCGTCGCCGCCGCCGCAGGCGCAGGCGCGGCACCGACGAGGAGGTCGCCGAGCCCGCCGGGGACGACCCGCCCAACACGGTCGTGCGCATCCGCGCGCCCCGCTCGGGACGCGCCGCCGCGCACGACATCGCCACCGACGGCGTGCAGAGCGTGCGTGGCTCCACCCGGCTGGAGGCCAAGAAGCAGCGCCGCCGCGAGGGCCGTGAGCTCGGCCGCAGGCGTCCGCCGATCATCACCGAGTCGGAGTTCCTGGCCCGCCGGGAGTCCGTCGACCGGATGATGGTGGTGCGCCGCACGGGCGACCGTACGCAGATCGCGGTGCTGGAGGACGGCGTCCTCGTCGAGCACTACGTCAACCGCGAGGCCAGCCAGTCCTACGTCGGCAACGTCTACCTGGGCAAGGTCCAGAACGTGCTGCCGTCGATGGAGGCCGCCTTCATCGACATCGGCAAGGGCCGCAACGCCGTCCTGTACGCCGGTGAGGTCAACTTCGACACCGCCGGCATGGAAGGCCAGCCCAAGCGCATCGAGTCGGCGCTGAAGTCCGGTCAGTCGGTGCTGGTGCAGGTCACCAAGGACCCGATCGGTCACAAGGGCGCCCGCCTGACCTCGCAGATCAGCCTGCCCGGCCGCTACCTGGTCTACGTGCCCGACGGCTCGATGACCGGCATCAGCCGCAAGCTGCCCGACAAGGAGCGCACCCGGCTCAAGAGCATCCTGAAGAAGGTCATGCCCGAGAACGCCGGCGTGATCGTGCGTACGGCGGCGGAGGGCGCCTCGGAGGAGGAGCTGGCCCGCGACGTGGCCCGCCTGTCGGCGCAGTGGGAGGCCATCCAGAAGAAGGCCAAGAACGCCAGCCCGCCCGAGTTGCTCTCGGCCGAGCCGGACCTGACCGTCCGGGTGGTCCGTGACGTCTTCAACGAGGACTTCACCTCGCTGGTCGTGCAGGGTGAGGGCGCCTGGGAGACGGTCGACGAGTACGTGCAGTACGTCGCGCCGCACCTGGGCGAGCGGCTGTCGAAGTGGGACGGCGAGCAGGGCGACGTGTTCGAGTCGTACCGGATCGACGAGCAGCTCAGCAAGGCGATGGAGCGCAAGGTGTGGCTGCCGAGCGGCGGCTCCCTGGTGATCGACCGGACCGAGGCGATGACCGTCGTCGACGTCAACACCGGCAAGTTCACCGGCCAGGGCGGCAACCTGGAGGAGACCGTCACCCGCAACAACCTGGAGGCGGCCGAGGAGATCGTCCGCCAGCTCAGGTTGCGCGACATAGGCGGCATCATCGTCATCGACTTCATCGACATGGTGCTGGAGTCCAACCGCGACCTGGTGCTGCGGCGGATGCTGGAGTGCCTGGCGCGCGACAGGACCAAGCACCAGGTGGCCGAGGTGACGTCGCTGGGTCTGGTGCAGATGACGCGTAAGCGGGTCGGTCAGGGGCTCCTGGAGGCGTTCTCGACGCCGTGTGACTGCTGCAACGGGCGCGGCCTGATCGTCTCCACGGAGCCGGTCGAGCACAAGCCCGAGCCGCGTGGCACCCAGGGCAAGATGGCAGTGGAGAAGGCGGTCTCGGAGAAGGTTTCCGCGGCCAAGGACTCCGCTGGTCGTGATACCGTGACCGATGCGCTTGAAGACGTCCCGACCGAGGACGACCAGGCCGGCCAGACATCCGGCAGGGGGCGGCGACGCTCCCGCCGAGCCAGGTCCGGCGAGTAGCAGCGCTGCTCGGTGGACTGTCCGATGAATCGTCCGGTTCGCCTAGGGCGCCGTTAATCCGGTACCCTAGACAACCGGTGCGTCAGGTGACGTGCCCTGTTGGCGCGCCCCACGGTTCGTCGGTTCCAGATGGGCCGAATGACGGGCGCAGCATTCGGAGTCAGCGGCCATTCCGCATGGGATGGCCGATGGATCGCAACAGTGAGTCAGTAGAAGGGTTCCGCGGTGTACGCGATCGTTCGTTGCGGCGGCAGGCAGCAGAAGGTCTCCGTCGGTGACGTCCTCGAGGTGGACAAGGTCGCCGGCGAGGTCGGCTCTTCGGTTTCGCTGCCGACGGTGCTCGTCGTCAACGACGGCGATGTGACCACGGAGGCGGGCAAGTTCATGGTCAGCGCCGAGATTCTCGGTGAGACCAAGGGCCCCAAGATCCGCATCCTCAAGTACAAGAACAAGACCGGTTACAAGAAGCGCCAGGGTCACCGTCAGCGGTACACCCAGGTCAAGATCACCGGTATCGACCAGGCCTGATCGGGAGTTAGAGATGGCACACAAGAAGGGCGCGTCGTCCACCCGGAACGGCCGCGACTCCAACGCTCAGCGCCTGGGCGTCAAGCGCTTCGGCGGCCAGCTGGTCAACGCGGGCGAGATCATCGTCCGTCAGCGTGGCACCCACTTCCACCCCGGCGACAACGTCGGCCGTGGTGGCGATGACACGCTGTTCGCGCTGTCCGCGGGCCACGTGCAGTTCGGCACCAAGCGCGGTCGTCGCGCCGTGAGCATCGTCCCCGTCGCGGAGTAAATACGCCGCGTCGCGGGTTGTAGAAAGGGTGGATCGCCTGCCGATCCACCCTTTCGCTGTTTGTGGCGCGGCGCCGTGACCGGTGCCGCGCCTGATGTTTGAGGCAGGACTCGCCGTTGGCGAGGATCGCATGAGGGCCCCCAGGGGCCGATGGAGGAGAAGCGGAAATGCCGGACTTCGTGGACCAGGTGATCCTGCATGTCAGGGCCGGTGACGGGGGGAACGGCTGCGCCTCCGTGCACCGGGAGAAGTTCAAGCCGCTGGGCGGCCCCGACGGCGGCAACGGCGGGCGCGGCGGCGACGTGATCCTCGAAGTGGATCCCAACACCGCCACACTGCTCGAGTACCACCACCGCCCGCACCGCAAGGCCGACAGCGGCAAGCAGGGCCAGGGCTCCAACCGGGACGGAGCCAACGGCGGCGACGTGGTCCTGCCGGTGCCCAGCGGCACCGTCGTCAAGGACGCCCAGAGCGGCGAGGTGCTGGTCGACCTGGTGGGCGTGGGGACCCGTTACGTGATCGCCCAGGGCGGGCACGGCGGGCTCGGCAACGCCGCGCTGGCCAGCGCCAAGCGGAAGGCGCCGGGGTTCGCGCTGCTCGGCGAGCCCGGTGACGCGCTGGACGTCATGCTGGAGCTCAAGAGCGTCGCCGACGTGGCGCTGGTCGGCTTCCCCAGCGCGGGCAAGTCGTCGCTGATCGCGGCGCTGAGCGCGGCCAAGCCCAAGATCGCCGATTATCCGTTCACCACCCTGATCCCCAACCTGGGCGTGGTGACGGCGGGCGACCACATCTTCACCGTCGCCGACGTGCCGGGGCTGATCCCCGGCGCCTCCGAGGGCAAGGGGCTGGGCCACGAGTTCCTGCGCCACGTCGAGCGGTGCGACATGCTGCTGCACGTCATCGACTGCGCCACCATGGAGCCGGGGCGCGACCCCGTCACCGACTACGAGGTGATCGAGGCCGAGCTGCGGGCGTACGGCAAGCTCGAAGGCCGCCCGCGCATGGTCGTGCTGAACAAGTCGGACGTGCCCGACGCCCGCGAGCTGGCCGAGCTGGTACGCCCCGAGTTCGAGGAGCGGGGGCTGCGGGTCTTCACCGTGTCCGCCGCCACCCACGACGGGCTGCGCGAGCTGACCTTCGCGATGGGGGAGTGGGTGGCCGCCGCCCGCGCCAACCGGCCGGTCGAGGAGCCGACGCGGCTGGTCATCAGGCCCAAGCAGCTCGGTGATGCCGGGTTCCAGGTGCGCCGGGTGAACGACACCATCTTCCAGGTGACCGGTGAGAAGCCGGAGCGGTGGATCAGGCAGACCGACTTCACCAACGACGAGGCCGTGGGCTATCTCGCCGACCGGCTGGAGCGGCTCGGGGTGGAGCAGGAGCTGGTCAAGGCCGGTGCCACCGCCGGGGTGGAGGTCGTGATCGGGCCGATGGAGGGCGGGTACGTCTTCGACTGGCAGCCCACGCTCAACGCCGAGGCGGTGCGGCAGGGGCCGCGCGGCTCCGACAACCGGCTGGTGTGACCGCTGCGGCAAAGCCGTCAGAAAGGCTCGGATAAGCTTTGGACGTGCGCGAACAGCTGAGCTCAGCGTCCAAGGTCGTCGTCAAGGTCGGATCGTCCTCGCTCACCACCCCAGAGGGCACGATCGACGTGGACCGGGTCGACGCGCTCGTGGACGTGCTCGCGACGCGCCGGCGCGCGGGCACGCAGCTCGTGCTGGTCTCGTCGGGTGCGATCGCGGCGGGTCTCGGCCCGCTCGGGCTGGCCTCGCGACCTCGCGACCTCGCCACGCAGCAGGCCGCCGCGTCGGTCGGCCAGGGCGTGCTGGTCGCCCGCTACACCTCCTCCTTCGCCCGGTACGGCCTGCGCGTCGGGCAGGTGCTGCTGACCGCCGACGACATGATGCGCCGGGCCCACCACGCCAACGCCCAGCGCACCCTGGACCGGCTGCTGGATCTCGGCATCGTGCCGATCGTCAACGAGAACGACACCGTCGCCACCGACGAGATCCGCTTCGGCGACAACGACCGGCTGGCGGCCCTGGTCGCCCACCTCATCAGGGCCGACGCGCTGGTGCTGCTCTCCGACGTGGACGCGCTGTACGACGGCCCGCCCAGCCGGGCCGGGTCGCGGCGGCTGGCGGAGATCCGCGGGCCGGAGGACCTGGTCGGCGTCGAGCTGGGCAGGAGCGCCGGCCGAGTCGGCACCGGCGGCATGATCACCAAGGTGCAGGCGGCCAAGATCGCCACCGGCGCGGGCGTGCCGGTGATGCTGACCGCCGCCGCGCACGCCGCCCAGGCGCTCGCCGGGGCCGACGTCGGCACCTTCTTCCACCCGGGCGGCCGGCATCCGGGCACCCGGTTGCTGTGGCTGGCCCACGCGGCCACCGGGCGCGGGCGGCTGCATCTCGACGCGGGCGCGGTCGAGGCCGTCGTCACCCGGCGCAAGTCGCTGCTGCCCGCCGGGGTCACCTCGGTCGAGGGTGAGTTCGCCGCCGGTGACCCGGTCGACCTGTGCGGGCCGCGTGGGCGGGTGCTGGCGCGCGGACTGGTCAACTTCGACGCCGGCGAGATCCCCGAGCTGCTCGGGCGCTCCACCAGGGAGCTGGCCGTCACACTCGGTCCGGAATATGAACGCGAGCTGATTCACCGTGACGACATCGTCATACTGGAGTCCCACAGCTGAGGTCCGACGACGAGCACGCGGAGTGAAGGCATGACAACAGAGTTCCTACGGGTCGCCCACGCCGCACGGGAGGCCGCCGCCGAGCTGGCCCCGCTGGCGCGGGCGCCCAAGGACCGGGCGCTGCGTGCCGTCGCCGATGCGCTGGTCGCGCACGCCGCCGAGATCGTCGAGGCCAACGCCGAGGACGTCGAGCGGGCCAGGGCGCAGGGCACCTCCGAGGCCATGGTCGACCGGCTCCGGCTCGACGAGGCCCGGATCGGCGCCATCGCCGAGGCGGTGCGGCAGGTGGCCGACCTGCCCGACCCCGTGGGCGAGGTGGTGCGCGGCTCCACCCTGCCCAACGGGCTGGAACTGCGCCAGCTGAGGGTGCCGATGGGCGTCATCGGGATCATCTACGAGGGCCGCCCCAACGTCACCGTCGACGCCGCCGCGCTCTGCCTCAAGAGCGGCAACGCGGTGCTGCTGCGGGGCTCCTCCAGCGCCTACTCCTCCAACACCACGCTGGTGCGCGTCATGCAGGAGGCGCTGGCGGGCACCGAGGTCCCGGCCGGGGCCGTGCAGCTCGTGCCGGGCCTCTCCCGGGACTCCGTCAAGGAGCTGATGCGCGCTCGCGGGCTGGTCGACGTGCTGATCCCGCGCGGCGGCGCGTCGCTGATCAACTCGGTGGTCGAGGAGTCGACCGTGCCGGTGATCGAGACCGGCGTCGGCAACTGCCACGTCTACGTCGACGCCGAGGCCGACCAGGAGCTGGCCGTGGAGATCCTGGTCAACGCCAAGGCGCAGCGGCCCTCGGTGTGCAACGCGGCCGAGACGTTCCTGGTGCACGCCGACGTGGCCGGGGAGTTCGTGCCGAAGGCGCTCGACGCGCTCAAGGCGGCGGGCGTGACGGTGCACGGCGACGAGGCGATCGCCCGCCACGGCGAGGTCGTGCCCGCCACCGAGGAGGACTTCTTCGCCGAATACCTCTCCTACGACATCGCCGCCGCCGTCGTCGGCTCCCTGGAGGAGGCCGTGGCGCACATCAGGCGTTACGGCTCCGGCCACACCGAGGCGATCGTGACCCGCTCCCAGCAGGCGGCCCGCAGGTTCGTGTCGCTGGTGGACTCGGCGGCGGTCGCGGTCAACGCCTCCACCCGGTTCACCGACGGCGGCGAGTTCGGTTTCGGCGCGGAGATCGGCATCTCCACCCAGAAACTGCACGCGCGCGGCCCGCTGGGCCTGCCCGAGCTGACCTCCACCAAGTGGGTCTACACCGGCGACGGCCACCTGCGCACATCAGAGGGCACGGTCATCGCGGGGTCAGGCAGCTGACCTGTTCGGCGGACGGGATCCGGCGTCGTAGGAGGCAGGGTCGTAAGAGGCAGGGTCGCAGGAGGCAGGGCTCGACGGTCTGCGGGCGGGGCGTTCCCCCCTTCGCGGCCGAGCCTTCGGCGCGCCGCGGCCGTCTTTCTCCGTCCCGGCGCTAGGGTTGTGTCCCTTATGGGCGCGCCGAGCGGGGAGGGACGGTGAGCAAGCTCGGCAAGGTCGGGCCTTACACCCTGCTTGAGCGGCTTGGCCGCGGCGGCATGGGCGAGGTCTACCTCGCGAGCGCTCGCCGTGGTGAGCGTGTCGCACTCAAGGTGCTGCACGACCTCAGCGAGGACGATTCCTCACGCATCAGGCTCGAACGCGAGGTCCGCGCACTGCGCAGGGTCGAGAGCCCGTACGTGGCGAAGGTCCTCGACGCCGACCTGTCGTGTGCCCGCCCCTACCTGGTCATGGACCACATCGAGGGCGCCACGCTGCTGGACCTCGTGCGCAAGCAGGGGTCGCTGGACCTGGCGCAGCTCGTCGATCTCGCCCACGGCATCGCCACCGCGCTCGCCATCATCCATGCGGCCGGGATCGTGCACCGCGACCTCAAGCCCGGCAACATCATCATGGGCGCCGACGGCCCGGTGCTCATCGACTTCGGCATCGCCCAGGTGATCGACGCCACCCGGCTCACCATGACCGGTACGTTCCTCGGCACGCCCGGCTACACCGCGCCGGAGATCTTCGCCGACGAGCAGGTGGAGTCGCCCGCCGACGTGCACGCCTGGGCGGCGACGGTGGCGTTCGCCGCCACCGGCCGGCCGACGTTCGGGCGCGGCACGCCCGAGGCGCAGATGTACGCGGTGCTGAACGGCCAGGCCGACCTCAAGGGCGTCCCGGTGGCGCTGCTGCCGCTGGTGCGGGCGGCGCTCAACCGCGAGCCGGGCAAGCGGCCCACCGCGGCGCTGCTGGCCGATCGGCTGGCCCGGCTGGCCAAGGCGACCAGCACCTCCGAGGCCGAGCCCCGGGCCGGGGCCGCCGAAGAGGAGGCGCGGGGCCGTACGGTGGAGGACGCCAAGTTTGTGCCGCCGCGTGGGCGCGCCGGTGAGGAGCCCGTGACGCCGCGCCCGCGCGCTGACGGCAAGGTGCCCCCACCTCGCTCCCGTACGGCCGCTGACGGCAAGGCACAGCCCCGCGCCCGCGCGACCACCGACGGGAAGGTGCCGCCGCCACGGGGCCGCGCGGTGGACGACGGCAAGCCGACCTCCCGGAGCCGGGGCGACGACGGCAAGGCGCCGCTGTCCCGGAGCCGGGGCGAGGACGTGAAGGCGCGGGCACGGGGCGACGACGGCAAGGTGCCGCCGGCTCGGAGTCGTGGCGACGACGTGAAGGCCCGGGGGCGTGTGGACGAGGGCCAGGCGTCACCGTCCCGGGTGCGCGGCGGCGACGACGGCAAGGCGCCCTTGTCACGGGTGCGCGGGGACGACGGCAAGACGCCGTCGTCGCGGGCGCGTGGTGAGGACGGCAAGACGACGGCGCGGAGCCGGGTGGGCGCTGACGGCAGGGGCGCGGCGGTGCGCAGCCGCGTCCGTGAGGGCGCTCAGACGGCCGTACGGGCCCGTACCAGGTCCCAGACGGCCGCCCGCGAGGCCAGGCTCAGGTCCGAGGCCACCACGCTGCCGGCCGGCAACACGGCGCTGGTGCTGCTCGCCGTACTGGCCGTGCCGTGTGTGGTGGCGTCGGTGATGTGGCCGATCGCCTCCATCGGCATCACGGCCGTGTTCGTGGTGCTGACCAGGACGCTCTGGATGGGCCACTGGATGGTCAGGAAGCGCACCTCGCGGCGGGTCCGGGTGACGTTGCGGGTGCTGTCGTTCCCGTTCGCGCTGGTGGGCGCGGCCACGACGGCGGTCGTGTGGCCCGGCGCGCCCGTCGCGGTGGCGGCGGGCGGAGCGCTCTGGGTCACCGGCGGCGGCGTGATCGACTCGTCCTGGTGGCAGCAGGCCGCGCCGGTCACCGTGGCGGGCGTGGTGTTCGGCATGCTGTGCGGGGGCATCACCGGCCGGGAGATCGAGCGGGTCGGCTCCCGGTTGCCGGAGCTGCGCAGGGAAGGGCTGCGCGCACTGGCCGTGCTGGGCGGCTTCGTCGCCCTGTGCGCGGCTGCCGTGCGCGCGATCGCCCTGCTGCTCTGACCCCGTCAGCTCAGACTGTCAGCTCAGACTGTCAGCTCTGGCCGTCGCGGCGCGCGAACCTGTTGAAGATGCGCTCGCCCGCGCCGACGGCGCCTTCGGCCACGTCACGCAGTACGCCGATGAACGGGTCCTGGGACTCCGACCAGGACCTGCGGTAGGAATCGGCGGCCGCCTTCATCTCGTCGGTGACCCTGGCGCTGGCGTCGTCCTCCCTGCGCGGGTAGTCGCCGCCGATGATGCGGTCGTACTCGCCGCTGCGCTGCCACTTGTCCAGCTCGGCCACGCGCACCACGGCGAACGGGTGGGTGGTGCCGAGCAGGTTGAGCACCTTGAGGAAGCCGTCGCGCAGGTCGCCTGCGGTGTCGTACTCCTGGTACTGGGCGAGGAAGGCCTCGATGTTCATCTCGTGGGTGTAGTCGCCGCCGGCGAGCTTCATCAGCGCGCGCTTGGCCGCCTCGGGGTCCTGGCCGGTGAGCAGGCCGCCGCGGTCGGAGGAGAGCTCCGACTTGCGGTACCACTCCTCCAGGCCGGCCACGATGGCGCGCAGGCCGATGTAGCCGAGCGGGATCCAGGCCACGCGGGTGGCCAGGCGGGTGAGGATGTCGAGCATCGTCCGGTAGACGGCGTGGCCCGACAGGATGTGCGAGGTCTCGTGCCCGATGACGAAGCGCTGCTCCTCCTCGTTCATGAGGTTGAGCAGGCCGGTGGTCACGACGATGAACGGGTCGTCGAAGCCGATGGCCTTGGCCTGGACCTGCGGGTCCTGCTGGACGTAGATCTCGGGAATGCGGTGCAGGTCAAGGGTGTAGGCGGCGTCGCGGCCCATGTCGTAGAGGGAGCGGAACTGGGTCTCGCTCACGCGCACGGCCGACGCGAGGTACATCAGGCGCAGGCGGCGCTCGCTGATGAGGCCGGACATTTGCTTGAGAACCGTGTCGAACCCGCTCAACTTCCGCAGAGCGACCAGGGCCGACCGGTCTGCGGGGTGTTCGTAGGCACGGGACGAGATGCCGGGCAATTGGACGCGGTTGCGGTCCGGGGTGGTCGTCATGCCCGGCATGCTACGTCCGCAACGGGAGTGATGCGCGGACATCACCGAGGGGGGTCCTGTCATGTTGTGATAAGGCCTCCGCGTAAGGTCCGTTTCATGATGAACGCGCCTGGTATCCAGGGGAAGCGACGTGTGGGAGTGATGGGAGGCACTTTCGATCCCATCCATCACGGCCACCTGGTCGCCGCCAGCGAGGTGGCACACCACTTCGAGCTCGACGAGGTCGTCTTCGTCCCCACGGGCCGCCCGTACCAGAAGGCGGAGCGCGAGGTCTCCGCGCCCGAGGACCGCTACCTGATGACGGTGATCGCCACCGCGTCCAACCCCCGCTTCTCCGTCAGCCGGGTGGACGTGGACCGGCCGGGGCCGACCTTCACCATCGACACGTTGCGCGACATCTCGGAGAAGTACGGTCCCGACGCGGAGCTGTACTTCATCACCGGGGCGGACGCCCTCGGCGCCATACTCGACTGGCAGAACGCCGAGGAGCTGTTCGAGCTCGCTCACTTCGTCGGCTGCACCCGGCCGGGTCACACGCTCCATGACCCGGGACTGCCCGAGGGCAGGGTGACGCTGCTGGAGATCCCCGCGCTGGCCATCTCCTCCTCGGAGTGCAGGCAGCGCGTGGAGAAGGGGGAGCCCATCTGGTATCTCGTGCCCGACGGGATCGTGCAGTACATCAACAAGCGCGGCCTGTATCACGCCCATGCCTGACCGAATCGCGTCACACGTGGGGCGTCACGGTCGTAACGGGTACCCTCAACATGAGGGAGTGTTGTCGACACAGGAGGACCGACCCGCATCGTGACAGCAACCGACAGAGCCGTCCAGCTCGTGAGAATCGCCGCAGAGGCCGCGGCGGACAAGCTGGCCGACGACATCCTCGCCTATGACGTCAGCGAGCAGCTCGTCATCACCGACGCTTTCCTGCTCTGCTCCGCAACCAACGATCGTCAGGTACGCGCCATCGTCGACGAGATCGAGGACAGGCTGCGCGCCGAGGCCGACGCCAAGCCGGTGCGCCGGGAGGGCGAGCGCGAAGGCCGTTGGGTGCTCCTCGACTACATCGACATCGTGGTGCACGTGCAGCATGAGGAGGACCGCACCTTCTACGCGCTGGAGCGCCTCTGGAAGGACTGCCCGGCGATCAGCCTGCCGGAGGGCGTCATGCAGGCCAACATCCAGAGGGCCCGCACTTGAGCAAGCGGATCGTCTGCCTCAGACATGGGCAGACCCTGTGGAACGTCGAGCAGCGCTTTCAGGGCCACTCCGACATTCAGCTCAACGAGCAGGGCATCGCCCAGGCGGCGCGAGCGGCCTCGCTGCTCGCCGCGCTGCGGCCCACCCACATCGTCTCCTCCGACCTCCAGCGGGCCAACGACACCGCCCTCGCGCTCGGCCGCCTCACCGGGCTCGACGTGGCGGTGGACAAGGACTTCCGCGAGCGCGGCGGCGGCCAGTGGGAGGGCCTCACCCGCGCGGAGATCGCCGAGCGCTGGCCCCAGGAGTACGTCGCCTGGGAGGCGCCCGACGGAGAGCCGGTGACGGAGGTGGCCGCCCGGGTCGCCGCGGCCATGCGGCGGTGGGCGGCCAAACTCGACGATGACGGGCTGCTGGTCGTCGCCTCCCACGGCGCGGCGCTGCGGCTGGGCATCTGCGAGCTGCTCGGGCTGCCGCAGGAGACGTGGTCCGCCATCGGCGGGCTGAGCAACTGCTCGTGGTCCGTGCTGGAGCAGGGACGGCGAGGGTGGCGGTTGCTGGAGCACAACGCCGGCACCCTGCCCGAGCCGATCAGCGGCGACGACAGTCCTGACGCCGAAGGGCGCCAGTGAAGGCTCTGACCAGCCCGTACGGCCCGCGCCGTACGGGCTGATCGGCTGTCGATTAGGCGAATCCTCTGGATGGCTATATGCTCTCCGAGCGCCGCAAAGAGCATGCTCCACGCGGCGACCAGGGGCTATGGCGCAGTTGGTAGCGTGCCTCCATGGCATGGAGGAGGTCTAGGGTTCGAATCCCTATAGCTCCACCCCTTTAAGAAGGCCTGCGGGAAACGTCCCGCAGGCCTTTTCCATTTCAGTGCCCCGAGTGCCCCGAGTGCTCCAAGTGCGCCAGGGCCGTGCGCGCGTTGTCCGCCGGCGAGGCGATGGAGTCCAGGACCAGGCGATCCGCACGCCAGTTCGTGAAGGCGGCGCGGCGGGCCTGCACCGAGGCCCAGGTCGGCTCCGGGAAGCAGTCAAGGCCGCGTCGGCGGCCCGCCAGCCGTCGCCGGTGCACGTCCGGATCGGAGCACATCACCTCGATCAGGCGCAGCGCGGAGCCACTGCGGCGGGCCAGGGTCCGCCACTGCTCCCTGGCCTCCTCAGCGTCGTTCACCGCGTCCACGATCACCCGCTGGCCGAGCGCGAGGATCTCACCGGCGAGCGCCTCGACCACGACGTAGGCCGCCAGACCGGTTGGCTGGCCGCGGTCGATCCCCGCGCGCCACATCGCGGCCTCGACCGGGTCGACCGACAGCACCGGCGCGGGGATGCGGCGGCCCAGCTCCTCCGCCACCGCGCTCTTGCCCGCGCCCGGCAGTCCGCTCATCACGATCAGCATGACCGCCACCCTGCCATGCCGTCCTGGCGGAGTGGTGTTCGCGCGCGAGCCGTCTTTCAGGAGTGGAGTTCTGGCGCGAGCCGTCCTTCAGGAGTGAAGTTCTGGCGCGAGTCCCAGCCGCGCTGGTGTTAGATCTCGAAGGGTCATTATTTCTCCGCTCATGCCACCACGCCGACATGAGCGAAACCCGGGGGAGGAACAGCGGTGGAGAATCAGCCGGACGAGGCGAGACTGCACGAGGCCGCGCCGGGGGTGTTCGCCTGGGTGCAGCCGGACGGCACCTGGTGGGTCAACAACGCCGGGGTGGTGACCGGCGACGAGGGGACCGTGCTGGTCGACACCTGCGCGACCGAGCCGCGCACCCGACGGTTCCTGGCGGCGGTCGCGGCGGCCACCGGCGGCGCCCCGGTGCGGATGGCGGTGAACACCCATCAGCACGGCGACCACACCTACGGCAACAGCTTGCTGCCCGACGAGACGGTCATCTTCGGGCATACGGCGATGCGGGACGCACTGCTCGCCGACCCGTTGATCGACGGGTGCCCGCCGGTCTGGGAGCCGGTGCCCGACTGGGGGAACGTGACGCGCCGTACCCCGTCGGTGGTCTTCTCGTCGGAGCTGACGCTCTTCACCGGCGGGCGGCGGATCGAGTTGCGGCACCCCGGTCATGCCGCGCACACGCCGGGGGACGTGGTGGCGTGGTTGCCGGAGGAGCGGGTGCTGTTCGCCGGTGACCTGCTGTTCCACGGGCTGACCCCGATGCTGCTGATGGGGTCGGTGGAAGGGGCGCTGAGGTCGCTGGACTGGCTGGCGGCCTTCGAGCCCGAGCACGTCGTCCCCGGTCATGGGCCGCTCGCCGACGCGGGCGCCC
Organism: Nonomuraea sp. ZG12; assembly: GCF_052068115.1. Taxonomy (NCBI): domain Bacteria; kingdom Bacillati; phylum Actinomycetota; class Actinomycetes; order Streptosporangiales; family Streptosporangiaceae; genus Nonomuraea; species Nonomuraea sp. ZG12. The sequence continues at coordinate 27,397 of NZ_JBQHCW010000031.1, forward strand.
TGCCCGGTGTCCTGGCGGAGCACGAGCGCTACTACCGGTTCGTGGCCGACATCGCGCGCAGGGGGCGGCAGGACGGGCTCACGCCGCTGCAGGCGGCGCAGGGGGCCGACCTGGGGGAGTTCGCGAAGTGGGCGGACGCCGAGAGGGTGGTGCTCAACCTCCACCGGGCGTACGCGGACGCCGCCGGCACCGAGGTGGACCTCGTCAGCGCCTTCCTGGACGCCATGACCTACAACGGCGGGCCGATGCCGACCTCGGTCTGAGGGGTGGGCGCGGGGCGTCCCTATCATGGCCGGATGTCGCATCTCGATCGCGCCCGTCGGTTGTGGGCCGACCTGGCTCGTGTTCCGGTGAGCTTTCCCGAGCCGGGGCAGGTGCGGGTGGTCGTCTCGGCCGGGTCGTGGCTGTGCCCGGCCGGATGGGCGGGGGTCGTCGCGATCCGCGGGGCGGTGCTCGCGACGGTGCCCGACGAGGCCTCGGCCGTCCCCCTGCGGGCGGCGCTCACCGGCCTCACCGACCCTGGGCGGTCCGCGCGAGCGCTCACGGGACCCACCGACCGGGGGCCGTCGTCCGGCGCGCTGCCCGGCCTTGCCGACCTCCTTGCCGACCTCGGGCGGTTGCCTGAGGCGCTGCCTGTCGACGATGTCCTCGGGCCGGCGTCGCTGGCGTACGTCGACGCCGGCGGGTTCGTCGCCGCGCAGGGGGGCGCCGCGGTGGAGCGGCTTCAGGCGGGGGACGCGGATGTGCGGGCCCTGCTGGACGCGGCCGACGAGGCGGAGACCGGTGAGAGCGGGCTCCGGGAGATCCTTTCGGACGCGTTCGTGCTGCGCGAGGGGCAGGAAGTGGTCGCCGTGGCCGGGTATCGGCCGTGGTTGAACACGGCGGCGCACGTGTCGGTGCTGACCGCCGCCCACCGCCGGGGCAAGGGGCTGGCCAAGGCCGTGGCGTCCGCGGCGGTCGCGGACGCGCTGGAGCGCGGGCTGCTCCCGCAGTGGCGGGCCCGGCCGGAGGCGTCCCGCCGGGTGGCTCGGGCGCTCGGCTTCGACGAGGTGGGCGCCCAGGTCAGCGTCAGGCTCCGCGACTGAAGGATTTTTTCGGTACGTGCACGTACGGGGAAAATTGTTGCCCGGAACGGCTTGACCACGGTGGGCGGGTGTCGGGAGGCTGGCCGGAAACCCAGGGGAAGGAGCCGGTGATGGTGACTGTCCGCGCGTTCGCGGCGGGGGACGAGAGCGCCCTCGTGGACGCCTGGAACCGGAGCATGCCGGGTGACCCCACGACCGGCGCGTGGCTGCGCGACTGCGTGCTGCTCGACCCCAACTTCGACCCGGCAGGGCTGCGGGTCGCTGTGGTGGACGGCCGGGTGGCGGGATGCGCGTACGGCGTCCGCAGGCTGATCCCGCAGGCGCCGGGGGCCGACCTGGAGCCGGACACGGGCTGGATCCCGTTCTTCTTCGTCGTGCCGGAGCAGCGGCGGCGCGGCCTGGGGCGGCGGCTTCTCGGCGAGGCGCTGGAGTTCCTGCGCGAGCGGGGCAGGACGCGCGTCGACTTCGCCTCCTACACGCCCCACTACGTGCTGCCCGGGGTGGACGTGGAGCTGTATCCCGACGGGTTCGGGCTGCTGCGGGGGCTCGGCTTCGAGACCCGCTCCTCGCCGGTCGCCATGGGCCGCACGCTGGTCGGTCATGTGCCGCCTGACGAGGTGCGCAGGCTGCGGGCCGCGCGGGAGAGCGAGGGGTACGTCTTCCGCTCGCCGGTGGACGGTGAGCTGCCGGAGCTCATCAGGTTCGCGGCGGGGGCCTTCAACCCCGACTGGGGTGAGGCGATCAGGCGGCACGCCGACCCGCAGCGGATGGTCATCGCGAAAAAAGAGCAAATAGTGGGGTTCGCGGTGTTCGGGGCTTACCGGGGGATCCGGGAGAGGTTCGGGCCGTTCGGGGTGGACGCGGGGGAGCGTGGCACCGGGCTCGGCAGGATCCTGCTCCACCTGACCATGGCCAGGATGCGCGCCGAGGGGCTGCACTCGTCATGGTTCCTGTGGGCGGACGAGGCGAGCCCGGCGGGTCACCTCTACCGCAAGGCCGGATACGAGGTCACCCGGCGGTTCCACGTGATGACCCGTAGAGCAGGGTGAGCTCCTCGGCCGTGGCGGCCACGCGCTCGCGCAGCTCGGCAGGGGAGAGCACCTCGGCGTCGGCGCCCAGCCGGAGGAACTCGCCCACCGCGTGGTCGACCGACTCGATGGGCACCGTCACCCGCGTCCAGCCTCGCGCGTCCGGCGGCTCCGCGCTCTGCCGCGCCGCCGTCATCACACCGGGCGTCATGAGGTCGGGCAGGCGTTCCAGCCCGCGCGGCGACAGCCGCACGACCGCCTCCCCGCGCCGCAGCCGGGCCTCGAACTCCTCCAGGTAGGACTGCCAGTAGGCCGCCAGGTCGAAGTCGTCCGGCCTGGTGAAGCGCTCGGGCAGCGGGTGCAGATCGAGGATCTGCGACACCCGGTAGGTGCGCACGTCCTCGCCGCTACGGGCCACCAGATACCACCGCCCGGCCTTGACGACCAGCCCGTACGGCTCCAGGCGGCGCTCCACCTCCTGGGGCGCCTTCCAACGGCGGTAACGCACCTGGAGCCGGTGCTCGTTCCAGACGGCGTCGGCCACGGCGGGCAGATGGGTGACCGGCTCGGGGTCCCGGTACCACGTCGGGGCGTCCAGGTGGAAGCGCTCCTGGATCCGCCCGGCCCGGTCACGCAGCTCGACCGGCAGCGCCGCCATCAGCTTGAGCTGCGCCGCCGTCACCACCGCGCCCAGCCCCAGCTCGGCGGCGGGCCCTGGCAGCCCGGCCAGGAACAGCGACTCGGCCTCGTCGGTCGTCAGCCCGGTGAGCCTGGTCCGGTAGCCGTCGAGCAGCCGGTAGCCGCCCCGGGGGCCGGCGTCGCCGTAGAGCGGGATCCCGGCGGCGTGCAGCGACTCCATGTCGCGGTAGATGGTCCGCACCGAGACCTCCAGCCTGCCGGCCAGCTCCTGGGCGGTCATCAGGCCCCGCGTCTGCAGCAGCAGCAAGATCGAGACCAGTCGGGAGGCGCGCATCACACTGACACTACCTGTCAGTGACCCTGCCCTACGGTCCTCCCATGAACGACTTCGACTTCCTCGTAGGCACCTGGAACGTGACCAACCGCCGGCTGGCCAAGGCCCTGGCCGGCAGCGACGACTGGGAGGAGTTCCCCGGCCGGTCCGTCGCCACCCGCCACTTCGACGGCGCCGCGAACTTCGACGAGATCGCCTTCCCCACCAAGGGGTTCAGCGGGCTGACCCTGCGCGTCTTCAACCCCGGCACGCGGCTGTGGTCCATCTACTGGTCGAGCAGCGCCAGGGGCGTGCTCGACCTGCCGCCCCTGGTCGGCGCCTTCGACGGGGACCGGGGAGAGTTCTACGCCGACGACTCCTACGAGGGCACGCCGGTGCGCTGCCGGTTCATCTGGACCGTGCTCGGCGCGGACTCCTGCCGCTGGGAGCAGGCCTTCTCGGTGGACGGCGAGCAGAGCTGGGAGACGAACTGGACCATGGACTTCACCAGGGCGTGAACGGAGCCGCCGGGTGGCGGGTCAGCTGTTGCCGCTGCTCCACAGCACGACGCCCACCGCCAGCGCCGCCACCAGGAGCGCGATGCCGCCCACGACGACGAACCACCACCAGCCCGACCGCGGCTGCTTCGCCTCGTAGACGGGCACGTCGGGGAGCATGTCGGGGGTGTACGGCAGGCGTTGCGTGTAGGAGGGGTCCGGTGGCCCGGCTCGGGGGGACGGGGGTGCCGGCCGGCGCTGTTGCGGCTGGGGGGTGGCGCGCCGGGGATGCATGATGGTCTGCTCTGGGTCGGGCTGCTCTGGATTCATGATCCCCTCAGGCTATGAGTGGATATTTCCGTTAACAGTGTCACATTTCCTGTCGGCATTTCGGGAAGCGCCCGGCGCGGGACCAGGTCAGCCCTGACCACCGTGGGGCGGCTGCCAACCGGGCTGCTGCCCCTGCTGGGGTTGCTGGGGCTGCTCGCCTGACGGCTGCTGGGGCCAGCCGGACTGCTGCCCGTGCTGCGGCTGCCAGCCCTGCTGCTGGCCCTGGGGTTGCTGATCGTTGGGTCGCTGGCCGTACGGCTGCGGGTTGCTGGGGTGCTGGGCGTGGGGCTGCCAGGGCCGCTGCTGGGCCTGGGGCTGCTGCCAGGGGGACTGCTGGCCGGGCTGCTGCCAGGCCGGTTGCTGCGGCTGCGGCCGGCCTTCCGGGCGGCGGGCCACCACACCCCAGATCAGCAGACTGATGCCCGTGAGGGTGAGCACGGTCATGACCAGCGACATGATCGTGACGAAGGTGAGGACGTCCCTGGGGGACATGGTCGACAGGAGGATGAGCTGCACGACCTGTGCCAGCGCGCTGAGCAGCAGCGCGACGCAGCCCATCATGCCGATGACTGCCGCGCGCCCATGGGTGCGCCGCGCCATCGCCGTCGCCACGATGCCGAGGACGGGCACCAGGCACAGGAAGAAGGAGGGGATCAGACTGGCGAAATTCATGGGGCAGGTCTCCAGACGGTCGGGGACGTCTTACGGTTGGGGCCGCGCTCGATCCACTGCCTTGCTGATCGACTCCAGGTCCAGTCCGCCCTGATAGCGCACGCCGTTGATGAAGAGCGTGGGAGTGCCGCGCACCCCGCTGGCACGGCCGGACGCCTCGTCCCGCCCGACCCTGGCCGTGTGGAGCCGGATGTCGGACCATGGGTCCACGTCGAGCTGGGCGGCATACCGGTTCAGGTCCTCGTCGGTGAGGAAGCGCTGGTTGTCGAAGAGCATGTCATGCATCTCCCAGAACCTGCCGGCGTCGGCGGCCGCCTGCGCGGCCATCGCGGCGGGCACGGCACGGGGGTGCAGCGTGCGCAGCGGGAAGTGCCTGAAGACGATCCGCAGGTCCTTGTGCCGGTCGCGTAGCGACTCAAGGATGGGGTGGAGCCGTCCGCAGTAGGGGCATTCGAAGTCTCCGTACTCGACGATGGTGACGGCCGGGTTCTTCGGCCCGCGCACGTGGTCGTCCGGCCCGACGGGCTCGCTGAGCAGCACGGGCAGCTCTTCCTCGGGCTCGGCTTCGGGCGGGGCGCAGACGCCGCCCCGGTCCCAGGCCAGCTTGAAGACGATCCAGCCGAGCAGCGCCGCGAGCAGTGACCCGGCCAGGATGCCGATCTTGGCCTCGCTGTGCAGTCGTGGGTCCTCGAAGGCCAGGTCCACGATGAACAGCGCGACCGTGAACCCGATGCCGGACACCGCCGCGCCGCCCAGGAGCTGGCCCCACACCAGGTTGCCGGGCAGCACGCCCCAGTTGAGCCGGAGCGGCAGCCAGGTGCCGATGGTGATGCCGATGAGCTTGCCGACCAGCAGCCCGAGCGCCACGCCGATGGCGATGGGGGAGGTGGCGGCGTTGCGCAGCGTCTCGGCGTCCAGCCGGATCCCGGCGTTGGCCAGCGCGAAGACGGGCACGATCACGAACGCGGTCCACGGGTGGAGCCGCATCTGCAGCCGTTCGTTGACGGACACGGCCATCCGCACCAGCCGGGTCGCCTGGGCGGCGGCCCTGGGGCTGGGGGAGCTGGTGAACTCCTGCACCGCCTCCCCAGCCCGCAGCAGCTTGTGGTCGCTGGGCGCGTACACGAACACCAGGACGCCCAGCGCGATGCCCACCAGGGTGGGGTGCACGCCGCTCTCCAGCGTCGCCAGCCACAGCCCGAACCCCAGCACGATGTACGCGGGCGCGCGCCAGATCTTCAGCCACCGCAGCGTCATGATCGCGGCCAGCAGCGCGACGGCGGTGAGCAGTGCCGGGATGGACAGGCTCTCCGTGTAGAAGATCGCCACGACCATGATGGCCAGGATGTCGTCCACGATGGCCAGCGTGAGCAGGAACGCCCGCAGCGGCTCGGGGCAGCGGGCGCCCACCACGGCCAGCAGGCCGAGCACGAACGCGGTGTCGGTGGCGATCGGCACCCCCCAGCCGACGGCGCCGGGCCCGCCCGCGTTGAAGGCCAGGTAGATGGCCGCGGGGACGATCAGCCCGCCGAGCGCCGCGATGGCGGGCACCGCGATCAGCCGGCGGTCACGCAACTGGCCCATCCGGACCTCGTACGAGACCTCCAGCCCGATGACGAAGAAGAAGAGCGTCATCAGCCCGTCGTTGACCCAGTGGCGCAGGTCGAGGGAGAAGGTGGCGTCGCCGAACGACAGGCCCATGCTGGTGTGCCAGAAGGCCTCGTAGGTCTCGCCCCAGGGGGAGTTGGCCCAGAGCATCGCCAGGACCGTCGCGGCGAGCAGCGCGGTGGTGCTGCTCGCCTCATTTTTGAAAAAAGCCCGCAACATGGTCTTTTCGCCCCCTCAGCACTCGATCTTAGAGCGGGCTCTCAGAGAGGGGCATGCACCCGTGGCCCCTGTCGACCGGTCCCAGACGAGTCGAATATATGGGTCTGTTCACAGTGCTTCGCGCTCGTTACGTTCCAACCGCGCCCATCGATCCCGCGGAGGAGCCACATGCGCTTTCACCTCCCCCAAGGCATGGCCCGTGCCGGCACCCTAGCAGCGGCCTTCGTCCTCCCCCTCGCCCTGGTCCTGACCTCACCCACGGCTTCACGCATGGCCTCGGCCGCCGGCCTGTCACCCCCGGACATCCCGCTGGCGAACGTCAAGGCCCATCTCACCGAACTGCAGTCGATCGCCACCGCCAACGGCGGCTCCCGGGCACACGGCAGGCCCGGTTACCTGGCCTCCGCCACCTATGTTCAGGACCTGCTCGACGCGGCCGGCTACAGCACTACGCTGCAGCCGTTCACCTACAACGGCGCCACCGGCTACAACGTGATCGCCGACTGGCCGGGCGGCGACCCGGACGACGTCCTGATGACCGGCGCCCACCTCGACAGCGTCACCGCCGGGGCGGGCATCAACGACAACGGCTCGGGGTCGGCGGCGATCCTGGAGGTGGCGCTGGAGGTCTCGCGGCAGGGGCTGCAGCCGGGCAAGCACCTGAGGTTCGCCTGGTGGGGCGCGGAGGAGCTGGGCCTGCGCGGGTCCCGGTTCTACGTCAACGGCCTGTCGGCCGCCGAGCGCGCCAGGATCACGGCGTATCTGAACTTCGACATGGTCGGCTCACCCAACGCCGGATATTTCCTCTATGACGGCGACGACTCCGACGGCGTGGGCTCCGGGCCCGGCCCTTCGGGCTCGGCGGAGCTTGAGCAGACCCTGCAGAGCTACTTCACCTCCATCGGCGTCCCCACCCGGGGCACCGACTTCGACGGCCGCTCCGACTACGGGCCGTTCATCAGCGCGGGCATCCCGGCGGGCGGCACGTTCACCGGGGCGGAGGGCGTCAAGACCAGCGCGCAGGCGGCGCTCTGGGGCGGCACCGCGGGTCAGGCGTTCGACCCGTGCTACCACCGCTCGTGCGACACGATCTCCAACATCGACGACACGGCGCTGGACCGCAACACGGACGCCATCGCGCACGCCGTCTGGACGATCGGCACCGCCGCGGCACCCGAGACGGTGTGGTCGGACACCTTCGAGAGCGCCGGCGGCTGGACGGTGGACCCGGACGGCGCCGACACCGCCGCCACCGGCCAGTGGGAGCGCGGCGACCCGCAGGCCACCGACTCCAGCGGGCCCAAGCAGCTCGGCACCACCCTGAGCGGCGCCAACGGGCTGGTCACCGGTCGGCTCGCGGGCTCCAGCGCCGGTGCGAACGACATCGACGGCGGCGTGACCTCGATCCGGTCACCGGTGATCGCCCTGCCGGCGGACGGGGCGCTGAACCTGTCGCTGGGGTGGTATCTCGCGCACGGCGGCAACTCCTCCAGCGCCGACTTCCTCCGGGTGAAGGTCGTGGGGAACACCACGAGCACGGTGTTCCAGCGGCTCGGCTCGGCCGCCGACCGTGACGGCGCGTGGAGCACGGCCGATGCCGACATCTCCGCGTTCGCCGGGCAGAGCGTGCGGATCCTCGTGGAAGCGGCGGACGAGTCGACCGCGAGCCTGGTGGAGGCGGGCGTGGACGATGTCGTGATCACCCGCCGGTGATCGGTGGGCGCGCGGGACCGGGGATCCCGCGCGCCCGTGATCACAGTGCGCGCAGATAGGCGAGGGACGGCATGAAGAAGTACTCGCCGCCCTTCATGGTGACGGTCTGGGCCACCTGCGTCTGCGGCGGCGACATCCCGGGCTTGCCCCACACCTTGGGGTAGGTGACCTTGATGTCCCGTTCGCCCTGGCCGATGACCGGGTCGTGGCCGGTCTCGGAGACCTCGAAGTCGGGGTTGTTCGCCCAGCTCTGCTGGGTGAACTCGAACTGGCTCTGCAGGCTGCTGTTGAACGCCATGAACAGCAGGCCCACCTCGCCGCTGGGCCGGGTCTCCGGCGGTGAGTCGTCCCACGCGTCGTCGTCGCGCCGCCCGTACGTCTGGCCGCGCCTGGCCATGATCACCTCGCGGCTGTGCGAGCGCGGGTTGGTCTTCCTGATGTGGCCGCTGAACGGGCACTTGCTGCCCTCGTCGGCGTCGAAGGTGAAGTCGTTGACGACCGTGCCGCCGCCGGCCTCGCCCTTGAGCGTCACGGGCGTGCCGTCCTTGAACCGGCCGACGAGCATGGCGCCCGCCCGGGCGCGGTCGGCATCGGCCAGGCCCAGGTTGTCGGCCAGCTCCTGCTCGATCTCCTTGAAGGCGCGGACGTTCTGCTCCAGTTTGCGGAAGACGAAGTAGCTGCCGAAGTGGCGGGCGGGGTCGGCCGCCAGCGGGTCGGCGACCAGGACGTTGCTCAGCGGGAACGCCGGGTTCCAGTGCTCCTTGGGCTCCTTGTCCACCTCGTCCTTGAGGAACAGCGGCTGGCTGCGGCCGTCGACGTAGCCGAAGTGCTCGATGCCGTCGCCGGCCGGGTTGTGCATGCCCTGGCCCGTCTCCTCGCCCAGCAGCCTGGCACCGGGGGGCAGGTCGTTCAGCAGCTCCTCGCGCAGCGCCTCGACGGGCTCGCGCTCGGCGTCACCGATCAGGATGACGGCGTGGATCTCACGCTGGTAGCAGTTGTCCCACTCTGCCACGGGCGGGTCCAGGACCTCGGCGACGCGGCGCTTCATGCCGTCGCGGAAGGCCTTGTCGCCGAACTTGCGCAGGTCCTCGACCGAGTGGCCGAGGTCGCGGTAGCCGGCCTTGCTGATGCCGATGCCCACATAGGGCGTGCCGCGGTGGCCCGTCGTGGCGAAGTCCCGGACCTCTTCGAGGTGCCGGCGCGCCGACTTCATCTTCGTTTCGGCGATCCGCCTCAGGTAGCGCCGGCCCGCGGCGACGTCGTTGAAGCGGACGAACAGGACGGACAGGTGGTCGCGTACGTGCGCCTTCAGAATGTTCGGCTGCAAGTGGTCGAGCATCTTCTTGGTGTCCGCGTCGAGCGTGGCCGAATCCCAGGCCAGGGGTCGTTCGTTGGTCAGATCGACTGGCATCGCCGAGTGTCCTCTCCCCGTGTTCCGATGGTCTGCTCCGGGCCCCATCTCTAAGACTTCGCACGCGGCCCGTCGGTTCTCGATGTGAGGAACTTTTCTGATCGGCTACCACCGTCGGTGTACCGGGACCGTCGCCTCAGGGGTGATTCGCCGCGCCGTACGGGGTGCCACGGTGAGGATATGGACGTGTTGCGCAGGGCCCTGGGCGTCGCCTCCCTCGCCTTTGGCCTGATCTTCTCGCTGGCGGCGCTGCTGCACGCCGGGTTCGCGCTCGGGCCGGTGGCCGAGCCGGTGATCGTCCCGGCCGTGGTCGTGGAGACGATCTGCGCCGTGGCGATGCTCGCCGGAGGGTATGGCGCACTGGCCGGGCGGGCGCGGGCCTGGGACGGGCTGATCTACGCGCACGCGGTCGCGCTGGCCGGGGTGCTGCTCGGGATCCTGGCGCTCGCGCTGGGCGGCGGCGAGGCCACCGTGCTCAACACGTGGTATCACCGCTCGATGGCGACCCTGCTCGCGCTCGGCCTGGGCGGCGCGTTCTATGTCTCGAGAGTGCGCAGGTAGGCGGCCGCGTCGTCGACCCGCTCCTCGGTGAACACCCGGATGCCCGCGCTCTCCAGCAGCGCGGTCGTGACGCCCCGGCCAGGAGTGCGCCGTCCGCTGAACGTACCGTCATAGATCGTCAGGGCGCCGCACGACGGGCTGCCCTCCTTCAGCACCGCGAGGCGGGCGCCGCAGGCGCGGGCGGCCTCCAGCGCGGCCCCCGCGCCCGCCACGAACGCGGCCGTGACGTCGGAGCCGTCGGCGGCGAGCACCCGGGCCGTCCCGGACAGCACCGCCTCGCCGCCCGCGCCGCCCTCGATCTCGGCGGCGGGCCGGGGAATGGCCAGCCCGCCCTCCACCTCGGGGCAGAACGGCACCAACCGGCCCTCCCGCAGCCAGGCGGCGAGCCGCTCGTCGGAGCTGGTCTTGGCGCCGCCGTCATAGCGGACCCGGCGGCCCATCAGGCAGGCGCTGACGAGGATCCTTTCCACGCCTTCGATCCTACGAGCGCGATCGGCACCAGCGCGCCGGCGGCCAGCCCGATCGCGCAACCGAACGCCCAGGTGAACGGCTGGGCCACGGCCGCCCTGTCGAACACCTGCAGGAGCACGGCCAGCAGCGCGACCCCGAACGGCGCGGCCACCCGCACCACGATGGTGCTGAGCGTGGTCGCGGCCGGTATCGCGGCGTGGTCCAGGGTCCGGAAGGCGGCGGCCATGACGGAGGGCGCGACCAGCCCGTGCCCGAGCCCCAGCACGAGCATCGAGGCGAGCATCGGCACCAGCGCGCCGGAGGCGGCGAACCCGGTGATGCCGGCCACCGCCACGACGATCCCCACGGTGGCGACGCCCCGTGGGCCACGGCTGTCGGTGAGCTTGCCGGCGACCGGCATGGTGATCGCCGCGCCGAGCCCCATCGGCGCCAGCAGCAGGCCCGCGTCCAGGGCGCTGCCGCCCTGGACGAGCTGGCTGTAGAGCGGGACGAGCACGGTTACGCCGAACATCGCCGCCGAGTAGCAGGCCAGCGCGCCCACGGCGGCGGCGAACCCGCGGTCGCCGAACAACCGCAGGTCCACCAGCGTCTCCGGGGTCCGCAGTCCGCGCACGGTGAACCCGGCCAGCAGCGCGAGCCCCGCCCACAGGGCCGGATGCGCGAGCGAGGCGCCGTCGCCGATCTCCGACAGGCCGAAGACCAGGGCCGCCAGGCCGGGTGACAGCAGCGCGAGTCCGGTCACGTCCAGCCGCATCCCGCCCCCGCCCCCGCCTGTGCCCCCGCCCGTGCCCGGGTCGCGGGGGAGCAGCCGGACGGCCGCGAGTAGGGCGAGCGCGCAGACGGGCAGGTTCACCAGGAACAGCCAGCGCCAGCCGGGGCCGTCCACGAGCAGGCCGCCCAGCACCGGGCCGAGCACCGGCGCCAGCATCGCGGGAACGGAGATCAGGGCCATCGCCCGGCCCATCCGCTCCCGGCCCGCCGCCTGGGCGAGCATCGCCTGCCCGACCGGCAGCAGCAGCCCGCCGCCGAGTCCCTGTACGGCCCGGAAGGCGACCAGGCTGCCCACCGACCAGGCGGCCGCGCTGAGCGCCGATCCGGCGGCGAACAGCAGGAGGGCGGCCGGCCAGACGTTCCCGGCGCCGAACCGGCCGACGGCCCAGCCGGTGATCGGCACCGTCATCGACAGCGCCAGCAGGTAGCCGGTGACCACCCACTGCATGGTCGCCGGGGTGACCCCGAACTCGTGGCCCAGGGAGTGGATCGCGACGTTGACGATCGTGGTGTCGAGCATCGTCATGACCACGCCGAGCAGCACCACGAGCCCGGTGGCCTTCAGGGGATCGCGCATGCCGTACAGCGTAGCATTTAGCGTACAGTGTATCGCCAGGCTTAGACTGAGTCTGTGAGTTCCGTCTGGTCACGCCCCGCGCCGCAGCGGCGTCCCGCGCTGACCCGCGAGGCGATCGTGGCCGCCGCCGTGTCGATCGCCGACGCCGAGGGGCTGGGCGCGGTCTCCATCCGCCGCGTCGCCGCCGAGCTCGGCGCCCGCGCGATGAGCCTCTACACCTACATCGAGCGCAAGGAGGACCTGCTCGCCCTGATGCTCGACGAGGTGGCCGGCGAGCTCCTCGCCGCCGAGCCGCAGCCCGACGAAGGGCGGCCCGGCGATGAGCGGCCCGACGAAGGGCAGCCCGGCGAACGGCCGCTCGACGATGGGCAGGCCGGCGAGCGGCCGCCCGGCGGCTGGCGGGAGGCGCTGCTGCTGACCGCCGGTCGTGAGCGTGAGCTGGTCCGGCGGCATCCCTGGCGGGTCGAGCTGATCTCCCAGCGCGTCGCCGTAGGGCCCAACGGGCTGCGCCACGTGGAGCGCAAGCTGTCGGCGCTCGACGGTCTCGGCGTGGACCGGCTGGGCGCCTGGCGGATCCTGGCCGCCGTCGACGACTACGTGACGGGCTTCGTCGTACGCGAGGCCGCCGAGCGCGCCGCCCCCCGCCAGGAGGGCGTCAACGACGCCGAGCGGGCGGCCATGGCGGAGCCGTACATCCGGGACCTCGTCGCGAGCGGCGAGTTCCCGAGGCTCGCGCCCATGCTGGAGCAGGGCGTGCGCGGCGCCGACGACAATTTCGAGCGCGGGCTGCGCTGGGTGCTGGACGGGATCGAGGGCGACCTGCCCGGGCGATAGCCTTTCCTCCGATGAACACCACCGTCGCCACGATCGTCATCGCCGGCTCGCTGCTGCTCGCGCTGGCGAGCCTGATCACCGCGATCCGCGACCGGACCATGGGCATGATCCTGCTCGTCTCGTTCGCCGTGCTCGAAGTGGCCGTCCTGGTGCAGGCGGGCCTGGTGATCGCGGCGATGGCCGGGGGGCAGGAGCCGGCCGAGGGCGCCGCCACGCTGTTCGGCTACCTCGCCGGCGTGGCCCTCATCCCGCCCGCGGGCGTCGGGCTGGCGCTGGCCGAGCGGAGCAGGTGGGGCCCGGCGATCCTGGTCGTGGCCGGCTTCGCCGTCGCGGTGATGACGGGGCGGCTGCTGCAGATCTGGCAGGGGGCCGGATGAGCGACGCCCTCGGCAAGGGGCCCGGACGCGCCCTCGTCGCCGTCTACGGGCTGTTCGCGCTGGCCGCCGGCGCGCGTGCCACCGTGCAGATCCTCACCAGGTTCGGCGAGGCGCCGCTGGCCTACGCGCTGTCGGCGTTCGCCGCGCTGGTCTACGTGCTGCTCACCGCCGCGCTGGCGCGCGGGGCGCGCCGGGTGGCGCTCGTGGCGCTGGGCATCGAGCTGGCCGGGGTGCTCGTCATCGGCACGGTCAGCCTGCTCGACCCGGCGGCCTTCCCCGACGACACCGTCTGGTCGGGCTACGGCAGCGGCTACCTGTACATTCCCCTGGTGCTGCCTCTCGTGGGCCTCTACTGGCTGCTGCGCCGACGTTAACGGCGCGTTCGCGGGGGCAGCCGACTCTCATGAGTACGATCGAACACTCCGTAGACGTCAACGTCCCCGTCAAGGTCGCGTACGACCAGTGGACCCAGTTCGAGAGCTTTCCCGAATTCATGGAAGGCGTCGAATCCATCAAGCAGGTCACCGACACGCGCACGCATTGGATCACCGAGATCGCCGGTGTGAAGCGTGAGTTCGAGGCCGAGATCACGGAGCAGCACCCGGACGAGCGCATCGCCTGGCGGTCGATCGACAAGCCGCACCAGTCGGGTGTGGTCACCTTCCACCGGCTCACCCCCGAGACCACCAGGGTCACGCTCCAGATGGAGTACGACCCCGAGGGGTTCGTGGAGAAGGCCGGCGACTGGCTGCAGATCGTCAAGCTGCGCGTCAAGGGCGACATGGAACGATTCAAGGCGTTCATCGAATCGCGCGGCGGCGAGACCGGCGCGTGGCGTGGCGACGTGCCCGGCCCGCACCAGCGGGGCTCCAGCAGCGGTGTCACCGACCGCCCCGTGCCGCCCGGCACGATCGGCGGCAGCGGCTTTCCCCAGGAGGGCACGCTTCCGCCTCCGGGCCCGGTGTCTCCGCGCGACGAGCCGCCCCAGGGCCCCAGACCGGTCCTGTAGGCCGACCCGAAGCCCCCGGCACTGCCGGGGGCTTCGTCATGTTCGGGGAATATATGTCGCTTTTGCGGCTGTTAGACTAGCGATTCATCCCATGATTTGATGAGTGGAGGACGCTGACCCGGCATGACCGTGCTCACCCAAGCCTCACGAGGCAGAACCAACTCCCTCGCCTGGCTCCTCGTGCTGGGAATCGTCCTCGCCGCGCTCAACCTGCGCACCGCCGTGACCAGCGTCGGCCCACTGCTCGATCAGCTGTCCGCCGCGCTGGGCATGACCAGCGTCGGATCCGGCCTGCTGACCACGCTGCCGGTGCTGGCCTTCGCCACCGTCGGCGCGGTGACGCCCACGCTGGCCCGCCGCATCGGCGAGCACCGGCTGCTGCTGCTCGCGCTCGTCACCCTCGGCGCCGGCACGCTCGTCCGATCGCTCGTCGACTCCGCGCCGGTGTTCCTGATGGGCAGCGCCGTCGCGCTGTCGGGCGGCGCCGTCGGCAACGTGCTCATCCCTACCCTGATCAAGCGCCACTTCCCGGCCCGCACCGGGACGATGACCACCGTCTACACCACGGCGCTGGCCGTCGGCACCATGCTCGCCGCCGCGGCCACCGTGCCGATCGAGCGTGCCTCCGGTGACTGGCACATCGCCCTCGGCGTGTGGGCCGCGCTGGCCGCCGTCGCCGCCGTTCCCTGGCTCCTGCTGCTGCGCAGTGAGCCGGAACGACGCGCCGCCCAGCCGGAGTCGGGCATGCGCCGGCTCGCCAGGAGCAAGCTGGCCTGGACGGTCGCGATCTACTTCGGCACCCAGTCCATGATCGCCTACATCATGTTCGGCTGGCTCGCCACCATCCTCACCGACGGCGGCTTCACCATCGACCAGGCCGGGGTGATCCTCGGCGGGTTCACCGCGCTGAACATCCCCGTCTCCATCCTGGTCCCGGTCATCGCCTCACGCTTCCGCGACCAGCGGCCCGTCGTCGTCGGCCTCGTCGTCGCGTACACCATCGGCTTCGCCGGCCTGTGGGCCGCGCCGGCCTCCACCGCGCCGATCTGGGTGGTGTTCGTGGCGATCGGCATGGGCTCGTTCCCGCTGGCGCTCATGATGCTCGCGCTGCGCACCCGCACGCCCGAGGCGACGGCCGGCCTGTCCGCCTTCGGGCAGAGCGCCGGCTATCTCATCGCCGGCGCCGGGCCGCTGCTCGTGGGCGTGCTCAGGGAGGTCAGCGGCGGCTGGGCAGCGCCGTACACACTGATCTTCGCTGTGCTCGTCGCACAGCTCCTGACCGGCCTGTACGCGGGACGCGAGCGTTATCTGGAGGACGAGCGGAAAGCGCCTCTGCCAGGATGACACCGTGAAATCGACAGTCGTCACCTTTCCCCACGGTCATGTCACGGGCCGTTCACAGATCGTCGGGACCGTGCCGGTGGGGGCCCGGCACGGCCTCGTCGTCAGCGAGACGCCGTTCCACCCCCTCGACCACACCTGGCCCGACCAGCCCGCCGACCGCGGCGCCATCGGGGGCCTGCCCGTCCTCGACTGCGTGACGGGCGCGCGCGCCGCCGACGGCGCGATCCTCCTGGGGAGCGACATCCCGGTACGACGCGGCGCGGACGGCTGGGACTGGCTGGTCGTGCACGTGACCGGTAGCCCGCTGGCCGTCGGCGCGGACGTGGAGCTGGAGGTCGACGCCACTTACCGGGCCGCCCTGTCGGCCGGTCACACCGCCTGCCACCTCGCCGCCCTGGCCCTCAACGCCGCCCTGGCCGGGCGATGGCGCAAGGAGGCGGCGCTCGACGGGCTCGGGCACCCCGACTTCGACCAGAGCGCGATCACCTCCTCGCGGATCACGCCGCACGCCAGCCTGGACGAGTACCGGCTCGGCAAGTCGTTGCGCAAGAAGGGGTTCACGGCCGACGGGCTGGACGTCGCCGAGGCCGCGCAGGCGGTGAACGAGCGGCTCAAGGCATGGGTGACGGCGGGCGCGCCGATCCGGCTCGACGTGCCGGGGCCGGAGCTCACCGCCCGCCGCACCTGGCACTGCGCCCTGCCGGAAGGCGAGGCGTCGATCCCGTGCGGCGGCACCCACGTGCGCGACGCCGCGGAGCTGGGCGAGGTGACGGTGGAACTGACCCTGGCCGAACAGTCGCTCACCATGCGCACCACCGTGACGCCTCAGGCCTGAGGCGGGTGTGACACGACGGTGTGGAGATTCCGATACACTTGGCGACGCATCGCAAGGGGCTATGGCGCAGTTGGTAGCGCGCCTCCATGGCATGGAGGAGGTCTGGGGTTCGAATCCCCATAGCTCCACCTCTCGCTGGTGTCCGCTGGGCGATCTTGCTATGAATGAACCCTCGTAGCCGAGGGAGGCCGGACACAATGGATCTCATTCCCGTGGAGTTCGAGGCACTCGACAAGCGTGTCGCCGCCATCAGCGGGGACAAGCAGGTCGAGCGCCTCTACCGGGGCACCCGCTGGGCGGAGGGGCCGGTCTACTTCCCGGCCGGCCGCTTCCTGGTGTGGAGCGACATCCCCAATGACCGGCTGTTGCGCTGGGACGAGCAGACGGGCGCGGTGGCGCCGTTCCGGCAGCCGTCCGGCTACGTCAACGGCAACACTCTCGACCTGCAGGGCAGGCTGATCTCCTGCGAGCACGGCACGCGCCGGGTGACCAGGACCGAGCATGACGGGTCGGTCACCACGCTGGCCGACCGCTGGCGGGGCGACCGCCTCAACAGCCCCAACGACGTCGTGGTCCGCTCCGACGGGTCGATCTGGTTCACCGACCCGCCCTACGGCATCCTGAGCGACTACGAAGGGCACCGGGCCGAGCAGGAGATCGACGGCTGCCACGTCTACCGCATCGACCCGCTCTCCGGCGAGACGAGCAGGGTCGTGGACGATTTCACCAGGCCCAACGGCCTGGCCTTCTCCCTGGACGAGCGGAGGCTGTTCGTCGCCGACACCGAGGAGCGCCACGTGCGGGTCTTCGACGTGCGCGACGACGGCTCGCTGGCGGGCGGCCGGGTGTTCGCCGAGCACGCCGGCAAGGGCGGCTTCGACGGCCTGCGCCTGGACGACGCGGGCCGCCTGTGGGCCGCGGTGGGCTCCTCGGTGCACTGCTACGACCCGGACGGGACGCTCCTCGGCAGGCTGATCCTGCCGGAGAGCGTCTCCAACCTGGTCTTCGGCGGTCCCAAGCGCAACCGGATGTTCATCACGGCGACCACGTCCCTCTACTCCGTCATGCTGAACATCCGCGGCGCCCGTCCCGTCTGGGCCTCCTGACCGTCAGGAGAAGGCCCAGGCGAAGATGTGCAGCTCGCCGTCCTCCGCCGGGGCGAAGGTCAGACTGGCCACCTTCTTGGCCGGATCCAGCGCGATCGGCTGCGCCGCGAACACGTGCGCGCCGATCGGCTGGAGGGCCCAGGAGCCCCAGAAGAGCCGGTGCGGCGTGCTGGCCACGATCTCGTTGCCGAACGCGGGCTCCTCGCCGCCGAAGTCCAGGATCCACTCGCTGAGCCCCAGCGTGCCGGTGCTCGTGGAGCCGTCCGTGTACGTGATCGTGACCTTCGACTCGGGCCAGCCGTTGACGCCCGCGCCGAGGAAGGCGAGCTTGCTCGCCCCTTCGGGCGCGGCCACCTCGATCGGCGCGGTGCCCGGCCGCAGGTTGTCCCACTCGCCCGGCTTACGGTCCGGCCAGGTGAAGGTGAAGTCCTTCCA
Organism: Nonomuraea sp. ZG12; assembly: GCF_052068115.1. Taxonomy (NCBI): domain Bacteria; kingdom Bacillati; phylum Actinomycetota; class Actinomycetes; order Streptosporangiales; family Streptosporangiaceae; genus Nonomuraea; species Nonomuraea sp. ZG12. Next base: position 45,232 of record NZ_JBQHCW010000031.1, read on the forward strand.
GATGACGTCGCCGCCGGGCTCGATCCCCTCGTCGGCCAGCGCCTGCGCCGAGTAGCTGAATCCGGGCCCGTCGATGTTGGCCTCGTCGGCGGCCGTGGCGTCGCCGATCCCGGCGTTGTTCTGGTGCCACGCCAGCGTGCCGCGCTCGGCCACGTTGAGCCGGATGGCGCCGGTGGCCTCGCCCGCGACGATCGGGACGGTGTGGAAGCCGAGCGCCACGTCCGGGCCCACGGTGATCTCGACCTTGGCGCTCACGGCGCCCTTGGCGGGGACGCGCAGGGTGCCGCTCGACGGTGAGACGGTGACGCCCGCGGGCGGTGCGGCCCGCCACTCGACCGTGGCGGCCTGGTCCAGGGACCGTACGGTGAGGTCGGCGTCGAACGTGCCGCCCGGCTCCACCGGTCCGCTCCCCGGGTCCGCGCCGAGCAGGTACGGCTCGGAGCCCTCGTCGAACGACGGTGGCGCGTCGGCGGGGTGGGCCCCGAAAGCCCGGTTCGGCGTGCTGCCCACCCTGAAGTCCAGCCGCCCGCCCCGGGTGGCGAACGTCTCCGGCAGCCACGCCCGGGAGGTCGGGGCCCCGTTCACCCGCAGCGCCTGGACGTAACCGCCCTCGGCGCCCGGCGCGTTGATCACGATGTCGCCGCCGGGCCGGTCGATGGTGACGCGGTCGAACAGCGGCGTGTGCACCAGCAGCTCGGCCCGGCCGGGGATCGCCGGGAACAGGCCCATGGCCGACCACACGTACCAGGCGCCCATCGTGCCCAGGTCGTCGTTGCCGACCAGCCCGTCAGGACCGGGTCCGAACAGCTCCTTCTGCGTCCGCCGCACGACCTCCTGCGTCTTGTACGGACGGCCGGCCCACGCGTACAGCCACGGTGACTGCAGCGCGACCTCGTTGCCGAGGTAGGCGTACGCCCGGTGCGGCCCGGCGTTCAGCTCGGTGAAGTACTCGTCCAGCCTGGACACCGCCTCGCCGGGGCCGCCCATCGCGGTGAACATCCCGCGCGCGTTGTGCGGCACCATCCAGTGGTACTGCGCCCCGTTGCCCTCCATGTAGACGTCCGCGGCGGCCGGGTCGAAGGGCGCCTTGAACGAGCCGTCGCCCGTACGGGGCTGGATCCAGTCGTTGCCCGGGTTGTACAGGTGCTGCCACGCCTGCGCGCGCCGCATGAACTCCGTGTGCGTCGTCCGGTCGCCGAGCCGGGAGGCGAGCTGCGCGATGCCGAAGTCGGCCACGCCGTACTCCAGGGTCGAGGACGGGTCCGACGGCACGTACCCCTTGGCCATGTAGGCGGCGTTGCCGGGCCGCTCGTCGTAGCCGAGCAGCGGGTGGCCGATGTCCATCGGGCCGCTGCGCCGGGCGGCGGCGGCCATCGCCTTGAGCGCCTCGGCGGCCTCGAAGTCACGCGCCCCGAAGGCGTACATGGTGGAGAGGATCACATGGTACGGATCGCCCGTCATGACGCCGGTGACCGCATTCTGGTGCGACCAGCGGTCCCACACGTTGCCGAGCGCCTGCGCGTTGGCGTACATCGACTGCGCGATGTCGGCGGCCACGTCCGGTGCGAGCAGCGCCAGTAGCTGGACCTCGCTGCGGTAGACGTCCCAGCCGGAGAAGGTCGCGTAGTGGTGGTGGCCCGGTTTCACGGTGCGGGTCTCGTAGTCGGAGCCGACGTAGGTGCCGTCGGCGTCGTCGAAGACGTACGGCTGGAGCAGCGCGTGGTAGAGGTTGCTGTAGAAGGTGCGCCGCTGGGCGTCGGTCCCGCCCGTGATCGCCACCTGGCGGAGACGCTTGTTCCAGACTGCGTCGGCCTCGTCCGCCACCTGCTCCAGGTTCTTGGCGGCGATCTCCGTCCGCAGGTTGTTCCTGGCGCCGTCGACGCTGACGTACGACAGGCCGACGCGCATCTGCACAGGCGCGGCGGAGTCGAACTCCAGGTACGCCCCCGAGCCCGGCCCGTTCACCACGACGTCGTCGGAGGTGACGACGTGGCCCCGCACCTTGGCCTTGGAGGCGTTCTCGACGGTCCGCGAGCCCGGCACCACCTGGTCGTCCTTCCAGGTGCCGAAGCCGGTGACCGGTCGGTCGAAGGTGGCGTGGAAGTAGACCTTGTAGCGCGTCGGCGGGCCGCAGAAGCCGCCGGTCTGCACCCAGCCCTCGACGGTGTCGCCGCTGATGCGGGTCTCGCCGTCGTCCACGCCGTTGATCGAGCCGCTGGTGTTCAGCAGCAGCGTGGCGGGCTTGTCCTGGGGGAAGGTGAAGCGGCCGACGCCCGCCCGCATGCTGACCGACAGGTCGGCCTTGACGCCGGAGTCCATGGTGACGGAGTACGAACCGGGCGAGGCCTGCTCGTTGGCGTGCTTGAAGGTCTGGACGTAGTCCATCCCGTGCGTCGCCGGTGATCGGCCGATCTTCCCGGAGAAGGGCATCACCGGGAAGTCCTGCGCGCCGGTGCATCCGGGCCCGGAGATGTGGGTCATGGAGAAGCCGCGCAACCGGTCGTCCTCCCAGCGGTAGCCGCCGCCGGCGTCCTCCACCGTGTCAGGGCTCCACTGCATCATGCCGAACGGCAGAACCGCGCCGGGGAAGGTCATGCCTCCGCCGCCGCCGTGGCCGAAGTCGGAGGCGGCCTCCTTCGTGCCGTGGAAGACGTTGACGAGGGCGGCCGGGTCGTGCGCCGTCGAGGTGACGGGGTCAGCGGTCGCCGCGGCTCCAGGAGGGAGCACCGTGGCGATCAGCAGCGTGGTGACGATCGGTAACGACCATGGGGACATGCCGCGCACCTTTCGGAAGTCAGATCGTGATATCGAATCCCGCCCCCGCGACCCCGGTCAACGAGCGGAAACGGCGTGCACAAGTTGCCATCGCCGCAGGTGCGAATAGGGGTTGGCGGATGCCGGGACCGTTGACAGATTCGGTGGATGCCATGGGGACAACCGAGCAGCAGGGATCAGAGATGACCGTCTTACCGACCATGCCGCACGCGCAGGCGGACGAGCGGCCCGCCGCCGACCCGCGTGCCCCGCTGACCAGGCTGGCCCGGCTGCTCGACCCCGGAACGCCCGCCGCCCTGCACGCCGAGGACGACAGCGGCGTGACGGCCGTGCGGGGGCGGGTGGACGGCCGGCCCGTCATCGCCTTCTGCACCGACGCCAGGCGGATGGGCGGCGCGCTCGGCGCGGCAGGCGCGATGCACGTCGTGGCCGCCACCGACGCCGCCGCGGCCGAGGGCTGCCCGGTGATCGGCCTGTGGCACTCCGGAGGCGCCAGGCTCGCCGACGGCGTCGAGTCGATGGACGGCGTGGGGCGCATGTTCGCCGCCATGACCAGGGCCTCGGGCGTGGTCCCGCAGATCTCGGTCGTGCTCGGGCCGGCCGCCGGGGCCGCCGCGTACGGGCCGGCCCTGACCGACGTCGTGATCATGACCGGCGCCGGGCGTGTCTTCGTGACCGGCCCGGACATCGTCCGCAGCGTCACCGGTGAGCGGATCGACATGGCCGCGCTCGGCGGCCCCGACGCGCACGGCCCGAGATCCGGGGTCGTGCACGTGCCGGCCGCCGACGAGGACGACGCCTGCTTCCGCGCCCGCCGCCTCGCCGGGCTGCTCCGCGACGCGCCGGGCCGGTTCGACCTGGCCGCGCTGCGCGCGCCGAGGGACCTGCGCGCGCTGCTGCCGGACTCGCCGCGGCGCGCGTACGACGTGCGACCTCTCGTGCACGCCATCCTGGACGGGGACGTCCACGGGCCGGTCTTCCAGGAGCTGCAGCCTCGCTGGGCGGCCAACGTCCTGATCGGCCTGGGCAGGCTCGGCGGCCGTCCGGTCGGGGTGCTGGCCAACAACCCCATCCGCAAGGGCGGCTGCCTGGACTCCCTGTCGGCGGAGAAGAGCGCCCGGTTCGTCCGCATGTGCGACTCGCTGGGGGTGCCCCTGGTGGTCCTGGTCGACGTCCCCGGCTACCTGCCCGGGGTGGGCCAGGAATGGGGCGGCGTCGTGCGGCGGGGGGCCAAGCTCCTGCACGCCTTCGCCGAGTCCGTGGTGCCGCGCGTCACCCTGATCACCCGCAAGGCGTACGGCGGGGCGTACATCGCGATGAACTCCCGCTCGCTCGGCGCCACCGCGATCTTCGCCTGGCCGGACGCGGAGGTGGCCGTGATGGGCGCGGAGAGCGCGGTCGGCGTCCTGCACCGCAAGGCCCTGGCGGCGGCCCCCGACGATCAGCGCGAGGAGTTGCGCGCCCGCCTGGCCGAGGAGCAGCGGCGGACCGCCGGCGGGGTGGCCCGGGCGATGGCCCTGGGCGTGGTCGACGAGGTGATCGCGCCGGAGACCACGCGGTTCCGGCTGGCCCAGGCGCTGGACCGGGCGCCGCGCCTTCGCGGACGGCACGCCAACATCCCGCTGTGAAAGCGTCCTACAGCGCCATGTCCTACAGCGCCCTGTCGGCCAGGCTGGGTGGCAGGTCGTCGCGCCGGGAGACGTTGAGCTTGCGGTAGATCCGCGTCAGGTGCTGCTCCACGGTGCTGACGGTGATGAAGAGCTTGCCGGAGATCTCCCGGTTGGAGTATCCGTCGGCCGCCAGCGCCGCCACCCGCTGCTCGGCGTCGCTGAGGGCCGGCGGCGTCATGGCCCGCGCGGCTGCGATGACGTGCCCGCCGGCCGGCTGGTCGAGCTGCTCGTTGGACCGCCCGTTGGACTGCCCGTTGAGGCGGCCGTTCGGGCCGGCGCCGTTCCGGTGGCCGCGTGGCGGCGTTCCGCCCAGGGCGCCGGCGTGGCACTCCTCGGCCAGCGCGCGGGCCCGGCCGCCGAGCATCCCGGCCCTGCGATGCTCGCCGATCGCGTGGTAGGCGTCGATGAGGTCGTACAGCGCCCTGGCGTGCTCGTACCTGTCGCCGCAGTCCTGGAGCAGGTCGGCGGCGCGGCGCAGCAGCACGGCGCGGTGCCGTCGATCGGCTGTCGCGGCCAGCGCGCGCAGGGCCATGCCGTGCACCCGCCGGGACCGCTTGCCGGAGCCGGCGAGCTGCTTCTCGATCAGCGCGCGGGCCTCGTCGACCTCGCCGAGCCGGATCAGCGCCTCGGCCGCGTCCACCCGCCACGGGATGAACTCCGGGACGTCCAGCCCCCACGCGCCCAGCAGCTCGCCGCACAGCCGCAGATCGCGCAGCGCCTGCTGGGGCTGGCCGGAGGCGAGCGCGAAGCGGCCCTTGCCGTAGAGGTACTGCGGGCCGAACCGGGACTCCAGCATCGCCTCCGGCACCGGCTGGGCCGCCTGCCGCTGATGGTCCTGGTGGCGGCCCATCGCCGCGCCGGCCATCAGCAGGACGCTCAGGGGCGCGCCGACGGCCACCCCCCAGCTCTCCGGCGAGATGAGGTCGAGAGCCCGCTGGGCGTCGCGCGCCGCCGCCGCCAGGTCGCCACGGCGCAGCGCGATCTCCGCCCGGATCGCCGAGAGCCTGGCCTGGCGGCTCGGCGCGTGCCGGCTGGCCGCCTCCGCGACGAAGGCGTCACACCAGGGCGCGGCCCGATCGGCGCGATCGGTGTAGGTCAGGGTCAGCAGCGCGCACTCCACGGCGTCCATGGACATCTCGTCCAGGCGGGAGCCGCGCAGGATGCGCTCGGCCGTGTGCGCGAGCTCCGCGCTCGGGCCTTCGCTCAGCGCCGAGGCGAGCGCGTCGGCCGACTCCAGACGGCGGTCGGTGGCGAGGGCGCGGGCCGCGGCGCTCACGTCCGCGGCGGGCGGCTCCGGCAGGTGCGGCAGGAAGGCGGGCCAGCTGCCGCGGCACCAGGCGCGCGTCGCGGCGAGCTCCGCCAGGGCCTCCCGGTCCAGCTCGCCCTGATCCCGTAGATGGGACAGCACGTCCTTGGCGTCGGCGACGTGGCCGTGCCAGAGCAGCGCCCTGGCCAGCACGATGGCGTCGGCGCCGCCCAGGTCGCCCTTGTGCAGGGCCTCGGTCAGCTCGGCCAGGTGCCCGGTCGGCGTGCTCGGGTCGATCCGCCAGATGGCCCGGACCAGGGTGGTGGCGATCCGCGCCCGCCGCGGCCCGTCGTCGCAGGCCCGCAGGGCCAGCTTGAGATACTCGATCGCCGCCTCGACCCCGTCGTCGCGCAGCGCCTGCCGGGCGGCCTCCTCCAGCACCGACAGCGCCCACGGGTCGCCCGCGTGGCTCGCCGTGAGGAGATGGCCGGCCACCACAGGGGCGGGCGCGCCCTCCTCGTAGGTCAGCTCGGCGGCCCGGCGGTGGAGGTCGATCAGCTCCGCGCCGTCCAGTCCGGCCAGCACGGCGGACGCGGTGGCCTCGTGCCGGAAGCGGCCTTCGGCGAGCAGGCCGGCCCCGGTCAGCGCCTGGGCGGCCCGGTTCGTGGTCGCCTCGCCCTGGCCGAGCAGCCGCCCGGCGGTGCCGGGCTCGCCCAGCACGGCCAGGGCGCGGGCGACGGGAAGCAGGCTCGGATCGGCGCGGTGCAGGCAGGCCAGCACCGCGTCGGCGTACCTCTCCCCGGGCTCGCCGGTGGCCTGCAGGTCCTCCAGCAGCGCGTCCACCAGCAGCCGGTTGCCGCCGGTCAGTTCGTGACACCGCTCGGCGAACCGGTCGGCCGCCTGCGCCCCGGCCCGCTGCCGTACCCGTTCGGCCACGCCCTCGGCCGGCAGGTGCGCCAGCCGCAGCGTGTGACAGTGCGGCTGGCGCACCATCTCGGTGTGCAGCAGTGTCCGCAGGTGCGCGTGATGGTCCGGGGCGCTGAAGACGAGCAGGATCCGGGCGTACCTCACCCGCCGCGCGAGGTAGGACAGGCACAGCTGCGAGGCGCGGTCGGCATGATGCACGTCGTCCACCGCGATGACCAGCGGGCGGCGCTCCGCCTGCTTCAGCAGCGCCGTGCAGAGCGCGTCCACGATCTGCACGTCCACATGCTCGAAGGACTCGGCGCCCGGATCCCGTGACATCCGCGCGCGGGAGCCCTCACGCAGCAGGTCCAGCGTGACCGCGCGGTGCTCGTCGGTCGGCGTGTTGTGCACGAGCTGCGAGAGCACGCCGAGCGGCAGGTCGCGCTCCGCCCGCGAGCCCGTCGCGGACAGCGGGAGCGCGCCCTGTTCGAGCGCCTGGTCGGCGAAGCCGTGCAGCAGCTCGCTCTTGCCGGTGGCGACGGCGCCCGTCACCATCGCGATCCGGCCCCGGCCGCCGAGCGTCTCCTCCAGTAGCTTCCCGAGATGGGCCATGTCCTGTCGTTGGTCGTCCACAGCCAGGGTCCTCCTCATGCGGCTCGCGGCGGTCTGGTCGTCACTCTCCGGCGGCCACCAGGCGGGGGCGCGCGGCGGGCACGCCTGGCCGGCCCGGCGCCGGTCGGTTGGGCCGGCCGGTCTGCCGGCGGCTCGCCGCGCGCACCGCAGACAGGGCCGCCGCCGCCAGGTCCCCGCCGATCCCGGCGCCCCACGCCGTGCCCGTCCCCGTGCCCGTCCCCGTGCCCGTGTCCAGGCGGCACTCGGCGTACACCACGACGTCTCCCGGCGCGCGTCCGGCGAGCACGGGCCGCTCCGGCGCCAGCCCTTCGTCCAGCGGCGGCGCCGTGCGGTGCACCGCACGCACCTGGACGCCCCACGGGGCGAGCACCGAACCGAGCGTGCGTACGGCGTCCGCGCGCGGCCCGCTCATCTCGCTCATCTCGCTCATCCGCGCGCCGCCGTCCACGTACAGAGTGGCCACGAGCGGCGTCCTGCCGATCGGCAGCGGCGCGGCGGGGTCGCCCCGGTACAGGTACTCCTCGTGGAACAGGGCCCCGATCCGGCTGGGGGACAGCTCGCCGCCGAGCGCCTCGGCCTGCGCCTGCACCCGGGCGGCCAGATCCGCCTGTAACCCGCGCGGCAGGTTGAGCCCGTGCCAGGCGCTCATCACGTAGGCCACGCCGCCCTTGCCCGACTGGCTGTTGACCCGGACCACCGCCTCGTAGGTGCGGCCCACGTCCTTGGGGTCCACCGGCAGGTACGGCATGCGCCACGGCAGCTCGGACGGCGCCACCCCGGTGGCGGCGGCCTGCCGCTCCCGATCGTCGAAGCCCTTCTTGATGGCGTCCTGGTGGGACCCGGAGAAGGCGGTGTAGACCAGGTCGCCGCCGTAGGGATGCCGGGGGTGCACCGGGAGCTGGTTGCACCGCTCGACCGTGCGGCGCACGGTGTTGATGTCGGAGAAGTCGATGCCGGGGTCGATGCCGTGGGAGAACAGGTTCATGCCCAGGGTGACCAGGCAGACGTTGCCCGCGCGCTCGCCGTTGCCGAACAGGCAGCCTTCGATCCGCTCGGCGCCGGCCAGCAGGGCCAGCTCCGCCGACGCCACGCCGGTGCCCCGGTCGTTGTGGGGGTGGATCGACAGGCAGACGTGCTCGCGGCGCGGCAGGTTGCGGTCCAGCCACTCGATCTGATCGGCGAAGACGTTGGGCAGCGAGCGCTCGACGGTCGTCGGGAAGTTCAGGATGATGCCCCGGCCCGCCTCGGGCTGCCAGACGTCCATGACGGCCGCGCACACCTCGAGGGAGAAGTCCAGCTCGGTCTCGTTGAACAGCTCGGGGGAGTACTGGTAGCCCACGTCGCTGCCGCCCAGCACGCGCTCGGCCTGGTCCATCATCACCTGGGTGCCGCGGACCGCGAGCTCCCGGCAGCCGGCCCGGTCGAGGTCGAAGACCAGCCGCCGGAACAGCGGGGAGGTGGCGTTGTAGATGTGGACCATCGCCCGGCGCACGCCCTTGAGGCAGTCGACGGTGTCGCGGATCAGCTCCTCGCGGGCCTGGGTCAGCACGGTGATCCGCACGTCGTCGGGGACGAGGTCGCGCTCGATGAGCAGCCGGACGAAATCGTGGTCGTCGCGGCTGGCGGCGGGGAAACCGACCTCGATCTCCTTGTAGCCCATGGCGACCAGGAGGTCGAACATCATGAGCTTGCGCTCCGGGGTCATCGGGCGGGCCAGGGACTGGTTGCCGTCCCGCAGGTCGGTCGAGAGCCAGCGGGGGGCCGAGCGGAGGCGCCTGCTGGGCCAGGTCCGGTCGGTCAGGTCGAGCGGGGTGAATCCTGTATAGCGTTCGGCGCCCTGCATGGTAGGAGTTCCTTCCTGATGAATGTCCTGTTCTGGTTCGCACCGGAGGAGGTGGCCGCCGCGCGGCGGTGGTCCCGTGTCGGGTGAGTTTCCGATATCAGCACTGCGCAGGTTTCATCGGGGAAAGCCTCCCCTGCGGGATTCTCAGGGGGTCGGTGTGCGGGTCGGATCCGGGACGCCGGTGAATATCTGGTGGCGAGGCCGAAACTATAGGGGTCGCCAGGGCGGGACAAGAAGGTGCACCATGAGTTCGTGCCTGAAATCCAAGGGGGCAGGCCGGGGTATCGAAAGGCGTAGTGCCGCTACAACTTCCGGGGTGGCCCCCTTATCAGCGGGCGCGGCGCTGATGACAATCCGGCTATGCCAGGTAAATGGACTCCCTCGGCCCCGTTCCCCGCTGATGTCCTCGCCGGCGTGCGGGTCGTCGTGCTGTGCCTAGCCGAAGCCCGCCCGGCCGTGCTGGCCGTCTCGTCGCTCCGCTACCTGACCGGGGTCGCCCTGGCGCTGCCGATCACCTCGCTCGCCGAGCCCGCCAAGGTCCTGCAGGGAGGCGTCGCCTGGGTGACGTCGATCTTCGCGATCTACCTCTTCAACGGCGTCACCGACATCACCGAGGACCGCGTCAACGGCTCCGCCCGGCCGATCGCCAGGGGCGACCTGCATCCCCGCACCGCCACGGGGGTGGCCGCCGGGGCGGCCGTCCTGGCGCTCGTCGCCACGGTGGGACTGCCCGGCCCGATGGGCTGGATCATCGCCGTCAACCTCGGGCTCGGCTACCTCTACTCTGGGCCGCCCGCCGCCCTGAAGAGCAGTTCAAGCGGCACGGTGGCGGTGCTCGTGCTGTCGGGGCTGCTGTCCTACCTCGCCGGGTTCACCGTCGCGACGGCCGGCTCCGGCGGGGTCGCGCCGACCGGGCTGATCGTGTTCGCCGCCGCCGCGACCTGCTGGATGGTGATGGTCGGCGTGCCGGCGAAGGACCTGTCCGACATCCCGGGGGACGCGGCGGCCGGCCGGCGCACGGTGGGCGTCCTGCTCGGCGAGCGGGTGTCGCGCCGGCTGATGGTCGTGACCGCGCCGGCGCTGCTGGCCGGCTTCTGCGTGGCCGTGGCGGTCTTCGAGGCCCGGCTCGCCGGCGTGCTGGCGGCGATGGCGGCCGGGGTCGCGGCGGTGGTCTGGGCGGTGGCGTGGGCGGGGACGCGCGTCGGCGTCCGGGCGGCTGAGCAGGGGCGCAGAGCGCGCCGGCGCCCTTACGAAACGTTTATGGCGACGCAACACCTGGTTCACATTACGGCTGTCTTGTCGAACATATGACGCTAAATGTTGCGGTGATCTTGTCGATGATCGATAGTGGGAGGCGTGCTTGTACTCGGCCCACGGCCGGAGGGGACGTCAGTGGAGGGGGCTTACAAAGCGACGGATGATCCGGCGAGATGTGTCGAGTCGTGTCGCGACGAAATACTCGCGGAATTCGAGTCGGCCCTGCTGACCACGGGCAACGCCGTATTCGCTGCTTCCCAGGCCAGGCGCCAGGCCTTATTGACCGCGCAGTACGTTCTGGAGGACGTGGCCGCTACGCTACGCGCCGGAAAGGTCCAGGTAAGTAATCGGCACAAACTCCACGCGCGCGAAGTCGGAAACGCCAGAGCCGCGGAAGGAGTTCATCCCGCCGCCTCTCTTGAGGCGGGCTCACTTTTTTTCCGGACCGCCGTCAACCATCTCGCCCGGAGAATGGCGGCCGAGTTCGACGCGCCCGCCGAGGCGCTGGCGCTGGCCGTCACCGGCATGGAGGAGAGCCTGTCGCGGCGGGTCCGTGACGCGTCGGAGAGCTACAACGGCTTCCTGCTCAACCAGGTGCACCAGGCCCAGGAGGACGAGCGCCGGCGCATCGCGCGCGAACTCCACGACCGGATAGGGCACGGCATCAGCGTCGCCCACCAGCAACTGGCCCTGTCGGAGGTCTACCACGCCACCGACCCGGCGCGCGCCCTGGCCAAGATCGCGGTCGTGCAGCAGGCCGTACAGGAGATCATGGAGAATCTGCGGCAGATCACCTCCGAGCTGCACCCGGCCACCCCGGCCGGTGACCTGGAGAAGTCCCTGCTGAGCTTCCTGGAGACGGCCGAGGACGCCGAGGTCTGCATCGGCCTCGACGTCAACGGCGACGAGTCCTGGGCGGATCCGGCGAGCATCGGTGAGGCGTTCCTCATCGTCCGCGAGGCGGCGCGCAACGCGCTCACCCACGCCGGCGCGGCGTCGGTGTTCATCCGGGTGGACATCGCCCCGCACGCGCTGATCGCGTCGGTGCAGGACGACGGCCGGGGCTTCGACCCGGCGAGCGCCCGCGAGCAGGGCGGCGTGGGCCTGGCCTCCATGCGGGAGCGGGCCGCGCTGCTCGGCGGCCGGGTCGTGATCTCCAGCACGCCGCGCGGCGGATGTCTGGTCGAGGTGTTCATCCCACTCAAAAGGCAAAACGGTGGACCCGACGACGGCTGAGGCGAGCATCTCCATCGCGCTGGTGGACGACCACGCGCTGTTCCGGGAGGGGCTGCGCGAGATCCTCGAGTCCGTCGGCGACATGCGGATCGTCGGTGAGGCCGGCGACTCGATGGCCGCCGTCGCCCTGGTCACCGGCGCCCGCCCCGACGTCGTGCTGCTGGACGTGGAGATCCCCGGCGACGAGGTCACCGAGACCGTCTCCCGGATCCGCGCCATGTCACCGGAGACCCGGATCATCATCCTGAGCATGTACGACGGTCCGCAGCTGCTCAGCAGGCTGCTGGCCGCGGGGATCCGCGGTTACCTGCTCAAGAGCGTGCACCGGCACGAGCTGATCGCGGCGGTGCGCAGCGTGCACGAGGATCCCTCCAGGGTGGTGCTCGCCGTCTCGCGCAACAGCGTCGCCCAGGTGGAGGCCGCGGCCGCGCCGACGCTGTCGGAGAAGGAGCTGGAGGTGCTCCAGCTCGCGGCGCAGGCGCTGAGCAACAGCCAGATCGCCCGCAGGCTCGGCCTGGCCGAGGCGACGGTGAAGCGCCACATGCGCAACATCTTCGTGAAGCTCAACGCGGTCTCGCGGATCGACGCGGTGAACAAGGCGCTGGCCGCCTCCCTGATCATGCCGCAGAGCAGGGCCGACCTGGACTGACTCGCCGTGTCAGATCAGCGGGACGGGTGAGTGCGCCAGCTCGGCGGGGAAGCGCCCGGGGAACAGGCCGGTCAGCCGCTCGCGGACCTCCGGCGGCAGCTCGACCGCCGAGGCCGCGATGTTCATCTCCAGGTGCACCTGGTCACGGGTGCTGGGCACCGGCACGATGTGCTCGTCGCGCGTCAGCAGCCAGGCCAGCGCGAGCCGGCCCGTGCCCAGGTCGAGCCGTGCGGCCACGGTTTCGAGCCGCTGGAGAGGCCCGGCGTGCAGCCGCAGCCGCTCGGGCCTGAACCTTGGGTCGGAGCGCCGCCAGTCGCCCGGGGCGAGCCGATCGTGGGTCCTGATCCGGCCGGTCAGGAAGCCCCGGCCGAGCGGGCGGACCGCCACGATGGAGACGCCCAGCTCGCGCGCCGTGGCCAGCAGTGACGCGTCGATACAGGTGCCCCAGAGGGAGTATTCGATGGCGAGCGCGGCGATCGGGTGCACGGCGCAGGCCCGCCGGAGCTGCTCGGGCGTGGCGTTGGACAGCCCGATGTGCCGGATCTTGCCGGCCCGCACCAGCTCGGCCAGCCGGGCCACGCTGTCCTCGATCGGCACGTGGGAGCCTCGGCACTGCAGGTAGTAGAGCCCGATGTGGTCGATGCCGAGGCGGCGGAGCGACGACTCGCAGGCGCGTTCGAGGCAGCCGGGCCGGTCGTCGAACTCCACCGGCTCCTTGGGGCCGCGTACGCGCACCCCGCCGCGGGTGGCCACCACGATCTCCGCGGACCGCCCGGCGACGGCCCGGCCGACCAGCCGTTCCACCTCGCCGGCCGCGTAGAAGTCGGCCGTGTCGAAGAAGGTGACGCCCGCGTCGAGCGCCCGGCGGACCAGCCGGCTCGCCTCGGTGGCGTCGACGTGGCCGTAGGCGCCGCTCAGAGCCATCGAGCCGAGTCCGATTGCTGAAATGACCGGCCCGGTTCGGCCTAGCCTCGTGTAACGCACCGAATTCCCTTCACGAGTCCCCCCGGCGGTTGACTGCTCCAGTCAAAGTGCGTTGAGCCGTCAAGTCAAATGGGACTGTTTCGATGGGTGCCTTGCCGACGAACCCGCTGTCATGATACGGCCGTGATGTGCAAAAGCACGATTTCCCCCTACGCCGTCGTAGGGGTTCCAGGGGTACTACGTAGATTGTCATGGGTCCGGACCCCTGGTGACCCTTAATTCCCGCAAGAGTGGCCCGCGTATTTCTTTCAGGGCGACATGGAATTGTGGAAATTAGTTACTGTGCGAGTGAATCCCGCACGAGGAGACGCATGGTGAACACGGAGATCCTGCCCGTGACGGTCCCGGCCCTCCGGTTCGGCGTGGTGCTCATCACCGAGGACTGCTCCAGAGCCGAGTGGGTGGCCAAGTGCCGACGGGCGGAGGCGCTGGGTTACGACGTGATCGCCGTGCCCGACCACCTGAACCTGCTCTCGCCCTTCCCGTCGGCGATCCTGGCCGCCGAGGCCACCGAGCGGACGACCATCGGCACCTACGTGCTCAACGCCGCGTTCCACCACCCCGTCCTGCTGGCCAGGGACGTCACCACCACCGACCGGCTCATCGGCGGACGGCTGGAGCTCGGACTCGGGACCGGCTACGTCACATCCGAATTCGCCGCCCTGGGCCTGCCCGACGACCCGGCCTCGCGCACCCGCCGCCTGGTGGAGCTGGTCGGCGCGCTGGAGACGCTGCTGACGCACAAGGGGCCACCGCTCATGATCGGCGGCCACGGCGACCGCGTGCTCCGGCTGGCCGCCCGGCGGGCCGAGATCGTCAGCTTCACCGGCGCCCCCTACCGGGCGGAGTACGGCAGGACCGCCCTGGTCGACGCGGAGGAGCTGCTCGGGCGGGTCGAGTTCGTCCGCGCCGCGGCCGGGCCGCGCGCCGCACGGATCGAGCTGAACGTGCTGTCCAAGGCCACGGTGCTGACCGGCGACCGGCGGGCCGGCGCCGAGAGCCTCCGCCGATACGCCCCGGATCTGGCGCCCGAGCGGCTGCTGGAGCTGCCGACGCTGTTCGTGGGGACACCGGCGCAGATCGCGGAGCAGGTGCGCGGGCACCGGGAGAGATTCGGCCTGTCCTACTTCACCGTGATGGAGTCGGCCATGGAGGACTTCGGCAGGGTCATCGAGCTGCTGCGGTGAGCCGGTCGGCGTGCGCCAGGCCGTGCAGGCAGCTGACCAGGGTGCGCGCCTCGACGTTCAGGTAGTAGCTGTGCCGGAGCAGCTCGTCCAGCTGGTGCAGCGCCACCCAGCGGAAGCCGGGGTGGCCGGGCAGCGGGTCCTCGGCGGTCTCCACCACGAGGTAGCGGTTGCGCGCGTGGTAGAAGCGCCCGCCCTCCTCCGCCAGCACCGTGTCGAAGCGCACGCTGTCCGGCCCGGCGCTCAGCACCTCCGCCAGCAGCGGCGGCCTGGCCCGGGGCGGCAGGTGGTCGTAGTTGCCGGGGGTGCACTGCACGGTCGGCGCCAGCTCCACCACGTCGGTGTAGCCGGGATCGACGCGCGCGTGCGCCAGGGCGTGCAGCACCCCGCCGATCCGCCTGACCAGGAACGCGGCCACCCCGATGCCCACCGGCGCGATCATCGGCTGGTCCCACCCGCCGACCTCGCGCCCGCGCGCCCGCACGCGTACGCCGATGACCTCGAAGAACCTGCCGGTGTCGTGCGTGATGCGGCCCTCGGCCCGTCGCCACGCGCGCAGCCGCCCGAGCGCGAGCGGCCGGGCCTGGATGTCGACCGTGGAGCGCAGGCCGCTCAGCCAGCTCAGGATCTCGCCCGTGGCGTGCACGGCGGGGCCGCCGGGCAGGCGGGAACGGGCTACGAGCGCGCCGAAGCCTCTGAGGCCATCGGACGGCGGCCGGGGCTGGGGCGGCAGGCAGGCCAGCACCGTACGGGCGTCCATGTTCACCAGCTCCGGCACGGACAGCAGCTCGTGCACCCGCCGCAGCGGCAGCCAGCGGAACCCCTCGGCCGCCTCGACGTGCGCGCCGACCTCGACCACCATGTTGCGGTTGCGCTTGCGGTAGAACCACGCCCCCTGCTCGGACTGGCGCACGTCGGCGAGCACCCGGCCGCGCGGCTCCCGGAAGAAGTCGAGGTACGGCACCGGCCGTCCCTCGTGCACCCGCGTGTAGTTGCTCCTGGTGGCCTGCACGGTGGGCGAGAGCTGCGGCCCGTCGGGATTGCCCGGCTCGTTCTTGGCCTGCATCAACAGGTGCGGCTCGCCGTCCACCCGCTTGAGCAGGATGCCGAGGATGCCCGCCTCGGGCTGGTTGATGATGGGCTGCGTCCAGGCGGTCACCGGCCCCGCGGGATGCCGGACGTCGAGGCCCTCGACGGTGAAGAACCGCCCGCTCCGGTGCCGGATGTCGCCCGTCACCGGGTCCGCCCGCCACCCGGCCAGCTCCTCCAGGGGCACCCGCGTCACCTCCATGAAGGTGTGGCCGGCGACCTCGTCGAGCCAACCGCGAACGTCGATGATGGCAGCCTCCTCAGGGCTCCTGATCACGGTCCGTCATGGCCGAACCTGCCACGGGGCCGCCACCCCGCTCAACCCCTGCCCCCGGCCTGGAACCCCTGTGGAATAGGGGTTTCTGCGCCGGTACGACCTTCATAGGCTTCTAGGGTGGACGCCATGACCGAGCAGCCGGACATGCGAGCAAGTGACCAGGATCGCGAGAGGGTGGCCGAGATGCTCCGCGTCGCGGTCAGCGACGGGCGGATCACCCTCGACGAGTTCAACGAGCGGGTCGACCGCACCTTCACCGCCCGCACCCGAGGGCAGCTGGACGTGCTGGTGGCGGACCTGTGGCAGACCAGGGCCGTGCCCCCCATGGCCCCGGCCGTCCCCACGGCCGCCATGGCCGTGCCCAGCGCCACCGGCGCGCTGGAGCTGCACACCCGCAGCGGCAAGGTCGTGCACGACGGGCGCTGGACGGTGCCGCCGTACATCAGCGCCCGGGCGGGCCGGTTCGGCACGGTGAGGATCGACTTCACCAGGGCGGACTGCCCGCACCAGGAGGTCGTGATCGACATCGGGGTCACCTCCTGGTTCGGCGACGTCATCCTCATCGTCCCGCCCGGCTGGATCGTCCGCGACGACGAGGTTGTGCGGCGCTGGATGGGTGCGGTCTTCAACCGCCCGCCCGTGGCGCTGGCCCCCGACGGCGTGGTGATCCGGCTCACCGGATACGTGAAGACCGGCGACGTATGGGTGAGGTACCGCCACCCCTGACGCGGGCCGCACGCTCTAGGAGGATCGCATGGAGTGCCGGATCTGCTCCGGAACGCTGCACCAGGTCGCCGACTTCGGGCGGCAACCGATCTCCGACGCCTTCGTCACCCCCGGCGACACGGCACCGGAGTTCTTCTTCCACCTGGCCGTGGGGGTCTGCGCGGACTGCTCGATGGCGCAGCTCCTGCACGAGGTGGACAGGGAGCGGATGTTCCACGACGACTACCCGTACCTCTCCTCCGGGTCGGCGGTGATGCGCGCGCACTTCGAGGCCATGGCCAAGCGCCTGCTCGCCACCGAGCTGGCCGGGCCCGACCCGTTCGTGGTCGAGCTGGGCTGCAACGACGGCACCATGCTCACGACCGTCGCCGACGAGGGCGTCCGGCACCTCGGCGTCGAGCCCTCCGGCGGCGTGGCGGACGTGGCGGCGGCCCGGGGGGTGCGCGTGCGCAAGGACTTCTTCGAGGCCGGCGTCGCCGCCGAGATCCGCGCCGCCGACGGGCCCGCCGACGTCGTCTACGCGGCCAACACGCTGTGCCACATCCCCTACCTGGACTCGATCATGAGCGGGGTGGACACGCTGCTGCGGCCCGGCGGCGTGTTCGTCTTCGAGGACCCCTACCTCGGCGACATCGTCGAGCGGGCCTCCTTCGACCAGATCTACGACGAGCACTTCTACTTCTTCTGCGCCACCTCGGTCCGCGCCATGGCCCGCCGCCACGGGTTCGAGCTGGTGGACGTGGAGCGGCTGCCGGTGCACGGCGGCGAGGTCCGCTACACGCTGGCCCGGCGCGGCTCGCGCACGCCGAGCGCGGCGGTGGCGAGCCTGCTGGCGGCGGAGGAGGCCGGAAGCCTGACGGAGCCGGCGACGCTGCGCGACTTCGCGGCGCGGGTCGCCGCCAACCGCGACGACCTGGTGGCGCTGCTGACGAGGCTGCGCGAGCAGGGCGCGCGGGTGTACGGCTACGGGGCCACCGCCAAGAGCGCCACCGTGCTCAACTACTGCGGCATCGGGCCGGACCTCGTCTCCCTCGTCTGCGACACGACCCCCGCCAAACAGGGCAGGCTCACGCCCGGCTCGCACATCCCGGTGCGCGGGCCCGAGGCGTTCGCCGCCCCCTACCCCGACTACGCCCTGCTGCTCGCCTGGAACCACGCCGAGGAGATCATGGCCAAGGAGACGGCGTTCCGCGAGGCGGGCGGCAACTGGATCCTGTACGTCCCCGAGGTCCACACCGTAGGGCACTGACGGCCATGACCGGTTTCTGCGGGGCGCGGCCGTGAAGCACCGCGAGCTGGCCGTGACCGGCGCGTACGCCTTCGACCCCGCCGTCTTCGGCGACGAGCGCGGCACCTTCGCCTCGCCGTACCAGGAGAGGGCGTTCGTGGCGGCGGTCGGGCGGCCGCTGTTCCCCGTCGCGCAGGCCAGCCGGAACGTCTCCCGGCGCGGCGTGGTGCGCGGCATCCACTACACGCTCACGCCGCCCGGCACCGCGAAGTACGTCTACTGCTCGGGCGGCCGGGTCCTCGACCTGGTGGTGGACCTGCGCGTCGGGTCGCCGACGTTCGCCCGGTGGGACGCGGTGGAGCTGGCCGCCGACACCGGCCGGGCCGTCTACTTCCCGCCCGGTGTCGGCCACGCCTTCGTCGCGCTGGAGGACGACAGCGTGGTGTGCTACCTGCTCTCGGCGGAGTACCGGGCCGAGAACGAGCTGACGCTGTCGGTGTTCGACGAGGAGATCGGGCTGCGGCTGCCCGGCGGGCCGCCGCCGATCCTGTCGGAGCGCGACCGGACCGCGCGCACGCTGGGCGAGGCCGCCGCGTGCGGCCTCCTGCCCGAGTACGTCCGCTGAGCCGGACGGCCGGTCACAGCACCTCGCGGAGCGCGGCGATGACCTTCTCCTGGACGCCGAGCGGCAGCGACGGGTACATCGGCAGCGAGAAGATCTCCCCGGCCAGCGCCTCGGTGACCGGCAGGCTGCCCGGGGCGTAGCCCAGACGCGCGAAGCCCGTCATGGTGTGCACCGGCCACGGATAGCTGATGTTGAGGTGGATGTCGTGCTCGCGCAGCGCCTCGATGATCTCGTCGCGGCGCGGATGCCGCACCACGTACAGGTAGTAGGCGTGCTCGTTGCCCTCGGCGGTCTCGGGCAGCACCAGGCCGGTGCCGGCCAGGCCGTCGGCGTAGCGGGCGGCCACCGCCCGCCGCCCCGCGACGTAGTCGTCGAGCCGGGTCAGCTTGCGGCGCAGGATCTCGGCCTGCACCTCGTCCAGCCGCGCGTTGTGGCCGGGCGTCTCCACCACGTAGTAGGTCCGCTCCATGCCGTAGTAGCGCAGCCGCCGCAGCGCGCGCTCCACCTCGTCGTCGGAGGTGATCGCCGCGCCGCCGTCGCCGTACGCGCCCAGCACCTTGGTCGGATAGAACGAGAACGCCGCCGCGTGCCCCATCGAGCCGGCCGTCCGCCCGTGGTGGCGGGCGCCGTGGGCCTGCGCGCAGTCCTCCAGGATCACCAGGTCGTGCCGGGCCGCCAGCCGCTCCAGCGGCGCCATGTCCACGCACTGGCCGTACAGGTGGACGGGCAGCAGGCACCGCGTCCGCGGCGTGATGGCGGCCGCCACCTGGGTCACGTCCATCAGGTACGTGCGCGGGTCGACATCGGTGAAGACCGGCGTCGCCCCCACGGCGTCGATGGCCACCACGGTGGGCGCGGCGGTGTTGGAGACGGTGATGACCTCGTCACCCCTGCCCACGCCGAGCGCCTGCAGGGCCAGCTTGATGGCGTTGGTGCCGTTGTCCACGCCCACGCAGTGGCGCACCCCGTGGTAGGCGGCGAACTCCGCCTCGAAGGAGCGCACGCTCTCTCCCAGCACGAGCTGCCCGGAACGGAACACGGTCTCGACCGCGTCGAGAATGTCCTGGCGCTCGGATTCGTATTCGGGCAGATAGTCCCAGACGCGCGTGGGCATCGTCGTCCTCCTCATGATTGCCGCCAGGGTAGGCATGGCCGGCCATCGCGCGGAACCCCTAGAACGGACATCGGATCAGGGGGAGATTAGGGGTCCTTCATCGCGGCCGCCGTTAATAGTTTGAGGTGGCTACCTATACGTGGATCCAGCGAAAGACTTCACATGACACGACACTATCTTTTTATGTGTCAGCCCGATCACGGCCATGTCATTCCGCATCTCGCCGTGGTCGCAGAATTGGTTCGCAGGGGAAACCGGGTCACCTATTTGACCGCGCCCGCGACGGCGCGGCACGCCGAGGGCGCGGGCGCGACCGTGCTCAGCTACGACTCGGCCTATCAGTCCGTGGACCTGCGCAAGCTGGAGGACGACCCGCTGGGGCTGCTCTCTCTGTTCCTGGACGAGAGCGCGGCGATGCTGCGGGCGGCCGAAGGGCTGCGCGACCGGCCGGACCTGATCGTCTACGACATCTCGATCCTGCACGCCGGGCGCATCCTGGCCAGGAAGTGGGGGCTGCCGGCCACGCAGCTCATCCCCGTGTTCGCCTCCAACGAGCACTTCTCGTACCTGTCCGCCATCTACGGCGGGCAGGAAGCCGCCCGCGAGCTGCCCGGCTGGGTGGACGGGATGCTCGCCAGGACCCGGGAGCTGGCCCTCGCGCACGGGGTGCGGGCCGACCCCGCCGAGCTGTGGTGGGAGGTCCAGGATTCCAACCTGGTCAACCTGCCGCGCTCGTTCCAGTTCGCCGGCGAGACCTTCGACGAGCGCTTCGCCTTCGTCGGCCCGTGCCTGGGCGAACGCGCCTTCCTGTCCGGATGGGAGCCGCCGGGCGACGGGCTGCCGGTCGCGCTGCTGTCCTTCGGCACTGTCGCCAGCGGGCGGCCCGACCTGGTGCGTACCTGCGTGCGGGCCTTCGCGGAGCTGCCCTGGCACGGCGTGGTCACGCTGGGCGACGGCATGGACCCCGCCGACCTCGGCCCGCTGCCGCCCACGATCGAGGTCCACCGGTGGGTGTCCCACATGGCGGTGCTGGCGCACGCCTCGGCGTCGGTCACCCACGGTGGCATGGGCACCGCCATGGAAGCCCTGTACTGGGGCTGCCCGATGGTCGTGGTGCCCGCCACCGCCATCGACCGGCCGCCCGCCCGCCGGATCGCCGAGCTGGGGCTGGGCCGGGTCGTCGAGCCGGCCGAGCTGACGGCGCGGCGCCTGGTCGACTCGGTGCTCGCGGTGGCCGCCGACCCGGAGGTGCGGCGGAGCGCCGAGGCGATGCGCGCCGACGTCCGGGCCGCCGGAGGCACCCCGCGGGCCGCCGACGAGCTCGAACGCCACCTGGCACGGGCGGCCTGATGAGCGCGCCGACCACCGGGCAGGCGCCGGGATCCGTCTTCGAGTTCCACGTCCTGGGGCCGCTCAAGGTGCTCAAGGACGGCGCCGAGCTGCCGATGAGCGCCAACAGGGAGCTGGCCATCCTGGCCTGCCTGCTGCTGAACGCCAACCGGGTGATGAGCGTGGAGCGGCTCGTCGAGGCGGTGTGGGCCGGCTCCGCCCCGAGCAGCGCCTGGCGGCAGATCGCCATCTGCGTGTCGCGGCTGCGCCGCAGGCTCGGCGCGGGCGTGATCGAGACCTCCAGTCCCGGCTACCTCCTGCGTGCCCCCGCCGACAGCATCGACTGGCTCAGGTTCAGCGCCATGGTGACGCGGGCGCGCGAGCAGGCCGCCCACGACCAGGAGGGCGCCGTCGCGCTGCTGCGCGAGGCGCTCGCGCTGTGGAGCGGCACCCCGTTCGAGGACCTCAGAGGCCTGCGGTACGACGTGGCGCGGATGGCCGAATGCCGGCTGGAGGCGCTGGAGACCTGCCTGGAGCTGGAGATCGGGTTGGGCAGGCACCACCAGGTGATCCCCGAGCTGCTGGCCCTGGTGGCCGAGTCGCCGTTCCGCGAGCGGGTACGCGCCCAGCTCATGCTGGCCCAGTACCGTGCCGGCCGCCGGGCCGAGGCGCTGCGCACCTACCAGGAGACGCGGCGGTTCCTGCTGGAGCAGATCGGCCTGGAGCCCGGACCCGCGCTGCGCCGGCTGCACGAGCAGATCCTGCGCGACGAGGCCGTGCTGATGCGCTCGCCCACGCCGCGCCCCGCACCACGGCCCGCGCCGCCCGCCCTGGTGGTGCCGTGCCAGCTGCCGCCGCAGGTGCTGCCGTTCGTGGGCCGCGCCGCTGAGCTGGCCGGGCTCGACACCGCCCTGCGGCCCGACCCGGAGACCGCGACGCCCGGCGCCATGGTGCTCAGCGGCGCGCCGGGTGTCGGCAAGACCACGCTGGCGCTGCGGTGGGCGCACGCCCGGATCGACTGGTTCCCCGACGGACAGCTCTTCGCGGACCTCGACGGCATCGAGCCGCACGACGGACCGGACCGCCTCCTACGGGCGCACGACGGACCGGACCGCCTCCCGCGGGCGCACGCCGCACCTGACCGCTTCCTGCGGGCGCACGCCGTGTTGGACCGTTTCCTGCGGGCGCTCGGCGAGCAGGACCTGCCCGCCGACCCTGCCGAGAAGCTGGCCCTATACCGCAGCCGGACCGCCCGCCGCCGGCTGCTCGTGGTGCTGGACAACGTCCGCGACGGTGACGAGGTGGCGTCCCTGCTGCCGGGCGGGCCGGGCTGCCGGGTCGTGGTGACCAGCGCCGATCCGCTGGACGAGCTGGTCGCCAGGCAGGGCGCGCACCGCGCGTTCCTCGCGCCGCTGGAGGAGGACGCGGCCCGGGAGCTGGCCGACATGCTCGTGGGCGCGGCGGGCCCCGCCCTCGGACCGCAGGCGGTGACCGACCTGGTGGCGACCTCCTGCGGCAACCCGCTATCCCTCCGCCTGGGCGCCGCCCGCCTCCGCTCCCGCGTCGCCCACGCCTGACCCCCGGCCGGCCCCTCACCCCCGGGAGGCCGGCGGGGCCTCCCGCCGTCAGATGCTCGTCGACCTGCTGGTCAGCCAGGCGGCCGGTGGGTCAGGCGGTGGCGAGGATGGTGGTCAGGGCTGTGGTCAGGTCGTGTTCGGGGGCGGTGGAGGGGAGCGGGGTGCGCCAGGCGACGTGGCCGTCCGGGCGTACCAGGACCGCGCCCGCCGCGCCGACGCCGTACTCCACGGCCCAGGTCGCGGAGGTGTACGTGCCCCGGTCGGGGAGGATCTCGACCGCCGTCAGGTCGCACCCGGTGCGGTGGGCCGCCGGGAGGGCGGCCCGCGCCCAGGCGGGGCTCGCCGTCATGAGGGTGAAGCGGGGACCGAGCAGGTCCAGGGTGGACACGGGACCGTCCGGGCCCGCCAGCCACACGTGCGGGGCGCGGTGGCCGGGCCGGGCGGACGGGACGTAGACGCGGTAGGGGTCACCGGGGGCGGGGGCCGGCGTGCCGTCCGGGATGACCGCGGCGGACTCGTAGCCGAAGCCGAGGACCAGCCCCTCGCAGCTGCGCCGGCCCGCCTGCTGGTCGACGGCCTCCCGCATGGACAGCCGCCCCTCCATCATCCGGAAGGTGATCAGCGCGTTGTTCAGGCTCTCGTCCACGGTACGGGCGGCGATCGGCCGCCGCTCGGCGGTGTAGGTGTCCAGCAGCGCCGGCCCGGCCGCGCCGCGCAGGACGGCGGCCAGCTTCCAGGCCAGGTTGTGGGCGTCCTGAATGCCGCAGTTCATGCCGAACCCGCCCTGCGGGGTGGCCACATGCGCGGCGTCCCCGGCCAGGAAGACCCGGCCCGACTGGAAGCCGTCGGCGACCTTGGCCTGCTGCAGCCAGGGCAGCACGCCGAGGATGCGCACGGGCAGGTCCGGCACCCCGACGGCGGCGCGCACGGCGGCCAGGCACGCCTCCTCGGTGAAGTCGGCCGGGCTGCCGCCCTCCTCGGGCTCGTACCCGGTCTGCACCATCCACCGCCGCCCGTGATCGACCGCCTCCACGGCGCACGGCGGATCGCGCAGGAAGGACAGCGCGGCCCGCCGCTCGGGCGGCAGGAAACCCAGGTCGGCCTCGAACATGATGCTGATCATGTGGCCGAGCACCGGCGGCCCTTCGACCTTGATGCCGAGCCGCTCGCGGACCCCGCCGCGACTGCCGTCGGCGGCCACCAGATAGCGGCAGCGCACCAGGACCTCCCGGCCCCCGGCGGACACGACGGCCTCGACGCCGCCCGCGACCTCGCGCATGGCGGTCATGGTGGCCCCGAACCTGACGTCCGCGGCCGGGCCCGCCTCAGCGCGCCGGCGCAGGATGACCTCCAGCAGGTCCTGGGAGCAGAGGAAGGTGTAGGTGGGGCTGTGCGGGGCGTCGCGGTGCAGCGCCGCCGCCGACCTGACGAAGTCGTCCGCCGTCAGGGAGCTCCCGACGCCCACCGCGAGGAACTCCTCGCGCGGCATTCCGGCGCTCTCCACCTCGTCCTGAATTCCCCAGGACCGGAGAATCTCCATGGTCCGGGTGGTGATGAGCCGGGCTTTCGGGAAAATCGCCGTGCCCGCATGCTTTTCGACCAGCAGCGTGGATATTCCGTGGCGGGAAAGTTCGATGGCGGTGGACAACCCGACGGGCCCGCCCCCGACCACCAATACATCCACCTCATGCTGATCCATGGCGTCAGGATCGAATATGCCGATTACCTCAGTCAATACGAGGATATCCGCATGATGTAGGCGTGATATCCCGACTTAGTAGCTTATGTAGGGAAGATCCAGATAAGTCATTTCTGCGCTTGCCGAATTCCTGGAGACGCTGATGCTGTTCACCCAAGGCTCCGTGGCCCTGGTCACCGGCGGGTCGCGCGGGATCGGCCGGGCCGTCGCGCTCGACCTGGCCAGGGAGGGCGCCCACGTCATCGTCAACTACGCCAACTCCGAGCAGGACGCCAAGGAGGTCGTCGCCCGGATCGAGGAAGCGGGCGGCAGCGCGACGAGCGTGCGGGCGGACGTCACGGACGAGGAGTCCGTACGCCGCGTGTTCCGCGACATCCGGGCCGACCACGGCCGCCTCGACGTGCTGGTGACCAGCGCCGGCATCACCCAGGACCGCTTCCTCATCGCCATGAGCCTGGAACAGTTCCGGGCCCCGGTGGACACCAACCTCGTCGGCACCTTCCTCGCCTGCCGGGAGGCGCTGAAGCTGATGCAGCACCAGCGCAGCGGATCCATCGTGACCCTGTCGTCCTCCAGCGGCCTGGACGGCGGCTTCCCCGGCCAGACCAACTACGTGGCGTCCAAGGGCGCGATCATCGCCTTCACGCACGCGCTGTCCAACGAGGCGGCCCCGCACGGGGTGCGGGCCAACGTGGTCGCGCCCGGGTTCGTCGCCACCGACATGACCCGCAGGGTTCCCGCCGACATCAGGAAGCAGTACGAGTCGCGCATCCGCCTCGGCCGGATGGGACGCCCCGAGGAGATCGCCTCGATCGTCACCTTCCTGGCCTCCGACAAGGCGTCGTACATGTCCGGCTCGGTGGTGGTCGCCCACGGCGGCGGCCTCGGGTGAACCACCCACCTCTCCCTCTCGCAAGCCCCGAGGCACCAGGAGGAATCATGACCATCGACGAGCTGCGCGCGAAGGCCGCCGAACGGCAGCAGACCTGCAGCCAGATCAAGAAGATGATCGTCTCCCGGCTCGACCTGGAGATCGAGCCCGACTGGATCACCGACGACCAGCCGCTGTTCGGCCGCGGCCTGGAGCTGGACAGCCTCGACGTGCTGGAGCTCTACGTGGCCATCGAGGCGGAGTTCGGGGTCGCGCTCTACGACAGTGAGATGGCCGTCTTCGGCTCGGTCTCGCGACTCGCGGACGAGGTCAACCCGGCCCTGCGGGCCCAGGGATGACCGTCACGCAAGCGCAGCCCGCCGCCCTGCCGGTCGTCTCCGGGCTGACCCACGACCAGGTGCGCGCGGTCCTGCCGCACCGCTGGCCGATGCTGCTGCTGGACCGGGTCGGCAAGGTCGAACCCGGCGTGAAGGGCACGGCCACCAAGAACGTCGCCGGCACCGAGCTGTGGTTCCAGGGCCACTTCCCGAACGAGGCGGTGCTGCCCGGCGTCGTCATCACCGAGGCGCTGGCCCAGCTCGCCGGCGTGGTCTTCGCCCTGGCCGGGGCCAGCGAGATCAGCTACCTGGCGGGGATCAAGTCGATGCGCTTCCGGCGCCCGGTCGTCCCCGGCGACCAGCTCACCCTCACGGCCGAACGCGCCGGAGGCGGCGGCGGATTCGCGGAGTTCCGCGTGTCGGCCCGGGTGGCGGGTCAGGTGGCCGCCGAAGGAATCCTCACGATCGCCGATCCGGCCGGTCAACGTTCTGTGCGAAAGGTGTGAACCATGGTCAACGTCCTCGCGGCCACCCATCCTGAGGGAACCGTCTACGGCGAGGTCGGCGATGTGACCGTACCGCTGCGTTTCTCGGCCGCGCCCGGCGCGCTGTCGGAGGAGTACGCGGCACTCAGGGAACGCGCCGCCGTGATCGACCTCAGCGGGCACCGGCTCATCGAGGTCACCGGCCCCGACGCGCTCGGGTACGCGCAGCGGGTGCTGGCCCGCGACGTGGAGTACCTCACCTCCGACCGCTGCATGATGAGCCTCGTCCTGGACGACGCCGGACAGGTCGTGGACCAGGTGCTCGCCTTCGGCCGGGAGGACGGCATCCTCCTGGCGAGCTCGTGCGGCGCCGGGACACGTCTGCTGGAGCACCTGCGGGCGCAGGCCGGCGACGGCATCGAGATCGCCGACCGCTCCCCGGAGCTGGTGCTCGTCGGGCTGGAGGGCCCGTACGCCTGGGGCGTGGTCGGCCGGCTGATCGACGGTGAGCTGGCCTCGCTGCCGTTCGAGTCCGTGGTGGAGACCACCTGGGACGACGTGGACATCGTCTTCGCCAGGACGGGCTTCACCGGCGAGTACGGCTACCAGATGATCGTCCCCCGGGAGGCGGCAGCCGGTCTGTGGCGGCTGTCCCTGGAGCACGCCCGCCCGGCCGGCCAGGAAGCCCTGGAACTGGCGATGCTGGAGGTACGCCAGCCGATGCCGCGCCACGAGGCCACTCCGGGCGCCACGGTGATCGAGATCGGCGCCAACTGGCTCGTCGACGTCACCAAGGAGGCGTTCGTGGGCCGCGAGGCCGTGCTGGAGGCGTTCGAGTCGGGGACCGGGCGGCGCACCGTCGGATTCACCTGCGCCGACGGCGTGCCCCTGGCCGGCACCCGGGTCATGGCCGGCGACCAGGTCATCGGCGAGGTCGTGCACGCCGTGCACAGCGTCGGCCTCGGCACCACGCTCGGCCTGGCCCGTGTGGACCGCGACCTGGCCGCCGCCGGGCTGGAGCTGTCGGCAGGCGGCGTCGGGGTCACCACGCTGACCAGCCCCTACATCGTGCCCAAGAGCTGGAGCATCCCGATCATCTGATCGGCCTGCCCGCTTCTCGCGAGAAGGAGACAAGCATGGCGCTGCGGCCCGTCGTCGTCACCGGCCTGGGCATCATCTGCGCGGCCGGCCGCGACCCCGCGGACTTCTGGTCGCGGCTCACCACCGGCCAGGGGGGCCTCACCCCCGTGCTGGACGAGGCGTACGCGGTCTTCGAGGCCAGGCACGCCGGCCAGGTGCCCGAGGAGTGGATCACCTCCCAGCTGCCCGGCGCCGACGCCGGGCTCGACCGGACGGCCAAGCTGGCGCTCGTCGCCGCGCGCCAGGCGATCGCACAGGCGGGCACGGTGACCGCCGAACCCGAGCGGTTCGGGATCATCCTCGGCAAGTGCCAGGCGACCCCGGACGTCGCGGGCCGCTACCAGCCCATGCACCGCACCGGCGACGTGCTGGCCGAGCGGCTGGAGCTGCGCGGGCCCCGCATCCTCGTCTCGACCGCGTGCGCGGCCGGTGGGAACGCGGTCGGGCTCGCCATGGACAAGATCCTGACCGGCGAGGCGGACGCCGTCCTGGCCGGTGGCGTGGACCCGCTGCTGTTCGGCACCTACGCGGGCTTCGCCGGGCTGCAGGCGCTCAGCACCGGCCCGTGTCGCCCCTACAGCCGCTCCGACGGGCTCAACCTGGGCGAAGGGGCCGCCTTCCTGCTCCTCGAACCGCTGGACCTGGCCCTGGCGCGGGGCGCGGTCCCGCTGGCCGAGGTCGCGGGCTACGGCCTGTCGGCCGACGCCTACCACGCGACCGCGCCCGACCCGACCGGCAGGGGAGGGGCCGCGGCGGTGCGCCGCGCGCTCGCCGCCGCGGGCCTGTCACCGCAGGACGTGCACTACGTCAGCGGCCACGGCACCGGCACCCCGGCCAACGACGCCATGGAGGCCAAGGTCATGCGCCTGGCCTTCGGCGAGCGTGCCGGGCAGGTGCCCACCAGCAGCATCAAGTCCTTCCTCGGCCACACGCTGGGGGCGGCGGGCGCGGTCGAGGCGGTGGCCGCAGTGCTGGCGCTGCGCCACGGCGTCGCCCCGCCCACGATCGGCTTCGACACCGAGCCGTCCGCCCCCGACCTGGACTTCGTGCCGAACGTGGCCCGTCCCATGACCATCGAGACGGTCGTGTCCAACAACTACGCGTTCGGCGGCAACAACGTCTCTCTCGTGCTGACCCGGCCACATGTCCAGGGCGGCCCGCGCCCGTACGAGGACCTGCCGCGCCGTGACGCGGTGATCACCGGGCTCGGGCCGGTCACCGGCGCGGGCACCGGCATCGCCGAGGTGAGCGCGGCCATCGCCGCCGGACGGCGGGCCGCCGGGCGCGCGCCCTCGCTGGACGGCCGGACCTACGCGCCCCGCTCGCTGTGGCGGCACATGAACCACCTGTCCCGCATGGCGATCGCCGCCTCCCGCCTGGCCTGGGAGGACGCCGGGCTGAAGCTGCCCAGGAAGGCGCTGGACGACGTCGGGCTGATCTTCGCCACCGGCGCCGGCTCGACCGAGAGCACCGGCGGCTTCGACCAGAGCATCGCGCTCAACCCGAACAAGCCGGCCGTGCTGAGCTTCTCCAACGTCGTGCTGAACGCCACCGGCGGGGCCGTCTGCCAGACGCTGGGCCTGCGCGGGCCGACCACCACGATCTGCAACGGCGGCGCCTCGGCCTCGATCGCGCTCGACTGCGCCCTGGAGCTGATCAGGGCGGGCAAGGCCGAGGTGGTCCTGGTGGTCGCGGCCGACGAGCGAGCCGGCGGCACGCCCGCGTACGAGGACCAGGAGAACGTGCCGACCCCGTACGAGACGGGCGCGGCGGAGCCGGTGCCGGGGTCCGCCGCGGTGGCCTTCGTGGTCGAGTCGGCCGACCACTGCGCGGAACGCGGCGGCCGGGCATACGCCCGAGTGCTGGGCACCGCCCACGCCACCCACCACCCAGCGGTTCGTCACGCGGTGGCGCGGGGCATCGCGGCGCTGCCGGAAGCGGCTCCCGGGGTGGTGGTCGGTGCGGGTCAGGACGGCGAGGCGGCGGCCGTGCTGGCGATGGCCTCCAGCGCGGCGCTCACCTCGTCCGCCGCGCTGATCGGCGACTGCCAGGCGGCGAGCGGGGCGATGAACATCGCCCTGGGCGCGCTGGCCGTACGCGACGGGATCGCGCCCGCGCTCGACGGGCTCACCCGGCCGGTCGCCGGCGACCCCGGCCACTATCTGACCGACCCCGCCCTGCCGGAGCCGGTGGCGCAGGCGCTCGCGCTGACCGCCGCGCCCGGCTCGGTGTGCGGCGCCGTCCTGCTGGGGGCGGCATGAGCACCCTCCCCTTCGACGTCGCCGAGACCGACCGCCTGCTGACGACCACGCGGTCCGTGCGCCGCCGGCTCGACCTGGACCGGCCGGTCCCGCGTGAGGTCATCCTGGAAGCGCTGGAGGTCGCCGTCCAGGCGCCGACGGCCAACAACCACCAGAACTGGCGCTGGCTGGTGATCACCGACCCGGCCGTCAAGCTGAAGCTGGCCGAGATGATCCGCTCGTCCTGGACGTTCCACCGCAACGACATCTGGACCAACGCGGGCCGCCGCCGCAACGACGCGCAGGCCAAGCGCAACTACGCCTCGGCGCACGCGCTCACCGAGACGCTGGAGGCGGTGCCGGCGCTGGTCATCCCGTGCGTGCTGGGCCGCCCGCCGAACGTCACGGCCATCAACGAGGCGTGGCGGACACGGATGGCGGACAAGCCCGACGAGGACCCCGGTCACCTGGTGCGCCACGGCGAGACCAGGGCCAGCATCTTCTACGGCTCGATCTTCCCCGCCATCTGGTCCTTCCAGCTCGCGCTGCGCAGCCGGGGCCTCGGCAGCACCATCACCTGCCTGCACGTCCCCCACGAACGGCAGGTCGGACAGCTGCTCGGCATCCCCTCGGGGGTCACGCAGGTGTGCATGATCCCGGTCGCCTACACGCTGGGGACCGACTTTCGCCCGGCCGACCGCTACAGCGCGGAAGAGCGCACCTACTGGGAGAGGTGGGGGAGTTGACGCAAGTGTTCGAGCAGCCCGACGTCGTCATCGTCGGCGGCGGCATCGCGGGCGCCTCGGCGGCCTGCAAGCTGGCCGCGGGCGGACTGTCCGTGGTGCTGCTGGAGAAGCAGGACGCCTACAAGGATCTGGTACGCGGTGAGTGGCTGGCGCCCTGGGGCATCAGGGAGGCCGGTCGCCTGGGCGTGGACGAGTGCTTCTGGAACGGCGGCGGCTGGGAGATCCGTGAGTGGATGACCTGGGACGAGGCCGTCACCGAGGACGAGGTCGAGGCCGTGGACATGACCGGGTTCATCCCCGGCATCGGCGGCCCGATGTCCTTCCCGCACCACGCCGTGTGCGAGCTGATGTCGGAGCAGGCCGTACGGAGCGGTGCCCGCCTGGAGATGGCCGCCTCGAAGATCGACGTGACGCCGGGCCCGCGCCCGGTCGTCTCCTACCGCACCCCCGACGGCCCGCGCGAGCTGCGCCCGCGGATCGTGCTCGGCGCGACCGGCAGGGGCTGCACGGTGGGCCGCCAGGTGGGCATCACCATGCGCAACTCCATGCACCACTGGGGCGGCGGCATGATGGTCGAGGGCCTGGACGCCTGGCCGCCCGACGTGCAGGCCATGGGCACCGAGGGTGACCGGATGTTCATGGTCTTCCCCCAGGGCTACGGCCGGGCCCGGCTCTACCTCAACTTCCCCACCGTGAACAAGCACCGCTATCGGGGCCCCGGCGGCGTGTCGCGGTTCCTGGCCGCCTTCGAGCTGGAGTGCCTGCCCGACCGGGGCAAGGCGGTGACCGAGGCGATCCCGGCCGGGCCGCTGTCGGTGTGGCCGTCGGTGTCGAGCGTCCCCGAGGGGCCGCCGATGACCGAGGGCGTGGTGCTGATCGGCGACGAGGCGGGCAACGCCGACACCGTGCTCGGCACCGGCCTGTCGTGCGCGCTGCGCGACTCCAGGACCGTCTGCGACATCCTGCTCGGCTCCGCCGACTGGTCGCCGTCGGCGTTCACGCCGTACGCCGAGGAGCGGGCCTTCCGGATCGAGCGGCTCGACTTCGGCGCCTCCATCATCAGCAGGCTGCACGTCGAGTTCGGGCCCGCCGCCGTCGAGCGCAGACGCCGGGTCCGCAAGCTGATGGCCAAGAACTTCGCCGCGCAGGTGACCGGGCTGCTCAACATGGTCGCCCCCGAAGAGGTACCCGAGTTCGGCTTCAGCGAGTTCTTCGCTGAGCGGTTGTTCAGGGAGACGGCATGATCGAGAAGAAGACGGTTCACGTCAACGGCGTCGACATCGCCTACGTCGACGAGGGCGAAGGCGACCCGGTCGTCCTGCTGCACGGCTTCCCCGACTCCTCCTACCTGTGGCGGAACCAGATCCCCGCGCTGGTCGAGGGCGGCTTCCGGGTCATCGCGCCCGACATGCGGGGCTTCGGCGACTCCGGCAAGCCGCAGGAGGTCGAGGCGTACGGGATGCAGACGATCGTCAACGACATCGTGGCGCTGACCATCGAGCTCGGCGTCCGGCGGCCGCACCTCGTCGGCCACGACTGGGGAGCGGCCATCGCCTGGATGTACGCCTTCCTCATGCCGCGCAGGCTCGATCACCTGGTGGCGCTGTCGGTCGGGCATCCCGGTGTCTTCGCCACGCCGTCGATCGAGCAGCGGGCGGCCTCCTGGTACATGCTCTTCTACCAGTTCCCCGGCGTGAGCGAGGAGCTGCTGCGCCGCAACGGCTGGCGGCTGTTCAAGGAGATCATGGGGCGCGACGGCGACCACGACCGCTACGTACGCGACCTGGCCAGGCCGGGCGCCCTGACCGCCGGACTCAACTGGTACCGCGCCAACCGCTCGCCCGCCTCCGAGCTGCGTACCTCCCGCCCCTTCCCGCCGGTTTTGGCGCCGGCGCTGGGCATCTGGGGCGCGGGCGACAAGGCCCTGCTGGAGGAGGGCATGGCCGGGTCCGGCAAGTTCGTCAAGGGCCCCTGGCGCTACGAGCGGATCGAGGACGCCGGCCACTGGCTGCCCCTCGACGCCCCCGACGAGGTCAACAAGCTGCTGCTCGGCTTCCTCGGCACCGAGCGCCCGGCACACGAGGAACGCCGGCCGCGCCGCCGCCTGTGAGCGAAAGGGAGTGCATGTCATGTTCGGCTATCTCTTCCCCGGCCAAGGCACCGTGCGCGTCGGCCTGGGCGCCTGGCTGCGCCGCAGGCCGGTGGCCCGCGACCGGCTCGACGAGATCGACGCGCTGCTGTCGCGGCCGATCTCCCCGCTGTGCGCGCGCGGCCCGCTCGACCGCCTGGTGTCCACCGAGCACGCCCAGGTGGCGGTGACCGCCTGCAACCTCGCGGCCCTGGCCGTGCTGACCGAGGAGGGGTACGAGCCCGCCGTCGTGGCCGGGCACAGCGTGGGCGAACTGACCGCGCTGCACGCGGCGGGCGTGCTCGACCTGGCCGGGACCGTACGGCTGGTGGAGACGCGCTCGCGGCTCATGGCGGCCGCCGCCGTGGCCGGCAGCGGCGGCATGCGCGCGGTGATGGGCCTGGCCGTCGAACGGGTGGAGGAGCTGGCCGCCGACGCCGCCGCGCCCGGCGAGCCCGTCGTGGTGGGGCTGGAGAACGCGCCCGGCCACGTGGTCGTCTCCGGCGCGGCCCCCGCCCTGGACCGTCTCGAGAAACTCGCCACCGATGCCACCAAGATCATTGCGCTCAAGGTGGGGGACGCCTACCACTCCCCGCTCATGGCCGCCGCGGTCCCCGCGTGGGCGGCGGAGGTCGCGGCGGCCGCGATGCGCGAGCCCCGCGTCCCCGTCGTGCCGAACGTCACCGGCGAGCCCACCACCGACCTCCGCACGCTCCGCGAGGCGCTGGTCGCCCAGCTCACCGGCAGGGTCCGATGGACCCGTACGATCGGCGCGGTCGACGCGATCGCCCCCGGGGTCGAGGTCGGCGACAGCAAGGTGCTGGCCGGGCTGTCCCGCCGGGCCGGGGCCCGCTGCCTGAGCATGGCCGATCCCGGCACCCTCCGCCGCCTGGCCAAGCAGGTGGCCGCGTGAACCGCTGGGGCAGCGCCGCCGTCGCCTACACCGGGCTGACGCGGCCGGTCGAGCTGCTCGGCGGGCTGCGGGTGGCGGACGTCTTCACCCCCGCCGAACGCGTCAGGTCCACGGCGGGCACGCTGGAGCACTGGGCCGGGCGGCTGGCCGGCAAGCGAGCGGTGCTGCGCCTGCTCGGCCTGCCGCCCACCGCCGGGCACCTCGGCCGGGTCGAGATCCTGCCGCGGCCCACCCCGGCCTGCCGGGGCGACGCCGCCTGCCTCGACGGCCACCCACCGGCCGTACACCTGAGCGGGGCACCCGCCACCCGGGCCGACCCCCACCGGCACATCCGCGTGTCGATCACCCACACCCGCGACCACGCCCTGGCCGTAGCCCTGGCCTCAGCCCTCCTCCCAGAGGACGCACAGCGTGCTGTGGTCCTTGCCTCTTCTCGCCTTTCCGAGGGTGCGGTGGGCGTGCGGGGTCGAATGGGGCATGGGGGAGGGCGTCGTGGGTGACCTGGACGTACGGAAGATCGCGGAAGAGCATCTGGCGGCGTGGAGCGCCGGCGACCCGGACGGGGTGGCGGCGAGTGTCGCGTCCTACGCCGACCCCGACTCCGGGGGCGTGCTGGCCGGTGACGCGCTGGTGGCGTACGCGGCGGGTGTGCTGGCACGTTTCGCGGGGCCGCGCTTTCTCGTGGACAGGGTGACGGGCGGGGAGGACGCGGTCACCGTCTCGTGGACGCTGCGGGCCGACCACCGGGGCGCGTATCTGGGCATGCCGGCGACGGGCGGGACCGTCGCGGTGTCCGGCACCGACCTGGTGACGCTCGCGCGGGACGGCGCGCACGTCCATCGGACCTACGACAGGCTGGCCCTCGCGGAGGCGCTGGGGTACGCGGCGCGGTTCGTGCCGGCCGCCGACGAGACGCGCGAGTACGGACTGAGCGCCCGGGTCGCCGCCGGGCGCACCGAGCGTCCCGGCGCGCTGGTGCTGACCTGGCTGGAGATCCGAGACGACGCCGAGGCCGCCGACGTGGACCTGCTCAGCGTGGAGATCGTCAAGTCGCTACGGGCGTCCCGCGGCTTCCTCGGCGCGACGACCTTCGACGCCGGGGACCGCAAGTTCACGCTGAGCGCCTACGACCGGCCGGAGTCGCTGCGCGCGGTCCATGCCCGGCCTCATCAGCGGGCCATGCGCCGCTTCTTCAAGGGCGGCCTGTGCACCCGCGTGCACACCAGC
The DNA here is from genome assembly GCF_052068115.1 of Nonomuraea sp. ZG12. Classification (NCBI taxonomy): domain Bacteria; kingdom Bacillati; phylum Actinomycetota; class Actinomycetes; order Streptosporangiales; family Streptosporangiaceae; genus Nonomuraea; species Nonomuraea sp. ZG12. The sequence goes on from NZ_JBQHCW010000031.1 coordinate 79,367, forward strand.
GTCTGGTACCCCGCCTCCGCCCGCGACTACGCCCGCTGCCCCACCTGCGCCACCGTCATCGCCACCGAAACCGACACCACGTGTCCATGCGGCTGGACCCCCGAAGACGCCGCCACCTTATGACCCCGCCCCCGCCCACGCCCGGGACCCCGACCCCGCGTCTGCCCCCCACCCAGTGTCTGCCCCCCGACCGAGTCCTCCGCCCCCGCGCCCGCCCTCCTGCCCACCGCGCCCCTGTGTTCCGCATTGCCCCCCGCCCATCGAGCCCCCGCGATCTGTGACCCCGAAGACGTAAGTGACTGGAGCGTTGATGATCGACTTCACCGCTGAGCATCGGCTCGGCGACAGCGCCAGGCCGGCCGTGGTGTTCATGTCCGCGCTGTTCGCGGGTGGCTGGATCTGGGAGCACCCCTACCGCCGGCTGGAGGCGGCCGGCCGGCCGGTGTTGCGTACCAATGAGGCGATCTGCGCGCTCGACCGCCGGGTCGCCGGCTCGATCGAGCAGCTCGGCGACGCGCTGCTGCGCGCGTGTGACGCGGCCGGGGTGGCGGAGATCGTGCTGTGCGCGAACTCGCTGGGCGGTCTGGTGGCCATCGACCTGGCGGGCCGCCGCCCCGACCGGGTGCTCGGCATCGTGGTCAGCGGCGCACCCGGCCTGACCGCCGACCCCGACGTCGGGCTCAGCTTCGATCGGAGGGGGAGCGTGCGGCCGTTCGGTGACGAGTTCGGCGAGCGGATGATGGCCGCGCTGTTCCACGGCGGGCAGAGCCTGTTCTCGGCTGAGCGCATGACGGAGGTCGGCGACATGCTGCGGCGTCCGGAGTCGATGGTCAGCATGGCCCGAAGCCTCAAGGCGACCCGCAGGTACCAGGTCAGGGCCGCGCTGGACCGAGTGGCCTGCCCCGCCATGTACGTCTGGGGCAGGCACGACCGGATGACGCCCGTGGATCCGTGGCTGGAGGTGCTGGCCGAGTACCCACGCAACGAGGTACTGCTCGTGGAGGACAGCGGGCACATCCCGATGGTCGAGCGGGCCGAGGAGTACACCGCCGTGCTGGAGCCCTTCGTGGCCCGCTGCGCCGGAGCGCCGGTGTGAACGCCGCCGTGGCCTTGGGCGCGAACGGCGCGGTGCCGGTGGGTGCCGATGGTGCCGTGGTCCTGGACGTGGACGTGGACGTGGACGGTGCGGTGCTGGTGGGTGTGGACATCGTGGAGGTGGATCGGATCGTCCGGGCGGGCCGGCGGGGTGGTGGCGTGTTCGACCGCCGCCTCACCACCGCCGCCGAACGTGACCTGGGCCTCGGGCCGGCCGCGTTCTCGGTGAAGGAGAGCCTGATCAAGGCCGTGGGTGGCCGCCCGCCGGGGTTCGCCTGGCACGACTTCGAGGCCGCGTCCCGGCCGCCCGCCGGTCGGGGCGCTTCGTTGCTGGAGGAGGCAGCCGGGGAGCTGGCCGCTTCGACCGGGCTGTCGTTGACCGAGGGCGCCGCGTACACCGTGCGTGGCGCGAGCGGCCGGGCGGCCCTGCGCCGATTGCGTCCCGAGGGCGGCGCGGACGGGACTGTGGCCGGCGCCGCCCGCTGGGGGATCGGCGACGGGCTGTTCGTTTCGCTGGCGATCGTGTACGTGGAGGGGAGCGTGTGATGTCGCGGATGGTGACCGTACGACCCGGAGAGTCGATCCAGCGGGCGCTGGACGAGGCGGGCCCGGGGGCACGAATCGTGCTGGAAGAGGGCGTCTACCCGCAGAACGTGTGGATCAGGCACTCGGGCGTGACCCTGGTCGGCGCCGGACCGGACCGGACCGTGCTGGTCCCCGGCGAAGGCGGGCCCGCGGGCGTGCCCCGGCTGCACGACGCGGCCGAGGACGTGGTCAGCGGCGTGACGGTGCACGGCGAGGGCACAGGCGGAGGCACAGGCGAGGGCAGCGGCGGGGGCACAGACGAGGGCACCGGCGCGGGCATCGGTGACGTGCGCGTGGAGGGGCTGTCCGTGCGCGGCTTCTCCGGCGCGGGGATCTACGCCCACACCGTCGCCGGCGTCACCGTGCGCGAGGTGACCGCCGAGGACAACGCCGTCTGGGGCGTCTACCTGCGCGAGTCGAGCGGCTGCGAGGTGGTGCGCTGCCGGGCCTCGGGCAGCCAGTACGGCGGCGTCGCCCTCAGCTTCTGCGCCCGCTCCGGCGGCCTGATCTCCGGCAACGAGACCTTCGCCAACGCCTTCGGCATCTTCGTGGACAACTCCTCCGGCGCGCGCGTCGTACGCAACGACTGCCACGGCAACGCGATCGGCGTGCTGCTGCTCAACCAGGTGTACGAGGGCGAGCCCGAGGGCGGGGTGCGCGACTGCCTGATCGCCGGCAACGAGCTGCACGGCAACGACCTGGCGAGCGGCGCCGAGCCGGACGGGCTCGGCGCGGCGGGGCCGCCGATCTCCGGCGTCGGCCTGGCGCTGATCGGCACCCACCGGGTCAGCGTCGTCGACAACCACATCCACGACAACCACCCCAGCGGCGAGTCCGTGATGGGCGCCGGCTTCGTGATCGGCTCCTCCAAGGAGTGGGGCGGCGACGACGCCCTGGACAACCACGTGCTGTGGAACCGGATCACCGGGAACAGCCCGCTGGACTTCCAGCTCGGCGCTGACCTGACACGGCAGGCGTTCGCCGGCAACATCGCCGACAAGGGCGACCCGCCGGGGCTGACGGCCGCGGCGGGCTGGGGCCCGCGATGATGCCCACGCTGGCCTGCGAGGGCCTGTCCAAGAGGTACGGCGACGTGGTCGCGGTCGATGACGTCGGCTTCGCGATAGCGCCCGGCCAGGCGTACGGACTCCTCGGACCGAACGGCGCGGGCAAGACGACGACGATCTCCATGCTCGTCGGGCTGCTGCGCCCGGACGCCGGGACCGTCCTGGTCGGCGGCACGGACCTGGCGGCCGATCCAAGGCGGGCCAAGGCCCGGATCGGTTACGTGCCGCAGGAGATCGCCCTGTACCCGGAGCTGACCGGTCGCGAGAACCTGCGCTTCTTCGGCAGGCTGTTCGGCCTGCCGCGACGCCGGCTGGCCGGGCGGATCGAGGAGGTGCTGGACCTGATCGGGCTGACCGACCGGGCGGACGGCCGGCTGGACACCTACTCCGGCGGCATGCGGCGGCGGATCAACATCGGCGCCGCCCTCCTGCACCGCCCCGACGTGCTGATCCTGGACGAGCCGACCGTCGGGGTGGACCCGCAGAGCCGCAAGGCGATCCTGGACGGGCTGGAGCTCCTGGTTCAGGACGGCATGTCCCTGCTGTACACCTCCCACTACATGGAGGAGGTCGAGCGGGTCTGCGAGCGGGTCGCGATCATCGACCACGGGCGGATCGTCGCCGACGGCACCAGGCGCGAGCTGGTCGCCATGGTCGGCAGCGCCGACAAGATCGAGCTGGTGCTCGACGGCGACGTGGAGGCGGCCTTCGCCAAGCTCCGCACCGTCGAGGGCGTCATCGAGGCGGCCAGGACCGGCGCCGGCTCCGTACGGCTGATCGCCGAGGGCGGCAGATACCTGCTGCCCGCGCTGATCACCGCCGTCGAGGGCAGCGCCACGGTCACCGCCACCCAGGTCATCGAGCCCGACCTCGAGGCGACCTTCCTGCACCTCACCGGCACCACCTTGCGGGACTGACATGTGGCGGGCGATTGTCACGGTGAGCGCGCTCGAACTGCGCACCCGGCTGCGGGACGGCACCGCGATCGTCATCGCGCTGATCGTGCCGGTGACCCTGGCCACCCTCTTCGGCCTCGCGCTCGGCGGCGACGACCCGCCGCTGCGCGCCACCGTGGGCTTCGTGGACCTGGACGGCGGCGAGTTCCCCGCCTCCGTGCGCCGTGAGGTGCTGGCCTCCGACGAGCTGAAGGAGGCGGTGACCCTGCGCGACCTGCCCGGACAGGAGCAGGCGCGCCGGGCGCTGGACGCGGGCGAGATCGGCTCGGCCATCGTGTTCCCCGCCGGGTTCAGCCAGAGCGTGGGCGCCGGGCGCGGCGGCGGCGTCTCGGTGCTGACCTCCCCGGAGGCGCCGCTGGCCGGGGTGGTGGCGAGCGCCATCGTGGACCGGATCTCGGCGGTGGTGGACGCCAGGACCCTCGCCGTCCGCGCGGTCCTGCGCGCCGGAGTGCCCGGCGAGGAGGTCAAGGAGCTGGTGGAGCGCAACGGCGCGGCCGGCCCCGCCCTCACCCTCGCGGAGGACCCGCTCTCCGGCGGCAAGGTGGATCTGTCGGTCTACTACGGCTCCGGCATGGCGGCACTGTTCGCCTTCTTCGTCGTCGGCGCTTCTTTCCGGGGCCTGCTCACCGAGCGCAAGCTCGGCACCCTCGACCGCATCCGCGCGGGCCCGGTCGCCGCCTGGGTGCCGGTCGCCGGCAAGGGGGTCGTCGGGGTCGCGCTGGCGGTGGTCAGCGTCTGCGTCTGCTGGGGCTCCTCCACGCTCATCTTCGGCACCACCTGGGGCGAGCCCGTCGCGGTGTTCGCGGTGCTGGTCGCGCACGTGCTGGCCGCCGCCGCGATCACCATGCTGGTGGCCAGCCGGGTGCGGACCGACGCCCAGGCCGACGGCGTGATCATGGTCGTCTCCTTCGTGGCGGCGTTCTTCGGCGGCAGCCTGGTCCCGCTCTACGACCTGCCCGAGCCGCTGCGCGCGGTGGCCATGCTCACCCCGAACGGCTGGACCTCCACGGCGCTGACCGAGCTGGCCGGCTCCGGCGCGGCGGGGTCCGTCGGCGCGGTGGCCGGGCCGATCGGCGTGCTGTGCGCCATCACGCTGGTGGCGGGCGGGCTGGCCGTCGCCGGGTTCAAGAAGGGACTGCTGCTTTGAGCCCGTTCCCCGGAGGCCGGCCGCGGCCGGTGCTGGCGCTGGTGGCCGCCAACCTGCGACGTCACACGCGTGACCGGGTCGGCCTGTTCTTCATGGTGATCATGCCGTTCGTGTCCATCGTCTTCGTCGGGATGGCGCTCGGCGGTGGCACCACCGGCTCCGCCCGGCTGCCCGTGGGGGTCGTCGCCGAGGGCTCCGACCCGATCACCACGGCCGTGCTGGCCGAGCTGCGGCGCCACCCGGATCTGGAGGTCCTGCCGATGGACACGGCGGCCGAGCTGCGCTCCGGCGTACGCGAGGGCGCCCTGGCCGCCGGCCTGATCATCCCCGCGGCCTCGACCCGGCTGGAGCTGGTCATGACGCAGACCAACGGCAGCGGCATGGCGGCCCGCAGTGCCGTGGACGTCGCGGTGGGCAAGGTGGCGGCGGTCCTGGAGGCCACCCGGGCGGCCGGCGTCGCGGGCGCCACCCCCGCGCAGGCCGCGGAGTACGTGCGCCAGGCCCAGGCCGAGGGGGGCCGGGTCGCGGTGACCGACTCGGCGACGGCCGCCGGCGACCCGCACGGCTTCGCCTACACCGCCCCGGCCAACCTGCTGCTGTTCACCTTCATCAACTCCATGGCGGTCGCCGCGGCGCTGGTGGAGAGCCGCAGGCTGGGCATGCTGCAGCGCTCGCTGACCGCACCCGTGCACCAGCGGTCGGTGCTGCTCGGGGAAGCGCTGAGCAGGTTCCTGGTCGCGGCCGCCCAGGCCGTGCTGATCATGGTGGTGAGCTCGCTCGCGTTCGGCGTGACGTGGGGCGACCCGCTCGCGGTGGCCGTCGTCGTGGGCGTGTTCGCGCTGGTCGCCACCGGTGCCGCGATCCTGGTCGGCACGCTGCTGCGCTCACCCGACCAGGCGCCGGCGATCGGCCCGCCGCTCGGGGTCGTCCTGGGCATGCTGGGCGGTTGCCTGTGGCCGCGCGAGGCCTCCGGCGAGCTCATCAACGCCATCGGCCACGCCTTCCCGCACGCCTGGGGCATGGACGCGCTGCTCGCGCTCACCAAGCCCGGCACCGGGCTCGGCACGGTCCTGCCCGAGGTGGCCGTGCTCTCGGGGATGGCCGTCCTGCTGCTGGGCGGCTCGCTGATCCTTTTCGACCGGCGCACTCGGGTCACCTGATCGCCACAAGGGGGATGGTTCGGATGAAGGGGATACTTCTCGCGGGAGGGCGCGGCACCCGGTTGCTGCCGGCGACGCTGGCGGTCTCCAAGCAGCTCCTGCCCGTCAACGACAAGCCGCTGATCTACTTCCCGCTGTCGGTGCTGATGCTGGCCGGGATCCGCGACATCCTGCTGATCACCACGCCGGAGGACCTGCCGCAGATCCGCCGGCTGCTCGGCGACGGCTCCCGGCTCGGCCTGCGCCTGGACTACGCCGAGCAGGCCGAGCCCAACGGCATCGCCGAGGCGCTGGTGCTCGGCGCCGACCACATCGGGGACGACCCGGTCGCGCTGATCCTGGGGGACAACGTCTTCCACGGCTACTCCTTCCAGGAGCGGCTGCGCCAGGAGTGCGACACCGTCGACGGCTGCGTGCTGTTCGGCTATCCGGTACGCGATCCGCACCGGTACGGCATCGCCGAGACCGACGCCGACGGCCGCCTGCTGTCCATCGAAGAGAAGCCGCGCACACCCCGGTCCAACCGGGCGATCGTCGGCCTCTACCTCTACGACCCCGACGTCGTGGACATCGTCAAGAACATCACCCCTTCGGCGCGCGGCGAGCTGGAGATCACCGACGTCAACCGCGCCTATCTGGACCGGGGGAGGGCGAGAGTGGTCGACCTCGGCCGCGGCTTCGCCTGGCTGGACGCCGGCACCCCCGAGTCGCTGCTGCAGGCGAGCCAGTACGTCCAGCTGCTGGAGCAGCGGCAGGGCGTACGCATCGCCTGCCTTGAGGAGATCGCCCTGCGAATGGGCTACATAGACGCCGAGGCCTGTCACCGGCTCGGCGTCGAACTCGAGAAGTCCACCTACGGCCAGTACGTCATCTCGGTGGCCGAGCAGTTCATGAACAGGTGAGAGGAAGACCGATCCATGAGTGTGACCACATTATTCACCGGCAGATCGCCCGCCGACGGCGACCCTGTGACGGACATTTACCGCTATGCCGCGCGCAAAGGTGTGATCGAGGCGGTCGAGGTGGCCGCCGAGGATCTCGGCCTCAGCCTGCGCGAGGCGCACGAGGCGGTGGCCAACCTGGTGGAGAGCCGGCTGCTCAGAGTGGACGACAGCGAGGGACGCCGGTTCGTGCCGGTCGATCCCGAACTGGCCTCCGCCTCCCTCGTGTCCTCCGTGGAACGTGAGATCTACCAGCGCCGCGAGCTGATCGACCAGATCCGCGAGCGGATGGGGGCCTTCCGCTCGGAGTACGGGGACGCCGGCCGGAGCTCGGCCGCCAGCGCCGTGGAGTACCTCGTGGGCGCCATGGAGGTGCGCGGCTTCCTGAAGATGGCCGGGGACGCCTGCCGCGACGAGGTGCTGGCCATGCAGGCCGCCGGCGGCGACGTCGAGGACCTGTCGCAGATGTACCTGACATTGCTGGCCAGAGGGGTCACGGTGCGCATCATCTGCCAGCACCGCAGCCGCGCCGACGTGTCCACCCGCATGCTGCTGAAGCGGCTGACCGACGCGGGCGCGGCCGTCTTCACCGTCAGCCACGTGCCCAGGTCGGCGGTCGTCTTCGACCGGGCGCTCGTCGTCATGTTCGGCGTGGAGGGCGACGGGGAGGACGGTGTGGCGGACAACGGGGAGGCCAGCGTCGCCCGCGTGCACAACCACGGCATCGCCAAGTTCCTGCTGGACCTGTTCAACCACCTGTGGGAGACGGCCACGCCGCTGGAAGGCGTCGAGGTCGGCTACGCCAACGTGGCCGACGACCTCCAGCAGGCGATCGCCTCGCTGATGGCCAAGGGCTACACCGACGAGGTCGTGGCCAGGAAGCTCGGCATGTCGGTGCGCAGCTGCCGCCGGCACATCGCCATGCTCATGCGCGACCTGGACGCGACCAGCAGGTTCCAGGCCGGCGTGCAGGCGGCCCGCCGATATCTCGGGGCCGCCGGATGATCCCGCGTCCCCCGCGTCCCGCGAGCGGGACGCGGGGGAACCCGCTAGACGAGCGTTTCCGGTACGCGGTGTCCGTGCATCGCCACGACCACGTCGGCGAGGGCACGGGCCCGCTCCAGGACCAGCTCGACGCCCAGCACCAGGTCTTCCGTGGCCATCCCGGGGTCCAGGCAGAACCGCACGGAGCTGTTGGCGTCCTCGGCGGCCAGGCCGATGGCGGTGAGCACGTAGGAGGGCTCCTGGGAGCCGGAGTTGCACGCCGACCCGGTGGACAGCGCCACCGAGCGCAGGCTCGACACCAGGCTCTCGCCGCGCACGCCGGGCAGCACGACGTTCAGCACGTGCGGCACGCCGCCGTCCGGGTCGCCGTTCACCCGGACGCCGGGGAAACCGGCCATGAGCAGGTCCAGCGCCGTCGCGCGCAGCTCACGCGCCCGCCGCCACCCGGCCTCCAGCCCGGCCAGCGCCAGCTCGCACGCCTTGCCCATGCCGACGACCAGATGGGTCGGGATCGTCCCGCTGCGCAGCGCGTACTGCCCGCCCCCGAACAGCACCGGCCGCAGCCGGTGCCGGATCTCCGGCCGTACGTACAGCGCGCCGACGCCCTTGGGACCGTGCACCTTGTGCGCCGAGACCGACATCGTGTCGACGCCCGCCTTCCGCACGTCGATCGGGATCCGGCCCGCCGCCTGGGCGCCGTCGACGTGCAGCATGGCGCCGGCGTCGTGGCAGAGCGCGGCCATCCGCGCGACGGGCTGGACCGTGCCGATCTCACTGTTCACCCAGGCGGCGGTGGCCACCCGGGAGAACGGGTCCAGCAGGCCGGCCAGGTGGCCGAGGTCGACCTGGCCGTCCGGGCCCACCCGCATCGTCCCGACGTCCAGGCCGCGGGCGGCCAGGGCCCGGCCGATGGACAGCGAGGACTTGTGGTCGGTCGGGCAGACGGCGGCGTTGACCGGGGAGCGCTCGTCGTGGCCGAACATGCCCAGCAGTGCCAGGTTGTTGCTCTCGGTCGCGCCGGAGGTGAACACGAGGCTCTCGGGGTCGGCGCCGATCAGCCGGGCCACCGACTCGGTGGCGGCGTCCACCGCCCTGCGGGCGCGCTTGCCGAGCAGGTGCGGGGACGACGGGTTGCCGAAGTCCTCGCGCAGGAAGGGCAGCATCGCGTCGACCACCTCGTCGTCGACGCGGGTCGTGGCACAGTTGTCCAGGTAGATGACTTTCATGGCGGTCAGCTCTTGTAGGTACTGACTGAGACGAGATTGTGGTAGATCTCGTCCTGGGACATCTCCCCGCTGCCACCGGGGGCCGCGACGACCACCCGCATGCCGCGCAGGTCGTACAGATTGAGCGCGATCTCCACGCCCGTCTGCACCGGCACCAGGCACTCACCCGGCGCGAAGATCAGGATCGAACGGTGACCCGCCCGGTGCACCTCGGAGATCATCTCGGTGATCTCGCCCGCGCAGCCGGTGATCCCGCAGCTGATCAGCGTGCGGTAGTTGCCCTCGGCGTCGAGGAAGGCCACCTCGGTGTCCCGGCCGGACTCCCCGGCGTCGAGGAAGCGCTTCTCTAGGAGGCCCTGCTTGACGAACTTGTCGGCCGCCTTCTGGAACCGGTACTTCAGCCACGTCTCGGGGAAGGCGAGCGGGTGCTTGCGGCTGGGCAGCACGACGTCGGGGGACAGGCCCGCCTCGTCCAGGGCGCTCAGGTAGCCGGCGGGCAGCGCGGTGAACCCCTCGAAGAACTCGGCGCGCAGCGCGGAGGCCGGCCGGTCGGTCTTGGGCACGTACTGCCAGTCGTTGACCAGCAGCAGGAGGCGGATCGCGGCGCCCGCGTCGGTGTAGGCCCTGGCCAGGTCCGCCGCCAGGCGCCAGGTGTAGCCGGGGAAGACGCCCACGCGGCCGGCGACGCGGCGGCGCATGATGTCGTCCCGTTGCTCCTCGATGATGCCGGGGACCAGGCGGCCCGTGGCGTCGTCCTCGAAGAGCATGAAATGGCCACCCATGATGACCAGCTCGCCGAGGCCCGCGCCGGGCAGCTCGCGGCCGATCACCTCGCGGAGCTCCTGCTCCGAGGCCACGAGCCGGTGCGCCTTGGTCACCCGGTCGCTGACAACGTTACCCATGGTTCTTCACACTCCGAGTTTCTGGTTGGTCGTGAGGTCGGGCTCGGCGGTGCCGGTGGCAGGGGGGTGGGCCGGGGCCAGCAGGCCGGCCAGGACCTTCAGCGGCGTGGGCGCGGCGAGCAGGCGGGGCGTCAGGCCCTCCCAGCCTCGTTCGCCGAGCTCGGCCAGCACCTCGGAGGCGCGCAGGACGCGCCCTCCGGCGAGGACGTAACTGTCCGACGGATCGAGACGGGCGAGCCCGTGCACCCGGCACACCGCCTCCGCCAACGCCCGCACGGCGGCCTCGGCCGCCTCCGGGATGACGGCGGCGGGTGGCACCGCGGCGGGCAGGCCCGGGGGGTCGAAGCCGGCCAGTGCGGCCACCTGGCTGATCCGCAGGTCGGCCGCCGGGTCGTCGTGCGCGAGCACCAGGGCCTCGTGGCCGCGAAGGAACGCCTCCACCGCCCCGGCGTCCATGACCGAGGACGCCGCCTGGAGCGCGAGCACGACCGCGTCCCGCCACTCGTCGATCCGCAGGTACGTGTCGCCGCCGTGATGCGCCCAGGCCTCCGGCGGCCGGTTCCAGGTGAACGTGGTCCGCTTGCCCCGGTAAGTCAGGGTGCGCTGGTTGAGGAAGTTGACCTCCGAGCCCAGCCGTACGGGCTCGCCGCGCCGGGAACCCTCCCGGGACACCAGCTCGACCACCTCGTCGTAGGGCACGTACGAGTGCTGGGCGGCCTGCTCGGAGCCGCGCGTCACCCGCCGGATCAGCTCGCTGAACGGCGGGTCGTCCGAGCAGTCGACCCGCACCAGCATGGGGGAGAACATGCAGGTGAGCACGTCCTGGAAGGGGTGCGACTCACGGTTGCCCGAGAACGCGAGCTGGCCCACCGCCGGCTGTCCGGTGTAGGCGGCCAGCAGCGCGGTGTGCGCGGCCACGTGGACCGCAGACGGCCACACCTTGTGCCTGGCGGCGATCCGCCGGCCCGCGTCCAGCAGCGCCGGCGAGGTCAGCGTCGCGTGCCGCGCCTCGTGGGGCATCGCGGCCCGCTGCTGGGCGGCATCACCGGCCTGCCGCCAGGTGGCATCACCGGCCCGCTGGCGGGCGGCATCACCGGTCCGTCGGCGGGCGGTGAACGGGTCGGTGGGCAGGCGGGAGATCTGCTCCTCCCAGTACGCCATCGCGCGGGCGGCCAGGACGGCGGCGTCGGCCGACGTCTCCCACCGGGCCAGGTCCGAGGGCTGCTGCCGTACCGGGGGCAGCGAGGCGGGGCGGCGCGAGGTCATGCCCCGGGCCTGCGACCACAGCTCGTGCTCGAACTTCTCCAGCGTCCACATGTCGACGGCCAGATGGTTGAAGACGATGACGACCTGCTGCGGCGCGCCGTCCCGGGTGATGACGCAGGCGCGGATCGGCCACTCGGCGGCCAGGTCGAACGGCCGGGAGGTCAGCTCCTCGATGACGTCCGCCGGCCTGGGCGTCCCGTCCCGCTCCACGCTCGCCTGCACGATCGGCCAGGCGCCGGGAGCGTGCACCCGCTGCCGGGGGCCGCCGTCGAGGTGGAAGGTGGTACGCAACGCCTCGTGCCGGCGGGTCAGGGAGAGCAGGATCGCCTTGATGTTGGCGAGGGTGAGACCCGGATGTATCCGGAAGCGCAGCAGGATGTGCGACTCGTGCTGGTGCTCGGGCGGCAGCTGATTGATTCTCAGCCACATGTAGCGATGCCCCCAGCAGAGGTTCGCGGACTTCACAGCGGACAATTGGGGCCTCCACCGCCGCGTATGCGAGGACAGGTCGACAATATTGAGCATTGGCTTTCCGCCCACGTATGACAACCTGTCCACGCTGGCCGGAACAGGCCGCTATTTCCTGCCAGTGGGGTGCTGGGGGGTCGCCTTGACCGGTGCGGCGGGTGGCCGCGAAAATCGTTACGAGTACGCTCTTCTATGAGGTGCCTGGTGACGATGCTCGAAATACCTCACGAATTCCAGAATATTTTGCGGCCGCATTTGCCCTTCGCCGATTCCGGGATGCTGGCCGCGTTCGACGAGCTGGCCGGCCTCGGGCTCGACTCCATGGGCGTGGTGCGGCTGCTCGTGGACATCGAGGACGCCTACGGCGTGCAGGTGCCTGACGAGATCCTGGACGAGGCGACGTTCGCCACGGTGGGTTCACTGTGGGCGGCGGTCGCCCCCCTCGTGGCCCGCAGCTGATCCCGGCCCCGCCCGATCCAGCCCCGCCCGATCCCGTCCTGTCCGGCCCAGTCCTATCCGGCTTGTTCCGCCCGTATTGCCCGGTCTCTGTGGGTCGTCAGCCGCGCAGGGCGCCCGCGATGGCTCGACGGTCCACCTTGCCGTTCGCGTTGAGCGGCAGCGCCTCCAGCACCGTCACCGTGCGCGGCACCATGTACCCCGGCAGCACCTCGGCGACCCCCTTGGCCAGGGCCACGCCGTCCAGCCCGTGCCCGGTGCAGGCCGCCTCCAGCGTCGGCTCACCGTCCCGGTCCGGCAGCGCGAGCACGACGGCCTCGTGCACGCCGGGCAGCCCGCGCAGGGTCGCCTCGATCTCGCCCAGCTCCACCCGGTGACCGGAGATCTTCACCTGCTGGTCCAGCCGGCCGAGGTGCACCAGCAGGCCGTCCCGCCAGGCGACCCGGTCGCCCGTCCGGTACCAGGACTCCTCCGTCACCGCCTCGCCGTCGCGGGCCCGTACTCCGTCGAAGGAGACGAACCGGCCGGCGTCGTCGGCCGGGTCGGCGTAGCCGGGAAAGCGCTGGGCCCCGCGCAGGCACAGCTCGCCCTCCCTGGCGGGCCGCCCGTCGCCGTCGAGCACCACGTGCTCGACCCCCGGGTACGGCAGGCCGATGGGCACGGTGCCGTTGGCCGTGCTCGGCCAGGCGGCCGGATCGGCGGGCAGCCGGTACTGGGTGCAGCTGATGGTCAGCTCGGTCGGGCCGTACAGGTTCTCCAGCACGCTTCCCGGCGCCGCCGCCCGCCACGCGCCCGCCTGCCGCAGCGACAGCGGTTCCCCGCAGAACAGGCTCCAGCGCAGCGACGGCATGGACCCCGGCGCGAGGCGGCGCAGCCGCATGGCCAGCGACACCACCGAGGGCACCGAGAACCAGTGGGTCAGCCGCTCCCGGTTCACGAACGCCACCGGCTTGAGCAGGTCGTACCTGCCGGGGACGACCAGCGTCGCCCCGCCGCCCCAGGCGGCGAACATGTCGAAGACGGACAGGTCGAAGGTCAGGTCGAAGGTCTGGGAGACCCGGCAGCCGGGCGCCAGCTCGTAGCGCGGGACGACGTGCGAGAGGTAGGCGTCCACGCTGCGGTGGCGCACCGGCACGCCCTTGGGCGCGCCGGTCGAGCCCGAGGTGAACAGCACGTACGCCAGCCCGCCCGGGTCCACCGCACCGGCGGGGAGCGGTCCCGGCGCGGGCGGGTCGGCCGGGCTCACCGCCAGCACGGGGGCGGGAAGGTCCGGCGGCGGGCGCAGGTCCGCGTCGGCGAGCACCACGTCGAGCCCGGCGGTGGCGGCCACCGTGCGGTTGCGCGCGGCCGGCACGGCGGGGTTCAGCGGGACCGCGGTCGCGCCGACCCGCTGGATCGCCAGGTATCCGGCGAACGCGAGAGGTGTACGCGCCGCGTACAGTCCCGCCCTGGCCGGGGGGCCGCCGCAGGCGCGGACCAGCTCCGCCGCCAGGCGCGCGGACAGCGTGTCCAGCTCGGCGTACGTGAGCCGGACGCCGCCCGCCTCAAGCGCGATCCGGTCGCCGTGACGTGCCGCGGAGTCGGCGAACCACTGGTACAGGGTGCGTGCCACGGTCTCTCCCATCGTCGGTCGGGCTCGCGTACGTCATCGGTGCGGTCCGTGCGGAGATGCGGTCCGCGCGGCCGGCTCGCGTACGTGAGCGTTCGCGCGGTCGGCGCGGGTGCGTCGTGTGTGCGGTCAGCCGGCGGAAACCACCCGCTCGGGGAGCTCACGGGGGAACAGCGCCGGTGGGAGGTCCCGGGCGTGCCCGTTCCACAGGTCCTTCAGGCCGCGGCCGGGATCGGTCACCGCGAGCTGGACGCCGAGCGCCAGCGTGCGCATGATGTCGATCATCGCCTCGGCGGACAGCACGTCGGGGTCGGCCAGCATCAGCACCCGGGTCTCGCCGTCGTCCACCTCGACGCGCACCCGGAACGCCTGCCCGTAGCTCTGCGCCAGCGGAGTCCACGCCAGCGTCGCCGGGCTCTGGTCGGCGGGGTCGGCCGGCCGCCGGTCCACCTGGACGTAGTTGAACCAGGCCCGGAACAGGTGGTTGACCCAGCAGTCGTGGCCGGGATCCTCCCCGGCGGCCGCGGCCATGGCCGTGACCCGGTCGAAGTCGTAGGAGGAGTAGCGGTAGGCCTTGGCGCCGGCCCAGTGCAGGCGCTTGATGTGCTCGCCGAGCGTGGCGCCACGGTCCACGGCGGTGACGAAGGGGATGAGCTGGTTCATCGTGCCGATGTTGTGCTGGTCCTCCTGGGCGAACCTGTTGGAGGACATCAGGCTCATCGTGACCCGGTCGGTGTCCAGGTGGCGGGCCAGGCCGGCGGCGACGAAGGCCATGATCACGGCCGGAGGGGTGACACCGTGCGTCCGGCCGGCCTGCGCCGCCAGCCCGCCCAGGCGGCGGGAGGTCAGCGTCAGCTCCAGCCGTTCGCGCTCGACCCGTGACGGCAGCGTCGGCAACCGGTCCATCAGACCGTCCGCGAGCACGCCGCGCCAGTAGCGCTCGGACGCGGCCTGCCTGGGCTGCCAGGACGCCGTCCGCTGCCGCCGTGCCAGCTCGCGCGGGGTGAAGCCGAGCTCGGCCGCGCCCGGACGGCCGGCCACCAGGGCCTTGAACTGGTCCTGCAGATGATGGATCGACCACACGTCCACGATCAGGTGCGAGAAGGTCAGGCTCAGGTACATCGGCGCGCCCTCGGAGCTGACCATCAGGGCCCGCCAGTTGAGGTCGCCGGTCATCGGGAACGGGATCGCCAGTCGCTCCCTCTTGACCCGCTCGTGCTCGTGGGGGTCGGTGACCAGGCGGTCCACCCGCTCGACCGGCAGCCGTACGCTCTCGTGGACCAGCTGGACCGGCAGCCCGTCGCGCACCTCGTAGGTGGTGCGCAGCGTCTCGTGCCGGTCGACGAGCCGCCCGAGCGCCCGGTCCACCTGCGCCGGGGTCAGGCCGCGCAGGTCCCATGTCGCCGGGAGGTTCGCCTCGTGGCCCCAGCCCCGCGGATAACGCTCGATCTCCCGCCAGCTGAAGAGCTGGCCGTGACTCAAGTGTGCCTCGACCGTCATGTGATCTCCTCGAGCCGGCTTTCTCCGCTCGTTATTCATCGCGGACGGGAAGCGCGCGGGTCAAGGCCGCCGCCTCTCTCCGCGATGGCAACTAATGGCGGTAACTACGTGCCAGCAGCGGACCATGGGCTGGAACCGGAGTCGCCCCTAAAGTCGCAATAACTGAGCAACGGCCCGAGTATCGGCAACGCAATAAAGCCGAACAGGCGGGCTTCATGAAAGTCGTTCCAGACAAAGCGGCGGCGTCAAGATGCCAGAGGCTTGGGGTGGCGAATTGATGGGTGACGAGTCGATGCGGCCGGTGGTCACCGGCGGTCCGGACGCGATCGCCGTCGTCGGCATGGCCTGCCGTCTGCCCGGGGCCGCCGACCCCGCAGCGTTGTGGCGGCTGCTCCGCGACGGCGTGGACGCGGTCACCGAGGCGCCCGAGGGCCGGTGGCCGGAGGCGGCGGACTACCGCCGAGGCGGTTTCCTCCAGGACGTCGACGGCTTCGACGCGGCCTTCTTCGGCATCTCGCCGAACGAGGCGGCGGCGATGGACCCGCACCAGCGCCTGGTCCTGGAGCTGGCCTGGGAAGCTCTGGAGAACGCCCGTACCGCGCCCACCGGGCTGCGCGGCAGCGCCGGCGGCGTGTTCCTGGGCGCCATCTCGAACGACCACGCCGCGCTGCTGGCCCAGGCCGGCGCCGAGCCGGGCAGGCACGCCTACACCGGGGCGAACCGCGCCATGATCGCCAACCGGATCTCCTACTTCCTCGGCCTGCGCGGCCCCAGCCTCACCCTCGACGCAGGACAGTCGTCCTCGCTGGTCGCGGTGCAGATGGCCTGCGAGAGCCTGCGCCACGGCGAGACCGCGCTGGCGCTGGCCGGCGGCGTCAACCTCAACCTGAGCGGCGCGACCACCGACGCCATCGGCAGCTTCGGCGCACTGTCGCCGGACGGCCGCTGCCACGTCTTCGACAGCCGCGCCAACGGGTACGTGCGCGGCGAGGGCGGCGCGCTGGTGGTGCTGAAGCGGCTCGCGGACGCGGTGGCCGCCGGCGACGCGGTGCACGCCGTCATCCTCGGCGGGGCGGTCAACAACGACGGCGGCGGCGAAGGGCTCACCGTGCCCAGCCGGCGGGCGCAGGAGGAGGCCATCAGGCTGGCCTGCGCACGCGCCGGCGTGGCGCCGGGCGACGTCGGCTACGTCGAGCTGCACGGCACCGGCACCAAGGTCGGCGATCCGGTGGAGGCAGCGGCGCTCGGCGCGGCGTACGGCTCGGCCCGGCCGGAGAGCGAGCCGCTGCCCGTCGGCTCGGTCAAGACCAACATCGGCCACCTGGAAGGCGCGGCGGGCATCGCCGGGCTGCTCAAGGTGGTGCTCGCCATCAAGCACCGCGAACTGCCCGCCAGCCTGCACTTCGAGTCGCCGCCGCCGGAGATCCCGCTGCCCGACCTGCGCCTGCGCGTCGTACGCGAGACCGCCCCCTGGCCCGCGGCCGATCGCCCCCTGGTGGCGGGCGTCAGCGCCTTCGGCATGGGCGGCACCAACTGCCACCTCCTCCTCACCGAACCACCACCCACGCCGTCGCCGGCGCAGCCGGTTGCCGCTGGGGCTTCCGGCGCTGGACTGCCCTGGGTGGTGTCGGGGCGGAATCCTGGGGCGTTGCGGGAGGTGGCGGCGCGGCTGGCCGAGGTGGTGGCGGAGCCGCAGGCCGACCTCGCGGCCGTCGCGGCCAGCCTGGTTCGGAGCCGGGCGGTCTTCGAGCATCGCGCGGTGGTGCTCGGCCCGGACCGGCAGGCCAGGGTGGCGGGGCTGCGGGCGCTGGCCGACGGCCGGCCGCACGACGACGTCCTGCTCGGTGCCGCGACGAGCGGGCGGCGGGTGTTCGTCTTCCCCGGTCAGGGATCGCAGTGGCCGGGCATGGCCCGTGAGCTGCTGGCCGCGTCGCCGGTCTTCGCCGCGCGCGTCGCCGAGTGCGCGGACGCCCTCGCGCCCCACACCGGCTACTCCCTCGTCGACGTGCTGAACGAGCGGCCCGGCGCTCCCGGCCTGGACCGGGTGGACGTCGTCCAGCCGGCGCTCTGGGCGGTCATGGTCGCCCTGGCCGGGATGTGGCGCGCTCACGGCGTCGAGCCGGACGTGGTCGTCGGCCACTCGCAGGGCGAGATCGCCGCCGCCACCGTCATCGGCGCCCTCACCCTGCCCGACGCGGCCCGCGTCGTGGCCCTGCGCAGCCGCGCCATCGCCGGCATCGCGGGCCGGGGCGGCATGATGTCGGTCGCGGCCCCCCTCGACGTGGTCGAGCGAGCCATCGGCGACCAGGCGGACCACCTCTCCGTGGCGGCCTTCAACGGGCCGCGCTCGCTGGTCGTCGCAGGCCCTCGCGAGCTGCTCACCGAGCTGGCCGAGCGGCTGCCCGACCACCGCACCAAGCTCATCCCGGTCGATTACGCCTCCCACACCGCCGAGGTCGAGCAGGTACGCGACGACGTGCTCGCCGCGCTGGCCCCGATCCGGCCGGTGAGCGTGACGACGGCGTTCGTCTCCACCCTCACGGGCGAGCTGATGGACACCGCCGGGCTCGACGCCGGCTACTGGTACCGCAGCCTGCGCCACCCGGTCCGCTTCGCCCAGGCCGTACGGGTGGCGGCCGAGGAGCGCTGCGAGCTGTTCGTGGAGTGCAGCCCGCACCCGGTGCTGGCCACGGCCGTGGAGGAGACGGCCGAGGCCGCCGAGGTCGACGTGTCCGTGATCGGCACGCTGCGCCGTGGCGAGGGCGGGCCGGACCGCGTGCTGCGCTCGCTCGCCCAGGCGTACGCCGCGGGCGCTCCGGTCGAGTGGCCGGCCGTACGCGAGACGCCACGCGCCCACCTGGTGGACCTGCCCACCTACCCCTTCCAGCGGAGCTTGTACTCCCCGGCAGGAACGACCGCGGTCCCCGCGCGGCCCTCACCGGCAGTCCCCGAGCGGGAACCCCGCGCCGACGGTGGTGAGGCGGACTCGGGGTGGGCGTTGGACGAGGTGCGTGGTCTGGTGCGGCACGCCGCGGCCAAGCTGCTCGGGTATGAGGACGCCGCCGCGGTGGAGCTCGGTCGTACCTTCAAGGATCTGGGCTTCGACTCGGCGGCCTCCGTCGAGTTGCGCGACAGGCTGCGTACGGCGACGGGGCTGAAACTGCCGACCGGACTGCTGTTCGACCACCCGACGCCTGCTCGGCTCGCCGGCCACCTGCACGCCCTGCTCACCGGCTCGACGCCGGACCTGGCCGCCGGGCCCGCTCGGGCGGCCGGGCGGCAGGCGGAGGCGGACGACCCGATCGTGGTGGTCGGGATGGGATGCCGCTATCCCGGCGGCGTCTCCTCGCCGGCGGACCTGTGGCGGCTGGCCAGCACCGGCGCCGACGCGATCGGTGAGTTCCCCGCGAACCGCGGCTGGGACGTCGACGCCCTCTTCGCCACCGGCCCCGACCGCTCCGGCACCAGCGACACCAGGTACGGCGGATTCCTGCACGACGCCGACCGGTTCGACGCGGCCTTCTTCGGGATCAGCCCGCGCGAGGCGGCGGCCATGGACCCGCAGCAGCGGCTCCTGCTGGAGATCTGCTGGGAGAGCATCGAGCGGGCCGGGATCGACCCCGCCGACCTGCGCGGCTCGGCCACCGGCGTGTTCATGGGCGCGATGGCCCCCGACTACGGCCCCCGGCTGTACCGCACCGGCGGTGTCGCCGACGGCCACCTGCTCACCGGCACCGCGCTCAGCGTCGTCTCCGGCCGCATCGCGTACACGCTGGGCCTGTGCGGTCCGGCGATCACCACGGACACGGCCTGTTCGTCGTCGCTGGTCTCCATCGTCCTGGCGGTCCAGGCGCTGCGGCGCGGCGAGTGCGCGATGGCGCTGGCCGGCGGCGCGACCGTGATGTCCAGCCCGGGGATGTTCGTGGAGTTCAGCAGGCAGGGCGGGCTGGCCGCCGACGGGCGCTGCAAGGCGTTCTCCGCCGAGGCGGACGGCACGGGATGGGCCGAGGGCGCGGGCGTGCTGCTGCTGGAGCGGCTCTCCGACGCCCGCCGCCTGGGCCATCCGGTACGCGCGGTGATCCGTGGCGGCGCGGTCAACCAGGACGGCGCCAGCAACGGCCTCACCGCCCCCAGCGGTCCCGCCCAGGAGCGCGTCATCCAGCAGGCGCTGGCCGACGCGATGCTGAACGCGGGCGACGTGGACGTGGTGGAGGCGCACGGCACCGGCACCACGCTCGGCGACCCGATCGAGGCCCAGGCGCTGCTGGCCACCTATGGCAGTGCCCGCACCGCCGACCGTCCGGTGTGGCTCGGCTCGCTGAAGTCGAACATCGGCCACACTCAGGCGGCTGCCGGTGTGGCGGGTGTGATCAAGATGGTCAAGGCGCTGGAGCACCGGACGCTTCCGCCGACGTTGCACGTGAAGGAGCCGACGCCGCATGTCGACTGGTCGGCGGGTGGTGTCCGGCTGCTGACCGAGGCGGTGAGGCTGCCGGGCGATCGGCCGTTGAGAGCCGGGGTGTCGAGTTTCGGGGTCAGTGGTACGAACGCGCATGTCATCGTGGAGGGGGCGGCTGAGCCGGAGCGGGTGGCGCTCGCAGCGGGGGAGCCGCTGGTGTGGCCGGTGTCGGCCAAGTCCGCGGAGTCTCTGCGGGCTCAGGCCGCGCGGCTGCTCGCCTATGCCGGGGACGTCACGGTCGACGAGCTCGCCGGTGCCGGCCGGGTGCTCGCCCGGCGTGCCGTGTTCGAGCATCGCGCGGTGGTGGTGGCGCGGGACCGGGAGGAGTTGCTGGCCGGGCTGACCGCGCTGGCCGAGGGCGCGCCGCACGCCGCCGTCGCCACCGGCGTCGCGTACGCCGATGCCCGCCCGGTGTTCGTCTTCCCCGGCCAGGGCTCACAGTGGGCCGGCATGGCCGTCGACCTGCTCGGCTCCAACTCCGCCTTCCGCGAGCAGCTGGAGCGCTGCGACCGCGCCTTGGCGCGGCACACCGGCTGGTCGGTCGTGGACGTGCTGCGCAGCGCGGAGGGCGCGCCCGCGCTGGAGGGCTCGGACGTGATCCAGCCGGTGCTGTTCGCGGTCATGGTCTCCCTCGCCGAGGTCTGGCGCTCGCTCGGCGTGCGGCCCGCCGCGGTGCTCGGCCACTCCCAGGGCGAGATCACCGCCGCGTGCGTCGCCGGGGCGCTGCCTCTGGACGACGCCGCGCGGGTGGTCGTCCTGCGCAGCCGGGCGCTGATGCGCCTCGGCGACCGGGGCGGCATGCTCGCCCTGCCCGTCGACACCGAGCAGGCCGCTCGGATGCTGGAGCCGTGGGCCGGCAGGCTCTGGCTCGCGATCCACAGCGGACCGGCCAGCTCGGTCGTGGCGGGCGACGCCGACGCGCTGGACGAGTTCGCCGCCGCCTGCGGTGACGCGATGCGGGTCCGGCGGGTCGCCATCGGCTACGCCGCGCACACCCCGCACATCGACGCCCTGCGCGAGGAACTGCTGGAGACGCTCGACGGACTCCGGCCCCGCCCCGTGGACGTCACGTTCTGCTCGTCGCTGGCGGGCGGCCCCATCGACGTCGACAGGCTGACCGGCGACTACTGGTTCACCGGCCTGCGGCAACCGGTGCTGTTCCAGCAGGCGGTGGAGTCGCTCACCGGCTCCGGCGTCCCGGTGTTCCTGGAGGTCAGCCCGCACCCCGTGCTCACCGGGCACGTCGAGGACACGCTGGCCGCCACGGGAGCGCCCGGCGGCGCCACCGGCACGCTGCGGCGAGGCGACGGCGGCGCGGCCCGCCTGTTCAAGGCCGCCGCCCAGGCCTGGGTGCTCGGCGTGGACGTGACCTGGCCGGCGGTGCTCGGCCCGGCGGTGAGCCACGACGACGCGCTGCCGACCTACGCCTTCAAGGGCCTGCGGCACTGGCTCGACGCGGAATCGGCCGCCGCCGGCGGCGGGCTCGCGCCCTCACGCCACCCGCTGCTCGGGGCGAGCGTCCCGCTCGCGGCCGAGGACGGGTTCCTGCTGGCCGGGCAGCTGTCCCTGGCGAGCTCGCCGTGGCTGGCCGACCACGCGGTGGACGGTACGGTGCTGCTGCCGGGCACGGCCTTCGTCGAGCTGGCGCTGGAGGCGGCGGCCGCGACCGGGTGCGCCGAGGTCGAGGATCTGACCCTGGAAGCCCCGCTGCTCCTGCCCGATACGGGAGCCGTACACCTGCAGATCGCGGTCGGCGGGCCGGACGAGCAGGGGCGCCGGGCCGTGACCGTGCACAGCCGTCCGGCCGGCGACGCCGAGGCGGGCTGGACCCGCCACGCGACCGGCCTGCTCGGCGACGACCCCGGCTCCGGACCGGTTGCGCCGATCAGCTGGCCGCCCGCCGCCGAACCGGTGGACCTGGACGACCCGTACGGCCGCCTGGCCGCGCGCGGTTACGCCTACGGCCCGGCGTTCCAGGGGCTGCGAGCCGCCTGGCGAGCGGACGACGCGGCGTACGCCGAGGTGGCCCTGCCCGAGCCGGTGCGCGGTGACGCCGGTCGCTTCACGCTGCACCCCGCGCTGCTGGACGCGGCGCTGCACCTGGTGGTGCTGGAGTCGGCGGACGACGCCGGGCTGCTGCTGCCGTTCTCCTGGAGCGGGGTGCGGGTGGCCGCGGTCGGCGCGCAGACGCTGCGGGTCAGGCTCGAATGGCTGGGCGACGATCGCGTGTCGCTGACCGTCTTCGACGGCGCGGGGCAGTGGATCGCCGACGTGGACACGCTGGTGCTGCGCCGGATGTCCAAGAACGACGCCGCCGGGCCCGCCGACTCCCTCGCGCACGCCGTCGAGTGGACCGGGTTCGCCGGGGCCCCGGCCGACAAGTCCGGGCTGCGCTGGGCGCTGGTCGGCGCCGACGAGCTGACCGACGAGATCGGCGCCGAGCTGGCGGCGGCCGGGATCGACCCGCCGCGCTACTACGACCTCGCCTCGCTGGCCGAGATGACCGCGGACCGCGTCCCCGACCTGGTCCTGGCCCCCTGTCACGCCGACCCCGGTGACCTGCCGTACTCCGCGCACGACGCGGTGGGGCAGGCGCTCGACCTGGTGCAGGGCTGGCTCGGTGACGAGCGGTTCGCCGGGTCGCGGCTGGTCTGCCTCACCCGGGCCGGGGAGCCGGCGGTCGCGGCGGTTCGCGGGCTGGTGCGGTCGGCGCAGAGCGAGCAGCCGGGCCGGTTCGTGCTGGCCGAGGTGGGAGCGGGGTTCTCCGGCTGGGGCCTGGTGGCCGCCGCCATCGCGGCCGGCGAGACGGAGCTGACCGCCCGGGGCGACACCGTCCTCGTGCCCCGCCTGGTCCGCCGCGCACTCACGACTCCCCCTCCCACCTCCGTCCCAGCTGGGGATGGGGCGGTGCTGGTGACCGGCGGGACCGGTGGGCTGGGTGCGCTGGTGGCGCGGCGGCTGGTGGAGTGTCATGGGGTGCGGGATCTGGTGCTGGTGTCGCGTCGTGGGGTGGCGGCGGCGGGGTTGGTGGCCGGCCTGGAAGGGGCTGGGGCGCGGGTTCGGGTGCTGGCCTGTGATGTGTCGGATCGGCGGGCGCTGGCTGACGTGGTCGGGTCGGTGGGGCCGCTGGCGGGTGTGGTGCATGCGGCCGGGGTCCTGGACGACGGCGTGGTGGGGAGTCTGACGCCGGAGCGGGTGGACGTGGTGCTGGGACCTAAGGCGGACGCGGCCTGGTTCCTGCATGAGCTGACCGAGGGGATGCCGTTGCGGTTCTTCGTCCTGTTTTCCTCGCTCGCCGGGGTGGTGGGGAACGCGGGGCAGGGCAACTACGCTGCGGCGAACGCGTTCCTGGACGGGCTGGCTGTTCATCGGCGGGATGCGGGGTTGCCGGCGGTGTCGGTGGCCTGGGGCCTGTGGGATGTCGAGTCGGGGATGACCGGTGGCCTGGACGTCGCCAGGCTGGCCCGCGCCGGGATCGCCCCGCTGCGGGTGGAAGAGGGACTGGGCCTGTTCGACGGCGTCCTGACCGGCGAGGTGGAGCCGGTCGTGGTGGGTGCTCGCTGGGACGCGGCCGGGTTGCGCGCTCGGGCCGAAGCGGGCGACCTGCCGGGAGTGCTGCGCGGTTTGGTACGCCTGCCGCGCCGTACAGCCGCCACGACCGTACGCGCCGCGGCCGGTCCGGCGGGACCGGCGGGCCTGACCGAGCGACTCGCCGTGCTCGGCGAGGCCGGTGCGCTGGCCCACCTGACCGAGCTGGTCCGCTCGCACGTCGCCGCCGTCCTCGCGCACGGCGACCCCGACCAGGTCGACCCCGACCTGGCCTTCAACGATCTCGGCTTCGACTCGCTGACCGCCGTCGAGCTGCGCAACCGGCTCACCACGGGCACCGGGCTGCGGCTGCCGTCCACCCTGATCTTCGACCACCCGACGATCCGCTCGCTGGCCGAATACCTGCTCCGCACCCTCGCCCCCGAGACACCCTCCGCCGAGGACGCCCTCCGGACGGCGGTGGACCAGGCCGAATCCATGATGCAGGCCGCCAACGGCGAAGCGGACGCCGTACGCGGCCGGCTCGTCGCCATCCTGCAGAGCGCGCTCACCAGGATCGGCACCTCACCTGTCAGCGTCGCCGCGCCGAACGGATCCAACGGCGCCGCTGAGGAGATCGTTTCCGCCTCCGACGAGGAGATCTTCGCCCTGATCGACAACCGGGCGATGACGTCTCCCCTGAGGTCACCGCAGGAAAGGCCAGACCATGGCGAATGAAGACAAGCTGCGAGCGTATTTGAAGAAGGTCCTGGTGGAGCTGGCGGAGGCTCGTCAGCGTCTGTCCGAGGATCAGGGGCGCAGGCATGAGCCGATCGCGATTGTCGGTATGGCGTG
>NZ_JBQHCW010000032.1:0-103469 GCF_052068115.1 Nonomuraea sp. ZG12
CATAAATGACGGGGTTGTGCATCATGCACTGGCTTTTAACACACTGTTGAGTTCTCAAGAAACGGACGCGTACATCCCCACACCATCTGATCACTCAGACCGAGCAGCGGAGGCGCTCATTTCGTGTTTCTGTTATGTCTTAATCCTGTCAGCCGTTCAAGTCTCTGTCAAATTGACCGGACTCGCTCGACCTGCAGGAATAACCACTGCCCCGTCTCCGGGACAACCCCTCTAACTTACCAGCCCTCAGACGGTTCTGCGAACCGATCCTCGGAGTGTCGAGCCAGAAGGAGTTACCGTCACGACTGCGCAGCCCACACCAAAGTCACCTGAGTGAGAGAGAGTGGTTGCGCCGCACTGCGTCGGCTTCTAAAGATTAGCAGCGCCCCAGGACCGCTCGTGACGGCTTCCGGAACGCGGCAGGCCACGAATCGATCACGGCCGAACATAGACTCGCCCCGTGAGCAGCAACACGCCCCCTGTGGCGAAGAAGGTTCCGGCTGAGCGCACCCATCACGGCGACACCGTGATCGACGAGTACGCGTGGCTTACCAACAAAGAAGATCCGGACACGATCGCTTATCTGGAGGCGGAGAACGCCTTTCTCAAGGAGCGGACCGCGCATCTGGCCGATCTCCAGGAACAGGTCTTCCAGGAGATCAAGGGCCGCACTCAGGAGACCGATCTGTCGGTGCCGAGCCGTAAGGGCGGTTGGTGGTACTTCAGCCGCACCGAGGAGGGCAAGCAGTACGCCATCTCCTGCCGGGTGCCGGCCGACGGGGACACCCCGCCTGAGATCACCGTCGGTGAGCGGCTGGAGCACGAGCAGGTCATCCTGGACGGCAACGAGCTCGCGGGCGACAGTCCGTTCTTCTCCGTGGGCACCAGCTCCATCACCCCCGACGGCACGATGCTGGCCTACTCCACCGACTTCACCGGCGACGAGCGCTTCACGCTGCGGTTCAAGAACCTGACGACGGGTGAGCAGCTGCCGGACGTGATCGAGGGCATCTTCTACGGCGGCGCCTGGTCCGCCGACGGCTCGGTGTTCTTCTACACGCGCGTGGACGACGCCTGGCGCCCGTTCCAGGTCTACCGGCACACCCTCGGCACCGAGGAGGACGTACTCGTCTACGAGGAGACCGACGAGCGGTACTGGGTGGGCATCGGCCTGACCCGCAGCGAGCGTTACCTGGTGCTCGGCGCGGGCAGCAAGATCACCAGTGAGGTCAGCATCCTGGACGCCGCCGACCCCACGGGCGAGTTCCAGGTGGTGCGCCCCAGGAAGACCGGGGTCGAGTACGGCGTCGAGCACGCGGGCGACTTCTTCTATGTCCTGCACAACGACGGCGCCCGCAACTTCGAGCTCGCCACCGCCCCGCTCGACGACCCCAGCACGTGGACGCCGCTGATCGAGCACCGGGACGACACCCGCCTGCTGGAGATCGACGCGTTCGCCGGCCACGCGGTTGTCCACTTCCGCCGCGACGGCCTCACCGGCCTGCGGGTGCTGCCGTACGAGGACCAGCCCGCGTACGGTATCGACTTCCCCGAGACGCTCTACGACGTCGGACCGGCCGGCAACCCGGAGTTCGTCACCAACCGGCTCAGGCTCGCCTACACCAGCATGGTCACCCCGGCCAGCCTGTACGACTACGACCTGGCCACCCACGAGCTCATCCTGCTGAAGCGCAAGCCGGTGCTCGGCGGCTACGACCCGGGCGACTACGAGCAGTTCCGCGAGTGGGCCACGGCCGAGGACGGCACCGAGATCCCCATCTCGATCGTCAAGCGCAAGGACGCCGGCAGGCCGGCCCCGACGGTCCTGTACGGCTACGGCAGCTACGAGACCTCCATCGACCCGGGCTTCTCGGTGCCCAGGCTCTCCCTGCTCGACCGCGGTTTCGTCTTCGCGGTGGCGCACGTGCGCGGCGGCGGCGAGATGGGCAGGCGCTGGTACGACGAGGGCAAGCTCACCCAGAAGAAGAACACCTTCACCGACTTCGTCGCGGCGGCCCGGCATCTGAAGCGCTCGGGCTGGAGCTCGGAGGTGATCGCCAGGGGCGGGTCCGCCGGCGGGCTGCTGATGGGCGCGGCGGTGAACCTGGCGCCGGAGGAGTTCGCGGGCGTGGTGGCCGAGGTGCCGTTCGTCGACGCGCTCAACACCATCCTCGACCCGTCGCTGCCGCTCACCGTGATCGAATGGGACGAGTGGGGCGACCCTCTGCACAACGCGGACGTGTACGCGTATATGAAGAGCTACACACCGTACGAGAACGTGGACGACCGGGCGTATCCGCCGATTCTTGCGATCACCAGCCTGAACGACACCCGGGTGATGTACCACGAGCCCGCCAAGTGGATCGCCAGGCTGCGGGCCACCGCGCGCGGCGGGCCGTTCCTGCTCAAGACGGAGATGGGAGCGGGTCACGGCGGGCGCAGTGGGCGTTACGACGCCTGGCGTGAGGAGGCGTTCGCCCTTTCCTGGATCATCGAGCGCGGCACGAAGGGAAGCACGGCATGACCTATCAGGCAGACGAGGCCCGCTACGAGCGGCAGCCGTACAACCGCAGCGGCAGGAGCGGGCTTAAGCTGCCCGCCGTTTCGCTGGGGCTGTGGCACAACTTCGGCGACGACCGCCCGCTGGAGAACTCCCGGGCGACCCTGCGGCGGGCGTTCGACCTCGGGGTGACGCACTTCGACCTGGCCAACAACTACGGGGTGCCGTACGGGTCGGCGGAGCGCACCTTCGGGCGGATCTTCCAGCAGGACTTCGCCCCCTACCGGGACGAGCTGGTCATCTCCAGCAAGGCGGGCTACGACATGTGGCCCGGCCCGTACGGCGAGTGGGGCTCGCGCAAGTACCTGCTGGCCAGCCTGGACCAGTCGCTGGAGCGGATGGGGCTGGAGTACGTCGACGTCTTCTACAGCCACCGGCCGGATCCGGAGACGCCGCTGGAGGAGACGATGGGGGCGCTGGACCGGGCCGTGCGCTCGGGCAAGGCGCTGTACGCGGGGATCTCCAACTACTCGGCGGAGCAGACCACGCAGGCGGCCAGGATCATGCGGGAGCTGGGCACGCCGCTGCTCATCCACCAGCCGTCCTACTCGATGATCAACCGCTGGATCGAGGGCGGGCTGCTGGACGCGCTGGAGGAGGCGGGCATGGGCTGCATCGTGTACTCGCCGCTGGCGCAGGGGCTGCTGACCGACCGCTACCTCAAGGGGGTGCCTGCGGACTCGCGGGCGGCCACCAGCAGGTTCCTCACCGAGGACCGGATCGACCGCGACCTGGCCCGCGGGCTCGACGAGATCGCCAGGGGCAGGGGGCAGACGCTGGCCCAGATGGCGCTGTCGTGGACGCTGCGGGACCCGCGGGTGACGAGTGTGCTGATCGGCGCCAGCAGCGTGCGGCAGCTTGAGGACAACGTGGCGTGCGTGGACGGCCCGGCCTTCACCGAGGACGAGCTCAAGGCGGTGGACGAGATCACGGGGACGGCTGCGTAACCCAGGTCAGAGGGCCTCGTTGCGCTGCAGGTAGGTGAAGGCCGCCCAGCCGGGCAGCACCGGCAGCCAGAAGGTGAGCAGCCGGTGCAGCAGCACGGCGGAGGTGGCCAGCTCGGCGGGCACCCCCGCCACGGTCAGCCCCAGCGTGAGCGCGTACTCGACCGCGCCCAGGCCACCCGGTGTGGGCGCGGCCGAGCCGATGGCGTTGGCCGTGAGGTAGACGACCGCGACGGTGGTGAAGTCGATGGTGCCGCCGAAGGCCCGGACGCAGGCGTACAGGCAGACCACGAACGCGATCGTGATCATGAGGGTGCCGATCGAGCCCTCGATCAGCTTGCGCGGCGACTGCAGCACGTCCAGCAGTCGCGGCAGCACGTTGGAGAACAGCCGGTGCGTCCGGCTGGTGATCATCCTGCGCAGCGGCGGCACCCCGAACAGCACCACGATCAGCAGGGCGACGGCCAGCATCACCACCACCAGGCCGCGTGAGGGAGTGAAGGTGGTGGCGGTGTTGGAGCCGGTGATGTAGGCGAACAGCAGCAGCAGCGTGATGTGGAAGACCATCATGATGAACTGCGAGGCGCCGACGCTGGTCACCGCCAGGCCGGCGGAGATGCCGCGTTTCTGCAGGTAACGGGTGTTGATGGCGACGCCGCCGACCGCTGCGGGCGCCACCAGCTTGACGAACGACGCGGCGAACTGGACGAGCACCGTCCGCCAGAGCGGCAGGACCTCGGGCACGAATCCCCTGAGCATCAGCGCCGCGGCCCAGAAGCTGACGAACGAGGCCATCAGCGCCACCCCGGACCAGCCCCAGTTGGCGGTGGTGATCACCCGCATCACGTCGACCTGGCTGACCTGGGAGAGCAGGAAGTAGGCCGCCAGGGTGCTGACGATGATGGTCACGAGCGTGCGCGGTTTGAACCGTTCGAGGCGGATCTCCTCGATCGTGCCCTGCGGTTTGAGCGCCACGATCTGCTCGCGGATGCCGGCGAGCAGGTTCTTCTGCTTCGCCAGCGCCGAGCGGGTCTCCCGGGTCAGCGCGATGCGCTGGAGCAGCGGCATCGCGGTGGCGAGCGTGTCGGACCCCATGATCGCGGCGGCGCTGCCGACGGACCGCTCGGCGCCGACGCGCAGCGCCAGGTAGGTGAGGAGCTGGGCGATGTCCAGCCGGAGCAGCAGGTCTCCGGCCGCGATCTCGCCGCTGCGGGCATCGGTCAGTACGACGCGTCCGGCCCGGTCGAGGTGGATGCCGTCGCCGGTCAGCCTCCGGTGCGCGAGCCGCTGGATCTGCAGCAGTGAGACCTGCTCCCAGATCTGTGCGAGCACGTCGTCGGTGATCTCGTCGTCGGGCACCTCGTCGAGCGGCCTGGTGTCGATGTGCTCGTAGGCGAGCAGGGCCGCCTCGGTGCCGATCTCGCTGGTGCCGATCAGGCGGGGGGTGCTGGCGCCGGCCGCCTGCGCGGCGTAGGCCATCAGCGCCTCGCGCTCCAGCTCGGCGCGGAGCGACCTGATGGCCCTGCGCCTGGTCTCGGAGTGCAGCCGGAAGCGCCGCCACAGACGGTAGGGCAGGCCGGCCACCTGGCGGTCGCGGTCGAGCACGGTGACGTCGAGGGTGGTGCCGTCGGCCAGCCCGATGGCGTAGCGGCGGCTGCCCTGGTGGTCGTCGTCGATGCGGCGGGCCGACACCGGGGAGAAGGAGAGCTTGCGCAGCGCCGACACCACGGCGTTGCCCGGTGGCCTGGTGTTGGGGCTGCCGACGCCGTACAGGGTGGCGTAGCCCATGGCCATGCCGACCAGGACCGCGACGACGGCGCCGGGCAGGGTGATCTGCCTGCCGGAGTAGAGGGCGAGGATGTCGAGGGCGATCACGGTCCACATGAGCGCGCGCCAGGTCGGCCGGCGCGAGATGCGGACCGCGGTGGTGTAGGCGATGACCGAGATGAGCAGGGTGTTGAGCGGCTCGATCGAGCGGCCGCCGGTCAGCAGCTGGGTCAGGTCGTCGACGTGGCCGGCGAGCAGCCACTGGCCGATCAGGAAGGAGCCGACCATGCCGATGATGGCGGCGATCAGCCCTTCGGCGACGCGCAGGCCGTCGCGGTGGAAGACGCGCTCGACGGCGAAGGCGACGGGCACGATGAGCACGGCGGCGCCACCGACGAAGGTGGCGATCCGGCTGAGCAGGGGCACCAGCGTGGTGCCCTCCGTGACGTCCATCTCCAGGCCGTACAGCGTCTGCTTGGCGACGAGGGCGAGCAGGATCACCGCGGTGAGCGTGAGCAGGGTGGCCAGCAGGCGCAGGAGGTCGGAGGGGCGGCGCAGGCGCTGCGGGAGCAGCGGCTCGACTACGTAGACGTCCGCGTCAGCGCGCGCTGAGTCCACGGTGGGATCCTCCTTCGCGAGGTCCTCCGCGTCTTCGCGTTCTCTGATTTCGGCCACCGACAGCGATTCTGCACCTTCCCGGCCAGACCATCCGATCCCTGGACATCGGCATCCCGGATCGTCACCCCGGGTCCGGACGCGGTTGACCTGCCCATCCCCAGGCGATTCAAAGCGGTTGGCAGGCTACACGGTGGGACGCCAACCCTTCACCTCTGATTTCTACCGTGCACACGCCTCTGGCGCGCTGATCGAGCCGACATAAACTGACGCCCATGTCGGGCGAATTGATAGTTTTGGGGGCTTGTCCACTGGACTGCCCGGATACCTGCTCCTGGGTGGTCAACGTCGAGGACGGCCGGCCGGTCAGCATGCGCGGCAACCCGGACCACCCCTATACGCGTGGCGCTCTCTGCGTGAAGGTCAATCGCTATCTGGAGCAGACCCGCGCGCCCGACCGCATCCTGCACCCGATGCGCCGCGTCGGTCCCAAGGGCTCCGGCCGGTTCGAGCGGATCAGCTGGGAGGAGGCGCTGGAGGAGATCTCGGTACGGCTGCGCGGCATCGTCGAGGAGCACGGCGGCCAGGCGATCTGGCCCTACCTCGGCACCGGCACGCTGGGATACCTCCAGGGCTGCGAGGGTGTGGCCGGACGCCGGTTCTGGAACACGCTCGGCGCCTCCAAGCACTGGCTGAACATCTGCGCGGCGGCGGGCAACAGCGGCCTGCGGCTGACCAACGGCAGCGCGGGCGGCATGGACCCGGAGAACTTCGCGCTGGCCGGGCTCATCCTCCTCTGGGGCACGAACCCGCTGACCAGTGGGCACCACTTCTGGAAGTTCGTCCAGGAGGCCAAGGCGAACGGCGCGTACGTGGTGGCCATCGACCCGATCCGCACCCGTACGGCCGACCAGGCGGACCAGCATCTGGCGATCCGGCCGGGCACGGACGCGGCGCTCGCCCTCGGCCTGCTGAACGTGGTGCTGGCGGAGGGCGCGCAGGACGAGGAGTTCCTGGCCCGGCACACGGAGGGCTGGGAGGACTTCCGCGAGGAGATCCTGAGATATCCGGTCGAGACGGTGGCGGAGATCACCGGCATCCCGGCCGAGGACATCCACAGCCTGGGGATGCGGCTCGCGCACACCCGGCCCACCGCCATCCGCGCCACCATGGGCATCCAGCGGAACGAGGGCGGCGGCACGACGATGCGCACGATCGCCGCGATCCCCGGCGTGACCGGCGACTGGCGTCACCCCGGCGGCGGGGTGTCCTACTCCACCAGCGACCACGTGCACGTCGCCATCGACACCCGCGAGGACCTGCTGCCCGCGCCGGTCCGCACGCTGACGATGACCCGGCTGGCCTCGGAGCTCGCCAAGCCGGACTCGGTCAAGTGCCTGTGGGTGTACGCCGCGAACCCCGTCGGCTCGACCGCCGACAGCAACCGGATCAGGAAGCAGCTCGAACGCGAAGACCTGTTCACGGTCGTCATGGAGCAGTTCCCCACGGACACGGTCGACTACGCCGACATCGTGCTGCCCGCCACCATGCAGACCGAGCACATGGACCTGCACGCCGGCTACGGACACCTCTACCTGCTGTGGAACGAGCCCGCGGCGCAGCCGCCCGGCGAGTGCCTGTCCACCACGGAGACCTTCCGCCGCCTGGCCGCGCACATGGGGATGACCGAGCCGTCGCTGTTCGACTCCGATCTGGAGCTGGCCGAGAGCCTGCTGTCCAGTGGTCATCCCTCGCTCGACGGCATCACGGTCGACCGGCTGCGCAAGGAGGGATGGGTGCGGATGAACTACCCCGAACCCTTCACGCCGTTCGCCGACGGCTTCCCGACCGAGTCCGGCCGGCTGCGCTTCCCGCCGTCAGGCAAGGCGTACGTTCCGTCGCTGTCCGCTCGTACGCGCGGCGCGGGACCGTACCCGCTGACCCTGATCACTCCCGCGCCGCACATGTTCCTGAACACGACCTTCGGCAACAACCCGGAGCTGCGGCGGCGGGCCAAGGATCCGGTGGTGCTGGTCAACCCGGCCGACGCAGAGGCGCGCGGGCTGAGCGGCGGGCAGCGGGTGCGGGTGCACAACGCGGGCGGCGCGTTCCTGGCCGACGTGGAGGTCAGCGACCGGGTGGCGCGCGGCGTGGTGGCCGCGCCCAAGGGCCGCTGGCCCAAGCTGACCCCCGGCGGCACCAACCCGAACGCGGTCGTCGAGGAGCGCCAGGCCGACCTGGGCAGGGGCGCGGTCTACCACGACAATCTGGTCGAGATCAGCCCAGCTTGAGCTTGTAGCCCTCGTGCGAGGCGGTGAAGCCGAGGGAGGCGTAGAAGCGGTGCGCGTCGGTGCGGGACTTGTCGGAGGTGAGCTGCACCATCGCGCAGCCGCGCGCCCTGGCCCGGTCCACGGCCCACTGGATCATCCTGCGGCCCAGGCCCTGGCCCCGGGCGGCGGCCGCCACCCGGACCGCCTCGATCTGGCAGCGCTCGGCGCCCAGGCGGGACAGGCCGGCCAGGTAGCTGAGCTGCATCGTGCCGATCACCTTGCCGTCGCGCTCGGCGACGATCAGCTCGTCGTAGGGGTCGGCGTCGATCCTGTCGAAGGCGGCCAGGTAGCGCTCGTCGCCCAGATCGCCTTCCCGCTCGGCGCCGAGCGGGTCGTCGGCCAGCATCGCGACGATCGCCGGCACGTCCTGCCTGCGCGCCTGCCGGAAGAGGAGCGACAGGACGTAGTGGGACTCCGTGAGGTGCGGATGGGACGGCAGGGCCATGGTCCTGCCGCTGGGGGTGAAGCCCTTGCGGACGTAGAGGGCCCTGGCGCCCTCGTTCTGGTCGACGGCCCAGAGCTCGACCTCCTCCGCGCCGTACTCCCTGGCCCAGGCGACGGTGGCGTCCACCAGGCACGCGCCGACGCCCTCTCCCCTGGCCTCCGGGGCGACCCACATGGCCAGCAGGTGCATCCGCCCTTCTTCGGCCTTGCCACAGACCAGCCCCACGTCTGCCCCGTCGGCCGTGGCCACCATCCACCGCGACTCCGGATTTTTCAGCCTTTCGGCCCATTTGTCGGGCAGGAAGGGGCTTTCTCTCTCGTACGACGACCCGAACGCCTCAGGCGCGTCCCGGAGCGCCCGCAACCGGATCGCCCGCAGCCGCTCCCCGTCGTCCGGCCCGAGCCGCTCGATCACGATGTCTCGCATGGACAAATGATGTCAGGAACGAACTAAAGGACCATCCCCCTACCCGGCGAAGTCCTCTACGGCGGCATCCAGGGCTACGACGTGTCATGGGTGGGGCAGCGCGACCCGATCCCGGTGCGCACCCTGCCCAGCACCCGCAGGCGGCTCTGAGCGCGACTACCCCGGGGGTGAAATCAGGGTCTGTCCCCGATGTGGTCCGGGGGTGCGGAAAGGCACGCTGGGGTCATGAACGAAATCACCCGACGCGACGAAGTCTCGCTGTCCGGCGCCGCGCTGCGCGGTGCTCCCTGGAAGGCCGCGGTGATCGGCGGTGGCGCCGTCAGCGTCGCCAGCTTCGGCATGGGCCTGATCACCGGTGGCGGGGACCTGGTGTGGGCCCTGGGGCTGGGCATCAGCCTGTTCGCGCTGATCGCGGCCATCGGCTCGGTCGCCAAGCCGGAAGAGGGCGACCGGGTGACCCGGCAGGCGCGCATCTGGGGGCTGCGGCACCCGTGGAAGTTCGCGCTCGTGCCCGCCGCCATCACCACCGTGCTCGACTATCCGGTGCAGCTCGTGCTCGACGGCGAAGGGGTGATCGGCTCGGCGTTCCAGGCGGGCTGGCACGGCGCGCTGGTCTACGCGATCGCCGCGATCCTCACACTCACCATGCAGGGCCGGGCCAACTCGGCCCGCTGAGACCCGCGGCCATCACTGCGGCACCCCCCTCTCGGCCTCGCTCCTGCAGACACAGAACTCGTTGCCCTCGGGGTCGAGCATGGTCACCCAGCCGGTGCCCTCAGGGGTCCGGCGGTCGTCGAAGACCGTGGCACCCAGGCCCAGCAGCCGCTCGACCTCCTGGTCGCGGGTCCGGCCCTCGGTGCCGTTGACGTCCAGGTGCACCCGGTTCTTGGTGGTCTTGGCCTCCGGGACGCGGATGAACAGCAGGAACGGGTAGCGCTCGGTGCGCAGCATCACCTCGTCGTCGCCCGGCTCGTCCCCCTCTCCCAGAGGAAGCCCCGTGGCGCGGCTCCACCAGGACGCCAGCTCGTACGGGTCCGCGCAGTCGATGGTCACCGCATGAATCTCGATCATGAAGCCACCCAATCGCGACACCACCTATCGCGTCAAGCCGGTTAGTGTGCGCCCGTGAGGTTGAGGCCGATCACGCCGGCCAGGATGAGCGCGATGGAGATCAGCCGGACCGCCGAGACCTGATCACCCAGGATCAGCATGCCGAGCAGGGCCGTGCCCACCGCGCCGATGCCCGTCCAGGCGGCGTAGGCGGTGCCGACTTCCAGCGACTTGAGCGCGTAGGCGAGCAGGCCGAAGCTGAGCACGGCGGTGAGCAGGAAGGAGACGGTCCACCACAGGTGGGTGAAACCGTTGCTGAGCTTGAGCGACAGCGCCATGGCGACCTCGGAGAGGCCGGCGAGCACGAGGATGATCCAGGCCATGGAATGACTCCTTCAGGCGAGACGACAGTGAAGTGCGTCGTCTTGGCCTGCCGGGTACGGCGCGTCTCGTCCGGGAGCTGAGCTCATCCTTCAGAACGCCATCCAGGTGGGGGTCATTCCCACCAAAGGGTCACCCAGCGGTCGCGGGGAAGCGGCCACATGCCCATCTCCAGGGCCGTCCGCGCTACCTCGTCCGCCCGCGACGGGTCCAGGCAGATGCGGTGGCACGCGCTGGCCGCCAGGTCCTCCAGCGAGTCGAAGCGCTCCAGCGGTGCCTCACGCTCCTCCACGCGCACGGCGAAGCCCAGGGCCGCCGCCACGGCCACGCAGTCCTCGGCGACCGGCCTGACGGGTCGGGTGACGCCGTGGAAGTGCTTCCAGAGGGGCTCCATCCAGCTCATGGGGTGGCGGTGCGGGAGCTCCAGCACCACCCGCCGCTTGGCGTGGCCGTCGAGGGCCCGCAGGAACTCCGCGATGTCGGGCACGTTGTAGACGACGTGGGCGGACACCACCACGTCCACCTCGGGCACCTGCGTGGCCACGCCGGGCCAGCGGCCCTCGACCGTGGTCACCGGCACCGCCAGCTTGTCGGCCCTGGCCGCGAGCTCCTGGAGCATCTCGGCGGAGGTGTCGACGGCCCACAGGTGGCCGATCCGGTCCCGCAGCGGGAGCGACGAGGCGCCGGGACCGCAGCCCACGTCGAGAAGAGTGCCGCCGTCGGGCAGCGCCTCGGCCAGGCGGGCCGTCGTGGGGCCGTCGTCCGGCGTGGCGAGCACCCTGTCGGTGCGGCTGGTGAACTGGGCGAGGGGATAGGTCCAGGGATCGACTGGGGCCTCGGCCAGGATCTCCTCCGGAATGGCCCAGGATTCCAGGCGCTCTCGCCACTTCGCGGCGAGTTCTTCGGCGTCCATGGAGAGAGCATGCCATGCATATCGGTGGTTACTCGCGGGTAGCATTTCAAGTAAGGTTACTGGCGAGTACATAAGGACCTCGGTTCAAGGAGATCTGCACCCATGGGCCACTACAAGAGCAACGTGCGTGACCTGGAATTCAACCTCTTCGAGGTGTTCGGTCGGCGTGAGATCCTCGGCAGCGGACCCTATGCGGACGTGGACGAGGACACTGCCCGCACCATTCTGGAAGAGGCCGACAGACTGGCCACCGGCGTGCTGGCAGACTCCTTCGAGGAGGGCGACCGCAACCCGCCGGTGTTCGACCCCGCCACCTCGTCGGTCACCATCCCCGAGGGCGTCAAGAAGTCCTACCGGGCGCTGACCGACGGCGGCTGGTCGAGCTTCGACCTGCCGGCCGAGCTCGGCGGCGCGGGCATCCCGCGGAGCCTGGCGTGGGCGACGGCCGAGCTGGTCCTGGGCGCGAACCCGGCCCTTTACATGTACGCCGCCGGCCCCAACTTCGCCTACACCATGTGGAAGGTCGGCACCCCCGAGCAGAAGCGCTTCGCGGAGCTGGCCATCGAGCGCCACTGGGGCGCCACCATGGTGCTCACCGAGCCCGACGCGGGCTCCGACGTCGGCGCCGGCCGCGCCAAGGCGGTCCAGCAGCCTGACGGCACCTGGCACATCGAGGGCGTCAAGCGCTTCATCACCAGCGGCGAGCAGGACATGACCGAGAACATCTTCCACCTGGTGCTGGCCCGCCCCGAGGGGCACGGGCCCGGCACCAAGGGGCTGTCGATGTTCCTGGTGCCGAAGTTCCACGTGGACCTGGAGACCGGCGAGCTCGGCGAGCGCAACGGCGTGTACGTCACCAACGTCGAGAAGAAGATGGGCCTGAAGGTCTCCACCACCTGCGAGCTCACCTTCGGCGACAAGCACCCGGCGATCGGCTGGCTGATCGGCGACGTGCACGAGGGCATCAAGCAGATGTTCATGATCATCGAGCACGCCCGCATGATGGTCGGCACGAAGGCCATCGCCACGCTGTCCACCGGCTACCTGAACGCCCTGGAGTACGCCAAGTCGCGGCTGCAGGGCGCCGACCTGACGAAGATGTCGGACAAGACCGCCCCGCGCGTGCCGATCATCGACCACCCGGACGTACGCCGCGAGCTCATGCTGCAGAAGTCCTACGCCGAGGGCATGCGCGCGCTGGTGCTCTACACCGCCACCCTCCAGGACACCATCCAGGTCAACCCTGAGGACGAGCACGCGCAGGCGCTCAACGACCTGCTGCTGCCGGTGGTCAAGGGCGTCGGCTCGGAGCGTTCGTACGAGCTGCTCTCCCGCTCGCTGCAGACCCTCGGCGGCTCGGGCTATCTGCAGGACTACCCGATCGAGCAGTACATCCGCGACGCCAAGATCGACTCCCTGTACGAGGGAACCACCGCGATCCAGGGCCTGGACCTGTTCTTCCGCAAGATCCTGCGGAACCAGGGCGTGGCCGTCGGCGCGCTGCTGACCGAGATCAACGAGTTCGCCGCGTCCGAGGCCGGCAACGGCCGGCTGAAGGAGGAGCGCAAGCTGCTCACCGAGGCGGCCGCGGACATCAAGGCCATGGGCGACACGATGGCCGGCTGGGCGCTGGGCTCGCTGGAGGCTCCCAGCGAGGTCTACAAGGTCGGCCTGAACTCCACCAGATTCCTGCTCGCGCTGGGCGACCTGGTGATCGGCTGGCTGCTGCTGCGGCAGGCCGAGGTGGCGCTGGGCAAGCTGTCCGACGGCGAAGACAGCTTCTACCGGGGCAAGGTGGCCGCCGCCTCGTTCTTCGCCAAGACCGTGCTGCCCCGTCTGGCCGCCGAACGCCAGGTGCTGGCCGCCACCGGCCTGGAGCTCATGGAGCTCCCGGAAGAGGCTTTCTAGACCCTTCCAGGCCCCTGGACCCTCTGCCTCCCGCGGCAGTCACAGGGAGAACGCCCGCTCCGATCCCGGAGCGGGCGTTCGCCGTTATGGAGCCGTCGCCCCGCGGCGGGTGTGTTCGCCCATACTCGGGTATGACCGTGGGCGTACTCGTTCTTTGCTCAGGAGGCCGTTATGGGTGTCGGGGTCAGCATCTTCTTCCTCACGCTCGGCGCCATCCTGAGATTCGCGATCGAGCCCGACGTGTTCGGCGAGAGCGTGCACATGGACATCATCGGCCTGATCTTCATGATCGTCGGTGGTGTCGGCATCGTGCTGAGCATCGTGCTGGCGCCCAGGCGCGGCCAGACCTCCGACAACCGGCTGATGCACCGCGAGAACAACCCGCCGGACGTCTGATGATCGGCTAGCAGCTGAACTGCACGGCCGCCCGGCTCGCCAGGATCGGGGTGATGAACGCGTCGATCAGCGCGCGATGTGCGGGATGGTCGCGATAGACGCGGTAGTCGTCCTCGTTGTCGAAGTCGGCGTTGACCACGAAGTCGTGGTTGCCGGGGTTGAGGCCGAGGTCCGGGCCGAACTTGTAGGAGCGGATCTCGGGAATCCGGCCGGGGAGCTCGGCCAGCTCGGCCGCGAGCGCGGCCTTCCGCTCCTCGGTCGCGTCCTTTGACCAGGTGAACAGCACCACGTGACGAATCATGCGGCGAATCCTATCGACAGCGCCGCGTCATCCTGGTTATTCTCATAGCGAGATTTACTCAGCTTGAGAAGGACATGGGTGCATGGAAGAGTTCCTGGCCTCGTACAACCCGCGGCTCTACGCGCCGGTGGCGGTGACCGTGGACGTGGTGGCGCTGACCGTTCGCG
Organism: Nonomuraea sp. ZG12; assembly: GCF_052068115.1. Lineage (NCBI taxonomy): Bacteria > Bacillati > Actinomycetota > Actinomycetes > Streptosporangiales > Streptosporangiaceae > Nonomuraea > Nonomuraea sp. ZG12. The sequence goes on from NZ_JBQHCW010000032.1 coordinate 14,204, forward strand.
ACCGGCGGCTGCACGTCCTCATCGTCGAGCGCGGCGTCGAGCCGTACGCGGGGAGCTGGGCGCTGCCCGGCGGCTTCATCAAGCCGGACGAGGACCTGGCGGAGGCGGCGGTGCGCGAGCTGGCCGAGGAGACCGGGCTCGACACCCGGCCCGCGCACATCGAGCAGCTCGCCAGCTACGGCGCCCCCGCGCGGGACCCGCGCATGCGCGTGGTGTCGATCTCCTACCTGGCCTTCGCCCCCGACCTGCCCGACCCATTGGCCGGCAGCGACGCGGCCGCCGCCGTCTGGCATCCGGTCGACGACCTGCCCCCGCTCGCCTTCGACCACGGGCGGATCCTGGCCGACGGGGTCGAACGGGCCCGGTCCAAGCTGGAGTACACCCCGCTGGCCACGGCCTTCGCGGGCGGCACGTTCACCATCTCCGAGCTGCGGCTGATCTACGAGAGCGTCTGGGGGACGCCGCTGCACGCGGGCAACTTCCACCGCAAGGTGCTGTCCGTCCCCGGGTTCGTGGAGGGCACCGGCGAGACGACCGAGTCCGGTGGCGCCAGGGGCGGTCCCCGGGCCAAGCTCTACCGCGCGGGCGACGCCCGGCTGCTCCATCCCGCGCTGCTCCGGCCCTCGCGCGAGGAGGAGATCCGATGACCGATCCGATGACCGATCCGATGACCACGGCCGAGGCGGAGGCGATCGTCACCGGGGCGCGATCGGCCGCCGAGCTGTTCGCGGGCGGCTCACCGGTGGGCGTGTACCGGCGGCTGGCGCGGTTGCTGCACCCCGACGTGTCCCCCGGCTCGGCGGCGGAGTTCGCCCGGCTGGCGACGCTGTGGGAGATCCACAACCGGGGGCAGCGCGTCGGCCGCTACCGCGTCGGCCCACCCCTCCACAAGGGCGGCACCGCCGTCCTCTACCCGGCCACGCCGGACGCCGACCCGGGCACCGGGCCGGACGCCAGGTCGGGTGCCAGGTCGGGTGCCAGGTCGGGTGCTGGGAAGGGTGCTGGGCCGGGCGGCGCGGGCGGGTCGGGGCCGGCAGGAGTGGAGGCGGTGCTCAAGGTGGTGCGGGTGGCGGCGGACGGTCATCTGCTGGTGCGGGAGGCCGCCGTGTTGCGGGAGCTCGCCGTCAACGCCGACCCGCGTTTCCTGCCCTACCTCCCCCGCTTGATCGACAAGTTCCGCTACAAAACCGGCGATACGGTACGGCAGGCGAACGTGATCAGCCGGGCCCCCGACGGGTTCGTCGGCCTGGACCGGATCGGCACCGGGCTCGATCCCAGGGATGTGGCGTGGATCTGGCGGCGCATGCTGGTGGCCGTCGGCCTGGCCCACCGCGCCGGGATCGCGCACGGCGCGGTGCTCCCCCGCCACGTTCTCGTCCACCCCATGGACCACGGCCTCATCCTCGTCGACTGGTGCCAGGCCCAGGACCTCACCCCGAACGGGAGCGTCGCCGGGGCTCGGGGGGATGTCCAGGCCGTCACGCGGTGCGTCGCCGGGTTGCTGGGCGAGCACCCCGGGGCGATGCGCGCCTTCGTGCGCGGCTGCCTGCTGCGCCCGCCGGCCGACGCCTGGGCGCTGCTCGCCGAGCTGGACGAGCTGCTCGAAACGCTTTACGGGCCGCGCACGTACCGGCCCCTTCACCTCTAGAGAAGGATCCCCCATGGGAAGCGGAATCTGGTCCACCGACGTCTACACCTCAGCCGCCAACTACCGGGCCGCCACCGGCGCCAGTGCCTTCGCCCACACCGACAGCGGCGCCACCACCACCCACCCCAACCTCTCGCCGTACAAGATCCACAGGGAGAGCCGCGACTCCGCCGAGCACCCGAACTCGCTGGCCATCTCGGTGCTCTTCGACGTGACGGGCTCCATGGGGCACGTGCCGCGCAGGCTGCAGACCAAGCTGCCGGACCTGCTCGGGCTGCTGCTGCGCAAGGGGTACGCCGAGGACCCGCAGATCATGTTCGGCGCGATCGGCGACGCCACCTGCGACCGGGCGCCGCTGCAGGTCGGGCAGTTCGAGTCCGACAACCGGATGGACGAGCAGCTCGGCCGGATCCTCCTCGAAGGCGGGGGCGGCGGCCAGAAGAGGGAGTCGTACGAGCTCGCCATGTACTTCATGGCCCGGCACACCTCGATCGACTGCTACGAGAAGCGCGGCCGGCGCGGCTACCTGTTCATCATCGGCGACGAGCTGCCCTACCCCAGGGTCAGCGGCAAGATGGTGCACACGCTGATCGGCGACCCCCGAGAGGGTGACATCAAGGTGGCCGACCTGGTCACCGAGCTGACCAGGAAGTACGACGTCTACTACATCCTGCCCGCCGGGACCAGCTACGCCGGCGACCGCGAGGTGCTGTCGGTCTGGCGCGGCCTGCTCGGGCAGAACGTGCTGGAGCTCGACGACCTCGACGCCGTCTGCGAGACGATCGCGCTCACGGTCGGGCTCGGCGAGGACGCCATCGACCTGGCCCAGGGGCTCGACGACCTGGCCGGGCTGGGATCCGGCGCCGGGGCGTCGGTGTCTAAGGCGCTGGCCAAGCTGGACCGGGGCACGCTGGTCGTGTCCGAGCCGCTCGACGGGCTCGACGGTTGAACGAGCACGTGATCGTCGCCGACCTCGGCTACGGCGACGCCGGCAAGGGCACCGTCGTCGACTGGCTGTGCTCCAACGAAGGCTCCTACGCGGGCTCCCGCGAGCCGGTCGCGGCGGTGGTCCGGTTCAACGGCGGGGCCCAGGCGGCGCACAACGTGGTGCTGCCCGACGGCAGGCAGCACACGTTCGCGCAGTTCGGGTCGGGCACGTTGCGCGGGGTGCCGACGTACCTGTCGAGGCACGTGGTGGTCGATCCGCTCGCCCTGTCCGCCGAGGCGGCCCACCTGGCCTCCATCGGCGTGCGGAGCCCGTACGAGCTGCTGGGCGTGGACCGTGAGGCGCTGCTCGCCACGCCGTACCACGTGGCGGCCGGGCGGCGGCGTGAGCTGGCGCGCGGGGCGGACCGGCACGGGTCGTGCGGGATGGGGGTGGGCGAGACGATGGCGTTCGCGCTGGCCCGGCCGGAGCTGGCGCCGCGTGTCGGCGACTGCGCGCGGCCCCGGCTGCTGGCGGGCAAGCTGCGGGCCGTGCGTGAGGCGCTGGGGGTGGACGGGCCGCCGGTGGAGGACTGCGTGGCGGCCTACGGCGCGTTCGCCTCGGCGGTGACCCTCACCGATGACGGTCATCTGGCACGGCTGCTCAGGCGGGGGCCGGTGATCTTCGAAGGGGCGCAGGGGGTGCTGCTCGACGAGCGGCACGGCTTCCACCCGTACACGACCTGGAGCACCACCACGTTCGGCAACGCGCTCGACCTGCTGGCGGGCGTCGGCGCGGCGCGGCTGGGCGTGCTGCGCACCTACACCACCCGGCACGGGCCGGGGCCGCTGGTGACCGAGGACCCCACGCTGGAGCTGCCCGAGGCGCACAACGGCACGGGACCATGGCAGGGGGCGTTCAGGCTGGGGCACTTCGACGCGGTCGCGCACCGGTACGCGGTGGAGGCCGCCGGCGGGTGCGACGGGCTGGCGCTCACCCACCTGGACGCGCCGGTGTCCCGGATGTGCGTGGCTTACGAAGGTGGCGCGCCCGCCGTCCTGGAGGCGCAGGTGGGAGAGGAGCAGGCGCTGGCGCGGCAGGGCGCTCTCGCCGCCCGGCTGTCGCGGGAGAGGCCGGTGTACGGCGAGCCGGTGACGGACTGGCCGGCCGCCGTGTCCGAGGCGCTGGGCGTGCCCGTGGTGCTGGGGTCGTGGGGTGCCACTTCCCGCGACAAGCGCTTGCTGACCGGGGTGGGAGGGCGCTGAGGGCGCCCTCCCGGCAGGTCAGATCCAGGCCAGGACCCAGAGCGGGTCCTCCCGGCAGGTCAGGTCCAGGCCAGGACCCGGAGCGGGTCCTCCAGCATGGCGCCCACGTCGCGGAGGAAGAGCGAGCCGAGCTCGCCGTCCACCACGCGGTGGTCGAAGGAGAGCGACAGGGTCGTCACCTTGCGTACGGCGAGTTGGCCGTCCACCACCCAGGGCTGGTCCCTGATCTGGCCGATGGCGAGGATGGCGGTCTCGCCGGGGTTCAGGATCGGGGTGCCCGCGTCCACTCCGAACACGCCCACGTTGGTGATCGTGATCGTGCCTCCCGCCATCTCGGGCGGCTGGGTGCGGCCCGCTCTGGCGGTCTCCGTGAGCTGAGCCAGTTGGGTGGCCAGGTCGGGGAGGGAGAGTTGGTGGGCGTTCTTGATGTTGGGCACCACCAGGCCGCGTGGGGTCGCGGCGGCGATGCCCAGGTTCACGTAGTGCTTGACGATGATTTCCTGGGCTGCCTCGTCCCAGGCGGAGTTGATCATCGGGTGGCGTTTCGCGGCGGTGAGGACTGCTTTGGCCACCAGGAGGAGGGGCGAGACCTTGACCTCGGCGAACTCGGGCAGCGTCCTCAGGCGCTGGACGGCCTCCATGGTCTTCGTGGCGTCCACCTGGAGGAACTCGGTCACGTGCGGGGCTGTGAAGGCGCTGCCCACCATGGCCTGGGCGGTCATCTTGCGCACGCCCTTGACGGGGATGCGCTCTTCCAGCTGCTGTACGGGCTGCGGCGCGCCGGGGGCTTCCTGCGCTGCGGCTTGGATGTCCTCGCGGGTGATGGAGCCTTGCGGGCCTGTCCCGGTGATGGCGGCGAGGTCTACGCCGAGGTCCTTGGCCAGTTTGCGTACTGGTGGTTTGGCCAGGACGGTTGTCCGGCTGACGTCCGTGGTCGTTGCGCCGGGCTCCGCCGTACCCCTGCTCACCGCCCCGGCGCGGGGGGTGGGTGGGGTGGGGGTGGGGGCGGTGGCGCCGGGGAGTTCTGTTCGGTCGGGGTTGGCTACCGGGGGGGCTGGGATGGTCGCGGGGGTTCGGGTTTTGCGGGGGCGGCGTTTGGTGGCGCCTGTTCTGACGCCGTAGCCCACCAGGACCGCCTGGCGTTGCTCCTTGGGGGCGGGGCTGCCGTGGGCACCGGGCTCGACGGCGCCTTCGGCGGGTGGGGGCGGCACCAGGTCCTCCGCCAGCGCGCGCCGCTCCTCGGTGACGCCCGTGTCCGGGGCCGGCTCGCCGGTTTCGACGGCGATGATGGGCAGGCCCACCTCGACGGTCTCGCCCTCGGCCGCCAGGAGGTCCGCCACCACGCCGTGCCACGGGATGGGCAGCTCGACGATGGACTTGGCGGTCTCGATCTCGACGACGATCTGGTTGACCTTGACCTCGTCGCCCGGCTGGACGTGCCAGCGGACGATCTCGGCCTCGGTCAGCCCTTCGCCCACGTCGGGGAGCTTGAATTCACGTCTCACGAACGGGTCCCCCTGTCAGAAGCCGAAGGCGCGGTCGACGGCGTCGAGCACCCTGTCGAGGTCGGGTAGGTAGTGCTCCTCCAGCTTGGACGGCGGGTAGGGGGTGGAGAATCCGCCGACGCGCAGCACGGGCGACTCCAGGTGGTAGAAGCACTGCTCGGTGATGCGCGCGGCCAGCTCGGCGCCGAAGCCGCTGTTGACGGGGGCCTCGTGCACGACCACGACCCGGCCGGTCCTGCGCGCGGAGTCCATGACGAGGGGTGCGTCCAGGGGGTTGAGGGAGCGCAGGTCGATGACCTCCAGGGAGCGGCCGTCCTCCTCGGCGGCCGTGGCGGCCTCCAGGCAGGTGTTGACCATGGGCCCATAGGCGAGCAGCGTCGCGTCGGCGCCCGGCCTGACCACCTTGCCCCGGTCCATGGGGGTCCACCAGCCGGTGTCGGAGGTGTCGACGTCGGCCTTCTCCCAGTAGCGGCGCTTGGGCTCGAAGAAGATGACCGGGTCGTCGCACTGGATGGCCTGCTGGATCATCGCGTAGGCGTCGGCCGGGTTGGAGCAGGCGATGACCCGCAGTCCGGCCGTGTGGGTGAAGTACGCCTCGGGTGACTCGCTGTGGTGCTCGACCGCGCCGATGCCACCGCCGCAGGGAATGCGTACGACGACCGGGAGTTTGATCGCGCCGAGTGAGCGCATCGGCATCTTGGCGAGCTGGGTGATGATCTGGTCGGCGGCGGGGAAGACGAACCCGTCGAACTGGATCTCGCACACCGGCCTGTAGCCGCGCAGCGCCAGCCCGATCGCGGTGCCGACGATGCCGGACTCGGCCAGCGGCGTGTCGATCACCCGGTCCTCGCCGAAGTCCTTCTGCAGGCCGTCGGTGACGCGGAAGACGCCGCCGAGCTTGCCGACGTCCTCGCCCATGATGAGGACCTTGGGGTCGTCCTCCATGGCCTTGCGCATGCCCTCGTTGAGCGCCTTGGAGAGGCTCAGCACGGTCATCTCTCGAACCCCTCCAGGTAGGCGGCGTACTGGGCGCGCTCCTCGTCCATCAGCGCGTGCGGCTCGGCGTAGACGTGGTCGAAGATGGCGAGCGGCTCAGGGTCGGGCATGGCCAGGCAGCGGGTGCGCAGGTCGGCGCCGAGGGCCTCGGCCTCGCTGTCCACGGAGTCGAAGAACGCCTGGTCGGCCAGCTCGTTCTTGAACATGAACGCCTTGACGCGCTCGATCGGGTCCTTGAGCTTCCACGCCTCCAGCTCGCTGGCCACGCGGTAGCGGGTGGGGTCGTCGGTGGTGGTGTGGGCGCCCATCCGGTACGTGAACGCCTCGATGAGGGTGGGGCCCTGGCCTTCGCGGGCGTTCTTCAGCGCCTGGCGGGTGACGGCGAGGCAGGCGAAGACGTCGTTGCCGTCGACCCTGATGCCGGGGAAGCCGAAGCCGGAGGCCCGGCGGTAGAGGGGGATGCGGGTCTGCTTCTCCAGCGGCTCGGAGATGGCCCACTGGTTGTTCTGGCAGAAGAACACGATCGGCGCGTTGAAGACGCTGGCCCAGATGAACGACTCGTTCACGTCACCCTGGGAGGTGGCGCCGTCGCCGAAGTAGGCGATGGTCGCCGCGGTGGCGTCGTCGCGCTGGATGCCCATGGCGTAGCCGACGGCGTGCAGCGTCTGGCTGCCGATGACGATCGTGTACAGGTGGAAGTTGTGCTCCTTGGGGTCCCAGCCGCCGTGGTTGACGCCCCGGAACAGGCCGAGGAGCTTCACCGGGTCGACGTCGCGGCACCAGGCCACGCCGTGCTCGCGGTAGGTGGGGAAGGCCATGTCGGTGTCGGTCAGGGCTCTGCCCGAGCCGATCTGGGCGGCTTCCTGGCCGAGGAGGGAGGCCCAGATGCCGAGCTCGCCCTGCCGCTGCAGGGCCACGGCCTCAAGGTCGATGCGCCGTACGAGGACCAGGTCCCGGTAGAGGGATCTGATCTCCTCCGGAGTCAGGTCGATGTCGTAGTCGGGATGCTCGACCCGCTCTCCCTCGGGGGTGAGCAACTGCACGAGCTCAGGGGGTGCTTCAGCACCACGAGAGGCGTCGACGGTCACGTGCCACTCCTGTGCGGTCAGGGCCGGTCTCGATGGGGTCGCCACTGGGCCGGCCTGCTGTGCGCCGGACCATGTGATGGTGGTTCGTGCGCGTTTGGGGCCATAGTGGCAGACGTCACAGCCCTTCGCGCAAGCCCCATCTCCTCCCCGTTCCCGTTGTGCCCGCTGCCACACGCGCCGGTAGGCTGTCCTTTGCCAACCCCGCCTTACCCAGGAGGAACGCAGTGGCGCGCGTCATCGTAGACGTCATGCTGAAGCCCGAGATTCTCGACCCGCAGGGCCAGGCGATCGCCCGTGCACTGCCCCGGCTGGGGTTCTCCGGCGTGTCAGCCGTACGACAGGGCAAGCGGTTCGAGGTGGAGCTCGACGGTCCGGCCGACGAGGCGGCACTTGCGGACGTCCGAAAGATGGCCGAGACCCTGCTCGCCAACACCGTGATCGAGGACTTCACGCTGCGTGTCGAGGGGTAGAACACCACATCTGATACCTGAAATGGCCCTGGCGGGCCAAAGCGGGGTTCTGGCGTGCCACAATGCCACGGCCCGGCCAACACTAAATAACAACAGCGTGATTTTGCGGTTAGCCCCGATTTCACGGGGAAACTTACTCCAGGTGACATTCCGGAGCCCGGAGGAGTCCGGTGGACATTGAGTTCTCGTTGGCACTGCCTCGGGATGCGATCGGCATCCCGATGGTCAGGCGAGTGCTCGGCGACGCGATGCGCTCGTTGCATGTGAGCGAGTCGTGCATCGCCGACATGCTGCTCGCGGTCTCCGAGGCCTGCTCCAACGCGGTGCGGCACGGCGGTCCCGCCAACCGCTACGAAGTGACGGCGTCGATCGGATACGGCCGCTGCGACGTGCGGGTGGCCGACAGCGGAGGTGGTCTGCCGTCGGTGCCGCTGCACTTTCCACCCGCTGACACCGAGAACGGCCGTGGTCTGCTGATCATGCGCTCGGTGGTCGACGAGATCTCCTTCGGCATCACCCCCGGCCGCGGCACGACCGTGCACATGCGCAAGCAGCTCGCCTGGGACGACGCGGCCGACGACCGCTCCCGCGAGCTCGCCGCCGTCTGAGCCCAGGGCCCTGACCTGGCATTTCCCTGCGGTAAGCGGGAATTGTCCGCTGATTCATATCAGAATTGTCCCCCTCCGCATGTCGGAAACGTCCATGATCAACTGTCATTTTCGTCCGTGCCCCGCTCGTCGATCACCGCCGAGGACTCTGCAGGTGGGAGGTTGATGAGGAGCATGGGGACGTACCCGATAACCTGAAGTGACCGCCGCCTGCCACGGGGATGGCGGCTGCGTAACTCCACTGCGCAACTCCTCCGGAGGGGACGACTGTCATGAGCGCTGCCCGTGTGGGCGTAGTCACGTTTCCCGGCACTCTCGACGACCAGGACGCCGCCAGGGCCGTAGGGCTCGTGGGGGCGCGGGCCGTGCCCCTGTGGCACGGCGATCACGACCTCAAGGGGGTCGACGCCGTGTTCCTGCCCGGCGGCTTCTCCTACGGCGACTATCTGCGGTGCGGAGCCATCTCCCGGTTCGCGCCGCTGATGGAGGAGCTCATCCCGGCCGCCCACGCGGGGCTGCCGGTGCTGGGCACGTGCAACGGGTTCCAGATCCTGTGCGAGGCGCACCTGCTGCCCGGCGCGCTGACCCGTAACGCCTCCCTGCACTACGTCTGCCGCGACCAGCGGGTCCGGATCGAGTCCACGGAGACCGCCTGGACCGGCGCGTTCGAGGCGGGCCAGGAGATCGTGCTGCCGGTCAAGCACGGCGAGGGCCGCTACGTCGCCTCCGCCGAGACGCTGGCCGAGCTGGAGTCCGCCGGGCGGGTGGTCGTGCGCTACCTCGACGGCAACCCCAACGGGTCGATGAACGACATCGCGGGCATCCGCAACGAGGCGGGCAACGTCGTCGGCCTCATGCCGCACCCGGAGCACGCCGTCGAGGACCTGGTCGGCGCGCCGAGCACCGACGGCCTCGGCTTCTTCACCTCCATCCTCAAGAATCTGGTGAACGCATGAGCACCGACTCCGTCAGCAGGGCAGAGGGCACGCCCGACGAGCCGATGCCCTACGCCGAGCTGGGCATGAAGCGGGAGGAGTACGACCGGGTCCGCGAGATCCTGGGCCGTCGCCCCACCGGCTCCGAGCTGGCCATCTACAGCGTCATGTGGTCCGAGCACTGCTCCTACAAGTCGTCCAAGGTGCATCTCAAGCAGTTCGCCACCAAGGCGCCCAAGTCCGAGGCGCTGCTGGTCGGCATGGGCGAGAACGCCGGCGTGGTGGACATCGGCGACGGCTGGGCGGCCACGTTCAAGATCGAGTCGCACAACCACCCGTCCTACGTCGAGCCGCACCAAGGCGCCGCGACCGGCGTCGGCGGGATCGTGCGCGACATCATGTCGATGGGCGCCCGCCCGATCGCGGTCATGGACGCGCTCCGCTTCGGCGGCGCCGACCAGGACGACACGCGCCGCGTGCTGCCGGGCGTGGTGGAGGGCATCAGCCACTACGGCAACTGCCTGGGCCTGCCCAACATCGGCGGCGAGGTCGTCTTCGACCCGTGTTACATCGGCAACCCGCTGGTCAACGCGCTCTGCGTGGGCCTGCTGCGCAAGGACCAGATCAAGCTCGCCGTCGCTCCCGGCCCCGGCAACAAGGTGGTGCTGTTCGGCGCCTCCACCGGCCCTGACGGCATCGGCGGCGCCAGCGTCCTGGCCAGCGCGACCTTCGAGGACGAGTCGCACGCCAAGCGGCCCGCCGTGCAGGTCGGCGACCCGTTCATGGAGAAGCTGCTCATCGAGTGCTGCCTGGAGCTCTACGCCGCCGACGTGGTCGTGGGCATCCAGGACCTGGGCGCGGCCGGTGTGTCCTGCGCCACGACCGAGCTGGCCGCCAAGGGCACCGGCGGCATGCACGTCGACCTCAACCTGGTCCCGCTCCGCGATCCCTCCCTGCTGCCGGAGGAGATCCTGATGAGCGAGTCGCAGGAGCGGATGATGGCCGTCGTACGGCCCTCCGACATCGACGCGTTCATGGCGATCTGCGAGCGGTGGGACGTCCCCGCCACCGTGATCGGCGAGGTGACCGACACCGGCAGACTGGTGATGACCTGGGACGGCGAGACCATCGTCGACATCCCGCCGGGCACCGCCGCCGACGAGGGCCCGGTCTACGAGCGGCCCCTGCACGAGCCCGCCGGCCAGGTCGCCCTCAACTCCGACACCCCCGACGGCCTGGCGCGGCCCGCCGACCTGCGAGCCACGCTGCTGCAGCTCCTCGGCTCGCCCAACCTGGCGTCGAAGGAGTGGGTGACCGGCCAGTACGACCGCTACGTGCGCTCCAACACCGTGCTCGCCCAGCCGGCCGACGCCGGGATGCTGCGCATCTCCGAGGCGATCGCCGGCGCCGAGCCGACCACCAGAGGCATCGCGCTGTCCACCGACGGCAACGGCCGCTACGCCAAGCTCGACCCCTACGCCGGCGCCCAGCTCGCGCTGGCCGAGGCCTACCGCAACGTCGCGGTGACCGGGGCCAAGCCGCTGGCCGTCACCAACTGCCTCAACTTCGGCTCCCCCGAGGACCCGGAGGTGATGTGGCAGTTCGCCGAGGCCGTGCGCGGCCTGGCCGACGCCTGCCGGACCCTCGGCGTGCCGGTCACCGGCGGCAACGTCTCCTTCTACAACCAGACGGGCTCGACCCCGATCCACCCGACGCCCGTCGTCGGCGTGCTCGGTGTGATCGACGACGTGGCCAAGCGGGTGCCGACCGGGTTCACCGCCGATGGGCTGCGGGTCGCGCTGCTCGGCGAGACGAACGAGGAGTTCGGCGGCTCGGAGTGGGCGCACGTCGCCCACGGCCACCTCGGCGGCCTGCCGCCGCAGGCGGACCTGGTGGCCGAGCAGGCGCTCGGCGCGGTGCTGGTCGAGGCGGCCAGGCGCGGCCTGCTGGAGGGCTCGCACGACCTGTCCGACGGCGGGCTGGCCATCGCGCTGGCGGAGTCCTGCATGGCGCGCGGCGTCGGCGCCACCGTGGCGCTGAGCGGCGAGCCGTTCACCGGCCTGTTCAGCGAGTCGGCGTCCCGGGCGCTGGTCGTGGTCCGGCCGGAGTCCTTCGACGAGCTCGCCGTGCTCTGCGCCGAGCACGACGTCCCGTGCTATGGCCTCGGCGTCACGGGCGGCACGTCGCTGGTGGTGGAGGACGTGCTGGAGATCCCGGTCGAGGAGCTCCGCGCGACCCACACGGCCACGCTGCCGGCGCTGTTCGGCTGATCGTCAACCCTCAGGGGCCGGTACGGACTCCGTACCGGCCCTTGGTCGTTCAGCCCTTCTTCCGGCAGACGACGTAGACCATGCCGACCGTTCATCCCCGTAAAAAGCCACAGCAACGGGCGCGGCAGCACGTGAATAATCAAGGACGTTCGCAGCCATAGCGCGTCGAAGGCGGAAATGACCTTGTCCACTCCCAGCCCGTACCTGCCGCCCGCCACGCAGCCCGTGCGCGGGGTCGTCTGGGCCATCCACCTGGGATTGCCCCTGCTCGGACTCTGGCTGCTGCTGGCCCAGCCGCAGCTGAACATCATGTGGGAGCACAACTCCAGTCACTTCTGGCTGATCCTCCTGGTGGCCGGGCTGAACGTGGCGCTCGGCATGCTGATCAGCGAGGCGTCACGCAGGAGGCAGGACGCCAGGCTGTTCCTGGTGTCGATGGTCTTCCTGAGCAGCGCCGGGTTCTTCTTCCTGCACGGGCTGGCCACTCCGAAGATCATCCTGCCCACCGGGTCGCTCGGGTTCGACATCGGGCAGCAGGTGGGGCTCTCGATCGCGTCGCTGTTCGCGTTCGCCTCCGCCTTCCCGCTGGGCGAGAAGGCCGCGCAGGTGGTGCTGCGCTCGCAGCACCTGGTGCGCGGTGTGCTGGTCGGGTTCATGATCCTCTGGGGGCTGGCGTCGCTGATCCCCGGCCTGACGCCGCTCAGCCGGCCGCCGCTGCTCACTCCGGTCGACTGGCTGGCGATCGGGTCGCTGCCCGGCCTGGCGCTGTACCTCGCGGCCAGCGTGATGATGTTCCTGCTGCACAGGCGGCGGCCGTCGGCCATGCTGATCAGCCTCATCACCGCCTACGCGCTGCTGGCCGAGTCCATGGTCGCCGGGATGTCGCAGCTCAACTGGCATCTGTCGTGGTGGGAGTGGCACATCCTGCTGACGTTCGCGTTCGTCTTCGTCGCCTACAGCGCCTATCTGCAGTTCAGGCGGGAGGGGTCGAGCGCGGGGCTGTTCGACTCGGTGGCGCTGTCGGCGACCGTGCGGCGCATCCAGCGCGACTACGACGCGGCCCTGGAGGAGCTGGTCGAGCACGTGCGGCGGGGAGAGCCGCTGGCCGCGACCCGGATGTCGGGCAAGTTCCGGCTGAACGAGGGGCAGGCCGCGGTGCTCGACCGGGCCGGCCGGGCGCTGGCCGAGGAGCGGGAGCTGTCCGAGCGGCTGGCCGCGCTGGTCGAGGTGAGCGCCCAGACCCGGATCGGCCTGCCGGAGACCGAGCTGCTGGCGACCGCGCTGGAGAGCGTCCGGCAGGCGTACGGCGACGTGCGGATCGGTCTGGTGTCCGAGGGCAAGGCCCAGATCGGCTCACGTGAGTACGAGTTCACCGGGACCACGCCCATCAGGCGCGACAGCCTGGTCGCTTACCCGCTGACCGTCAAGAACCATCTGGCCGGGGTCCTGGAGGTGCCGCTCGGGCGCACCGGCCAGGACGAGGCGCTCGCCGCCACCCTGGCCGGCCAGCTGTCCATCTCGCTGGAGAACGCCCGCCTCTATCAGGAGCTCGACACGCTCTTCCGCCAGTACATGTCGCCCGACGTGGCCCAGGCCCTGCTGGCCGACCCCACGCAGGCGGCGCTGGGCGGCGAGCTCAAGGAGCTGACCGCGCTCTTCGCCGACCTCAAGGGGTTCACGACGTTCTCCGAGCGGGTCACGCCCGGCGAGATCGTGGAGATGCTCAACCGCTACCACACGGCCGCGGTGCCCTGCATCCTCGACAACGGCGGCACGATCGTGCAGTTCGTCGGTGACGCGCTGCTGGCCCTGTTCAACGCCCCCGCCACCCAGGGCGACCACGCCGCGGCGGCCTGCCGGGCGGCGCTGGCGATGCAGCAGGCGGCCGCCGAGGTGGCGGAGGAGGCCGCCTGGACGAAGGGCGACGTCGAGTGGCCGACGTTCCGGGTCGGGGTCAACACCGGTCCGGCGCTGGTGGGCAACATCGGCAGCCCCCGGTTGCGCGGGTTCAACGCGATGGGCGACTGCGTGAACGTGGCCGCCCGGTTGCAGACGCTGGCCGAGCCCGGCACCGTGGTGATCGGCGCGACCACGCGCAAGCAGCTCGGCGTCGGCGCGACGGTGCGGCCGCTGGGCAAGCTGAGCCTCAAGGGCAAGGAGGAGCCCGTGGAGGCGTACGTTCTGACGGCGCTGACATAGAAAGGTCACGCGCTGTACGGACATAATCAGGCACATGAAGCCAGAGCCCGGCGAGTTCCTAGCCATGTTGACTCCCGAAGACATCGAGGTCCTGCGTGCGGCCGGCCGGCCCCGGCGGTGGGATCGTGGGACGACCGTGATGTCCGAGGGCGACACCTCCGACTGGGTGCTCGTGCTGACCGAGGGCCGGGTGAAGGTCTCCTCCCACACCAGCAGCGGCACCGAGGTGGTGCTGGCCGTGCGCGGCCCCGGCGCGCTGCTCGGCGAGATGTCGGCCATCGACGGCTCGCCGCGCTCGGCCACGGTGACCACGCTGGAGCCCATCGCGGGCATCGCCATCCGTGATTTCACCGGCTTTCTGCAGGAGCACGGGCGGATCGCCGTCCTGCTCATGCAGCTTGTCACCGGGCGGCTGCGGGACGCCGACCGGAAGCGGATCGAGTACGGCGCGTTCGACACCACGGGACGGGTGGCGACCCGCCTGCTGGAGCTGGCCGAGCGCTACGGCGAGAAGACGAACGACGGGGTCCGCGTGGCGCTGCCGCTGTCGCAGGACGAGCTGGCCGGGTGGACCGGCGCGTCCCGGGAGGCCGTCAGCAAGGCGCTGCGGACGCTGCGCGACCGCGGGCTGATCGAGACGGGCAGGCGGCGCGTGGTGGTCCACGACATGGAGGGACTGCGCAAACGGGCACGCTGACCCAACCGTACGTACGCCGTACGTCATAGTTAGGGGCATGGTCGCGAGCACCTCCGATGACGCCGGCCGCCTGCGCTACGCCTGGCGGGTGTGCTCGGTCACCAGCCTGGGGCTGGTCCTCATCGGTATCGCGGGCAGCACACTCAACGTGGCGCTGCCCACGGTCGTGCGCCACTTCCACGCCACGCCGTTCCAGTCGGGCTGGATCCTGCTGGCGTTCCTGCTGGTCAACACCGCGAGCCTGGTGTTCTTCGGGCGGGTGGCCGACCTGCTGGGCAGGCGTGAGGTCTATCTGACCGGGTTCGCGCTGTTCACGGTGGCCTCGCTGCTCGCGGGGCTGTCGCCGGACGTGTGGTTCCTGATCGTGATGCGGATGCTGCAGGCGGTCGGCGCGGCGATGATCCTGGCCAACGGCACAGTGATCATCACCGAGGCCTTCCCGCCCGACCGGCTCAGTCAGGGCATGGGCGTCTACATGGGCACCCTGTCCGTGGCGCAACTCGCCGGCCCCACCCTGGGCGGGCTGATCGCCGCGACCGCGGGCTGGCAGTGGATCTTCTGGGTGAACGTGCCCGCCGGGCTGGTCGCGATCATCTGGGGCGGGATCATCCTGCGCAAGGTCCCGAAGGGACCGAGACGCCCGGTGGACGGGATGGGCAACGCGCTGGTGTTCGCCGCGCTGACGGCCATCATCCTGGCCCTGTCCGAAGCCGGCTCCAGCGGGCCGACGAGTCCGGTCGCGCTGATCGGGGCGGGCTTGTTCGTGGTCCTGGCGCCGCTGATCGTGCTGGTGGAGCGGCGGGCCGCCAATCCGGTGCTGGACCTGCGGCTGTTCGGCGGGCGGATGCTGGCCTGCGCGAACCTGGCCTCCTTCTGCAACGCCGTCGCCCGTGCGGCGCTGATCCTGGTGGTGGCGCTCTACTTCCAGGCGGCCAGGGGGGTGGACCCGTTCACCGCCGGGCTGAGCGTGCTGCCGGTGCCGGTGGGCATGGCGCTGTCCTCCCCCATCGTCGGGCTGCTCGGCCGCAGGGTGTCGCCGTACCTGCTGTCCATCGGCGGCGCGCTGATGAGCGCGGCCGGGCTCGGCGTGCTCATGCTCACGGCCGACCCCGGCACGCCGTACTGGATCATCGGGATCGGCCTGTTCGTGGCCGGCTGCGGCAGCGGCACCTTCCTCACCGGCAACACCACGCAGGTCATGAGCGCCCTGCCGAGCGGCAGCCTCGGGGTGGTCAACGGCTTCCGGCTCATGGTGATGAACGTCGGCATCGTGCTCAGCGTGGGCCTGTCGCTCAGCGTGCTGGGCAGCGCGGTGAGCCCGGAGGTGCGGGCCCAGGTGTACGCGGGCACCCTGTCCACGCTGTCACCGGTGGCGGTGGGGCAGCTCATGCAGGGCTTCGAGCGCACGTACGGGGTCCTGTTCGCGGTCGCCCTGGCCGGCGCCCTCCTCGCCGCCCTGGCCCGCTCCCCGCGCCGCTGAGCGCGCCCGTCGAGCTTGCTATGAGCGGCGGGCCGCGAGGGTTTCGATGCCGGACAGGATGAGGTCGACGCCGAAGGAGTCGTAGAGGCTCGGGGGGCAGTCGACCATGGGGCCGGCCATTCTGACGAGGTACGGGTAGGCGTCGGCGGGGAGTGACTCCAGGCCCAGGCGCTTGACCCGGACGATCTCGGCGATCTCCTCGTCAGTGTGGCCGGGGCGGAAGTGCACGGGGACGTCGGCGATGGAGATCGCGCTGTGCAGCAGATACTTGGAGATGAGACAGCACTCCTCGTCGGCGAACCCGGCGGCGTGCGTCAGCCCCAGGGCCTCGTTCCAGACGGTCAGGTAGCTCGGCACGTCCTCCTGGTCGACCTGCTCCAGCACGGTGCGTGCGCACGGGTGGGCGCGCAGGACGCGGACGAGCCCCTCCACCAGCTCGCGTAGCCGCTGCTGCCAGGGCCGGTCGTCGGCGGGCTCGGGCGCGAAGTTCGCGATGAGGTGATCGGCCATGCCGATCAGGAGCTGCTCCTTGTTCTTGAAGTGCCAGTAGAGGGCCATCGGGGTGACGCCGAGGTCGGTGGCCAGCCGCCTGATGGTCACGGCGTCGAGGCCCTCGGTGTCGCCGATCCGGAGGGCGCGCTCGACGATCGCGGGGGCGGTCAGTTTTCCCATCACGGTTGACAACTATACGCCGTACGAGTTCAACTATACGGCGTACAAGTACGCCGTATAGGGGGACTGCCGTGGACCGGAAGTGGTGGGCGCTGATCGCGCTGACGCTGGGCACCTTCATGACCGCCCTGGACAACAACGTGGGCAATGTCGCCTTACCGACGATCCAGCGGGAGCTGGGGCTGACGATCTCCGGCCTGGAGTGGATCGTGAGCAGCTACATCCTGGTGTTCGCCGGGCTGATGCTCGTCGGCGGCAGGCTCGCGGACCTGTTCGGGGCCCGGCGGGTGTTCGTCGCCGGACTGATCGTCTTCACCGTCGCCTCGCTCGCCGCCGGGCTCGCCACCAGCGGCGGGACGCTGATCGCCGCCCGCGCGGTGCAGGGCGTCGGCGCGGCGCTGCTCACCCCGACCTCGCTGTCGCTGCTCTCCCAGATCTTCAACGATCCGGCCGAGCGCGGCAGGGCCGTGGGCATCTGGAGCGCCTCCGGCGCCCTGTCCATGGCGCTCGGCCCCGTCACCGGCGGTTTCATCAGCGAGAACACGCACTGGGGGTGGATCTACCTGATCAACGTGCCCATCGGAGCGGTGACGCTCGGGCTCGCGCTGTGGGCGGTACGACCCGCCTTCACTCGGGTACGGCACAGCCTCGACCTGCCGGGCCTGGTCACCTCCGCCCTCGCGCTGCTCACCCTGACCTACGCGCTCATCGAGGGCGAGGCGGCCGGCTGGACCTCACCGGGGATCCTGGCCGCCGTCGCCGTATCGCTGGCGTCCGCGACCGCGTTCGTGCTGGTCGAGAGGCGGTCCGCGGAGCCCATGATCGACCTGTCGCTCTTCCGCGCCAGGCAGTTCACCGGTGGCGTCATCACCAGCGGCATCTGGTCGTTCGGCGTGTTCGGCATCTACTTCTTCAGCGCGCTCTGGCTGCAGAACGTGCTCGGTTTCAGCCCCACCGAGGCCGGGGCCGCGTTCGTGCCGATGGCGCTGATCATGGCGGTGGTGGCGGTGCTGTCCCAGCGGATCAGCGCGCTGCTCGGCATCGGGCGGACGGTGGCGCTCGGGATGGCGCTCATGGGGGCCGCCATCCTCATGCTCTCCGGCGTCGGCGCGGACGCCGGCTACGCGGACGTGCTTCCCTGGTTCATGCTGTACGGCCTGGGCGGCGGCATGCTGGTGCCCCTGACCGCCGCCGTGCTCAACGGGATGCCGGCGGGACGGTCAGGGGTGGCCTCCGGGGTGCTGAACGTCTTCAGGGAGGTGTTCGGGCTGCTCGGCATCACCGTCCTGGGCGCGCTGCTCAGCGCCAGGCAGGCGGCGAGCGACCGGTCGCCGCTGGCCGCCTTCCTGGAGGGTTACCAGTTCACCCTGGTGGTCGCGGCCGTCGTCGTGCTGGTGGGCATCCCGGTCGCCCTCTTCACGATGCGCGGGACGCGTACACCTGAGAAGGGGCAGGAGGAGCGGCCTCAGGCCGCGATGGCCGGGTCGGCGAACTGAGTGCGGTAGAGCTCCTCGTAGCGGCCGCCGTCGGCGAGCAGCTGGGCGTGCGTGCCGCGCTCGACGATCCGCCCGTCCTCGATGACCAGGATGACGTCGGCGGCGCGGATCGTGGAGAGCCGGTGCGCGATCACCACCGCGGTCCGCCCGGCCAGCGCCTCGGCCAGCGCCTCCTGCACGGCGGCCTCCGAGGTGGAGTCGAGCGCCGCGGTGGCCTCGTCCAGGATCACCACCCGGGGGCCGGCCAGCAGCAGCCGGGCGATCGTCAGCCGCTGGCGCTCGCCACCCGACAGCCGGTAGCCGCGCTCGCCCACCACCGTGTCCAGCCCGTCGGGCAGTGACTCGATCATGGTGGCGAGCCTGGACCTGCGCAGCGCGTCCCACAGCTCCTCCTCGGTCGCCTCCGGCCGGGCGAACAGCAGGTTGCCCCTGATCGAGTCGTGGAACAGGTGGCCGTCCTGGGTGACCATGCCGAGCGTCTCGCGGATGGAGTCGGCGGTCAGGTCCCGCACGTCCACGCCGCCGATCCGCACCGCGCCCTCGTCCACGTCGTACAGCCTCGGCAGGAGCTGCGCGATCGTCGACTTGCCCGCGCCGGAGGAGCCGACCAGGGCCACCATCTGGCCCGGCTCGGCCGTGAAGGAGACGCCGTGCAGCACGTCGACCCCGCCACGGCTGTCCAGCGCCGCCACCTCCTCCAGCGAGGCGAGCGACACCTTGTCGGCCGAGGGGTAGGCGAAGCGCACGTCGTCGAACTCCACGCCGACCGGCCCGGCGGGCACCTCGCGCGCGCCCGGCCTGTCCTGGATGAGCGGCTCCAGGTCGAGCACCTCGAAGACCCGCTCGAAGCTGACCAGCGCGCTCATCACGTCCACGCGGGCGTTGGCCAGCGCGGTCAGCGGCGAGTACAGACGGGTGATGAGCAGCGCCAGCGCCACCACCGAGCCCGGGTCGAGCTGGTCGCGCAGCGCGTAGAAGCCGCCCAGGCCGTAGACGAGCGCCAGGGCCAGCGCCGACACCAGCGTCAGCGCGGTGACGAAGACCGACTGGGTGAAGGCCGTGCGCACACCGATGTCACGCACCCGCCGCGCCCTGGCCGCGAAGTCGGCCGACTCCATGGCGGGCCTGCCGAACAACTTCACCAGCGTCGCGCCCGGCGCCGAGAACCGCTCGGTCATCTGGGTGCCCATGGTCGCGTTGTGGTCGGCCGCCTCGCGCCTGAGCCGGGCGATCCGGACGCCCATCCGGCGGGCCGGCAGTACGAACACCGGCAGCAACAGCAACGCCAGCAGCGTGATCTGCCAGGAGATGCCCACCATCACGGTGAGCGCCAGCAGCAGCGTCACCACGTTGCCCGCCACGCTGGACAGCGTGTCGGTGAACGCCCGCTGAGCGCCGATCACGTCATTGTTGAGCCTGCTCACCAGCGCGCCGGTGCGCGTCCGGGTGAAGAACGCGATCGGCATCCGCTGCACGTGGTCGAACACGGCCGTGCGCAGGTCCAGGATGAGCCCCTCGCCCAGCCCGGCCGACAGCCACCGGGTCACCAGGCCGAGCCCGGCCTCGGCCACCGCCAGCCCCGCGATCAGGCCGGCCAGACCCACCACCACGCCGACCGGCGCACTCTGCCCGATCGCGTCCAGCACCCGGCCGGCCAGCACCGGCGGAGCCACCGCCAGCGCCGCCATCACCACGCTCAGCGCGAGGAAGACCGCGATCCTGCCGCGGTGCGGCCGGGCGAACCCCCAGACGCGGCGGAGCGTCGCCTTCGACACCTGGCGACGCTCCGAGCGGTTGTTCAGCGAATACAGCTGGTTCCATGCGGTCACTTCCATGCTCATGGCATGGAGACTAGGACCTCAAGTTAACTAGAGGTCAACTGCCGATCTTCTTGCCCTTGTCGTGCCACACCACCGCGACGGACGGCCGCGGCTGGTCACCGTCGGGCCAGCGGCTGGCCGGCTTGTCCGGGCTCGCTCCGTCGACCTCACCCGGGTGCTGCACCGCCACGAACACGCTGCGCTGGTCATCGGTGATCATCGGGCCGCAGGTCTCCGCCCCGATCGGAACCGTGAGGAACTGCCGCACATGGCCGCGCTCCCGGCCGCGCACCGGCATCACGAACAGGCCGTCGTGCCCGCCGAGCTGGTTGCCGTCCGTGGAGATCCACAGGTTGCCGTCGCGGTCGAAGGCCAGGTTGTCCGGGCAGGAGATCGGCGACACCTTGGACTTGTCGTAGCCCGCGAAGTACGTCGAGGCGTCGTCAGGGTTGCCGCAGACCAGCGGGATCGACCAGGCGAACGACTCGGCCGCCGCGTCGTTACGGCGCTCCACGATCTCCAGCACGTGACCGTGCTTGCTCTTGGTGATCGGGTTGGCCTCGTCCGTCTGCGCCGCGGTGCGGTTGCTGTTGTTGGTCAGCGCGACGTAGACGGCGCCCGTCACCGGGTTGCGCTCCACGTCCTCCGGGCGGTCCATCTTCGTGGCCGTCACCTTGTCGGCGGCGATACGCGTGTAGACCAGCACCTCGGCGGCCGTCATGCCCTCCACGTGCGACTTGTCGCCCGTGACCAGCGGGATCCACTCGCCGGCGCCGTCGAACTCGCCGTCCTTCGGCAGCTTGCCCGAGCCGTCGATCTCGTTCGCCGGGCTGTCGCCGGTGAACCTGGCCACGTACAGCGTGCCCTCGTCCAGCAGGGTGCGGTTGTGGCGGTCGTTGCCGCGGCGGTAACGCTCCTTCGAGACGAACTTGTACACGTACTCGAAGCGGGAGTCGTCGCCCATGTAGACCACCAGGCGGCCGTCGCGGGCCAGCGACGTGGTCGCGGCCTCGTGCGCGAAACGGCCCAGCGCGGTCCGCTTGACCGGCGTCGAGTCCGGGTCGAACGGGTCGATCTCCACGATCCAGCCGAACCGGTTGACCTCGTGCGGGTGCTTGGCCAGGTCGAAGCGCTCCTCGATCCGGTCGAAGCGCCGGTTGTCGTCGGGGACGCCCTTCGTGATCGCGTACCGCTCGATGGAGGGCGCCTGATCCGCGGGCACCTTGTCACCGTTGACGAAGTACTGGTTGAAGTTCTCCTCCGCGGTCAGCACCGTGTCCCACGGGGTGGTGCCGCCGGCGCAGTTGTTCAGCATGCCCAGCGGCTTGACGCCCTGCGGGTCGGCGGCCGTCTTGAGCAGGTCGCTGCCGGCGGCCGGGCCGGTGAACCGCATCGCCGTCTGGGCGGTGATACGCCGGTTGTAGCGGCGGCGGCCCTTGGTCACCAGCTTCCACTGGCCGTTGGCGTGCGCCCGCTCCACCTCGACGACCGAGCCGCCGTGCGCGGCCAGCGCGATCTTGATCTGCTCCTCCGTGGCGGCGTCCCCGGTCGTGTAACCGCGGAACATCAGCACCTCGTCGGTGTACTCGTGGTTCACCCAGAGCAGGCCACGGCTGCGGCCCATCGGGAAAAGGGTGACGAAGTCACAGTTGTAACCGAACTGCTTGGCCTGCGCCTCGGCGGTCTGCTTGTCGAAGTCGAACGCCGGCGCACCCGGCAGCACCGGGTCGCCCCAGCGCACCACCACGGACGAACGGTAGCCGCTGGGCACACGGAGCGCGTCGTCGGTGTTCGGCGGGACGGGCGTGAAATCGATGCCACCACCGGGGCCGCCATGCTTCGCAGCGGGCTTGGCCGGATCGGCGAACGCCGGCGCGGCACCGGTGACGCCGACACCCGCGACCAGCGCGCCGAGCGCGCCCGCGCGCAGCGCGCCCCGCCGCGACAGCGCCTGCTCGGCCACCTCACCGAAATACGGATTGGCGCTGGTGTTGGCCACATCGTGCGCACACGCGTTGCCACACCGGAACTGACAGGTCATCGCGGAACGGCCACCCTTGTGCGGGGTGGAAAGCAGCGGCAGCAGCCGGCGCGGCGACAGATTCGCCACAGGTCCTCCAAGGTAGTGCGGTCTTCGGCCGGGACACTACGGTTACAGCGAAAACCGCAGATGAACGACGCACTCCGGCACGATGAACGCTTCCAGGGAGCACAATGGGCCGGTGGCACCACGCAAACCGGACCCGGACAAGCTCAGAGCCGCCCTCGACGCGCAGTTGGTCGCGCTCGACGAGCCACCGTACGACGGCCCCGCGGCCTCACTGGCCGACGCGCTCGTGCAGGCCGTGCTCGCCGCCTACGACCGCGGTCTGCGGCCCGAACGCGACGCCGCCCGCCAGGCCGTGCGGCACCTGCTCGACCGGCTCACCGCCGTCGCGCCCGGCCGCACCGTCGAGGTACGCGTGCCGCCGTACGCCGCCGTACAGGCCATCGCCGGGCCCCGGCACACCCGCGGCACGCCGCCCAACGTGGTGGAGACCGACGCCCGCACCTGGATCGAGCTGGCCGTCGGGCGGACCACCTGGGCGGAGGCGATGGCCAAGGGCGCCGTCTCGGCCAGCGGCGCCCGCGCCGACCTCTCCGACCACCTGCCCCTCCGGACCGATGCCTGATCGGCCGGTCACGCTCCCGGCAGATGGACATCCTGTGCCTGCGGATCCCAGATGGCCAGGCGAAACTCCGCCGCGAGCTCCTCGATCGCGCTGATCGCCGCATCGCTCCTCGACGAGAAGCTCAGCTGCATGATCACGTGGTCGATGCCGACCGCCAGCGGCGTCGACATCCATGGAGAGTCGGAGGCGTAGGGCGGCTGGTCCGGGAACCGCGAGCGCAGCCGCTCGTAGAACCCGGCCACCCGCTCATCCACCTCGCCCTCGGCATGATCGCCGGAGACGCAGCGCTCGAACATCGCACGCGCCGCGGCGGCGTCAGCCGACCCGTCCATCGCGAGAACCGCAAGATCGAAGCTCACGAGCCCATCTTCTCCCCAGCCTGATCACCTGGGGGCCAGCCACGGGATGCGCGCCTCCAGGCAGCGGTCGGCGAGCCCGCTGGGGAGCTGGCCGCACTCCTGCACCACGCTCCAGAACCACAGGGCCAGGGCGGTGAAGATGATCAGAGCGAGCACGCTGAACGCGATCCCGGTGATCGCCCGGCCCTTGCCCGTCCGCCGGACGATCGCCACGATGCCGAACACGATCGACAGGATCGCGGTCAGCAGGCCGACGAAGCAGACGAAGACCAGGAACGGACTCGCCACCCCCAGCACCAGCGACGCCGTGGCCAGCCCGTTCCCCGGCTGACCGGATGCCCGCCAGCCGGGCGGGTACTGCTCGCCAGGCGGGTACGGCACGGACGAGCCGGGCGGTGGCGTGTAGGCGGCCCCTCCCCCGGGGGCACCGTAAACAGGCGCGGCTCCCGGCGGCCCACCGTACGGACTGGAGGGCGACGTCCCGGGCACCGCGGGCTCCTGCCCCTGCCCGTACGCATCGGCAGGCAGACGGCAAACCTCCTGCGCCTCCTTACCGTCCGAACCCGAAGGCCTGGCACCCGGCTGTTCCCCGTACGGACCCGAAGGCTCAGCACCCGGCTCCCCATACGGACCCGAAGGCGTAGCGCCCGGCTCCTCCCCGTACGGGCTGGAAGGCGGGCCCTCCCCCTCCTGCGGTTTCTGACCGTACGGGCCCGAAGGTGTGGTGTCGCCGTGTGCCGGTTCTTGTTCTTGGGAGCCGTCGTCGTACGGCCTGGAGGGTGAAGGCGTGCCGCTGTCGGGGCGGTCCTGGCGCGGTGGGGTGGCTGCGGGCTCCTGGTCGCCTGGGGTGATCGCTCCTCCCTCCGTGAGTCGCTCCGGGGAGGGCTGTTCTCCGTACGGCGTCTCCCCGCTTCGGTCCTTGGGGGCGCCCTCGTCCGGGGTCGCGCCGCCGGAGGCCGACGGGCCTTCACCCGGTGGCTGGGTGGGCGGGTCGTAGCGGGACGGGGGCCGTACGGCTGCGGGGCCGGGCTCGTCGCCTGTGTCGTCCTCTTCCCAGCCGGGGTAGGTCGGGGTGCTTCCAGGCTGGCGAGGCGGCGGTCCGCCTGGGCGGCTCTTGTCGCGGGTCTCGAAGACGGCCGTACGCTCGGCGTCCGTCTCGTCAGGAACCTGGATCGGCTCGGGGACCTCAGGCGAGGTGGGCAGATCGGGATGCCGAGGCTCGCCGGGCCCACCACCAGGCGCCGGCCCAGGCCGCCCCGGCTCAGGCCGCCCCGGCTCAGGCCCCGGACCGGGCACAGGACCAGGACCGGGCACAGGACCAGGTCCAGGCTCAGGACCAGGACCTGGACCGGGCACAGGACCTGGACCAGGCGCAGGGCCTGGTTCGGGCGCAGGGCCTGGTTCGGGCGCAGGTCCCGGGTCGGGGCCGGGTACAGGGCTTGGGCCTGGGTCAGGCACAGGGCCCGGACCTGGGCGGGGTACCGGGCTCGGGCCAGGGGCGGGTGGCTCGTCGGTGAGCGGCACGACGGGTGGTGCGGGTGTGACGGGCTCCTCGCCCGGCTCCTCCTCAGGCACCCGCTCCCAGGAGCGCCGCTCCTCGGATTCGCGGTGGGGCTCGTCCGGCGAGAGGGGGCCGTCGTCGGCATAGCGACGTGCCGCCGTGCCGGGTTCGGGGGCGGGTGGCTGGTCCTCCGGGACGCCCTCGGCCCACCAGGGGACCTCCTCGGGCGGCTGGGAGGCCGGGTCACGGCCGGGTTCGTCCGGGTTTGGACGGTCCTCGCGCCCGCGAGGCTGGTTCGGGTCCCCAGGTGTGGTCACGTCTGCGTCTCCCGATGGGTCTGCATGCCGGATACTTCACCTTTTCGCGGAAGCCGCCATTGAAACCCTCTGACACGGTAAGACCCCGGTCATTCTTGGGCCACCATGTGCCAAATCCCCAGGCGGCAGGCAAGATGAGGGCATCCTGGACGCGTTCCGAAGCCCCGGATCGGCCGTGGCGCCGGGCCTGCCGCACCCGCCGGAGAGCGCCCTCGGCGGCGGATCCGTACACAGCGCCCGGGCCGGCGGGCCGCCCGATCCGTCCTGATCTCGGCCCTGGTGTGCGAGCACGAGAGACGCCGACCTAGACTGAAGTACGTGCTGAAGGGCGACGGCCGACTCGGTCATGACCTGGACCCCGAAGACCGCGCACCGAAGGACGCATGTGGCGTCTTCGGCGTTTGGGCGCCAGGCGAGGAAGTTTCCAAACTCACCTACTACGGGCTGTACGCGTTGCAACACCGCGGCCAGGAGTCCGCGGGCATCGCAGTCAGCGAGGGCAGCCGTATCCTCGTCTACAAGGACATGGGCCTGGTGGCCCAGGTCTTCGACGAGTCGGTGCTCGGCACCCTGCGCGGCCACCTGGCCGTCGGGCACTGCCGCTACTCCACGACCGGCTCCAGCGTGTGGGAGAACGCTCAGCCGACGCTGAGCTCCACCGACGTCGGCGGGCTCGCGCTCGCCCACAACGGCAACCTGATCAACACTCCGGAGCTGGCCCAGCGCCTTGCTCCGGGCGCCACCAGGGCGACCACCGACACCGAGGTGCTCACCGCACTGCTGGCCCAGGATCGCACCCGTTCCATCGAGGACTCCGCGGCCGAGCTGCTGCCGCAGGTCAAGGGCGCCTACACCCTGGTGTTCATGGACGAGAAGACGCTCTACGCGGCGCGTGACCCGCAGGGCATCCGCCCGCTGGTCCTGGGCCGGCTGGAGCGGGGCTGGGTCGTCGCCTCCGAGACGGCGGCGCTCGACATCGTGGGCGCCACCTTCACCCGCGAGGTCGAGCCCGGCGAGATGCTCACCATCGACGAGCGCGGCGTGCGCTCGCGCAGGTTCGCGCTCGCCGAGCCCAAGGGCTGTCTGTTCGAGTACGTCTATCTGGCGCGTCCCGACACCACCATCGCCGGGCGCGGCGTCCAGGTCACCCGGGTCGAGGTGGGCAAGGTCCTGGCCCGCGAGCACCCCGTCGAGGCCGACCTGGTCATCCCGACACCGGAGTCCGGCACCCCCGCCGCCGTGGGCTACGCCCAGGAGAGCGGGATCCCGTACGGCCAGGGCCTGGTGAAGAACTCCTACGTGGGCCGCACGTTCATCCAGCCCTCGCAGACCATCCGCCAGCTCGGCATCCGGCTCAAGCTCAACCCGCTGCGCGAGATCGTCGAGGGCAAGCGCCTGGTCGTGGTCGACGACTCGATCGTGCGCGGCAACACCCAGCGCGCCATCGTCAAGATGCTGCGCGAGGCGGGCGCACGCGAGGTTCACGTACGCATCTCCTCGCCGCCCGTGTCGTGGCCGTGTTTCTACGGCATCGACTTCGCCACCAGGGCCGAGCTCATCGCGGGCTCGCTCTCGGTCGAGGAGATCCGCGCCTCGCTGGGCGCCGACAGCCTCGGTTACATCTCCCTCGAAGGGCTCACCGAGGCCACCACCATCCCGGCGGATCGGCTCTGCCGGGCGTGCTTCGACGGCTCGTACCCCATTCCGATCGACCAGGACAACGTCGGCAAGTTCGTGTTGGAGAGCAAGGCGTGAGTACGTACGAGGCCGCTGGTGTGGACATCGAGGCGGGTGAGCGTGCCGTCGCGTTGATGAAGGACAAGGTGGCCCGCTCGCGCCGGCCCGAGGTGGTCGACGACGACAGCGGCTTCGCCGGGCTGTTCGACGCCTCGGCGCTGCTGCGGTACAAGCGGCCGTTGCTGGCCACCTCCACCGACGGCGTCGGCACGAAGGTGATGCTGGCGCAGCGGTGGGGCAAGCACGACACGATCGGGATCGACCTGGCCGGGATGGTCCTGGACGACCTGGTGGTGTGCGGGGCCGAGCCGCTGTTCATGACCGACTACATCGCCTGCGGCAAGGTCGTGCCCGAGCGGATCGCCGAGATCGTCGGCGGGGTGGCCGAGGGCTGCCGCCTGGCGGGCGCGGCGCTGGTGGGCGGCGAGACGGCCGAGCACCCGGGCGCGATGGGCGCCGACGAGTACGACCTCGCGGGCGCGGGCACCGGGGTCGTGGAGGCCGATCGGATGCTGGGCCCCTCCCGGGTGCGGGAGGGTGACGTGGTGCTGGGCCTGGCCTCGTCCGGCGTCCACTCCAACGGCTACTCCCTGGTGCGCCATGTGATCAAGACCGCCTCGCTCGATCTTGACACGGTGCTGCCGGAGCTGGGGCGGCCGCTGGCCGAGGAGCTGCTGGAGCCGACCCGCATCTACTCACTCGACTGCCTGGAGCTGGCCCGCTCGGTCGACGTGCACGCCTTCGCGCACATCACCGGCGGCGGCGTGGAGAGCAACCTCTCCCGTTCGCTGCCGGGTCACCTCGGCGCCGTGCTGGACCGGTCGTCGTGGACTCCGCCCGCCATATTCGAGGTGCTGGCCGGTCACGGCCGCATCGCGCAGAAGGACCTCGACCGCACCTTCAACCTGGGCGTCGGCATGGCCGCGATCGTCGCGGCCGAGGTCGCCGACGAGTCGATCCGGCTGCTGAAGAGCCGGGGCCTGCCCGCGTGGGTCCTGGGCGAGATCGTGCCGGGCGCCGGCGAAGCGACGTACGGCTAGGACACGACGAAAGCCCCACGGTCACCCGTGGGGCTCTGACGCACTTGAACGGATGGACCCGCGCCGGAGCGCGTGTCCATCCTCACTCTGAAGAACGGCTAGCGGCGTCCGGACGTACGATCATCGTCGTCGTCTCCGGGGCCGTAACCCTCGGCGTAATCGGCATAGCGATCCGCCAGCTCGTCGTTGATGTCGTCGGCGTCGTCGTTATGGTCGGGCTCGCCGACCCCGAGTTCGTCGCGAAGTCGGTCAAGATCCGTGCCACCGCTGTTGTACTTCAGCTGGCGAGCAACCTTGACCTGCTTGGCCTTTGCTCGGCCGCGCCCCATTGGCTCGACCCCCTCGTGTGGGGTCGTCCCCGACCCCTCGTCGCTAACGCACCACACACTGACGTCGCCCTGACTATGGACGTCAGCCTATCGTTCGCCTATTACCGTACCTGTTTTGTGCCCAGCTCGGTACGTCGTATGGGCGCGGGGCGTCAGCCGCCCAGCCAAATGCCCCTTAGACGCCCTACTTCCGACATTCTGCGCTCGGCCAGCCTATCTGCTGCGACCGCCGGAGGAACTCCCTCCTCAGCGGCGATCCCGAAGATCTTCAGAGTCGTGTCGTAGATCTGGGCCGCCTTGGCGCGCGCCCGTTCCATCACGAATCCGCCGATCTCATCGGCAACCTGGATCACGCCGCCCGAGTTGACGACGTAGTCAGGCGCGTAGAGGATGCCACGCTCGTCGAGCTGCTTCTCGACGCCGGAATGGGCGAGCTGGTTGTTGGCCGCGCCACAGACGATCCTGGCCCGCAACCTGGCCACGGTGGCCTCGTCGAGCGCGCCGCCCAGGGCGCAGGGGGCGAAGACGTCGATGTCGTCCCCTGTCATGGCCTGCGCGTCGGCCACCACGTCGACCTCCGGGTGGCGCCGGCGTACGCGCTCGATGGCCTGCTCGCTGACGTCGCAGATCACCACCTCGGCGCCGTCCTCGCGCAGCAGGTCCACCAGGCGGTGGCCCACCTTGCCCACGCCCTCGACGCCCACCCGCCTGCCGCGTAGCGACGGCGTGCCGAAGACCCGCTCGGACGAGGCGCGCATGCCCTGGAAGACGCCGAACGCGGTGAGGATGGAGGAGTCACCGGCGCCGCCGTGGGAAAGGGTGCGGCCGGTCACGAAGCGTGACTCGCGGGCGACGAGGTCCATGTCCTCGCTGTAGGTGCCGACGTCGCAGGCGGTGATGTAGCGCCCGCCGAGCGACTGGACGAACCGGCCGTAGGCGCGCAGCAGCGCCTCGCTCTTGTCGCGGCCCGGGTCGCCGATGATGACGGCCTTGCCGCCGCCGTGGTCGAGCCCGGCCAGCGCGTTCTTGTACGACATGCCCTTGGCGAGGCTGAGCACGTCGGCCAGTGCGGCGTGCTCGTCGGAATACGGATAGAACCTGGTGCCGCCGAGCGCCGGTCCCAGTGCGGTGCTGTGGACGGCGATGATGGCACGCAGGCCGCTCTGCTCGTCGGCGCAGAACACGACCTGCTCGTGAACGTCCTTGTGGGACGAACTGAAGACGTCGGTCACGGTAGTGACTCCCTGTCCGGTCCGCCGCACCTTCGCGGCGGAGATCGCCTTCCAGCGTAGTAGGCGCGATGCGCGGCAGGTTGGCTTCGTGACACGATGCCTCCGTGCTGCCCTATGCCGCCTACCTCCGCGTCTATGAGCCGCTGACCGCGTTCGCCGAGTCTGAGCGCAAGGTCTGGGCCGACTACGCCGATTCGCGCGACCGTCCACGCCGCGCCAACGCCCTGCACGCCGAGCACGCGGAGTCGCTCAGGCGACTGCTCGGCATGCCTCCAGAGCCCGTTCCGTCGCAGGAGAGCCCCAACGCCTACCTGCGGCGCGTTGAGGACAGACTGTACGTCTGCCCATGGCAGACGCGGTTGCGCTCGTGGCTGGCGTTCTCACGGCTGCGCGGCAGCACTCCCGCGAAGCTGATGGACCATCTCGTCCCTCATGCCATCGCCGAGCAGACGGCCGACGACTTCGACCGTTTCAAGCGCAGGGGCGACTCCTCGATGCTGCGCACCCACATCCGCACCACGGCCTGGCACGTGCCACCGTCGTGGTTCGTGCCGTTCGACGGGAACGAGCGCTGGCTGGTGCTCGGCGCCGCCGCGCCCGGACAGGACGTGACCACCGCCACGGGGCGCAACCTCATCTATGTCACCTCCATGGCGCAGGCCAGGCGGCGGGCGGCACGGGCGCTGCAGGTGATGCGCCGGCATCTGGGCGAGACCACGCCCAACTTCGACGTCGAGGACATCGCGCGCTGGCTGGAGGAGTTTCATCCGCACTCACTGGTCGAGCTCGACTACGGCGGCCTGGTGCATCTCATGGACGACGGCGCGTTGCAGGCGGACCAGTCCGTCGCGGAGCTTTCGGCGGCTTTGACAGGGCTGGACACGGGTCAAGAAGAACTTGCCTACGCCATGTATCAGAGGGTCATCCTTCGCTGGAAGTCAATGCAACTTCTGGAATCTGCCAACTGAACCCCAATACGACCGTCTGACCTGCATGAGTAGGTCACGACTCGCGGCTGCACTCTTCTGCGAACTGAGTAGTTTGCCGTTTTCACTGCGATACCACGAAACGTGTCGCTAGAATCACCGAGCGTGACATCGCCATGGGGGCGGGCAGTTGAGTCGAAAGAAGGGCTCGCCAATCGCTCTGCGTGGCTGTATGGTCACATCGGGTGATACCGCATATGGCCCAGAAAAGCCGCACGCTCTGGACCATAGGGGGACATCCGTGACAGGCGCACAGGCAGTCACAGGATCGCGAAGCCGGTCCACACGGAGGAGAGGCCGCACAAATGTCAGCTCGTACACCCGAGGCCGAGCCACTGCTCACGCCCGCCGAGGTCGCGACCATGTTCAGGGTCGACCCCAAGACCGTTACCCGGTGGGCCAAGGCGGGCAAGTTGACGTCGATTCGTACCCTCGGCGGTCACCGGCGTTACCGGGAGACCGAGGTCCGCGCTCTGCTCGCGGGGATTCCGCAGCAGCGCTCGGAGTAGTGCCAGGGTCGTCACGAACCTCAGGGGGGTTGAACGGTGGGCCAGGTCGGCGCGACCCGGTCCACCCCTGTGACGACACAACGTCGCAAGGGGAGTTGGCGTCGCCCGCCCGGCGCCATTCTTCTTGACAGCACCGACCGTGACACGGCCGACTCAGCGCCTCCAGCCGGTTGACCTCGGTGTCGTAGCCGGCCGCCACGCCGAACGACGCGATCAGCGTCCGCTCGCCGTCCCCGCCGCCTCCTCGGGAGCGATCCACGACCTCAGCGTCGTGCGCCACTCGGCTGCTCTCCAGCATGAGCCCGAGGCCCACCGTGCCGACCTACCGGTGATCGCACATGCAAGTCGTCGCGGCGATCGACCGATTACCGGCCTCCCTCATTTCAGGCCGTACCCTGCGGCGAACTCGATCGTTTGGTGAGACAGGTGCCCAACTTCGCATCGCGGGGGAGACACATGTCAGGTCCGCCAGTCAAGACTTCAACCATCACCAAGCTGAGAGAGGTAGACACGCTGCCTCGGCCACGCCCCACCATCCGCAACGTCGCCGAACGAGCCGGCGTCTCCAAATCGCTGGTCTCACTCGTGCTGCGCGGATCCCCACACGTGAGTGAGCACAGGCGCCAGGCCGTGCTGCAAGCCGCCCGCGAGCTCGGCTACCGGCCGAACGCGGTGGCGCGCAGCCTCGTCGAAGGGCGCACCCACCTCATCGGAGCGCTCGTCGCCGACCTGCACAATCCCTTCTACGCGGAGTTCCTCGACGGGCTGCAGGAGAGCCTGCACGGCGACGGCCTTCGCATGCTGATCGGGAACAGCCAGTGGGACCCCGCCTTCGAGGACGAGGCCGTGGAGGCCTTCCTCGAGCTCAGGGTCGACGGACTGGTCCTGTTAGGCATCGCGCCGACCAACGAGACGCTCATCGAGGCCACCGCCTACACCCCGACGGTCGTCGTAGGGGAACGTGACATCGAGCTGGAGAGCGTCGACATCGTCGTCGACGACGACCAGCTCGGCGCCCGGCTGGCCATCGACCACCTGGTCGAGTCCGGCCACAAGCGCATCGCGCACATCGAGGGCGCGCGGCCCTCCCGCTGCGAGGGCTACCTCGTGGCCATGCGCAGGCACTCGCTCGCGCCGTACATCATGGTCGAGGCCGCGGACTCGACCGAGAGCGGCGGCAGGGACGCGGCGCTCGCCCTGCTGACCCGCGAGCCCAGGCCCACGGCGATCTTCGCCGCCAACGACGTGGTGGCGCTCGGCGTGCTGTCGGCCGCCGACCACCTGGGCCTGCGCGTGCCGGAGGACCTGTCGGTGGTCGGCTACGACAACACCCATCTGTCGGCGTCCGGCCGTATCTCGCTGACCTCCGTCGACCAGCCGCGCCGCACCATGGGCAGGACGGCCGCCGCACTGCTGAGCGACCGGATCACCAACCCCACCACACCCGCCCGCCTGCGTGAGGTGACTCCGGAACTGATCGTGCGCCGCAGCACGGGACGGGCCTAAGAGCAGGCCAAGGCTGGGTCAACATGCTTCGCGACACCGCCGCACGGCGGTTTACTCACCAGGGTCATGCTAGTTGTGGCCGGATTCGATCCGGCCACGATCTGATCCGGGGGGACAGCCATGCGTGATCCAGAACTGGTGTCGTGTGCCCAGCGCGCCGCGGCCGAGCTCGAACGCGCCTGGGCGCAGTGGCGGGCCGGACGAGGGAGGGGAACCGACGTCGGCGCCGAGTCCGTCGCCAGCTACGTCGCCCACTCCCTCGACCACCCGTGGGGCCGCCCCCGCGTCGTGCTCGGCCTCGACGCCGAGGACGCGCGGGAACTGGCCGCGCTGCTCCAGCGTCAGGAAGTCGGCGAGCACGTCTGGTAGGGGCCGCCGCGTTCGCCCGCCTGTGGGGGCGTTCGCCCGCCGGGGCGCGGTGTGCCCGTTCGGCGCGTTCGCCGGAGTCCGGAGGCGGCTTGACGTAAGTTGGAGCCCATGCGTGCTCTACCAGCCTCCGTCCTCGCCGCCTGCGGCCTGATCGTCTGCGCGTGCGGCGGCGCCGCCTCCAGCGGGTCCACGGCAGGCCAGGCCGTCGAGCAGGCCACGGCGCGAGCCGGCGGCGCATCGACAGGACACACCGCCAAGCCGCAGGCCGACGGCACCGGCGCGGCCTCCAGGCCCGCGCCGGCCGCCGACGAGCCCGCGGCCGTGCCGCTCGACGGCAAGGTCGTGGTCATCGACCCCGGCCACAACGGAGGCAACTTCCGCGATCCGAAGGCCATCAACCGTCAGGTCAACGTGCTGACGAAGTGGAAGGCCTGCGACACCACCGGCACCGCCACCGCCAACGGCTACTCCGAGGCGGCCTTCACCTGGGACGTCTCCACCCGGCTCGCCAAGATCCTCAAGAGCCGGGGGGCCACGGTCAAGCTGACCAGGTCCAACAACACCGGCGTGGGACCGTGCATCACCAAGCGGGCCGCCATCGGCAACCGCAACAAGGCCGACGCCGCGATCTCGGTCCACGCCGACGGCTCGGCGACCCACAACCGCGGCTTCCACATCATCATGCCGAAGAAGATCAACGGCCCGGTGGACCCGGTGGTGAACGCCTCCAGCAGGCTCGGCAAGACCGTACGCGACGCCTTCCGCAAGGGCACCGGCCTGCCCTACTCCACCTACATCGGCAACAAGGCCCTCGACTACCGCGACGACCTGGGCGGGCTCAACCTCTCGACCGTGCCGAAGATCTTCCTTGAGGCCGGCAACATGAAGAACCCGACCGAGGCGGCCAAGTTCCAGGACCCGCGCTTCCGGCAGAAGATCGCACTGGCTTTGGCCAACGGTTTGCAGCAGTATCTCCAATCATGATTCCTCGCCCGAAGGTGCTCAATCCGCTGTCCGGCTCCTACGACCTGGCCGCAGGCTCCACCATCTCCGGGCCCGACACTCTGGTCGAGCCGATCCGGACCGCGCTGCCGATGCTCGACCTACGGCCGGGCGACGACGGCGCGATCACCACCAGGCACGATCCGGCGCTCGGCGCCGAGGCCTACCGGCTGATCGCAGGCTCGCGCGGGATCGAGATCACCGCGGGCGGCCCGGCGGGCGCCTTCTACGCCGCCCAGTCGCTGCACCAGCTCCTGCCCGACGCCTCCTACCGCGTCACCGCGCGGGGATCGTGGACCGTGCCCGGCGTCCGGATCGAGGACTCGCCCCGCTTCCCGTGGCGCGGCCTGCACCTCGACGTGGCCAGGCA
The DNA here is from genome assembly GCF_052068115.1 of Nonomuraea sp. ZG12. Classification (NCBI taxonomy): domain Bacteria; kingdom Bacillati; phylum Actinomycetota; class Actinomycetes; order Streptosporangiales; family Streptosporangiaceae; genus Nonomuraea; species Nonomuraea sp. ZG12. The sequence goes on from NZ_JBQHCW010000032.1 coordinate 48,207, forward strand.
CTTCTTCCCCAGGCGGGAGGTCATGCGGCTGATCGACCTGATGGCCGTGCACAAGCTCAACCACCTGCACCTGCACCTGGCAGACGACCAGGGGTGGCGGGTGGAGAGCAGGGCCTATCCCCTGCTGCACGAGGTCGCCTCCCACCGGCCGCGCACCGCCGTCCACTTCTACCGCGAGGACGAGGCCTACGACGGCGTCCCGCACGGCGGCTACTACACCCTCGCCGACCTGGCCGAGCTCGCCGACTACGCCCGCGCCCGCGCCGTCACGATCGTCCCCGAGATCGACGTGCCCGGCCACGCGTCGGCGATCCTGGCCGCCTACCCGTCGCTCGGCGTCACGGACGAGCCTCACCAGGTGATGGAGCGCTGGGGCATCTCCCCCGCCATCCTGTCGCCGTTCCCGTCCACCATCGAGTTCCTCACCACGATCTTCGACGAGCTCCTCGAAGCCCTCGGCGACACCCCGTACGTGCACATCGGCGGCGACGAGGTCGTGCTGGACCGGTGGACGTCCTCCCCCGAGATCGTCGCCTACCGCGACTCCCTCGGCCTGGCCACGTCCAACGACCTGCAGGCGTGGTTCCTGCGGCAGCTCGCCGACGCGCTGGCCGAGCGGGGCTCCCGCGCCGTGGTCTGGGACGAGGCGTTCGTCAGCGGCGGCCTCAGGCAGGACACCGTCGTGATGCCCTGGCGCGGCATGAACGTCGGCCGCCGCGCCGCCGCCGCGGGCCACGACGTGGTCGCCACCGCCGTCTTCCCGCTCTACTTCGACTACGCCGAGGCGGCCTCCGCCGACGAGCCGATGGCGATCGGCGAGACCATCACCGTCGCCGACGTGGCCGCCTTCGACCCCGCCCCCGGCGACTGGTCCCCCGGCGAGCGATCCCACGTCCTGGGCGCGCAGGCCCAGCTCTGGACCGAACGCGTGCCGGACGCCCGCACCATGGACTACCGGCTGTGGCCGCGCGCCTGCGCGGTCGCCGAGATCGCCTGGGGGCCGCGTGACGACTTCGACGGGCGGCTCGACGCCCACCTGGGCAGGCTGGACGCGCTCGGCGTGGAGTACCGGCCTCCGGCGGGCCCCCGGCCCTGGCAGCGCCGCCGCCCCCACCGGCCGGGGCTGAACGACGTGTCGGCGGTGATGTCCCGCATCGACGAGATGACCCACGACGCGGAGTCGACCCGCCCGAGCGTCTGATCTGTGCTGGTCCCTGTGCTGATCTCTGTGCTGGTCCCTGTGCCGGTCAGGGGTCCGTCAACAGGGTCAGGCGCTGCGGGAGGGCGGTGTTCCGCCGGTCGCCCAGGCGGCGTACGGCGAGCTCCAGGGCTTCGCGTTGCCCGACCAGGACGACCCAGGTCCTGGCCCGGGTGATGAGGGTGTAGAGAAGGCGGCGGCGGAGCATGATGCCGCCCGATTCGGCGACGATGGGGGCGACGACGAAGGGGTATTCGCTGCCCTGGGAGCGATGGACACTGATGGCGTAGGCGTGGGTGAGCTCGTCCAGCTCGTCGAAGGCGTACTGGACCTTGTGGGCGTCGTCCGTCAGGAGATCCACCAGCCGGTCTCTCGGGTCGATCCCGGTGACGGTGGCTATCTCGCCGTTGAAGACGCCCTTGTCATAGTTGTTGCGGATGGACATCACCCGGTCGCCGACCCGGAAGACCGTGGAGCCGTACCAATGCTCGTCGACGTCGTCCCTGTGCGGGTTGAGGCGGTCCTGGAGTCTGCGGCCGAGCTCGATGGTGCCGGTCTCGCCCTTGCGCATCGGGCACAGGACCTGGACCTGCTCGGGGCGGACGCCCTGCTTTCTGGGGATCGCCTCCGTCGCCAGGTGGATCACCCGCTCGGCCACGACGGCCGGATCGTCCAGCTCCTCGAACCAGAAGCCGCCCCCGCCCGGCAGGTACGGCAGCTCGCCGCCGCGGATGCGGTGGGCGGCCTGCACGATGCCGCTGTCCTGCGCCTGCCGGAAGATGTGCGTCAGCCGGATGCGCGGGATCTCCGCCACGCTGAGCACGTCGGCCAGCACCCTGCCGGGCCCGATGCTGGGCAGCTGGTCGCTGTCGCCGACGAGCAGCAGGTGGCTGCCGGACGGGACGGCGGCCGTCAGCCGGGTGGCCAGCTGCAGGTCCAGCATGGACGCCTCGTCCACCACGATGAGATCGGCCTCGGCGGGGACCTCCTGGAACAGCATGCCGTCCTCCAGGTCGGGCTGCCGGGCGAGCATCCGGTGGACGGTCATCGCGGGCAGGCCGGTGAGCTCCGACAGGCGCTTGGCCGCCTTGCCCGTCGGCGCGGTCAGCGTCACCCTGCCGCCCATCGCCCGCACCGTGGCGGCGATGGCGGCGACGGTGTGGCTCTTGCCGCAGCCGGGGCCGCCCGTCAGCACGGACACGGTGCTGGTCAGCACCAGGTTGACGGCGGCGCGCTGGTCCTCGTGCAGCCGCTGGTCCTCCGCGAAGGGCCGTAGCCGCAGCGTCGAGCGGGCGTGGAGGAGCCGGGCCAGCTGCGTGGCCAGCGCGACCTCGCGGCTGTGCTCCGGCTTGCCGTAGACGACCGTCTGGCTCGCGTCGGCCATGGACGCCTCCACGACCACCCGGCGCTCGGCGTGGAGGGCGTCGATGGCCCGCCGGATCGGCTCCTCATCCTGCTCGACCAGGGCCGACACCTGGGCGACGAGGGCCCGCAGCGCGACGAAGCAGTGGCCGCCGCCGGCCGCCGCCGCCTCCAGCCGGTCCACGACCGCCGCCATGATCCGCTGTCTGCTGCTCGCCGGCACCCCGGAACGCAGCGCGATGCGGTCGGCGGTGTGGAAGGCGATCCCCCGCACCCGGCCCACCAGCTGGTAGGGGTCGGTGGTCAGGACACGCAGCGCGTCGTGACCGTACGACTGATAGATCTTGGTGGCGAGCAGGGGGCTGACGCCGTATCCCTGCAGGGCGACCATCAGCTCGGCGACGGCCTTCTGCTCGGCCCACGCCTCGACGATCTGCGCCTGCCGGATGGCGCCGATGTTGACGACCTCACGCAGGCGCTCCGGCTCGGCGTCGATGACCTTGAGCGTCCGCTCGCCGAAGTGGCTGACGATGGCGTGCGCCAGCCGGGGCCCCACGCCTCGGATCAGCCCGGACCCCAGGTAGAGGGTGATGGCGCGGACGGAGGACGGCGCCACCCGCTCGCACCTTTTGACCAGCAGCCGGCCGCCGTAGCGGGGGTGCTCGCCCCATTCGCCGGACAGCAGGAGCCGCTCCCCCGGCTGCGCTCCCCCGAGCGCCCGCCCGGAGGCGACGAACGCCCCCGCGTCGTCGGAGCTCATCCGGGCCACGGTGTAGTCGTCCTCGCCGACGTGCACGAGCTGCTCGACGGAGGCCTCCACCTCCGCCTGCTCCGGTCTCGCGAGCGCCGTCACGCTGAACTCCCCGCCATCGCCGGCATCCGACGCACGGACACTAACTCCCCGCTACGACAGTCCCGCGCCGCACCCCGCCTATGCCGTGCGGCCGATGATGTCGGTGACGGAGGACAGGCGGTGCCGGCGGGCGCGGCGGGCCAGCTGCCGGTGGATGCGCGCGGCCCACAGCGGCCCGCCGTAGATCCAGCCGGTGTAGCCCTGCACGAGGGTCGCTCCGGCCAGCAGGCGCTCCCAGACGTCGTCCACGTCCTCCACGCCGCCGACCGACACCAGCACGATGCGGTCGCCCACCTTGGCGCGCAGGCGGCGCAGCACGTCGAGGGAGCGGGCCTTGAGCGGGCGGCCGGACAGGCCACCGGTCTCGCCGGCGTGCTTGATCGTGGTGTTGGTGGCGATGATCCCGTCGAGCCCGAGCTCCAGGGCCAGCGCGGCGACGGCGTCGACGTCCTCGTCCGCCAGGTCCGGGGCGATCTTGACGAGCAGCGGGGTGCGGCGGGGGGTGCCGTCGGCGACCTCCTTGACCGCCGTCAGCAGCGGCCGCAGCAGCGAGACGGCCTGCAGGTCGCGCAGGCCGGGCGTGTTGGGTGAGCTGACGTTGACGACGAGGTAGTCGGCCAGCGGCGCGAGCTTCCTGGCGCTCGCCACGTAGTCGGCGACGGCCTCGGACTCGGGCACCACCTTGGTCTTGCCGATGTTGACGCCCACCACGACCGGCACCCCGCGGGTCCGGCGCAGCCTGCGTGCGGCGGCGGCGGCCCCGGCGTTGTTGAACCCCATCCGGTTGACGACCGCCCGCTCCGGCACCAGCCGGAACAGCCGGGGCCGGGGGTTGCCCGGCTGGGCGTGCGCGGTGATGGTGCCGACCTCGACGTGCGCGAAACCCAGCGCGGCGATCCCTTCCGCGCACGCGGCGTCCTTGTCGAACCCGGCGGCCAGCCCGAGCGGGCCGGGGAAGTGCACGCCGAAGGCGCTCACCCGCAGGATGGGGTCGTGCGGGGCGAACATCCGGTGCAGGAGTCGCTTGAGCAGGGGCAGCCTGGCGAGCAGCGCGAAGGCCCTGACGGTCCGGTGGTGCACGGTCTCGGCGTCGAACCGCCGCAGGACCCACATGAACAGGAGGCGATACATCACAGGTCAGGCTACCAATCCGGCTTCATGGGCGACGATCGCGGCCTGGACGCGGTTGCGCACGTCGAGCCGGGTGAGGATGGTGCTGACATACGCCTTCACGGTGCCTTCCACGATGTGCAGCCGCCGGGCGATCTCCGCGTTGGACAGTCCGGCGCCGACGAGGGCGAGCACCTCGCGCTCGCGCTCGGTGAGGCCCTCGATGCGGTCGCGGGCGGCGGCGCCGCGTGCCATGCGCCCGCCGGCGAGCCGGCTGATGACGCGCTGGGCGACCTTGGGCGACAGGTAGGCGGCGCCGTCCGCGACGGCGTGCACGCCGGCGATGAGCTCGCGCGGATCGCCCGACTTGAGCAGGAATCCGCTCGCCCCCACATCGAGCGCCTTGGCGATGTAGTCGTCCTCGCCGAATGTGGTCAGCATCACCACGGCCACCCCCGGCGCGGCCCGGCGGATCTCGGCCGCCGCCGCGAGCCCGTCGAGCCGGGGCATCCGGATGTCCAGGAGCGCCACGTCGGGGTGGTGGCTGATGGCCAGGTCGACCGCCTCCCGCCCGTCGGCGGCCTCGGCGGCCACGTCGAGCTCCGGATCCGAGGTCAGGATGGCCCGGATCCCGGCGCGGATCATGGCTTCGTCGTCGGCGAGCAGTATGCGAATCACCTGTCTATAGTGGCCGACATGGCTCAGGTGAAGGTTTACGGGCGGCGTGACGTGTGGGCGGGGCGGCAGCGAGAGGTGTCGGATCTGCTCCACTCCTGCCTCGTCAGCGCCTGGGAGTTGCCGGAGGACAAGAGGTTCCACCGGTTCCTGCTGCTGGACGCCGACGACCTCATCTGCCCGCAGCGCGGCGAGGGCTACCTGATCATCGAGGTGGTCTGTTTCACCGGCCGCAGCGATTACGCCAAGCGCACACTGATCCGGACGATCTACGAGACCCTCCCCTACCCGGCCGACGACGTGGAGATCACGATCATCGAGATGCCGAAGACGAACTGGGGGATTCGCGGCGTTCCGGCAGAGGAGTTGAGCTTGCCGTACAACGTGGAGGTCTAGCCACAGGGGTGAGGGTCAGGGGCGCACCTGGACGAGCGGTATGGTCCGACTCATGAGCACTCACTATGACGTCGTCGTTCTCGGCGCGGGTCCGGGGGGATACACGGCAGCGGTCCGCGCCGCCCAGCTCGGCCTGCGCGCAGCGGTCATCGAGGAGAAATACTGGGGTGGCGTCTGCCTGAACGTGGGCTGCATCCCGTCCAAGGCTCTCCTGCGCAACGCCGAGCTCGCCCACATCTTCAACCATGAGGCCAAGACCTTCGGCATCAACGGCGAGGTCACCTTCGACTACGGCGCGGCGTTCACGCGCAGCCGCAAGGTGGCGGACGGCCGGGTCAAGGGCATCCACTACCTGATGAAGAAGAACTCCATCAAGGAGTACGACGGCCGCGGCACCTTCCTTGACGCCAACACGCTGCAGGTGAACGACGAGACGATCACCTTCGACAACTGCATCATCGCCACCGGCGCCACCACCAGGCTGATCCCCGGCACGTCGCTGTCGGACCGCGTGGTGACGTACGAAGAGCAGATCCTCAGCGAGGAGCTGCCGGAGAGCATCATCATCGCGGGCGCGGGCGCGATCGGCGTGGAGTTCGCGTACGTGCTGCACAACTACGGCGTCAAGGTGACGATCGTGGAGTTCCTCGACCGGATCGTGCCCCTGGAGGACGTGGAGGTCTCCGCCGAGCTGGCCAAGCGCTACAAGCGGCTCGGCATCGAGGTGCTCACCTCCACCCGCGTCGAGAACATCGAGGACAACGGCTCCTCGGTCAAGGTGACCGTCTCCCGTGACGGGCAGCAGCAGGTGCTCGAGGCCGGCAAGGTGCTGCAGGCGATCGGCTTCCAGCCGCGGGTCGACGGCTACGGCCTGGAGAAGACCGGCGTCGCCCTCACCGACCGGGGCGCCATCGCGGTCGACGGCCGGCTGCGCACCAACGTGCCGCACATCTTCGCGATCGGCGACGTCACCGCCAAGCTCATGCTGGCCCACGCCGCGGAGGCGATGGGCGTCATCGCCGCGGAGACCATCGCGGGGGCCGAGACCATGGAGCTCGACTACGTCATGATCCCGCGCGCCACCTACTGCCAGCCGCAGGTGGCCAGCTTCGGGCACACCGAGGCGCAGGCCCGCGACCTGGGCTATGACGTCAAGGTGATCAAGTTCCCGTTCACCGCCAACGGCAAGGCGCACGGCCTGGGCGACCCGAACGGCTTCGTCAAGATCCTCAGCGACGGCGAGCACGGCGAGCTGCTCGGCGCCCACCTGATCGGCCCCGAGGTCACCGAGCTGCTGCCCGAGCTGACGCTGGCCCAGCAGTGGGACCTCACGGTGCACGAGGTCGGCCGTAACGTGCACGCCCACCCGACCCTCGGCGAAGCGGTCAAGGAGGCGATCCACGGCCTGGCCGGCCACATGATCAACATGTGACAGGAGCCGCCGCGGAGATCAGTGATCGGTGCGGGATCCCGTGCCGATCATTGCCATGCCCACAACCCCACCCCGATGAGCAGCAGAGCGACGACGTTCGCGACGGCGCGGACCGTGTTCCAGCGGGTCCAGCGGGGCCCGTAGCCCTGCCAGTCGAGCTCGCCGGCGTCGAGCGCGTTGTTCATCGGCACGTTGAGCACCGCCGTCGGCAGGAACGAGCCCAGGGCGTAGACCACGCCGGCCGCGATGAGCCAGATCGCGGCCTCGGTCTCGCCGAGCAGCAGCAGGAGCACGCCCGCGCCCGCCGAGGCGAACGGCGACAGCACGAACAGGGTGAGGAACCCCGGGTTCAGGATCTTGCGGTTGATGCTGCGCATGGCCGAGGCGGCGGGTGCCGGGTCGATCGCGTCGAGGCCCGGCGTGATCGAGTTGGAGAACGCGAAGAAGATGCCTGCCATGAGACCGTTCATCAGCAGGGCGAGGGCGGCCACGATGGGGGCCAGGACGGACAGCATGCCCCTATGATCCCGCTTCGACCCGTCGGCGCACCAGGCGAATTCAGGCGGATCAGGCGGATTCAGGCGAAGAAGCGGCGCAGTTCGCGGGCCACCACATCCGGTTCGCCGCCCAGGTCGGTGTTTCCGGAGCCGCCGTGGTCGAGGCCCGCGAACTCGACCCGCCTGGCCCCCGGCATGACCCGCTCCAGCGCGTCGAGGGCGGCCTTCAGGTAGGCGGGGCTCTTGGCGCCGCCGAGCAGGAGCGCGTCCGCGCGCACGTCCCGCTGGGTCTGCGCCAGCTCGGCGACCAGGCGCGCCTCGTGGCGCAGGGTCGGGGCGAGCATCCGCATGGTGACGTCGCCGGGTCCGGCCCTGCCGTCCTGCGCCGCCATCATCCGGCCGGTCAGGAACTCCAGCAGCGGACGCGGCATGAACCGGAAGACCGACGGCCCCATCCGCGCCGCCCGCATGGCGGTGACGAGCGCCGCCGCGACCCGGCCCGCGGCCATCTCCCGCTCGTAGCGGGCCACCCAGTCGGTGGGCGCGGGGCCGTCGGCGAACAGGGGCGGCTCGTAGACGGCCACCTTGCGGACGGCCGGCAGCGCGGTCGCGGCCCGCAGCGCGACGAGCGCGCCGACGCTGACCCCGAAGACCCACTGGGCGCCCGTGGCCGTGAGGACCGCGTCCAGGTCTTCGACCTCCCGCTCGCTGTCGTGCGCCGCGCCGTAGGGGCCGCTCAGCCCGCGGCCCCGGCGGTCGGGCAGGTAGACCGTGTGCGTGCCGGCCAGGGCCTCGGCCAGCTGCCGGTGGCTCTGCGCGGACTCCATCTGGCCGTGCAGCACCACCAGCGCCGGGCCGTCGCCGAGCCGGTGATAGCCGATGACGGTGCCGTCAGCGGAGGTGACGTGACCGGTTTCCGTCGCGTTCGTCATGGTCGCTCCTCCCGGGCGAAGAACTCCAGCCAGGTCCGGACGTACTCCGGCTGCTGCAACGACTCGATCAGCCCCACGACGAAGCGGCGCTCGGCCTCCAGCAGGGACAGCCGGTAGTCCTCCTCGATGAGGAACACCCAGCCCACCCCCTGCTCGGCCGCGCCGCGCATCAGGTCGCGGATCTCGCCGAGCTCGCCGTCCAGGGCCCGCTCCCGCTGCCGGAGCAGCTCCACGGACTCCTCGGGCGAGAGCACGCTCAGCAGCGACAGCGCCACCCCGAACCGGGGATATTCGTGCTGCGGCTCGCTGACCAGCTCCCGCATCCAGTCGTACAACTCGGCGCGCCCCTCGTCGGTGAGCGCGTAGAGGGTGCGCTCGGGCCGCTGGGTGTCGCGCACGGTGGCCTGCTCGGCGATGAAGCCGGCCTTGCGCAACTGCTCGACGACCATGTAGAGCGAGCCGCGGTTGTACTTGATGTTGCGGTCCTGACCGCTCTCCTGCAGCCGCCGTCCCAGCTCGTACGGATGCGTCGGCTCCCTCATCAGCCAGGCCAGCACCGCCAGCGCCAGCGGATTGGCCACCTTCCGTTTCTTCACCGTGTCGACCCTCCTTAGTCAGGATCAACTATCCGCCTTCAAATAGTCAGTGTCAACTATAGATAAAGTTGGGCCCGCCATGACGAACATCGACGCACCGCCACAGGCAGTGGGAAACCGGCTCGGTTGGCTGGACGCGTTACGCGGCGTCGCCGCCCTCGTGGTGGTGTACGAGCACGCGCTCAACCCGCTCTACCCGGAGCTGCGGGAGGTCACCGGCCCGTGGTTCGACGCCGGGATGTACGGCGTCATGGTGTTCTTCCTCGTCAGCGGCTACGTCATCCCGGCCTCGCTGGAACGTCACGGCAGCGTGTCCGGCTTCTGGATCGGCCGCGTGTTCCGGCTCTATCCGCTGTGGGCCGTGGTGGTGACCGCCGCCCTGCTGCTGGCGGCCACCGGCATCGACCCCCTGCACATCTGGCTGACGGACCGGCCCGCCTCGGCGGTCCTCGGGCACCTCACGATGCTCCAGGACCTCCTGAACGTGCCCAACGTGCTCAACGTGCTGTGGACGCTCTCGTACGAGATGGCCTTCTACCTGCTGGTCACGGCGCTCTACCTGGCCAGGGCGCATCTGCGCAGCGCGGAGATCGCCTGCGGGTTCGGGGTGGTGGCCGTGGCGGCGGGCGGGGTCCTGCCCTCGGTGCTGCTGTCGCGTGGCGCGGACGCCACGCTCGCCACCACGCTGGCGGTGATCGCGCTGGCGGGCGGCGGGCTGGCCGGGGTGCTGAGCTCCCGCGCGCTCCTGCGGCGGGCGGGCGCGGCGGCGCTGGGCCTGGTCACGCTGGGGCTGCTCGCGGTCAACGGGCGGATCCCCGCCTGGCAGAGTCTGATCATCCTGGCGACGATGTTCGCCGGTACGGCGCTCTACCGGGCCCGGTCCGGCGAGATCGACCGATCGCGGGCGCTCGCCCTGGCCGGGAGCGTGCCGGTGGCCGCCGTCGCCGCGGGGATCTGGCACAGCCAGGACTTCCCGTGGGCATGGGTGATCACGGTGGTGGCCGCCTGGGCGACCTTCGCGGCCGGGATGCTGCTGGCCGGGCGCCGGGTGCCCGCCGTGTGGGCGTGGCTCGGGATGGTCAGTTACTCGGTCTACCTCCTGCACCCGATCCTGCTGGAGATCGTCGACGGGCTGCTCGCCGATCCGGCGGCGGTCGCCTGGCCGTACCGGGTGGGGCTGGGCGTGGTGACGCTGGCGGTGCTGCTGGGATGCGCGGCGGGGACGTACCGGCTGGTGGAGGTGCCGGCGCGGCGCGCGGGACGGCGGCTGGCCGCGCGCGGCCGCTGACCGTCACAGCGGGAACCAGCCGTTGCCGAGGTGCCAGTGGCCGCCGGCGCGCAGGTGGCCGACGATCGCGCGCTCCAGCGTGGTCCGGGGGGTCAGGGCGTCCACCGGCAGGCCGGGATCGCCGAAGACGAACTCGATCGGCCCGTCGCTGGGCTGCTCGTCCCGGTAGCCGGGGCGGAAGCGGCGCTGGAAGCCGACGATGTTCGAGCCGGCCGGCAGGTGATCGGCCAGCTGCGGGTCGAGCAGCCAGGAGTGGCAGACGGCGACGGTGTACGGCTCCTCGGGGAAGTGACGGGGGAAGAAGTCGCGGGCCCGGGTCAGCGAGTCGTCACAGGCGGCGGGCGTCAGCGGGCCGGAGAAGTCGGGAATGTGCAGGCTCAGCGCAGGGTCGCCAGGGCCGACGGGCAGCGCGGCGGCGACCGCCGTCCCCATCCGCGTGCCCAGGGTCGCCCGCTGGAACTGCAACCGTCCCAGCTGGTAGACCTCGCCGCGGAAGTGCAGCTTGAGCCAGGAGGGATGGACCACGCCGCCGACGCCGTGCCGCCTGCGGTGCACGGCGAGGTTGCGGCCGAGGTCGGCGAGGGTGTGCCGGGAGATGTCCGCCGGGATGCCCCGTTCGCGGTGGTAGGCCCGCACGTACGGCAGCGTCGCGACGAAGACGAAGGCGTAGAAGTAGTGGTCGAGAAAGGGCAGGTCGGGCAGGTCGAAGGGGTCGTCGACGGCTCCGATGCCGCGCACCAGCCGCTGGACGCACCGCTCCAGCAGCCACCGGAGCTCGGGATCGGCCCGCAGCTCCCCGGCCAGCGCGAGCAGCGGGTTGACGTCCTCGTACGGGACGGCGAGATCCAGCAGGACCTCGGGGGTGGGCAGGACGATCTCGACGTCCGGGAGGTCGTCGTCCTCCAGGGCGGCCAGCCAGGCGGCCGTCCGGGGGGCCGCGCGGAGGGGGTCGAGGGTGGTCGTCACCGGCGTGTTCTCCTGTCTCGTGCATACCTGGTCAGTTACGGTCGGTCATGTTCCCCGGTGAGATGCCTGGCGTTATGTACTGATTAATCCGATCTGGTTACCGTGCCCCGCATGAGACGTGCACTGATCGCCCTCGGCGCCGCCGCGCTGGTCAGCGGCCTCGCCGCGCCCGCCGCCGCCACCCCCGAGCCCCGCGAGTTCGGCAGGGCCACCCTGACCGGGTTCGCGACCCTCCCCGCGGAGACCTTCGTGCCCGGCAGCGAGGCGTCCGGCGCCGCCCTCGGCTCCGCACCGGTCAACGGGCTCACCCCACCCTTCGCCGGGCAGCCCGTGCAGGGGTTCAGTGGCATCGTGCGCCGGGGCGGCGGCGTCTACGACATGCTGTCCGACAACGGCTTCGGTGCCAAGGCCAACAGCGCCGACTTCCTGCTCCGGGTGCACCAGGTCAAGCCTGACCTGCGCACCGGCGCGGTGAAGGTGCTCGGCGGGTTCGGCCTGAGCGACCCCGACCGCCACATCACCTTCCCGCTGACCCGCGAGGACCGCAAGCTCACCGGCGCCGACTTCGACGTGGAGTCGATCGTCCGCGCCGCCGACGGCACCTACTGGATCGGCGACGAGTTCGGCCCGTTCGTGCTGCACTTCTCCTCCTCGGGCACGCTGCTCGACGCGCCCGTCCCGCTGCCCGGCGTACAGGCTCCGGAGAACCCGTTCCTCAACGGCGCCCAGCCCAACCTCGGCCGCAGCAAGGGCTTCGAGGGCATGGCCCGGTCCGTCGACGGCAAGCGTCTCCACCCGCTGCTCGAAGGCACCGTCAGCGGCGACCCGGCGGGCACGCTGCGGATGTACGAGTTCGACCTGCGGAAGAAGCAGTACACGGACAAGCGCTGGGCCTACGAGCTGGACGCCGCGAACCACGCCATCGGCGACGCCGTCGCCGTCGACCGGCACCGCTTCCTGATCATCGAGCGTGACGGCGCTCAGGGCGACGCGGCCAAGGTCAAGCGCGTCTACCTCGCCGACACCCGCGACCGCGACCGCGACGGGGCGATGGACAAGACGCTCGTGGCCGACCTGCTCGACGTGGCCAACCCCAAGGGCCTCGGCGGCTTCGGCGAGACCTTCCGCTTCCCGTTCGAGACGATCGAGGACGTGGCCATCCTCGACGACCGCACGCTGATCATCGCCAACGACAACAACTTCCCGTTCTCCTCCGGCCGCACGGCCGGCAAGGCCGACAACAACGAGTTCATCACCGTACGACTCAGCCGGCCGCTCAAGGCCGACCACCGCGCCCTGCGCGGGTAGTGCTGGATCGACCCCCGCCTGCGAGCCATCCGGCATATTTCACCGCAGAAGACGCGTAACAACCGGAGGGCTCGCACCACTACCTGGTGTCAGAAGAGCGCATCCGGGACGAAGGGGCGGGGCGGTGACGGATGATGAGCACCGGTTCACCGGCATGTACGACGAATGCCGGCAACGCGTGTGGGCGTACGTGGTCAGTCGTGCGGGCCGGCAGGTGGCGGACGAAGTGGTGAGCGAGACCTTCGCCATCGCCTGGCGGCGGCTGGAGGACGTACCGGAGCCGGCCCTGCCGTGGCTGCTCGGGGTCGCGCGCAACGTGCTGCGCGACAACATCCGCGCGCAGGCGCGGCGGGAGGCTCTCGGCGCGGAGCTGCGCGCCTGGACCGAAGGCGACGTGACCGGCGACGTGACCGGCGATGTGGCCGACAAGGTCGCCGAACGGATCAGCGTGCTGCGGGCGCTGGCCGAGCTGCCCGAGGACGACCGGGAGATCCTCGTCCTGGTGGCCTGGCAGGGGCTGTCCCCGAGGGACGCCGCCCGGGTGATCGGCTGCTCGTCGGCCGCGTTCCGGGTCCGGCTGCACCGTGCCCGCAAACGGCTCGGGCAGGCGATGGAGTCGCCCCCGCCGCCCCGTCCCCGCGTGCCGAGCCTCAAGGAGGAGTGGTCATGAACCCCATCGACGAGCTGCGTGCCGCCCGGCCCGCCCATCTGGGCGACGCGCCGGTGGACGAGCGCACCAGGGCGGCGGAGCTCTCCTACGCCATGTCGCGGCCCCGGCAGGCCCGTCAGAGGCGCAAGACCAGGCCGGTGTGGGGCATCAGCCTGGCCGGCGCGGCGGCCGTGACGGCGGCCGCCGTCGTCGTGACGGGCACCGGTGGCGGCACGCCGCCCGCCCCCGACGCGGCCCGAGCCACGACCGCCCTGTCCACGACCACGCCGCCCACGACCGCTCTGTCCACGACCGCACCGCCCGCCCCCACGCCGTCCACGGCTGCGCCGAAGGTGACGCTGTCGGCGCGGGAGGTCCTGCTGGCCGCCGCCGAGAAGGCCGATCGCCAGCCGGACGACACGGCCGCCTACTGGCACACGGCATCGGTGAGCCGCTCGCTGTACAAGGCCGTGGACGGCGGCTACCTGGTCTGGGACCGATCGCGCATCGAAGGCTGGACGCCCAAGGCCACCGGCGGCGACCAGTGGAGCCGCAACCGGTCGCTGGGCGCGCGGCCGGCCACGGAGGCGGACGAGACGGCGTGGCGGCAGGCCGGCTCACCGGCCGAGATCAAGGTCGAGATGCCGGCCAAGATGGGCGAGCTGACCCTGTCCACCTCTCCTCGCGCCGCCAAGACCGGCCACGCGCCGCTCGTCGACGGCGACAAGGTGTTCTGGCTGGGCCGCAACGTGACCATGAAGGACCTGCGCGGCCTGCCCTCCGACCCGGGTGAGCTCAAGGCGTGGCTGCTGCGCTCCTACGGCGGGCACGGCACCGAATCGTCGAGTGACCCGATGACGGCCGACGTCTGGCTGTTCACGGTGAGCGCGGGGCTGATCACCGACATGCCGGTCACGCCGGAGGTGCGCGGGGCCGCCTTCCGGATGCTCGCCGGCCTCGACACGGTCGAGGTCATCGAGAACGTCACCGACGCCGAAGGACGTCAGGGCACGGCGGTGGCGATCGAGCAGACCGTGCGGACCAAGGACAAGAAGTCCACCGGCGTCCTGGAGAACCGGCTGATCTTCGACCAGGCGACCGGCCGGGCGCTGGCCAACGAGAGCGTCGTGGTGAAGCCCGGCGGCTACCAGGCCGCTTTCGAGCCTGGCACCGTCTGGAACTCGACGGCCGTGCTGGAGGCCGGCTGGACCGACAGCAAGCCCTGAGCCTGCAAGGAGGCGTGACACCCGCCGGCAAGAAGGATGAAAGCGGTCCATCCGACAGTACGGTCACCATCGCAGGAAAGGACCGCTCCAATGTCGATCTCCCGCCCCCTCGCAGTCCTGGCCACCGTCGCCGCCGTCCTCTCGATCGCCCCCGCCGCCGCCCAGGCGGCGGCCCACTCCGACGCGGTCTCCGCCGGCGAGACGGCACGCGCGTGGGGCCCCTACTACGCCCCCGGCAACCAGGCCAGGACGGCGGGCTCGCTCGTCGCGTCGGGCGAGGACCACGCCGACATCCCGACCGCCGACACGGTGAAGATCTCCGGCAAGCTGTACGACCAGACCCGCAGGACGTCGACCTGTGGCTGGGCGGTCTTCCGCATCACCTACAAGGCCCCCGGCAACAACCTGCCGCACAAGCACCGCAGCATCAGGGACTGCTCCTACCGGACGCCCGCGTCGTACTCGTTCTCCTCTCACGACGTCTACCAGGTGGAGCTCAAGGTCTGCGCCGAGGGCAAGGGGACCAAGCCGTCGCTCAACTGCCTGTACGCGGGCACCTGGAAGACGCTCTACCTGTCGAAGTAGCCCTTCAGGGGACGCCGCGAGACGCGCGGCGTCCCCTCTGAGCTGCACGGACGCAGTGGATAATCCAGAACGGACCTAGTTGCTAGGCTGAGGGCATGACCGCCATGGCACCAGCCCGCACAGAACCGGACCTGTCGTTCCTGCTGGACCACGCCGGCCACGTCCTGCGAACACGGATGGCGGCGGCGCTCGCCGAGATCGGCCTGACGGCACGCATGCACTGCGTGCTGGTGCACGCCCTGGAGGCCGAGCGCACGCAGATCCAGCTCGCCGAGATCGGCGACATGGACAAGACGACGATGGTGGTCACGGTCGACGCCCTGGAGAAGGCGGGGCTCGCCGAGCGCCGCCCGTCCAGCACGGACCGGCGGGCCCGCATCATCGCCGTCACCGCGAAGGGCGCCGAGGCGGCGAGGCGGAGCCAGGAGATCGTCGACGCCGTGCACCGGGACACCCTGGGCGCGCTGCCCGACGACGAGGCCGAAGTTCTCGTCAGGGCGATGAACCGACTGGTCAAGGGCCATCTGGCCACTCCCGTGGAGGCTCCGCAGTCAGCCCGCCGATCGCGGCATCGTACAAAATAGATCCGTCGAGGATCGTCTATAACAAAACTATCTGCTACGGTCTCTCCTGTTCCTCTTTGAACAGGAGACGGCCATGTCGTACACCGCACCTTCCCCTCCGCGCACCGGATCCCGCGGGCTCGCGCTCGCCGTGCTCTCGGCCGCGATGCTCATGACGATCCTGGACGGCAGCATCGTGACCGTGGCGATGCCGGCCATCCAGCGGGACCTGGGGTTCTCGCCCGCCGGGCTGAGCTGGACCGTCAACGCGTACCTGATCGCCTTCGGCGGGCTGCTGCTCCTGGCGGGCCGATTGGGCGACCTCGTCGGCCGCAAGGTCATGTTCCTGGCGGGGAACGCGGTCTTCACGGCGGCGTCCCTGCTGGCCGGGTTCGCCACCGGGCCCGGAATGCTGATCTTCGCCAGGTTCGTCCAGGGCGTCGGCAGCGCCATGGCCTCCGCCGTCGTGCTGGGCATCCTGGTGACGTTGTTCACCGATGCCAGGGAGCGCGCCAAGGCGATCGGCGTGTTCAGCTTCACCGGCGCCGCCGGGGCCTCCATCGGCCAGGTGCTGGGCGGGGTGCTCACCGACGCGCTCAGCTGGCACTGGATCTTCTTCATCAACCTCCCGATCGGGCTGGCCACGATCGCGCTGGCCATCCGGGCACTGCCCGACGAGCGCGGAGCCGGGCTCGCCGCCGGAGCCGACGCGCTCGGCGCGGTGCTGGTCACCGGCGGGCTGATGCTGGGCATCTACACAGTGGTCAAGATCGAGGAGTACGGCTGGCTCGCCGGGCGCACACTCGGCCTCGGAGCCGTGTCGCTGGCCCTGCTGGCCGCGTTCTTCGTCCGCCAGGCGCGGGCCAGGACTCCGCTGATGCCGCTGCGGATCCTCCGCTCGCGCAACGTCTCGGGCGCGAACGTGGTCCAGATGCTGACGCTGTCGGCCATGTTCGCCTTCCAGATCATCGTCGCCCTCTACATGCAGAAGGTCCTCGGGTACGGCGCGCTCCCGACCGGCCTGGCGATGCTGCCCGCGGCGGTGTCCATCGGCGGTGTGTCCCTGTTCGTCTCGGCCCGGCTCAACACCCGCTTCGGCGAGCGGGCCGTCCTGCTGGCGGGCCTGCTGCTCCTCATGGGGGCGATGGGCTGGCTCACCCGTGTCCCGGTGCACGCCGACTACGTCACCGACCTGCTCCCGGTGATGCTGCTCATCGCGGGCGGCGGGCTGGTGCTCCCGGCGCTGACATCGCTCGGCATGTCCGGCGCCCGCGCGGACGACGCCGGCCTCGCGTCCGGGCTGTTCAACACCACCCAGCAGATCGGCATGGCCCTCGGCGTCGCCGTGCTGACCACGCTGGCCGCCTCCCGCACCGACGAACTGCTCGCCGCCGGCAGCGGCGAGGCGGCGGCGCTGACCGGCGGCTACCGCCTGGCCTTCACCATCGCCGCCGCCCTGCTCGTGGCCGCCTTCGCCGTCACCCTCGTCGTCCTGCGGCAGCCGAGAGCGCCCCAGGCTCGATGATCCAGCCGCTCGCGTGATCTCGGAGCGGTACGGCGGCGTCACGCTCTGGCGTGCGCCGCCTCGACAAACCAGTCGAAGACCGGCGCCAGGCTCTCGGGGGCCGGCCAGCCGTTGATGACGGCCAGCCGCTGGAGATAGGCCTCCCTGCGGGGATCGTTCGCCGCCTCCACCCTGGTCAGCAGTCGGCGCAGGAGATCGGCGTCGTCGGGGCGGCCGGACAGGTCCGCGTACTGCTCCCTGATCGCCGCGACGACGGCGTCAGCCCGGGGCGAGGCCGGATCGACGCCCGCCGCCAGCGCCGGCCCGACCCGGTCCCGCACCACCGCGGCGAAGTGGCGGCGCAGACCGGCCCCCTGACCCTCGGCGTGCTGCTCGGCGATCCGCCGCATGACGGCGCGGAAGTCCGGGTCCTGGGACAGCTCGGCCAGCTCCACCCACGCCTCCACCTGCTCGGGCTCGGGGTTGTCGGGCAGCTCGGGGGTCATCGAGCTCCTGATCCCGTCGAAGGGTTCCAGGCCGCCGAAGGCGGCGTCGAGGAAGTCGGCGATCAGCCGCCGGCGCTCGTCCTCCGACAGCTTGGCCAGCTTGTGCATGAGATCCATCTCCTCAGGGGTCGACCCGCGCTTGGCCACCGCCGTCAGCACCGCCCGCCGCAGCCGCAACGTCCGGATCTGCACCGCCAGCGCCTCGGCGTGCGCCGCGGCGACCTCGGCGAGCGAGACCTCCCGGTCCACGACCTTCCGGATGGTGGGCAGGTCCAGCCCCAGATCGCGCAGTGTCCGTACGTGATCCAGGCGGGCGACGGCGTCGATGCCGTAAAGGCGGTGGCCGGCGGGGCTACGGGTGGTCGGCGGCACGAGACCGCAGTCGGCGTAGAACCTGATGGCCTTGACCGTCAGCCCGGTCCGCCGCGCCAGGTCGCCGATCGAGTAGAGCGTGTCGCCGTCCATGCCCCCCACCTTCGCGCCTCCCCTTACTGGAGATTCAACCCCTCAGGGATTCTCTCGGCTCTGTACGCACGCGCCCGGAGAACAGGTCCCGGGTCAGACCACCTCGGTATTCCGAAAAGTCGCCTTATATCACCTCGGAGGCAACTCAAGGCAGGTCAGACGCGAACCTCGCCCGGGCGGTTCCCGTCATAGCCTGAATAGTCAGAAATGACCGGAGTTATCGGAGTGCCTACCGGAGTGATAACGAAGGTGTAAAGATATGCCCCGTGCTACTTCACCTGGACCGCACGTTCGAGAGTGCTGACGCCGAGGCGGAGCACCGCATCGCGGAGCTCTACCGGGAGTTCGGCGGCCCTCTGCTGCGCCACATACGCAGGTCGACCGGCAACGATCTCCAATGGGCCGAGGACGTCGTACAGGAGACGCTCGTCAGGGCCTGGCGTAACTCAGCGAGACTGCAATGGGAGCCCGGCCTCATTTGGGCTTGGCTGCTCACCGTGGCCCGCCGCATCGTGATCGACGGGCGGCGGCGCAGGAGCGTCCGGCCTCAGGAGGTCGAGCCGCCCGAAGTCGACATGCTGGCCGTCCCGGACGGAGCCGAACGATCTCTGTCGGCGATCGTGGTCGCGGACGCGCTGCGCAGCCTCACGGAAGAACACCGCGAAGTCATCGAGCAGACCTACCTCCGGGACCGTACGATAAGTGAAGCGGCGGAAATACTGGGGATTCCGCCCGGTACGGTGAAGTCCCGGCTCTACTACGGCATCCGGGCGCTGCGCGAGGTGCTGCGGGACAAGGGGGTAGCCGGGTAATGCACGAAGAGGTGGCGGCCTACGTTCTCGGTGTCCTCGATGAGGACGACAACGAGGCGTTCGAGCGCCACCTCGACACGTGCACGGCATGCCAGGCGGAGCTCAAGAGGCTGGTCGAGGTCCCCGACCAGCTCGATGAGCTGAAGCACCTGCCCTCGGCATCGGAGGACGACCGGTCCCGCTGACCGCGGCCCGGCTCAGCCCGTCTCCAGGGACCACAGCTGATCGGTGATGTGCTCCAGGGCGCGGCGCAGACGCCTGCGGTAGGTGCTGAACGCCAGGCCGAGCTGGGCCGCCGCGGCCTCCTGCGTCGGAACCCCGTGGAAGAACGTGACCGCGACGACCCGGTGGAGGTCCGCCTGACGGGGATCCTCGCGCAGGGCGTCGACGGCGTCCGTCAGGAGCTCGTGCAGCGCCTCGGTGGCCTGGCCGGCGTCGGACCGGGCGATGAGCCTGGCGCGGGTGAGGCGGCTCGCCGCCAGGGAGTCAGGGCGGCGGATGACGCGCAGCGCGTCCCGCACCTCGGTGTCGAACTCGGTCCTGGACAGCACCTCGAACACCGGACGGCGCGGCGCGGCCGGCTGCTTCTCCCGAGGACCGAAGATCTCCTCGGCGCCCGTGAAGGCGAGCCAGTCGGCCAGCGGCATGGCCCGCCAGTCGTGCGCGTACAGAGTGTGGCGGAGACCGCCGACGGCAGGGCTGCCGGGGACGGGATGGTGGTCGGAGTATTTCATCAGCCGCCCCCAGAACTCGGGGCGCGTCCACGTGATGTAGGTCCAGGCGAGCCGATCCTGGAGCAGGAACTCCGCGACCGCCCGGTGCAGCATCAGGTCCATGATGCCGGACGGCCGCTGGTACGCCGACGGGTCGATCATGAAACGGGAGACGGCCAGGTGCTCTTCGCCACGTAAAGGCCCGGCCGCCCGGCAGTGCGCCCAGGCGGCCGCGACCACCGGGTCCGCCGCCAGCTCGGCCTCGTCGGGCGTGGTGAACCGCAGCCAGGCCAGAAACGCCTCGGGCCGGCCGGAGTCGGAGCGCCGGTGCACGCGGAAGGCCTCGGGCCTGCGGGCGAGCCAGAAGTCCACCAGAGCCGCGGACTCCTCTCCCTCGGCCTTGGCCGCCAGCTCCAGGAGATGGTGCCGGTCCCCAGGTCGGACGGTGTCCTCCGACACCGAGCCGTCCGTGGCGAAGGTGAAGAACTCGCGGGTGACGTCACCGCCGCGGTGCAGGTATTTGACGGCCTCCACGGCCGGCAGCAGGGTCCGGCTCGACGCCGCCGGCACCTGGCTCAGCAGGTGCGCGCGCATGCGGTGGTGCATGATCTCGTACCCCTCACGGTCGCGCCAGCGAAGGTCGGCGTCCAGAGCCTCGCGGAGGAGATCGTGCGGGTAGAGGCCGTCCTGCCCGGTTTCGAGGTACGGCTGAGCGCGCAGCCAGTCGAACAGCGCGTCCGTGTCCTCATCGGGCAGGACCGCGCGCAGCAGTTGCTGCGTGGTGGTGCGGGCGTGCGCGCACACCTCCAGCGCCTGCCGGTGCGCGCTGGAGGGCAGCTCGCCGACCAGCTTGCCCAGCAGTGCGGCGATCAGGTCATGGGACGGCGCCGTCCAGGTCCCTTCGCGCGCGGCCACCTCGGCGGCCAGGCAGAGCGCCAGCGGGTGGCCGCCCGCGTAGTCGATGAGCGGGCGGTGCAGCGCCGCGGGGATGCCCCGGGCGCGAACCAGCTCGACGGAATCCTCGAGATCGAGCGGGCGCAGGGTCGTCACCCGCAGCGCGCCGGCCCACCCAGGGTCGCACGCCCAGGACGGGTCCGGCTGACGGCGGCTGGCCACGACCACGCGGGCCTCGGCGGGCAGGCGGGGCAGAAAGCGCTCGCGCAGCCAGCCCTCCAGGCCCTGGCAGTGCTCGAACCCGTCGATCAGCAGCACCGGATCACGGCCGGTGAGCGCGGTGGCGGCGGCCGCCTCGAACACGTCCGGAACCGGGGCCACGGTGTGCCCGTCCACCTCGACCACCGGCCGCCCGGCGGCGCGCGCCTCGTCGGCGAAGCGCCGCAGCAACGCGGACTTGCCCATACCGCCGGCTCCGTGCAGGTAGAACACCACCCAGCCGCCGGAGCTCCCGGCCAGCGCCTCGCGGAACGACGCCAGCTCTCCCGTGCGTCCCGCGAATGCCCGGTGGCGCGCTGCCCGCAGCCGCCCGGCCAACCGGGGTGTGGTGGCCTGATGATCCCCATGGCCCATAGCGGGAGTTTACGGCGGGTCCGGCGGAAGTGAGCAGACGTGGACAGCCGATGACCTGTCGGGTGGACGGCGGTCGGCCGCAGGCTTTGCGCCGGACATTCCATTCACAAGGGGGATCATCAATGCGATCACCATCGGGGGGACGGCGTCATGCCGTCGTGCTGGGGGCCGGCATGGCCGGCCTGCTCGCGGCCCGCGTCCTGGCGACCCACTTCGACTCCGTCACGATCGTCGAACGTGATCCGCTGCCGCTCGGCATCGCGGACCGGCGCGGGGTCACCCATGGCCGGCACGCGCACTCGCTGCTGGCCCGGGGCATCGAGGTGGTGGCGGAGTTGTTCCCCGGCCTGGACGACGAGATGGTCGCGCACGGAGGGCTGCGCGCGGACATCCAGGGCCAAGGCCGGTGGTACAACGAGGGGCTGCTCCTGCGGCAGGCGCCGAGCGGCCTGATGGCGCTGATGGGCAGCCGCGCGCTGCTGGAGGGCCTGGTGCGCGAACGGGTACGCGCCTTGAGCGGCGTCGAGTTCATCGAGGAGCACGAGGCCACCGGGCTGATCTCCGATGCGACCGGCAAGCGGGTGGCCGGGGTGCGGGTCACCTCCAGCCAGTTCGGCGGCAAGGAGCGGCCGCTCGACGCCGATCTGGTCATCGACGCCACGGGGCGGGCCGCGCGGGGGCCGGCCTGGCTCGTGGAGCTCGGGTACGAAGCGCCGGCCCAGGAGCGGGTACGCGTCGGGCTGCGCTACGCCACCCGCCACTTCCGCCGCCGTCTTCAGGACGTGGACGGCGATCTGGCCGTCGTCATCAACCAGACCGACGCCATCCGGCGCGGGGGCGTCATGATCGCGCAGGAGGACGACCGCTGGCTGGTCACCCTGCGCGGCTACCTGGACGAGACGCCGCCCCTGGACCTGGCGGGGTTCCTGGACTTCGCCGCCTCGCTGCCCGTACCCGACATTCATGAGGTGATCAGGGACGCCGAGCCGGTCGGCGAGGCCGTCCCCTACCGGTTCCCGGCGAGCGAGCGGCGGCGCTACGAGCTGCTCGGCCGCTTCCCCGAGGGCTATCTCGTCATCGGGGACGGCATCTGCAGCTTCAACCCCGTCTACGCCCAGGGCATGACGGTCTCGGCGCTGCAGGCGGCGCTGCTGGGCGAGTGCCTGGGCAGCGGGGAGGCCAAACTGGCCCCGCGCTTCTTCGAGCAGGCCGCGCGGATCAACGAGGCCCCGTGGAGCGTGGTGGTCGGGGGCGACATGCGCTACCTCGAGATGGAGGGCACGCAGACCGAAGAGTCACGTCAGGCCGGCGCCTTCATGGCCCAGGTGCACCTCGCCGCCTCCCGCGACCAGGAGGTCGCGCGTACCGTCGTCCGGCTGATCAGCCTGATGGACGGGGCCGAGGCGCTCCAGGACCCGGCTTTCGTGCAGCGCGTCCTGCGCGCGATCAACTGACCATGGCGGGAGTACCGATGTCATTCATTCCCCTGACGGCGTATGTGGACAGCCTGCCCCCCGACTTCGAGGCGACCGAAAAGCGCCTCGTCGCCGAGATGGAGGCCATCATGCGCAGCAAGACCCGCACCGAAGGCGGCGGCCGGGCCATCCGCGGCGCCCACGCGGAGTCCCACGGCATCGTGCGTGCGCGGCTGGAGATCCTCGGCGACCTGCCCCGCGCGTACGCCCAGGGCATCTTCGCCCGGCCCCGAGGCTACGACGCGGTCGTGCGCTACTCGAACGGCGTGGCGCACATCAGGGCCGACCGCCTGCTGGGACCGATCTGCGGGCTGGGCCTGAAGCTGTTCGGCGTACGGGGGCCTGCCACGCTCGACGAGGACGACGACGCGCAGACGATGGACCTGGTGTTCTTCAACACGCCGACGTTCTTCGCCAACACCGCCCACGACTACCTCACGATCCAGCGCCTGATCGAGACCCTGCCCGACGCCATGAGCACGCCGCTGCTCCGTAACCACTTCCTGCAGGAGCTGCTGACCAGCGGCGGGACGGCGGAGCCGGAGAACTGGCTGTGGGACGAGCTGCTCTCCTTCCTGTCGATCCTCGATCTCGGCCGCCAGAACCTCTACCTCTACACCTACTGGAGCGTGGGCGCCTTCCGGCACGGCGACTACATCGCCAAGCTGCGCGTACGCCCCACCGAGGCGACCGCGGCGGCCGTCGTGCACCGGGAGGTGAACACGGTCCAGGATGACGAGCCGTTCCGGGACACGCTGGTGGCGGAGACCGGCGAGCGGGCGCACGAGTTCGTGCTGGAAGCGCAGCTGTGCACCGACCTGACGCGCATGCCGGTCGAGAACACCTCCGTCGAGTGGCCGGTGTCGGAGTCGCCGTTCGTCCCGGTCGCCCGGCTGTCCATCCCCCAGCAGGACATCTCGGCCGCCACCAACCTGGAGGCCGCCGACGCGACCGCCATCAACCCGTGGCGTACCCGCGAGAAGCACGTGCCGCTGGGTGAGATCAACCGGGTGCGCAAGGACATCTACACCCGCTCCGCCGCTCTCCGCCGGAAGATCAACCACCAGCCGGTACGGGAACCGGCCCACCCCTCCGACGTGCTCCGGTGGCGCGGCCCTTCGGCCCCGCCCGGTTAGTCCGCGAAGGCCGCCAGGTGGACGGCGACGTCGTCGGCGAACCGTCCGAGGAGCCGGCCCAGATCCTGGCGGTCCTGCTCGGGCCAGTCGGACAGGACGCCGGCGAACCAGTCGAGCAGGAAGCGCAGATACCGGTCCGTCGCCGCCGCGCCCTCGGGAGTCAGCTCGATGAGACGCGACCGCTGGTCGTGCTCATCGGCGACCCGGTTGACCAGCCCCCGCTTCTCGAGATCGTTCACCAGCCGCGTGACGTGCGGGCCCACGACCTCCATCCGCGCGGCGACCTCCCCCACCCGTAGCGGCCGGTCGGCGAGCTGCACCGTGATGAGCACCGACATCGCCGGCCGTTCCAGCGGGACCCCGGCGGCTTCCAGGGCGCGGTCGATGAGGTGGCCGCGGTGGAGGACGGCACCGAGATTCGTCAGCCGCGGCAGCAGCTCCGACAGCAGGTCAGATCCGTCGTTCCGCTGCTCCTCCTGCTCGTTCATGAGACTCCTTGTTGTACATGCATACCTAAGTTAGGTATATTTCTTGCCATCGACCAGCGCGCGGAGTGCCCCTCCACGCGTCGAATAAAGATACCTAAGGTAAGCACCTACAGGAGACCGGTATGAAGCAGAAGATCCTCATCTCCGGCGCCAGCATCGCGGGCCCGGCCCTGGCCTACTGGCTCCACCGCCATGGCTTCGAGGTCACCGTCGTGGAGAAGGCGGACGCGGTACGCAGCGGCGGCTACCCCATCGACATCCGCGGCACCGCGCTGGACGTGGTGCGGCGCATGGGCGTGCTGCCACAGCTCAGGGACGCCCACGTCGACAGCCGTAAGATCACCTTCCTGGGCGCCGACGGCGGCCCGGTGACCTCCATCAGGCCCGAGGCGCTGACCGGCGGGGTGGCAGGCCGGGACATCGAGGTGCGGCGCCAGGACCTCGCCTACGTCCTCTACGACACCGTCCGGAACGACGTCGAGTTTCTCTTCGGCGACTCCATCGCCACCCTGCACGACCACGACGGCGGCGTGGACGTGACCTTCGACAGCGGGGCGCGGCGCACCTTCGACCTGGTCGTCGGGGCCGACGGCATCCACTCGAACACCAGGGGCCTGGCCTTCGGCCCGGAGGAGGACTACCACCACTACCTCGGCTGCAGCTTCGCCGGATTCACCATGCCCAACGAGCTCGGGCTCTCGCACGAAGCCCTCTTCTGGAACGTCCCGGGCAGGAGCGCCGTGCTCTACGGGGTCGCCGACAGCGACGAGGTGCTGGCCGTCATGACCTTCCTCCAGCCGGAGCCGCCCCTTGACGCCTTCCGCGACCCCGGCGCCCAGCGTGACCTGGTCGCCTCGGTCTTCGCCGGCGACCAGTGGGAGATTCCGCGCATGATCGACGCCATACGCACCGCTGACGACCTCTTCTTCGACGTCGCCGGCCAGATCCACATGCCGCAGTGGTCGAAGGGCCGGGTCGCCCTCGTCGGCGACGCCGCCTTCGCCCCCTCCTTCTTCTCGGGGCAGGGATCGAGCATCGCCCTGGTCGGCGCCTACCTCCTCGCGGGCGAGCTGGCCACCAGGCCGGACCACTCGTCCGCCTTCGCGGCCTACGACGCCGCCGCCCGCAAGTTCGTCGATGAGAACCAGGCGATCGCCATCAGCGGACGCGCCGCCCTCCTTCCCCCCACCGCCGAGGATCTGGCGCTGCGCAACCAGGCGCTGCTCGGCCCGTCACTCCCGTCCGGCGACGAGGGACTGCTCGTCAACTCGTCGCTCCAGCTCCCCGAATATCCGTAGCGGTCAGGAGCGCTCCGGCTCGAAGTGCAGCGCGGTGATCCCGCAGTCGAACGGTCTCGCGGTGACCAGGCGCAGCTGCTGGTACGCGCCCTCGGTCGGGAACACCGGCATGCCGGCGCCGATCGCGACCGGGTTCACCATCAGGTGGAGCTCGTCGATCAGGCCCTTGGCGATCAGGCCTGAGACGAGCGTGCCGCCCCCGTACGTGATCAGATCTCCGCCCGGCTCGGCCTTGAGCCGGTTCACGATCTCCGTCAGATCACCGCCGGCGACGACGGCGTTCGCCCAGGGCGACTCGGTGAGGGTGTTGGAGATCACGACCTTGGGCGTGTTGTTCATCCAGTCGATGGACGCCTTGTCCTCGCCCTCCGGCTCGGCCGCCCAGGCCGGGATGAACCCCTCGGCGAGCTTACGGCCCAGCACGATGTGGTCCACCGACGCGGTGAGCGCGTCAAGATAGGCGTTGATGTCGTCGGTCCAGGGGAACGTCATCCAGTCCATCTCACCGTTCGGGCCGGCCATGTAGCCGTCCACGGTGGTCTGGACCTGGAGCTTGAGCTTGCGCATGAGCTGACTGCCTTCCGGTTCACTGTCCGCTTCCGATGACCCCACCGTGGCGGAAGACGCTTAAGGTCGCCTTCCGCCAGACTTACGGTCCCGGGCGGGCTGTCTTCAATGTGGTACGTCCCGGCGGGAGCCCAGGCACGGCAGGTCGGCCAAGCTGTAGAGAACGGCGACCAGGGACACCATGGTCACCAACCAGGCGATTTCGGCTTCAGCTCCAAAGTGGGCGTAGCCGTATCTGCCCAGTATGCCCAGCGCGCCCAGGCCGGCCATGCCCCAGCGCAGCGTGTCGAGGAGGGCGAGCCTGGGGTGGTCTTCGTAGCGGTGTACCTGCCGGAGGACGGCGTCCACGATCAGCCAGACAGTGATCAACGCGCCGACCGAGCCGGCCAAGGCGCTCAGGTAGGCGATGGGCGAATCCAGCAGACCGGAGCCCGATCGCGGGCCCTCGGACAGCACCGCGACCAGTGAGACGCAGGTCATGGTGACTGCGGCGGTGCCGGCCCGGCCGAAGGGGTCGGTGCCGGATCGCTGCAGGTGACCGAGCCCGGACGCGCACAGGGCCCAGCCGACGGGGTCGATCAGCAGGTCGAAGCCGTTGACGCGGAAACTCGCGAAAGCGACGAGGATGCCGGCGGCTATCCTCGTGACGGGCCGCGTGTGGTCAGCACTTATGGGGGTGTCGGTCAGAACCATTCGGAGCTCACCGCTTCACTGCAGACCTTGCCGGCGAGACCTCGCTGCCAGGCGACCGGGACCTGCTCACCGGAAGCCGCCGTCAGATGCCATGAACCCCAGGTCACCTCTTCTGTCTCTGAGTACATCCAGGTTCTGTAGGTGAAACGGATCGGCTGCGGCTCATGCGGTACCGCAGCGCAGTCGGTGATGGCAAGCTGCCTCCGCAGGATCTCCGTGTCACCGGATCCCACAGTGACGGAGGTGGTTTCGTCGTACGCCTCATCGACAGGCATCAGGCGGAAGCCCGGAATTTCCACCGAGATACCGGTAAGGGTGAACGGGACCAGCCCTTCGTTCTCTACAGCGATATGCATATCGGTGGACAGGAAACCATTCTCGTCCAGGTCAGCGTTGACGAATAAATCGTTGATTTCCCAGCGGATATGCGGCGTCGCTGCCCCCGACCACCACAGGGAAGTGGCGATGACGACAAGCGTCACACAACCGGAGGCTACGGCCAGTAATCGCGCTCGATAGGTACGCCAAGCAGCGACACCGAATTGCTGCCATATATCGTCCGAACTCACGATAGAGAACCATATATGGTGATACCTCGTGACGATACCTGCGATGATCCCTTGGGCGGCAGCCCTGGTCGCCATCCTGATGGCAGCCATGCCCGTCACCCGGGAGCGGCTCACCAGGTTCGCCGAACTGACCGGTCTTTCCGTCACCGAGGCCAACGCCCGCCAGATCATCGACCACTTCGCCGACCTGCGCCGATGGCGGCTGATCGCACTGGCGTTCACCGCTCCGCTGGTCGGCTTCACCAACGACCCGTTGTATCTGGTGCTGGGCTGGTGTGCCGTTTCCGTCTTCCGCGATGTACGACTGCCGGACCGGGCCCCGCATATTCACCATGACATGACAATTCATCGAGGAACCTGGCTGCTCGGTCTGCTCGGCGCCGTGGTGGCAGGCGGCTTCTTGCTCGACGGTCGGGGCGTCACTCCGGCGCTTCCGGCCCATGCCGTCATCGTCATTATCGTGGCGGCGGCCGTACCACTCGCGGCTCGGAAACTGAGCGCCGGACGCCCGCCTTCGGACGGCGTCGCACAGGCTGAGACGGCCCTCGACCACTGGTCGACGCGGTCCCTTTACCTTTCGTCGACGGCGATCGTACTGTCGGCCGCGCTGCTCTCTCCGTGGCACCCGCCAACGGACGAGCGGCTCGAATATACGATGCCCAAGCCGTTTCCCGAGTACACGGCAGAGTTCACGACGGTCGACGAATACAAAAAGCCCACCTGCGCGTGGATCGATCAGGTGGACGCCCCGTGCCGATCGTGGCTGGTGAACGGGGAGCCATTTCCACAGGCCGCGCCGTACATCATCAAAAAAGGCGGCGCGCCGCGAGCTGCGCCGTTCGCCCGCCGGCCTGACAAGAAGGCGATCGTCTACCTGACGAGACACGACCGCCGCATGGTGCATCAGGACGCGACGGGCGTCCACCCTCTCACCGGCAGCCTGGCCGACACCGCGCTGCCCACCCTCACGTTCCACGGCCAGAGCAGGTACGTCGCGCTGGCCAGGGACAGCGCGACGATCACCGACACGAAGACCTGGGCCACGACCTCGATCCCCGGCGCCCGCAAGGTCCACGATCTCAACGGGAGCGGGATCGTGGCCACGACGGCGACTCGGGTGCTCGTGGTCGACCATCGGGGGAAGACCCGGCTGAGCCTGCCCCATGAGAAGTCTTCCAGGGACACCTACAACCTCCGGCCCGACGGACGCCAACTGGTGAAAATCCGACGCAGCAAGGGAGCCGTCGAGACCTTCACCGTGGCGACCGGCGAACGGGTGTCGAGCGTCGTCCCCGTATTCCCCGTCGACGATTTCCTCGACATCGGTCTCGGCTGGTCAAAGAACAACCGCTTCCTGGTCCGCGCCGCCGTGTCCGAACACGCCTACGAAGTCGACCTGTCGACGGGCGAACTCCGCAGACACAGGAAATAACCGTCCTCAGGCGGAGTGCCGACTGAGCACAGGGTCGACGACCAACCGGGCGGTCGGGCAGAGCGTCTGACCGTGTACGCGGAACAACTCATCCCGCGAGTCGAAATAGCCCAGATCCTCCCGGACATGGGCGGACAGGTCGCAGCTCGGCGAGGACGTGCCGTCCCAGTCCACGACGGTCCGGGTGACGGCGTCGAAGAGCGTCTCCGTGCTGTCGTTGCTGAAGCCGGACGTCATGCACAGGCCGTCGTAGAGCTCCGAGACCGGCACCCAGCCCTCCTCGATCCAGAACTCCGGCCAAGCCAGCACGACATCGGTGGGCACCACGGCTCCCAGCCGGGGAAACCGCGGATACCAGAACGCGCCGTCGATCACCCGCCCTCTGACCCGGGTGGCGATGCCATGGGCCCGCGCCACGGCCTCCAGCACCGCCATCCGCTGGCTGCACGAGCCCCGCCCACGAGAAATCGTCACGGAGACGGGTTGTTCGTCGTTCATCGCGTACACCGGGCGGATACGCCCGCTTATCAGCCGATGCGCCGTACGCACCAGGTCGCGCTGCGGCGAGCGGACGACCGGTTGAGCGTTCGCCAGCGCGACGACGCGCGGGTGGTGCCAGTCGAGGATCGCGGTGGCGGTGGTCGCGCCGACGACCGACGCCGAAGCCGGCACCACGACTCGCCGGCGCCTGGGGCTGAGTAATCGCGAAGTCATACGGCCACACTATGTTCGCAGGCCACCGCAGTGGACGGCGTAACGGTCAGGAGCCCGAGAGCCACAGGTCGGGACCGAACACCTCGTAGTGGATGTCCCGCGCCGCCACTCCCCCTCGATGAGCTGGGCCCGCGCTTCCCGCATGAACGGCAGCGGCCCGCACAGGTAGGCGACCGCGCCCGCTGGGACCTCGACCCCGGCCAGGTCGATCCGGCCGGCGCGGCCGCGTTCGCCGTCCTCGTACCAGAAGATCTTCTCGCTGTTGGGCAGCGCGGCGGTCAGTGACTCCATGTCGTGGCGCAGCGCGTGGTCGGGCTCGGAGCGGTCGGCGTGCAGCAGCAGCACCCGGCGGGTGCTGCCGGTGTCGGCCAGGTGGTGGAGCATCGCGGTGATGGGGGTGCAGCCGATGCCCGCCGAGGCGAGCACCAGCGGCGCCTCGCCGCCGGTCAGCGTCACGTCCCCGAACGGCGCCGACAGGATCAGCTCGTCGCCCTCCTTGACGGTGGCGTGCAGCAGGTTGGACACCTCGCCCTCGGGGGCGCCCTCGCCGCGCATCCGCTTGACGGTGATCCGCCGCAGTCCGGTCTCGCCGTACCCGGACAGCGTGTACTGCCGCAGCTGGCGTACCCCGTCGGGCATCCGCACGCGGACGCTGACGTACTGGCCGGGCAGCGCGGGCGGGACGGGCTCGTCGCCGACGGGCGCGAGCACGAGCGACATGACGTCGGCGGTCTCCTCGCGGCGCTCGACGACCCGCCAGGGCCGCCAGGTCTGACCGTCGGCGGCGCCCGCCTGGGCGTGGGCGAGTCGCCGAGGCCCCATCTGGGACGAGTGGTCGGCCCGAGTAAGATCGGCCGACCACCAGCCCCAGCGGCGCCCGGTTATGCGATCGAGCCGGACCAGATGTTCGCGGCGGCACCGTAGACCGCCTGCGACTCGGCGTCGAAGTACGGGGAGACGCTCATGTCGTAACGCTGGTCGCCGTCGGTGTCGGCGACGCTGATGGTGATGCCGGTGAGATAGCCGATGCGGGCGCCGGTGTCATAGGAAGAGATCCAGGACGAGCCCAGAGCCCCCTCACCGGTGAACCGGGAGTCGACCCCGACGAGCTCCTCCGCGGGCAGGCCGGGGATCCTCACGGCCGACGTCCGGCCGCTGGACGATTCGATCGTCTCGCCGTCGTACGGCCGCACGCCGTCCGGGTGAGCACCGGCCGGGTAGCCGAAGACGTCGACCGGGGTGTCTACGGCCTGGTTGAAGGCCAGGCCCTGTCCGCCGACGTGGTCACCCAGCCTCCCGAGATCCGTCAGCGCACCCGAGGCGGAGAGTGTGACGCCGTTGTGGACGTTGACGAACGCGTAGTCGCGGTCGTAATCGGTATAGGTGCGGAAATCGTAGTGCGTCGATGCCTGCTTCCCCACGTAGAGGCCCCATGGAGTCGTACCCGCGGAGTAGCCGGGAACGAATACCCAGTTGCCGAGCGTGCTCTGAGCGTCGTACACGCAGTGCCCTGCGGTGGCCACCACGTTGCGGTAGCCCGACTGCACAGCCGTGCCCGTGCACCAGTGCCGCTGTCCGTCGGCGGCGACGAAGAACACCTTGCCCATGGTGGCGGGCGTCTTGACGCTCGGCGGACCGGCATCGGCGGGGGCCAGGGGCGCTACCGTGCCGGGCTTGCCATCGCTCGGGACACCGCCGATCGGGAAGACCTGGCCGGCGACCGCGGCCTGGACGCCGTACGGCGTGGCGTTCGCCAGGTTGGCTCCGCCGTCTCCGAGCCAGTACGCCGCGACCTGCCGTGCGGTCACCGCGTCAGAGGCCAGAGCATCCGTCACCGTGGCGGCGGCCCCGGCGGGCGCGGCCACGACGACGGAGCTCATCAGACCCATGGTCAGGGCAACTACTATCCGCTTCATTCATCATCTCCAAGGTGATCTACGACAGATCAAGCCACAGATGTACAAAGCCGGTCAAGCGTTGCGTGTCCGCGACGTCACCCAGTGCGCATCTAAACGGACGTTTACGCACCGGCGACCAGCTGGCGAACTATCGCGTCAAGGCCTTTTGTCAGCGTGGTCCGTTGACGAAGATCCATGACGAGCGGCAGCACGAACACCGCTCCGGACAGAAGGGCCCATGATGAAGAACCTGCTCAAGACCGCCGTGGTAGGCGTCACTGTCGCCGCGGCCACTTTCGCGCTCGCACACCCCGCGCTGGCCAACTCCTTCTCCACGAACGTCGGCGACGGCACCGTCAGCTACAACGACGGCGAGGACCGGCTCTGCGCTCAGGCGTTCAACACCGAAGGCGCCCGCTGGGTCCGGGTGACGCTGGTTCCGCTCTCCCGGTCCGGCCCGTCGCCCACCATCACGGACCGCAACAACTACTACGGCCACTCGGGCAGCACCTGCACGAGCCTGGCCACCGCCTACGAGGACACCCGCTACCGCGCCGACATCACGTCGTACTGGGGCGAGCGCGGCACCACGGTCTCCCGCGGCTCCGTCACCTTCTACAGCTGATCCGATCACACCCGCTCCCCCGTACGCGCTCGGCGTACGGGGGAGTTCGGCTGTCTGGAGGTGGCGGCCGGCGTGCCTTCAAGTCCGGAAAACCATGTCACTTCCTGGACTTGACTGGTCACATGGGGTGTTGTCTTATGGTCGGTAGTGCTGTTTCCATAGGGCACGGCCCCCGTTTTTCGCGGCCGTGAGCATCCACGGTTCCATCAAATGCCGATCGTCGGCATTGCCTGAATGGTTGGAAATTCCGAAAGGACATCCAGCTCGGGAGGCTGCGGATGGCCGAATCACCGAATCAGCGGGAGCTTCCTCCCGACGGGATCGATCTGCACCTCGGGGAATTCGACCTGAGTTCGGTAGAGGAGCTGGAAGGAACGGTCCTCGGCCAGATTCTGAACGAGCTCTATCCCGAAGAAATGGCCGACGGCTCACTGGGGCAGATTTTCAGCTCGCACAGCCGCCACAGCCGGTTCAGCTCATTCAGCGCGCACAGCCAGCACAGCCAGTTCGGTTCCTTCAGTTCTTTCGATTCGTTCAGCTCGTTCAGTTCCTTCGGCTCGTTCAGCTCGTTCAGTTCCTTCGATTCGTTCAGCTCCTTCAGCTCCTTCAGCTCGCACAGTTCGTGGGCCGGACGTGTTTGAGGCGGAGCCGTTCAAGTCGTTCATCTGCAAGGTCGCCTCTCGCTGCAACCTCGACTGCGACTACTGCTACGTCTACCACCACGCCGACCAGTCCTGGCGTGGGCAGCCGCACCGGATGTCCCTGGAGACGGCGGCCCGGCTCGGGCAGCGGATCAACGAGCACGGCCTGGCCCATGGGCTGCCGCAGGCCGATGTCATCCTGCATGGCGGCGAGCCGCTGCTGCTCGGCGTGGCCTACCTGAGAGCGCTGTTCGAGACGGTCACCCGGCACACACCCGACGTGCGGATCCGGTGGAACGGTCAGACCAACGGCGTCCTGTACACCGAGGAAGTGCTGGCCTTGTGCGAGGAGTGGGAGGTCTCCTTCGGGCTCAGCATGGACGGCCCTCGCCCGGTCCAGGATCTACACCGGGTCGACCACGCGGGCCGTTCGTCGTTCGAGGACGTGGAAAGGTCGATAGAGCTGCTGCGCAGCGTGCCCAGGCTGTGGGGCGGCATTCTCGCGGTCGTCGACCTGGGCGCGGATCCGCTGGAGACCTACTCCTATTTCCGTTCGCTCGAACCGCCGTCCGTCGATTTCCTGCTCCCGCTGGGCCACCACGACCGAAGGCCACCGGGAAAGGACTCCCTGGAGACCACGCCGTACGCCGACTGGCTTTTACCGATCTTCCATGATTGGTATGCCGAACGGCCCCAGCCGGTCAGGATCCGGCGCTTCCGTGACATCATCGCGCTGTTCCTGGGAGCGACGCACAGCTCCGAGGAGTGGGGCCTGCAACCGGTCGACTTCGTCGTCGTGGAGACCAACGGCGAGATCCAAGCCGTGGACACGCTCAAGGTGACCTATCCGGGCGCGTGCGATCTGGGCATGAACCTTTTCGAGCACAGCTTCGACGACGCGTTGACGTCCCCGAAAGTCCGGGCCCGGCAGGACTCGTGGGCAACGCTCAGCGAGGTCTGCAGGGCCTGTGATCTGGTACGCGTCTGCGGTGGCGGCTACTTCCCGCAGCGCTACTCGCGCGAGAACGGGTTCGCCAACCCGTCGGTGTACTGCGCGGACCTGATGAAGCTCATCCGGACGATCAGCGGCAGGGTCCGCACCGACCTGAAAGGCCTCGGCAAGCGCGACGAAAGGCAGGTCCGGTGATGATACGGCTCGACCAGTCGGCCATCGCGGCGTTCGCCCGGCCCACCGGGTTGACGGACACGACCCGGGCCGTCTTCACAGCGCGATACCTGCACACGCTCGTCGGCCTGAAACGGCTGGCCGGGCTGCTGCCCGAGCCGGTGCTGGCCGCGTCCGGGTTCGCCGACCACCTCGCCACGCTGAGCAGCGTCCCCGCGCCTGTCCAGCGGCGCGTGCTGGACCATCCCAGCGCCGCGTTCTGGGTGGACGTCGCCTGGAACCTGGTCAGCCGGCAGACCCATGAACGCTTCCCAGAGGTGCACCTGGTCCCGCACCTGCGCGAGTTCGCGCGCCTGACCTGCGCGGCCCTGTGCCTGGCGGGAACCGGACGGGTCGAGGCGACCGTCCGTGCCGACCCCTGCGGCCGGGTCAGCCTGCCCGGCGCGGGCCTGACGCTGGCCATGGGGTCGCCCCGCGGCCGCGTCCGGCTCGTGATCGAGGACGCCACGTTCGCCGGGGACCCGCCACAACTGCGGGTGCCCCGGCTGGCCGACACCATCGAGCTCAACTGGCTCGACCACGACCTGCGGCTCGGTGGCCGCGCCGACTTCACCTTCGCCGAGTTGGACCCGGCCGCCGCGGCGCGTTGGCGTGGTGTCCTGGAGGAGCACCTGGACCTGATCGCCCGGGCATCCGGGCCGCTGGCGGAGGAGCTGTCCGGTGGGCTGCGCGCGATCGTCCCGGTGCTCTCCCCGGACGACCGGCAGCACCTGTCCGGCAGCTTCCGGGAGGCCCCCGGTCTGGTCGCGCTCTCGCTCGGCGGCCGGCTGGCGACCGCCGAGGCGCTCGTGCACGAGTACGGGCACCAGAAGCTCAACACCGTCTTGACGCTCGATCCGCTGATCGTCGAGGACACCGGCGAACCGGCCCACTACTCGCCCTGGCGTGACGACCCGCGGCCGCTGATCGGCCTGCTGCACGCGGTGTACAGCTTCGCGACGGCGCTGCACTTCCACCGGGGCCTGCTCGACCTGCCCGACACGGGCGGAATACCGTCGCAGCAGGTGGTCGGCCGCGTCTATCGGATCGTTCGCCAACTCCGCGACGGACTGGCGGTCCTGCGCGAGCACGCGATCCTGTCACCGCTCGGCGAAGCGTTCGTCGCAGAGATCGCCGTCTGGATCGAGGAGTGCGCGGCCGGGCTGCCGCTGCCTCCGCCGGCCGAACGTCGCCAGATCGACGCCGACCACGCAGCGCACCGCGCCCGCTGGGACGAACGCAACCCGCCCTCGCCCGTCCTGGACCCGACCGTGCCGACCGTGCCGACCGTGCCGGATCCGGCGGCGGCCCCGGCCCTCCGCGCCCTGGGCCTGCCCGAACGGTGGACTCCCGGCGGGATCGTCCGGCGCTGGTATCCCGGAGACTCGCTGCTGGAGGCCGCCCGAGCGCTCGCCCCGGACACGGAGCTGCCGTCGATCCCGCCCGGCACGTCACTGACCGCCGATCTGGCGGCCGCCCATGTGGCCTACGTTCGCGGCGACTACCGGGTGGCCGCCGAGAACTACGCCTCCTGCGTCGCCCTGGACCCTCGCAGCCCGTACTTCTGGCAGTGCTACGCCTTCGCGCTCAGACACCTGGGACGGCGCGAGGAGGCACTGCATATCCTCACCCGAACCGAAACGCTCATGGCCAGGGCCGAAGCCCCTGCCCTCGACCGAGACACACGGACCTCTGACGAGCCCATCCTCCGCCTACCTGCCGAGCCTCCCGCGCACACCCGCTCAGTGCTGCTGCCGGTATCGGGGCCGGTGGAAGACGAACTGCGCGCAAGCCCGTACTGGCACTTCGTCGCGGCGACACTCGCGGGCGTCCAGCTTCCGACTCTCATAGCGGTCGCGCACGGCCTGAAACCGGCGATGGACGCGTGGATACCCCCGGACGGCTGGCACCCGTTCCTCGCCCTGATCGCGGAGCTGGGGCTGGAGCATCATGTGGACGCCTGCTTCGACCGGTTCTCCCCGCAGATCGCCCAGGTCCCACCGGGCGAGCTCACCACCACCCGCGCCGCCTTCGCCCCAGCATTGACCGAAGGCACCGAGGCCCATGTCTTCATCGCGCGCGACCGTACAGCGCTGGACCGGGTGGTGGCGGCGGGCTGGTACCCGCTGATCGTCAACGGGAAGGTCGTCAACAAGCACCGGGCGGACCATGACAAATTCGGCGACGCCCTCGGCTACCCGCGCTGCTGCCAGGACTTCTTCCGCGCACGCAACAACTGGAACAACGACAACACCTACTACGCGACCCTCCGCAACACCGCCGGAGAACCATCCATGTTGTGCAACCCGTTCATCCGGCATCGGGCGCACGGGCTCATCGCGTACATGCCGTGCTCGTACACATGCGCGGCCACGCAGGCGTACGCGGGGCGGCTACGCGACATCATCCGCACCGAGCTACCCGCGTACGCCGACGAGATCGGGCGGGAGAGCGCCAAACCGGTGCTGTGCGTCTCGGAACTGCGGATGTACGGCTTCAACGGCGAGACTCTCGCCCGGTCGGCGGACATGGTGAGCATCACCTACGAGAAGGTCGAATCGCTCTACCCGGTGGAGAGCCACGACCCCCTCGCCGGCCTCCTCTCATCCGGGAACCGGTGCACGGTCGACGGCAACGTCATCCACGCGCACCGCGATGCCGAGTACATCGGCTCGTACGAGGCCCGCAACGACCGTCATGGGCCGGAATGCCCGTTCGTCATCTCCTTCGGGCAGGCGTGACGAGAGCGTCCCATCCAGACGTCCGCGTTCTCAGTCGGTGATGGAAGCCCGGAAGCGGTAGCGGTCGCCCCGGTAGACCTGCATCGTCAGTTCGAGCGGCCGCCCGTCCTGGTTGAAGGTGAGCTGCTCGGCGACCAGCACCGGAGTCCCGTCGTCGATCTCCAGCAGCTCCCGCTCGTGCGCCTCGGGCTGCCGCGCCCCCACCGAGTAGTCCGCGATCCGGGGGACCTGCGCCGGGTCGGCGCTGCGCAGGGTCGCGTAGAGCGACGCGGCGGTGAAGTCGGTGTCGGCCAGCGTGGGGCAGAGCGCCAGCGGGACCCGGTTGTGCTCCAGTACGACGACGAGGCCGTCGAGAAACCGCAGCCGCCGCATCTCGAACAGCGCGGCGCCGGGGCCGATGCGCAGCATCTCGGCCTCGTTCACGGTCGCCGGTCTGGTTCGCGACTCCAGCACTCGGCTGCGGGTGGCCAGGCCGTGCTTCAGCGCGTAGTCGGCGAACCCCTCCACCGTGTGCCCGCCCGCCGGCGTGACGGCCCGGTCGTTTCCGGTGACGAACCAGCCGCGCGCGGCGGCGGACTCCAGCAGGCCCCGGTTCGCCAGCTCGGCCAGGGCGGCGCGCAACGTGTCCCGCGACACCGCGTATCGCGTGGCCAGACTCCGCTCCGACGGCAGCCGGTCCCCCGTCTTGGCGCCGCGGGCCGTGATGTCGTCCCAGAGCCGGGCGGCGACCTGGACGTAACGGGGCAGCGCGTCATCGCTCAGCAAGCCTTGGGGGAAGGAGGGAAGGTCCGAGGGAGTCATACCAGAACCATACCAGTTGCCTACCGTTGACGACCATATGCCAGGCCAGTAATATTCCAGTTCAGTGAACCCTCTCCGCTCCTGAGACCCCACCGCAAGGGAGATTTTGTGACCGGCCTTCTCGGCAGCCTGGCTCGCGACACCGGGGCTGATGACACCATCCGCGAGATCGGGCAGCAGCCCGGCATCTGGCGGGAGATCGACGGCATCGTCGCCGCCTCCCGGGCCGAGCTCGACGGCTTCCTCCAGCCGCTGACGGCTCGCGACCACCTGCGCGTGGTGCTCACCGGCGCCGGCACCTCCAGCTTCGCGGGACAGGTGCTGGCCACGACGCTGGCCCGGCGGCTCGGCCGGCGGGTCGACGCCGTGTCGACCACGGACATCGTCGCCGACCCGCGAGGCTGCTTCGCCGAGGATCTCCCGACCCTGCTCGTCTCCTTCGCCCGCTCCGGGGACAGCCCGGAGAGCGTCGCGGCCACCGAGCTCGCCGAGCAGTGCCTGTCGGACGTGCGCCACCTCGTGATCACCTGCAACGAGGAAGGGCGGCTGGCCCGTGAGCATTCCGGGCGAACCACCTCGTACGTGCTCCTGATGCCGCCCGCCTCCAACGACCGCGGCTTCGCGATGACCTCGAGTTTCACCGGGATGACGCTCGCCGCCCTGCTCGCCCTCGGCGGCGCCGCCTACGCCCAGGTCACGGAGCGACTGGCCCGCGCAGCCGAGCGGATCCTGCGGGACGGCGTCTTCGACGAGGGCATCGACGCGCTCCTGGCCCGCGCTCCCGAACGGATCGTCTACCTGGGCAGCGGGGCTCTCCGAGGGCTGGCCGCGGAGTCGGCCCTGAAGGT
Source organism: Nonomuraea sp. ZG12 (assembly GCF_052068115.1). NCBI lineage: Bacteria > Bacillati > Actinomycetota > Actinomycetes > Streptosporangiales > Streptosporangiaceae > Nonomuraea > Nonomuraea sp. ZG12. Next base: position 86,461 of record NZ_JBQHCW010000032.1, read on the forward strand.
GCTCGAACTGACCGGCGGCCAGATCGTCGCGACCTCCGACTCCTCCCTGGGCTTCCGCCACGGCCCCAAGGCCGTGCTGAACGAGCACGCCGTCGTGGTCGTGTACGTGTCGAACGACCCGTACACCCGCCAGTACGACCTGGACATCATCGCGGAACTACGCTCGACCATGGCGCCCGGCAGCGTGATCGCCGTCGAGGCCGGGGACGACGGCACGCCCGACGAGGGCAGCTGGCGGCTGCCCGGCGCCGGGGACATCGAGGACGCGGCGCTGGCCCTGCCCGCCGTCATATGCGCCCAGCTCATCGGCCTCAAGGCCGCTGTGCTCCGGGGAATCCGGCCCGACAACCCGTTCCCTTCGGGCGAGGTCAACCGAGTGGTGCACGGTGTCACCCTGCACCCGTTGCAGCACTGACATCACAGCAGCACGGAGGTGGCACGATGTTTCTCGGCGTCGACGGCGGTGGTACCAAGACCGCCTTCTGCCTGGTCGACCGGGACGGAAGGACAGTGGGGCAGGCGCGGACCGCCGGCAGCTACTACTTCTCCGAAGCCTCGGACGGCATCGGCCTGGTCGAGCGAGCCCTCAGACAGGGCGTCGACGCGGTCTGCGCGGACGCGGGCATCGAGCCCTCGGACATCGCGTACGCCTTCTTCGGCCTGCCGGGCTACGGCGAGGCTCCCGGTGACATCCCCGTCCTGGACGCCGCGCCGCGAGCGGTGCTCGGCCACGACCGCTACGCGTGCGACAACGACATGGTGTGCGGGTGGGCCGGCTCGCTCGGCGCGGTGGACGGCATCAACGTCCTCAGCGGCACCGGCTCGATGACCTACGGCGAGCGATCCGGACGCGGAGCCCGCGTGGGCGGCTGGGGGGAGCTGTTCAGCGACGAGGGCTCCGCGTACTGGATCGCGGTCCGCGGTCTCAACGCGTTCTCCCGGATGAGCGACGGCCGGATGCCCGAGGGCCCGCTCGCCGACGTCTTCCGGCGGCATCTCTCGCTCGCGTCGGACCTCAACGTGATCGACATCGTGTTCAACCAGTGGCACGGCGGCCGCGGCGAGATCGCGGCGCTCAGCCGGCGGGTCGTCGAGGCGGCCGACCTGGGCGACGAGTGCGCCGCCGCCATTCTGGCCGAGGCCGGACGCGAGCTCGCGCTGCTGGTGGACGCCACGCGTGAACGACTCGGCTTCGAGCCCGGCGAGCCCGTCCCGGTCTCGTACTCCGGCGGCACGTTCACGGCCGGCGCGGTGCTCGACGCCTTCACGCGGGAGATGAAGAACCTCTACACCGGTTACGACCTGCGCCGCCCCCTGTACGAGCCGGTCATCGGAGCCGCGCTCTATGCGGCGAAACTCGCCGGCACCCCCCTGGACCGGGCCGCGCTCGATCGCCTGCGCTCCATCCCGGTGCCCACGACCACTGGAGAAGGAGAAGGCGCATGAACGCTGTCAGAAAGAGCTGGATGGTCTACGCGACCCTGTTGGTCGTCTTCTGGGGCGTGTGGGGCGCCTTCTCCAGCCTGCCGACCAGCCTGTACGGCTACCCCAACGAGATGGTGTACATCATCTGGGCGTTCACCATGCTGATCCCCGCGTACTTCGCGCTGCGCGGCAACCGGTTCGACCGGCGGCCCGTCGCCGCCCTCTACGGGCTGCTCGCCGGGCTCACCGGCGCGGGCGGGCAGCTGCTCCTGTTCCAGGCGCTGTCCAACGGCCCCGCGTACCTGATCTTCCCGCTCGTGTCGCTGTCGCCCGTGATCACCGTGCTCATGGCCGTGGCGATACTTCGTGAGCGGATCCAACGGCTCGCCGTCATCGGGGTGATCGCCGCACTGGCCGCGATCGTCCTGCTCAGCATCCCCGGAGGCGGCGGCGACTCGAACGAGACCGGGCCCTGGCTGCTCCTGGCCATCGTGATCTGCGTGGCCTGGGGCGCGCAGGCGTTCTTCATGCGCAAGGCCGCTCTCCTCGGCGTCAACGACGGCACCACCTTCGGCTGGATGACGATCAGCGGCCTGCTGCTGGTCCCCGTGGCGTTCGCGATGATGGGCGGCCTGCCCACCGGCGCCCCCTGGCAGGCGCCCGCGCTGACCGCGGTGACCCAGGTCCTCAACGCCGCCGGAGCCCTGTTCCTGGTGATGGCCCTCAGCCGGGGCAAGGCCGCGGTCGTGGCCCCCATCACCAACGCGCTCGCCCCCGTCCTGACCATCGTGCTGTCCCTTGCGGTCTACCAGACGCTGCCGTCGATCTTCGGAGCCATCGGCATCGTGCTCGCCCTGGCGGGCTCGACCCTGATGGTCTACAGCGACGAGAAGCGCGGCGACGACGCGACGGCGGGCGCCGTAGCACCCCCGCCGGAAGCCACCACTCCCTGACCGGCATCCCATGTGTGTCAGCACACCTTGAAGATGCTCTTCCAGCCGATGCCCGTCTCCTGCCTCGCGTTGCGGTTGGAGGCCAGCTGGAAGTGCACCGGGCCCCTGGCGTTGATGTCGTTGTGCATCCGGCCGTCCTGGCCGCCGCCGAACCACTTGTACGACCCGCGGTAGCGGATGTTGGTCGTGCCACACCTGGTGATGACCTGTGTCCGGCCGGTGAAGCCCGGCCCTTCGAAGGCCACGTACGTCGAGCTGTACCCCACGGACGTCGAGGCGTAGGCGGCCCCGCTCATGGCCGTGACCAGGGCGGTGGCGACAGCGGAGACCAGGATGATTCTCTTCATGGCGATCCTCCGGATCACTTCGTAGGTTTCTGTACGAAGAGAACATATGGATCACCACTTGATCGCCTCTTACATCCCACCAACACCGCTCTTCCCACGAGGTGTCAGGAGGGGACCTCCGTGACGGCGCTCATGGGAGTTTAAGAATGGGCGCCTAGAGTTCGTGATCGTGCTCATGGAAGAGGTTGTGCGGGAGCCGGTGCGGGTCCGGCCGCGGCGGGCTCGGGCGGCGCGGCTGGCCGTCGTGGTGGCGGTGGTGTTCGCGGCCGGGACCGCGATGCGGCTGGGCGGGCTGGAGGCCGGGGTCCTCCTGGTGCCGCTGGTGTCGTTCACGCCGTACTTCGGAGTGGCGGCGCTGGTGGCGCTGGCGTGCGCGTTCTGGGCCAGGAGCCGGGCGGCCGTGGCGATCCTCCTGGCGGTGTGCGTCTGTCTGGCCTGGCTCGTGCTGCCACGCGCCGTGGCCGGCGAGCCGCCGGCCGAGGGCCGGCCGCTGCGGCTGCTGACCGCCAATCTCAACGGCGGCCGGGGGGACGCCCAGGTCGTCGTCGATCTCGTACGGAAACTCGACGTGGACGTGTTCAGCGTGCAGGAGCTCACCTGGTCGGCGCGGGACCGGCTGGCGGCGGCCGGGCTGGAGGAACTGCTGCCGTACGAGATCACCCAGCCGATGCCGCGCGGCCCTGAGGGCAGCGGCGTCTACGCACGCTACCCGCTGCGGGAGCGGTCGGGGCTGTTCCGGCCGGTGGGGCACCACATGCCGGTGGCGCAGGTGTCGCTGCCCGGCGGATCGGCCGTGGAGGTGGTGGTCGTGCACCCGGTGGCGCCGGTCCCGTCGACCGTGGACGAATGGGAGGCGGGCATCGCCACGCTGCCGCCCGCCCCGTCGGACGGGCCGCCACGCATTCTGGCCGGCGACTTCAACGCGACACTCGACCACGTCGTGTTCCGGCGACTGCTCGGCACCGGCTACACCGACGCGGCGGCGGCCACCGGGCACGGGCTGACGCCGACCTGGCCGATGCGCATGCTCCCGCCGCTGGTGACCATCGACCACGTGCTGACCGACGGCCGCGCCGGCGCGGTGGCGACGCAGGCGTACGACATCCCCGGCTCCGACCACCGTGCCCTCTTCGCCGACCTGCGCGTCCAGTGATCTTCAGGTCATCAGAGAACGCTGTGCCTCTGGGGCAGATCGACGACGCCCGCCAGCGCCAGCCCCGCCAACACGATCAGGGCGACGGCGAGGACGCCGAGCACCAGCCAGGCGATCGGATGGCCGAGGTTGAGGGTCCACGAGGAGGAGCCGAGACGGTCGTGCACGAGCAGAGCCGGGTCACGGCGGTTGACGTAGACGCTGCCGGCCAGGAACCAGTGGCGGTCGTCGTCGCGCTGGCCGAGCCCCGAGTCCTCCAGCTCCTCGCCCGGCAGGGCGGGCAGCCGGTGCCCGGCCTGACCCACCTTGATCTCCCACATCACCCAGCCGCCCAGCAGCACGATGAGCGGGACATAGACGGCCACCTGCCAGCCGATCGCGGGAGTGACGATCTCCCACAGCTGCAGACCCGCGAGAAGCAGGCTCAGGTTGAGGCAGGCCGCGGACAGTAGCGACAGCACCGCGACGCCGCGCAGGTAGACGCGGTAGCGGCGGGCCGACCCCTTGGGCCTGGCGGCGTCGAGGTCGGGGCGGGCGCGCAGCACGACCAGGACCGTGGCGACGACGACCAGAGTGACGGCGGCCTGGTAGATCACCGGCTCGAAGGCACTCAGCACGGTCGTCGGCGCACGCCGCGCGGAGTCCGTGCCGCCCGCGAAGAGCCGCGGCAGTGTGTCCGGCAGCGAGCCGTACCGCGCCCAGCCGATCCCCGCGGTGAGCAGGAGAACGGCCAGAGCGGGCAGGCCCCACGACCATGGCACGCGAACCGGGTCGGTGCGGAAGGTGGTGTCCACGGCGACACCCTGACGCCGCTCGGCTGTCCAGCCCCCGGTGAGCTTGGCGGCGCGGACCATGCGATGAGCGCGGTAGAACACCAGCAGGTCCACGACCATCACCACCGACGCGATGACGCCGATCACGGCGGCGGATCCCGTCACCAGCAGCACCAGGATCGAGACCACCGCAGCCAGCGCAGCCGCCACCACGGTCAGGCGGGCGTAGAACCGGCGCGCGGCGATGATGGCCGGATCGCTCACCCGCTCGATGCCCACGCGCACGCCGAACGGCAGGGTGGGCCTGGCCAGCGCCGGAAGCGCCAGCATCAGAGATGTGACCAGCGCGATGAGGATCAGGCCGGCGCCCAGGAGCAGAATCACGAGCTCTCCTCGAAACCGATCAGCAGCGCCTCGCACCGGCGCAGCGCGTCCTGCCGGTCCATGCCCTGAACGGTGGCTTCCGCCAGCAGCACACGCATGCGTTCCTCCCAGTCGTCGACAAAGGTCGCCTCGGGCGGGCCGGTGGCGGCATCACGCCGGATGACCGCGCCGCTCTTACGGTTGATTCGGATGACGCCCTGCTGTCGCAGCAGGTCGTAGGCCTTGTTCACGGTATGGAAGTTGATGCCGAAGTCCGCGGCGAGCTGCCGCGTGGAGGGTAGCGGGTCGCCTTCGCGCGCCTGCCGGCTGGCGATCGCCTCCACGATCCGGTCCCGGATCTGCTGGTAGATCGGGACCTCACTGTCGAGATCAAGGGTCAGCTGCACGCCATCACTCTACCTGATATACAACTAATAGAACAGATAGAACCCAACTCGAAGTAAGGGCGAACCGATGACACAGTCCGTCAGCCGGCCGACCGCGCCGCCCAGCACCGCCCCTCGGCTCCTCTACGTCGACAACCTGCGCACCGCCCTGATGGCACTCGTGGTGATCCACCATTCCGCGATCGGCTACAGCAACGTCCCGCGCTGGTACTACACGGAACCGCCGGCCGACCCCACAGGAACGCTCCTGGACGTCATTATCCTGTTGAATCAGGCGTTCTTCATGGGCGCCTTCTTCCTCATCTCAGGACTCTTCGTACCGGGCTCCTACGACCGCAAGGGAACCGGGCACTTCATCAGGGAGCGACTGCTGCGCCTGGGAGTCCCGCTGCTGCTCTGGCTGCTGGCGGTCCGCCCTCTGGCGACCGCAGGCGGATACATCGCCGCGAGGGACGCCGCCGCCCAGCAGGGTACCGAACTGCCCTACTGGCACTACTACCTGCAGTCGTCGTCACCCGGGCCCATGTGGTTCGTCGAGGTGCTGCTGGTGTTCAGCGCGCTCTACGTCCTCTGGCGGCGCCTGACCGTCAAGGGCCCGCGCGCATCCGCACCGACTCCGGCCACGAGCCGGCCGCCCGGCGCCGTCGCGATCGTCGGCTTCACCATCGCCCTGGCCCTGGTGACCTACCTGTGGCGCATCGTGGTGCCGATGGGTGTGTCGATCCTGGGGTTGCCGTCACCCGCCTACCTGCCGCAGTACGCGGCGCTGTTCACCGTCGGGCTGATCGCGGCCCGGCGCGGCCGGCCGGCAGCCCTCTCCAGAACGGCCGGCCGGGCCGGGTTCGCCACCGCCGCCGTCGCGGCGGTCGCGCTCCTCCTCGTCGCGATCTCCGCCGAAGACGCCTTCCTGGGCAACGGAACCCTGCCGTCCCTGCTAACGGCAATCTGCGAGTCGGCACTCGCGGTCGGCATCACCCTCGGGCTGCTGGTGCTGTTCCGGGAACGCCTCGGCCACCAGGGCCGCCTCCGCCGGTTCCTGTCGACACACGCCTTCACCGTCTACCTCATCCACCCGGTCGTCCTGGTCGCCCTGGGCCACGCCCTCCGCGACGTGCAGGCGCCCGCGGCCGCGAAGTTCGCGCTGCTCGTCGCCCTCGCCCTGCCGTTGTGCTGGGCAACGGCGTACCTGGTACGAGCCCTTCCGGGTGCCCGGAAGGTGCTCTAGACCGTACGGGATCCGAAGGACAGCCGAGCTCGGCCTTGTCCGGACACACCCGCGTGCCTCTCGGTGTGAACCTGTGTGAAGGCGGATGCCCCATCACGGCTGGGCTTCCGACCGTTCACGCTCAGCGAGAAACTCATCGAGCAGTTCGAAGAGAACCCCGATCACCCGAGACTCGTCCTCTGGCGTCAGTTCCCGCTCGTCCCAGCCGGCGGGCAGAGCGATATGACGCACCAGCCAATGCCAGACAAGGTTGCCGCCCCAGCCCAGCCGAGCCGCCAGCCATTCTCGCCACCCTTGCAGACCTGGCCCGCCATGGCGCTTCGCATGCTCGTCGTAGCCGTCCAGGAACCCTTCAACACCGGCGAGCGCAGAGCCCCTCACGTACATCCCCAGCCGCTTGGCCACGAGAGCGAAGTACTCACGCTCACTCATCCTCGCCAGATTCACCGTCACCCACCCATTCTGGATACGAGTGGCTCTCGTTGTCCGGCCGGCGGCCGCTGTGAATGCTGAGGGCTGTCACTGCTGTCGTCAGCAGACACGAAAACGCCCCGGAGCGATAATCGCTACGGGGCATCTTGGCTGGTCATCTACTGTGGTCAGGGGCGGGGTCGAACCGCCGACCTTCCGCTTTTCAGGCGGACGCTCGTACCAACTGAGCTACCTGACCTAGAGCGGTCCTGACGGGACTTGAACCCGCGACCTCCACCTTGACAGGGTGGCGAGCACTCCAAACTGCTCTACAGGACCTTGCTTCGTTCTGTTTGCGCTCGCTTAGCCTACCAGCTCTTCGGTGGTCTTGGACCAGCCGTTTCGCGGGTGCGCTAGGCGCTCGCAGTGCCCCCAACGGGATTCGAACCCGTGCCGCCGCCTTGAAAGGGCGGTGTCCTAGGCCGCTAGACGATGGGGGCTTAGGAATTCCCGTCGCCTTCCGTCGGGAGACCTCTGAAGCATAGGGGACGATCGGCCCTGATGCCAAAGTGGTTAACCGGCGCGTGGCGATGGGGTGCCGCTGATCGTCCCCGATGGGGTCGGGGCGCTCAGTTGCTCTGGAGAAATCATACGACTCGGCTCGGGTTCCACGTGACGCTGGATGTAGACCGATTGTTCGCCGAGTCCTCCCAGGGTGATGTCGTCCCAGGCTTGCAGGCGTTTGGTCTCCCTGTCGAAGTACAGGACCGAGGCCTGGACGGGGGTGGGTTCCTCGTGTTCGAGGGCGCGCAGGCCGGCGCCGCCCGTCGAGCCCTGGACGAGGATGCGGGTGCCCGTGGGGAGCATGGTGGTGGAGCGGGCGTGGGCGTGGCCTGCGAGGACCATGGGGGTGGAGCCGGAGAAGCCGCGGCCGACGATGCCGTCGTGCACGGCGACCAGGTCGGCGTCCTTGACCTTCGGGCGGTACGTACGTCCGAATTGTTCGAGGCTGGCCGGATCTGGGTTGCTCGCGGTGGTCTTGTCCGGAGTGAAGCGGGGGTCGCCGAGGCCGTAGATCTTCAGGCCCTCGACGGTCTTCTGCTGGTCGTCCAGGACGACGGCGTTCTTCTGCTTGGCGACGGCCTTCTCCGTGGTCTTGGAGTCGTGGTTGCCGCGGACGAAGACGTACGGGACGCCGAGGGTGCCGATCTCCTCGACGAACTTGTTCTCAGGCTTGGTGCCATGGTCGGAGATGTCGCCCGTGTCCACGATCAGGTCGACGCTGAACTGATCCTTGAGGGAGCGGATCACGTTCCAGGCGATCGGGTTGATGTGGATGTCGGAGACATGCAGGACACGGATCGACCGGGGATCGGCGTCGTACACCGGAAGTGTCGAGACCGTGTCGTACAGCTTGGAGACGTTCGTCACGAGTTTGGTGAGCTGTGACCGGTACGACTCGAACTTGGTGACGATCGACTCGGCGCTGCCCACCAGGGAGGGCGCGGCGGCCACCAGGCCCGAGTAGCGCGGCTCGATGAGCGAGTCGGGGCGGAAGGACTTGGCCGCGAACACACCGGTGCCGGCGAGCGCGACAGAGGCCGCCAGCAGGCCCAGCAGCGCCACCTTGGGCCGCCTGAAGACCATCAGGACCGCGATCAGCGCGCCCGCGCCCGCGCACAGCAGCGAGCGGATGGCCAGCAGCCGCACGCCGTCGATCAGGTCGCTCTCGATGAGCTCCGGCAGCCGCTCGGTCAGGCGCGGGTCCTCCAGGAACGCCTTGGCGCGCTCCTGGTCGATGTTCTCCAGGGTGATGCGCAGGCGGAGGGGGGCGTCGTGGGTGTCGAAGGTGAGCGTGCCGAGCGGGCTCGCGTCCACGACCGTCTCGCCCGCCAGGGCCGGGCGCAGGGACATGCCGGTCTCGACCGGCCCGACCTCCGCTTGTACGGTGCCACTGAGGAAGATGCCGAGCCACGCGCCGATCGCGGCGACGACGAGCACCGCCGCGGCCTTGGACGCTGGCGACCGGATGACAGCCTTCAACCTGTTCAGGAAGTTCATACGGTTTCTTGCTTACCCGACCGGCGAGGCAGAATGGCAACTGTGATCGACGTTTCGCGGGAGAGGTTCGAGGAGTTGGTGTCCGAAGCGCTGGACACGATCCCTGCGGAGTTGGCTCGTGTGATGAGCAACATCGTCGTCACGGTCGTCGACGATCCCCCTGAACCCAACTTGCTGGGCCTGTACACGGGCATTCCCCTCACCGAGCGCGGCGACTGGTACTCCGGAGTATTGCCCGACCGCATCGAGATCTACCGCAATCCGATCTGTCGGATGTGCAGCACGGAAGAGCATGTGGTGGACGAGGTGCGGATCACGGTGGTTCACGAGGTAGGTCACCACTTCGGTATCGACGACGCCAGGCTGCATGAGCTGGGCTGGTAACCCTTTGCATTCGGAACGCGTCTTTGAGTTGCGCCTTGCCGAGTGATCGGGCACCTTAGGTGATATACCGAACACTCTGAGTCAGGCACAGCGGAGTCCAATGGGGGCCATGCGGACGCGACGGCTGTCGGGGCGGCATCGCCGTGCCAGGGAGCGCCAAGTAACCTACGGCGAGGTCATCGCCGTCAAGGAGTTCAGGGCGCTCTGGTACGGCCAGGGCCTGTCTCTCCTCGGTGACCAGCTCGCCCAGGTCGCGCTGGCCGTGCTCGTCTACGAGCGCACGCGTTCCCCGCTCGCCACGGCCGCCGTCTACGCGCTGACCTACCTGCCGTCGATCGCGGGCGGCCCGCTGCTGGCGGGGCTGGCCGACAGGTTCGCGCGCCGGGGCGTGATGGTGGCGTGCGACCTGATCCGCGCGGCGCTGGTCGGCATCATGGCGCTGCCGTTCATCCCGTTCCCGGTGCTGTGCGGGCTGGTCTTCCTCGTGGTGCTGCTCAGCGCCCCGTTCTCGGCCGCGCGGGCGGCGCTGCTGCCGGAAGTGCTCGAAGGTGACCGCTACGTCGTCGGCTCTGCGTTGCAGAACATGACGAACCAGGCCGTACAGATGATGGGGTTCGCCGCAGGCGGCGCCGTGATCGCCACCATGGGCCCCTACCGCGCGCTGGCGCTCGACGCGGCCACGTTCGTGGGCTCGGCGCTGATCCTCCTCGCGGGCGTACGCCGGCGGCCCGCGGCCGGTCAGGACGGCGACAAGCCGTCCATGTGGACGATGACCACGGCCGGGGCCCGTCTGGTCTTCGGCGACAAGAAGCTGCGCACGCTCGTGCTCTTCGCCTGGCTGTGCGGCTTCTACATCCTGCCGGAGGGCATCGCGGTCCCGTACGCCGTCGAGCTCTACACCGGGGTGCTGCCGATCCCGGTGATCACCGGGCTGCTGATGGCGGCGATGCCGACGGGGACGGTGCTGGGGGCGTTCCTGTTCAGCAGGTTCGTCTCGCCGCCGGGGAGGCTGCGGCTGATGGGCTGGATGGCCATGCTGAGCTGCGCTCCACTGATCGTGACGGCGATGCGGCCGCCGCTGGAGGTGGTGCTGGCGGCCTGGGTCCTGTCGGGCGTGGGCGGCGCCTATCAGCTCGCCGCGAACGCGGCGTTCGTCCAGCGCGTCCCCAGTGAGCAGCGGGGCCAGGCCTTCGGCCTGGTGCAGTCAGGGCTGATGGCGGTGCAGGGCATCGGCATCCTGGCGGGCGGGTACGCCGCGGAACGGCTCGGTCCTGAGCCGGTGGTCGCGCTGGCCGGCGTCGCCGGCCTCACAGCCGCGGCCGTGCTGGCCCTGATGTGGACCGAGCCCCGCGGCGACACCCCTTCCCGAATGCGTCCCCGGGCCGCCGCCTGATCACTGCTGCGGCTTGTGCTCGTCACCGCCCCAGGGGCTGCTACTGCCGTGGCTCTTCTGCTGCTGCTTCTCGATCAGGTCCTGAACGATCGAGGTCTCCTTGCCCTCCTCGGGCATCAGCAGCCAGCCGATCGCGTACACGCCGATCCCGAGGCCGCCGAACAGCGTCATGACCGCCAGCCCGATGCGGATGAGGTTCGCGTCGATCCCGACGTACTCCCCCACCCCCGAGCACACGCCCGCGATGATCCTGCCCTTACGAGTCCGACGCAGCTGCTTACTGTTGAATTCGTTCATGCCTCAACACTGCCCTCCGCCCTGGCATTCGCACATCGGGATTACCCCTGGTAGAACCCTGGTAACGCCCTAAGCGAGGAGAGGACCGTCATGGACGATCTGCTGCGCCTGGACGAGCGGCTCAACGGCGACCAGCGGCTGATCCGCGACACCGTCAGATCCTTCGTCGCCGATCGCGTCCTGCCGCACGTCGGCGACTGGTTCGAGGAGGGCACCTTCCCCGCGCGCGAGCTCGCGCCGCAGCTCGGCGCGCTCGGCCTGCTCGGCATGCACCTCGAAGGCTTCGGCTGCGCCGGCACGGACGCGACCTCGTACGGCGTTGCCTGCCGCGAGCTGGAGGCCGGCGACTCGGGCCTGCGCTCGTTCGTGTCCGTGCAGGGCTCGCTGGCGATGTTCCCCATCTGGCGTTACGGCTCCGACGAGCAGAAACAGCAGTGGCTGCCCCCGATGGCGGCCGGCGAGGCGATCGGCTGCTTCGGGCTGACCGAGCCCGACCACGGCTCCGACCCCGCCAACATGCGCACGTACGCCAAACGCGACGGCTCCGACTGGGTGCTGAACGGCTCCAAGATGTGGATCACGAACGGATCCGTCGCCGACGTGGCCGTGGTGTGGGCCCAGACGGACGACGGCATCCGCGGCTTCGTGGTGCCCACGGACACCCCCGGCTTCTCCGCCCCTGAGATCCACAAGAAGATGTCCCTTAGGGCATCGGTCACCTCCTCCCTGTACTTCGACGACCTCCGCCTGCCCGAATCCGCCGCCCTCCCCGGCGTACGCGGGCTGAAGGGCCCGCTGTCGTGCCTGTCCGAGGCCCGGTTCGGCATCCTCTGGGGAGTGGTGGGCGCCGCCCGGGCCTGCCTGGAGGCAGCGGTGGAGTACGCCCAGACACGCGTACAGTTCGGCAAGCCGATCGGCGCCTTCCAGCTCACCCAGGAGAAACTGGCCTGGATGTACGTGGGGACCGCCCAGGCGGGGCTCACCGCGCTGCACCTGGGGGCGCTGAAGGACGCCGGGGAGCTCGAACCCCGCCAGATCAGCTTCGGCAAGCTGGCCAACGTACGGGCGGCGCTCGACATCGCACGACAAGCCCGGTCCATACTCGGAGGCAACGGGATCACGCTGGAGTATCCTGTGATCAGGCACATGAACAACCTGGAGTCCGTGCTGACGTACGAAGGCACACAGGAGATCCACACGCTGGTGCTGGGCGAGGCACTGACCGGACTGGCCGCATATCGGTGATGGGGCGGGTGGGAAGGGTGTCGCGGGCGGGGCGGTAATCTCTGTACGCTTGCTTGTTGCGAGGGGCGTTAGCTCAATTGGCAGAGCTGCGGACTTTTAATCCGTAGGTTCCGGGTTCGAGCCCCGGGCGCCCTACCCCACATGACCTGGGCGGGCTTCCGGATCTTAGTGATCCGGAAGCCCGCCCAGTTGCATTTCTAGTTGCGGTTACCCCCAGAGCGCGCGGCCCATGCGAGCTGCTGCCTCGGTCGAGAGCGTCGCCGTGATGTGGGTGTAGCCCTTGGTCGTGGTCAGTTGTGAGTGGCCGAGGATCTCCTGGACGACGCTGATGTCCACGCCTTGCTCGATGAGGAGTGTCGCGGCGGTGTGTCTGGCGTCGTGAACGCGGGCGTCCTTGTCTACCTCGGCCAGGCGGAGGAGTTCTTTCCATTCGTCCCAGTCCTGGCCGGCGTCTATGGGGCGTCCGTCCGGGTGGCACCAGACGACGTGCTTGCGGCCGGAGGTGCGTCGAGCCTTGGGGCAATCCTCCGGGCACGGGTAGCGGTGGAGCCGTTCGCCGCAGGCGTGCGGGTCCTTGCAGCCGTGGCGGTGGCGCTGGTGCTTGATCTGCCAGAAGACCCGGATGACGCCCTGCTTGAGATCCACGTACTTCCAGCGTAGGCCGAGCGCTTCACATTGCCGAAGGCCGAGAGCGAGCGCCACGGACCAGCGGGTCCCGTTCCTCTGGTGGTGGGCCACGTCCAGGACGTCTCGGGTTTCGTCCGCGTCCAGCGGCTCTATCTCGACGTCCTCCACAGCGGGAGCGTCGATCAACGTACAGACGTTTCGGGCGATCTTTTCGCGGCGTACGGCGATCTTGAGCGCTCGGGAGAGGATGCGGTGGATCTGCACGATCGTGTTCTGGGCGAGCTGCTGCTGGCCGAGGTAGGCGTAGAAGGCGTCCAGGCGCTCAGGACGGAGGCGATTGAGTCGGTGAGCGCCCAGGCGCGGAATGATCCAGTGCTCTGCCTTGGGCCGGTAGGTGCTCTCCAACGTCCGATCGCTGACCTTCAACGGTGCGATCTCGTCGAGGTAGGTACGCATCCATTCGGCGATGGTGGGAGCCCGGCCCGGCTTGTCGGTCTTGCCGGAGTCCCGCTGCTTCTCCAGTTCCCGGACTTTCCGCGTCGCCTCGGCCTCGGTGCTGCCGATGCGGTGACGGCGGTCGGCAGAGCCGTCGTCCTTGACGCCCATGGTCACCCAGCCGTGCCACTTACCGTCTTTGCCGAGATAGATCGAGGAACGTCCGTTGGGCTTGCGGGTCATCACGCCACTTCCTTGCTTTCCAGGTGACGGGCGAACTCCAGCAACGCGGCAGCGGGAATGAGGCGGTACCCGTCCCGCTTGATCGACCGGAGTTCGCCGGTCTTGATCAGTCGGAAGACAGCCGTCCGGCTCATCGCCAAGACCGTCGCCGCGTCGTTCGGCCGGTAGAAGAGCCTTTCCATCACGCCGCCCTCCCCTCTGTTGCCGAAAGACTCTGTTGTTCGAGTTGTTGCAGGTGTGCGCGCCAGCGTTGCCGGCCGCGGATGGATCTGAGGAGCCGTACGGACAGGGGAGGGACGTTGGCGTCTCCGGTTGGAACAGGGCGCCAGACGTAGCGGTGTGGGTCGGTTGGCTCATCGGGTTGGCCGAGGGCTTGCAGGACCCAGGTGCGGCGGTCCTGCTTGTGTTCGGCGAGGGTCTTGTTGGACCACTTGCGGGAGACCAGGACGCGGCGGCCCGCGTAGCCGAGGTGGTCGGGCTTGTGGGCCTTGGAGCGGCAGCGGCCGGGGGCCATCCCGGCTTTGGCGCCCTTGGGCTGGATGCCGTATCGCAGCCAGTTGGCGCAGGCAGGCGAGCAGGGCTCGTAGCGCAGGGCGTCGACGAAGCGGGCCGCGTGCTCGCGTTGCGCTTGGCCGTCGAGTGCTTGACCGAGGCTCTTGGTCAGGTACTTGGACAGGTAGCGGATGCACTGGTCGGCGTCGGAGGTGCCGGAGAGCACGCCTTTGACGTCTACCTGGTCGCCGAAGCGGATCACGTGCAGGGGCCCGGCGTCCTCGTCGGCGTCGAGCTGGTCGAGAGCTTGGTCCCAGGTGGGCAGGACTTCCCCCGTGGCGGGGTCGAGGTAGCCGGCCTCTTCATCCCAGACCGGCAGGTACTCGCCGTCGAAGACCACGTGGTCAACGGACGGCCACCAGACCTGGTGGTAACCCCCCGGTCCTCCGCCCGCCCGCCGTCCGGGCGTGCGGCCTGGGGGCCAGTCCCGGACGGCGGCGGGACACCGGGCCGGGCGCCGCACGCCGGCCCCACCGTACGGACCGAACGCACCGGCCGGGATTGCCACTCCGCCGCACAGATGCAGCCCTACGATCGCCACCGCATGGCCGGTCGCCCTACATGGTCGGGGGCGATCGACGATCCAGGGTTCGTTCCTCACCCTGGCTCACTGGGCAGCGCGGCTGATCACCGTATTCGGGGAGCGTTCGAAACGGCTAGAGGGGAACACTCACAGTGATAACCCCCGAGTGGCGTTTGAGCAGGCTAGAGAGGGCTTGGGGGAAGCAGTTCGTAGACTGAGCGGATGCTCCATGCCAATCACGCCAGGTTGTGTCGGATCGCTGACAAACTCGCTGCGGCGCGTTCCCTGCCCGTTCTGCCGGATGCTTTCGGTGTGGAGGCGCATGGGTTCGAGCTTGGGCCGCCTCTGTCCGAGGCTGTGGTGACCGAGTTCGAGGAGCGGCATGAGGTGACGCTCCCTGCGGAGTACCGGTTGTTCGTCACCGAGTTGGGCGACGGCGGCGTCGGTCCAGGCTTTGGGTTGCGCCGTCTCGACACTTCATGCTGTACGCATCACCGGTCGGGGCACCTGGCTCAGCCCAGTCCGTACCTGCCTGGTCCGCGTTACGTCGACGATTGGGAAGAGCGGTACGAGGATCCGCCGGTTCCGGATCGCGCTTTCCTTCGAGGCACGCTGGAGATCGCCGGTCACGGGTGTTCCCTCGTCACCCGGCTGACCGTGGCGGGACCGGCGCGGGGACGGTTGTTCAACCTCGACCATGAAGGACCAGTCGGCCCTTACGTAGTCGAGGATGCCGACTTCTTGGCCTGGTATGAGCGGTGGCTGGACGAGGCGGTCCCCGGTTACGACGTCGGCTGGTTCGGCGAGCGACTCCCGCTGGAGGAAGCCGAGCTGGTCGCCCTGCTCACCGATGAGCCGTCATCAGAGCGTCGGGCTCGTGCTGGGGAATCGCTGCTGCAGTTACCGGCCGTCAGTGAAGGCGGTTGGGCAGTTTTGGTCGACGCCGTGTTCACCGACGCGCATCCCACTGTGCGTGCTGTGCTGTGGGATCTGCTGCGCTGGCAACGACACCGGCACGGGCGTCCGCTGGACGACGCTGAAGCGATCGCGGACGATATCGCGCGGCACGCCAGGTCGTATGCTCCACCGGACCTGAAGGCGCTCGGCATTCTGCGCAGGCTCACCTTCGCCGATCTGCTGCCGGAAGTGATGTGTTATGACCTCGAACGGCGTCGACGGGCGGCGTACCGGCTGGCCTGGGAGCCCTGGGAGTTCAGACGTGAAGATATCCAGCAGAACGTCCTCGTCGACGTGGCCAGTGGGCTCCTGAATGATGACGACCCGGTTCTCCGCTCACACGGCGTCGTCGTTGTCCGCCAATTCAGCCTGACCTGTCTTCATTCAGTGCTGCGCCGACTACAGAAGACGGAGACCGGCCCATGGGTCCGGCATCACATCGACTGGAGCTTCGATGAGTCATCCAGCCGCATGTGGGGCGGTCCCCCGACCATGATGATGCAGGGATTCAGCGAGGACCCACCGTTCTAACCGCACGCCCGGACGCCGTACGTGCAGGCCAGGAGTCATGGAGCTTGATCGAATCGTCTTCCTTTTCATCCATGGGTTCCGTTTCGAGTCCCGGGCGCCCTGCCACCGATGACCTGGCGCGGTTGCGGTCCGCTTCCGAGGTGCTACTGGTACCAGTGGGGACTCAGGCGCGTCTTTCATGATCCGGAATATGCGCGGAACGATCTATGGAGGCGGCGTCCGGTTGTCTGGCCGCGCCCCAGGTCAGGGGCTGTAGCGAACGGAACTGGCGATCTTCTGTAAAGCCGCCGGCACTCAGGCGAGAATTGTCAGACCGCATGGCCAGTTGCAGTTTGAGTTGCAGTTCTCATCCGTTCACCGAGGTCCCATGCAGGTCAGCCGCTGGTGTTGGTCCAGATGGGACGGCATGGAACCATGATCGGCCGAGCTTTTAATCCGTAGGTTCCGGGTTCGAGCCCCGGGCGCCCTACCATCTCTTACCCTATTTGACCTGCGATTTCTCGATTCTCGGGGGCGTTTCATCGAGAAGGTGATCTCGTGTGGTTGCTCGCTGGTTGCTCTTGGGCACGGCTGGGCACGTACGCGACCGATCGAAGATCATTTAGGTGCCTGATGTCCAGGCAGGCTTGTCGGGTGGCCGGGAGGAGTTTCACCTCCCGGCTCCCACAGATCCGTACGTGAACCTCTCGGTTCATACGGCTCTT
>NZ_JBQHCW010000033.1:0-88168 GCF_052068115.1 Nonomuraea sp. ZG12
CGACATCGCCCGCGCAGCACTCGTCCTCACCCATTTCGAGCATGACTACCTACCGGCAATTGGCTGAGATCACCTCACTGTCCCCCTGGTGGCGAACCAATTGCGCTGCCTAAGCAGCAACCCCTTTTACTTCACGTGAACGCCGAGACGCGGCGGCCTGCATGAATTTCCCTGACGATTCAGCGGCGCCAAATGTGAGGTCGCCCGGCTATGAGATATGCCCTAGCGGCCGAATAGGAAAAAATGGTCAATCGGTTTCTATGCTGGAGAAATGACTACCGAACAGAACCGACGCGCACTCATCGTCGGAATGGGAATCAGCGGTATGGCCACGGCGATTCGGTTGCGTCAAATTGGCTGGGAACCGATCGTCGTCGAACGGGCACCGCAGCGCCGAACGGGAGGCTACTTCGTGCTGCTGTGGGGAGCGGGACGCGCGAGCGCCGAGCGGCTGGGCATGGGGCCAGGCGTGCCGGACCACGGCGCCCCCGACACCGTCCACTACGAGATCGACCGCCGCGACAATCGGACCAGCATGGCCATCCTCGGCAGCCTTCCTGACGGTCCGCGCATGATGCTGCGGGGCGACGTCGAGAACGCCGCGTTCGAAGCGCTGCCCGACGACGTCGAGATCCGCTTCTCCACTGTCCCGACCGAGATCGAGCAGGACGCCGACGGCGTCGACGTAACCCTG
This sequence comes from Nonomuraea sp. ZG12, assembly GCF_052068115.1. Classification (NCBI taxonomy): domain Bacteria; kingdom Bacillati; phylum Actinomycetota; class Actinomycetes; order Streptosporangiales; family Streptosporangiaceae; genus Nonomuraea; species Nonomuraea sp. ZG12. Next base: position 695 of record NZ_JBQHCW010000033.1, read on the forward strand.
CGCGACACCGCGAACGGCGACACCGTGACCGAGCGGTTCGGCCTGGTCGTCGGCGCGGATGGGCTACGGTCGACCGTGCGCAGCCTGGTGTTCGGCCCGCACGAGCGCTACATGCACCGGCTGGGCGGGATCACCTGCGCCTTCCAGCTCTCCAAGCCCCTGCCCGGCCTCGCGCAGGAAGACACCGCCGTACTGCTGGAACCGGACCACGACCGCGCGATGTGGGTGTTCGGATTCCAGGACCGGATCCCCACAGTCATGCTCACGTACCGCACGGACGATATCGACTCCGAGTTCCGCCTGCCTCCGGCTCAGCGGCTGCGTCAGGTCTTCGGCGACCGGCCGACGGGCAAGCTGCTCGGCGCTGTCCTTGACGAGGCCGACAAGGTGAAGGACATCCTCTTCGACTCGGCCGAACAAGTGCGGATGGACTCCTGGCACCGAGGGCGGGTGGTTCTGATGGGTGATTCGGCGTGGTGCGTCACGCTCTACGCCGGGATGGGTGTCTCGGCAGGGTTGGTCGGAGCGGATCTGCTCGGCTCCATGCTGCAGCGGCATCCGGACGACCTCAGAACGGCGTTGACCGAGTGGGAAGGCAAGCTGCGACCGGTCATCACCGAGTGGCAGGGCACTGCCGAAGGGCTGCGTCAGTGGTTCAACCCATCGGGCCGCCGTGAGAATCTGCTGCGCTTTTTCTGGACCCGGGGCGAGGACTGGCCCGTCATCGGCCGCTGGGTCCGGCAGTTTTTCATGCGCGGCAGGGTTTCGAAGAATGCGGACGTCGCGGCGGTCTGAGCCTGGAGGAGATGCGGTGACCGAGCTTGTGCGGCACGCCCCGCCCAAGGTCGCAGCATCAGCAAGGGAATGCTTAACCCTCACTGGCGGACGAAGGAAGACCTGATCGCCGAACTGTGCTCCTGCCGATCCTGCGCCGGCTGAGCGGCCCTCACGGGACGTCGAGACGCACCTCAGAGGGCGGCGTGGGGCAGGTAGTGCTCGCCGAGAATGTGTGACACGAGCCGGCCGCGACTGCGGACGCCGACCTTGGCGAAGATGGACTTGAGGTGGTCCTGCACAGTGCTGATGGAGATGTGCAGTTCGGCGGCGATCCCGGCGGACGGTATGCCGGCGATCACCCGCTGAAGCACGTCCCGCTCGCGGGGGCTGAGGGCGTAGGCGAGCATCAGTAGTTGCGAGATTTCCGAGGTCGGGGCCGTCTGGATGACAACCGAGACGTCTCCCTCGTGGCCACCGTCGAACGGGGAGCCCCACAACGACAACCACCGGCCGGTACGTGACCGGACCCTGGCATGGGCGCGGGAGTTGTGGCCGGCGCGGGCGGCCGCCGCCACCTCGTGCACGGCCATCCGGTGCGGTGACAGTTCGTCCAGCCTTCGGCGACCGGCCTCGTTGGTCGCCAGCACCCCTCCACCCTGGTCCAGGATCAGGACTCCAGGACCGCCCGGATCGGTGCTCACCCCCACAGCCGCACCACGGCGACACGCGGCGCGCCGGAGCGCTACCGCGACGGGGACGGAGATGGCCTGCACCAGATCGGCGTCACCGTGGGTGAAGTCGGGCCGTCCGCCGTTGCGGAACACGGCCACCCCGCCCCAGCAACTGCCGTCGGCCACGAAGACGGCCCGCATCTCGTGCCGCGCGTCGATGATGGGCAACACCGACCGGAACCGGTGGCTGACACCAGGGTTCCCGCCGGTGCTCTGGCTGAGGATCGCCACGGTGCGGCGGGACCGGGCCAGGACCGCGAACTTGTCGACGTCCGCGATTAGGTATTCGTTGCGCGCCGCGAGAGCGGCACCGGCCGAGGGGATGCCGTCCGACACCTCGTCAGTGACCAGCAGCGTCCACGGATCGATCGTGCCGAAACAGAACGCATCCTGGGAGATGACGCGACGCAGCCGACCGGCGATCTTGGTGCGCAACGTCCGCGAATCCAAGTCGAGGGAACAGATCGCCATGATGTCGCGGACGGCTTCGCGCTGTGTGACAGAAAGCCTCATGCGCTGCCAGCCTAACGGCCGTGATGTGCGCAAGATCCCGGAATTCTGGGATGCCGGAATCGAGGTTGCCACCCTTACGGTGGCGATCGCGTGGTCGCGCACCACCTGCGGCCCGTCATGACGAAAGGAACCTTGTGACCATCCCGTACCTGGCCCAGGCGGCTGACCACGAGCAGCTGGAATGGCTCGGCGGCGGCATCATGCGGATCTTGCTGGACGCCCGGCACACCGCGGGCCAACTGACGATGTTCCGCTCGGCGGCCTCCGAGGGTTCTGCCTCACCGGTCCACGTCCACGCCCACGAGGACGAGATCGTCGTGCTCCTGTCCGGCAGCGGCATCTTCTGGGCCGGCGAACACCGTTATGAGCTGTCCGAAGGCGGCGTCGCCTTCCTGCCGCGCCAGGTTCCGCACGCGTACCGGTTCACCTCACCGACGGTGGACATGCTGGCCATCAGCACCCCCGCAGGCATGGAAGGGTTCTTCCGCGCCGCCGGCTGGGACCTCTCCCGCCCCAAGCCCGAAGGCTGGGCGATCACCCCGGCCGACATGGCCGCGGCGGCCAGGGAACATGGCCAGACCATCCTCGGCCCGCCGCTCGCCGCCGACGGCATGATCCCTGCCGCCTATCTCGGCCCAGGACGCGGCTGATGGTCTCGTACGATGTCGCGGAGCCAGATCACGATTGCGGTGATGGTCAGGTGCCGTTGAAGACGTAGTCGTGTTTGGCGGGTCATCCGGCTGTGTGACCGGCATGGCCGGCACCGTAACTGGCTCGGGGGCCGGGGCCTGCGCGGCGATCGGCGTCCGCGCGGCCCGGCATCGCAGGGCCTCGGCATCGTCGGGGAAGAGAGCGGGGCGGCGTAGCCGCAGTGAGGGCACCGCGAACGCGATCACGGGGGGCGATCGGGGTCCCTCCCGTTCCCCGTCAAGTCTGCGCGTTGAACTTCTTGCGGTTGTCTCGCTCAAGCCGCCGTCGCGTCCCCGAAACGGGTCGGGCATCAGGGCCCGGTGGCGGTGTGGGCGCGGTGTTCGCGGATCTGGCCGTGGTGGTCGGTGACCCAGGTGATCAGGGACGTGACGATGTGGTGGAGGCTGTGGCCCAGGGGGGTGAGGGCGTACTCCACACGCGGCGGCACCTCCGCGTAGGCGGTCCGGGTCACCAAGCCGTCCTGCTGGAGTTGGCGCACGGTAAGGGTGAGCATCCGCTGTGAGATGCCGGGGACGTCGCGCCGCAGGTCGGTGTAGCGCAGCGGGCCGGCATCAAGTGCGGCGATCACCAGCAGGCTCCACTTGTCCCCGACGCGGTCCAGTACCTGGCGAATGAAGTCCATCTGCTCGGCGGGGATGCCGGCGCACGGTCCTCGGTCTGCTGCGGCACCTGACGGGGTTGCGACGTCCATGGGGCACATTCCCTTCCGGCACGCACATCAATGTGCCTTTTGTACGGCCTTTCATACTGGTCCATCATGGCGCTACGCACAAATAGTAGGAATTGGGGGTGCGCCATGAGAGTCGAGATCTGGTCCGAGATCACCTGCCCCTGGCGCGGCCTGGGCAGCCACCGCCTGGACCGCGCCGTGGAGCGGTTCGAGCACGGTGAGGAGGTGGAAGTGATCCACCGCTCGTTCCCGCTGAGCGACGGTTTCACCGTCGGCAGCACGATCAGCGTCCGCGAGGCCATGCTGCGCAAGTACGGCCTGGCCGGCGCCCGCCTGGAGGCGTCGACCCGCCAGATCGAGGCGATGGCCGCGCAGGAGGGCCTGAGCCCCTACAGGGTGCTGGGCAATCAGGTCAGCAACACCCGGCTCGCTCACGAGTTCCTCGCCCACGCCTCGGCGGAGGGCAAGAACCGCGTCGCGTGGGACGCGATCTTCCGGGCCTACTTCGGTCAGGCGCGGCCCGTCTTCGGCCTCGACGATCTCCTCGGCCTGGCCGACCAGATCGGCCTGGAGCGCGAGAAGACCCGGCGCGTGCTCACCGGGCGATCTGCGGCCCGGACGGCTGCGCGGTTCCCGCCGCCCACGCCTGATCTACACGCCTGATCTACACGCCTGATCTACACGCCTGATCTACACGCCTGATCCACACGCCAGCCGGGCATCCGATCTCCGCATGTCCCGGCGGTCACAACACGGAAGAGATCTCACTGTGCCCACTCTCGCCATCGTCGGCGCCGGCCCCGGCATGGGCCTGGCCATCGCCCGCACCTTCGGCAGCCGCGGCTTCGACGTCGCCCTGATCGCCCGTACCAAGGAGAAGCTGGAAACGCTGGTCGCCCAGCTCGGCCAGGAAGGCATCACGGCCGCCGCGTTCCCCGCCGACATCCTCGACCGCGCCTCACTGACCGATGCCCTGGACGCGGCCAAGGCCCGCTTCGGCGGCATCGACGTACTGGAGTATTCGCCGGCCCCGCACTCCCCGGTGCCCGGCCTCACCCTGGCCGCTCCCTCGGAGGTCACGGTGGACAATCTGCAGCCGATGATCGAGTACGCCTTCTACGGCGCCATCACGGCGGCCCAGGCGGTGCTGCCCGCGATGCGCGAGGCGGGCGCCGGGACCCTGCTGTTCACCGCGGGCGGCGGTTCCGTGGACCCGGTGCCGACGTTCGGCAACGCCAACCCGGCCCAAGCAGCTCTGCGCAACTGGGTGATCAACCTGGACAAGGAACTGACCGGCAGCGGCGTGCACGCCGCGCACGTGGTGATCAACGTCTGGATCGGCGGGGGCGGCCCGGAAGGCAGCCCGACGGCCACGCCCGAGCAGATCGCGCCCCTGTACTGGGACCTGCACGAGAACCGCGACCGCTCCGAGGGCGTCTTCAACGCCTGACCGGCCGGCCCGCCCCGCTCCCGAGAGGGGCATTCGCCCCGCAGGCGGCAATGTCAGAGCGAAGCTGACTCAGCACCGTTGATCGTGCACCGCCCTGACCTGCTCGAACAGCCCCGTGCCGCTGATGGCTGTTCCGTCGTTCCTCGACCTCGAGGATCGCGCCGTAGCGTTCTCGCCTTTATCCCTTGGATGACCGTTTCCGGGACAGCTCTTCCTGCGAGCGGGCGCGGGCGGAAAATCGGCCGGGGCTCACGTGCAGGCCCGCGACGTGAGTAGTCAGACATGTCAGGTGCGCCGCCTGGCCGCCATGGTAAAGGGCGAGACGGATGCGTCTTCACGGCAGGTCCGTACGTACGCGGTGACACCGGGGCAGACTCCTCCTTGTCAAAAAGAACGTCGATTCTGTTAGTGTTGCCCCGCAAACCGAATGACTATTCTCTTTGTGGGGGGTGTGGTGCCGCGGCTCACCAACGCGCGCAAAGAGCTCCGTCGTGCCCAGATCGCCGAGGCCGCCGTCCGCTGCTTCGGCCGCACCGGCCTGAAGGGGACCTCGATCGCCGACGTCATCGCCGAGTCCGGACTCTCGGCCGGCTCGATCTACGCGCACTACCACAACAAGGCCGAGCTGATCCGGGCCGCCGTCCGCGAGGTGCTCGCCAAGCGCGCCGACGTCATCGGCGAGTACGCCGCGGACGACGTCCCACCCGATCCCGACGAACTGCTCGCCCGCCTGATCGCCGCGATCGACCCCGTCCAGGCCCGGGTGGGCGTGCAGACCTGGAGTGAGGCGACCACCGCCCCGGACGTCCGCGACATCGTCGTCGACATGACCGAGCGGATGCGCACGCTGCTGCACGACTGCGTAACGGCCTGGCTCGTCAAGGTCGAGCACCACGAGCCGTCCGGGGCCCGAGAGCGCGCCGCCCCGATCGCCCGCCGAGTCATGGCGCTCTACCAGGCCGAACTGCTGTACATCGCCCTGAGATCAACGACTGAGGAGACAGCCTCATGACCACCGCGACCGCTCCCTTCGCCGGCCGTACCGTTTTCCGGATCGGCTACGGCGCGATGCAATTGGAGCGCCTGCACGGCGACCGCGGCACCGCTCTGGCGATCGTGCGCCGCGCGGTCGAGCTTGACATCGACCACATCGACACCGCCCAGTTCTACGGCGACGGGTTCGTCAACGGACTCCTGCGCGAGGCGCTGCGTCCCGACGACGGGGTGCTCGTCGCCACCAAGGTCGGCGCCGACCCCAACCCGGGCGGCCCCATCCCGATGCGACCCGCCCAGCGTCCGAAAGAGCTCCGGGCCAGCGTCGAGGCCAACCTGGTCAGCCTCGGTCTCGAGCAGATCCCGCTGGTGAACCTCCGCCGCATGGATGCCGCGCCCCGCATCCCCCTCGACGCCGACCAGGTCGTCGACCTCGACGACCAGCTCGCCGAGATGACCGCGCTGCGCGACGAGGGCAAGATCGGCGCCATCGGACTGAGCAGCGTGAGGCTGGACGGGCTGCGCCGAGCGATCGGTGCCGGCATCGCCTGCGTGCAAAACGCCTACAGCCTGGTGGCACGCGACGACGAGGACCTGCTCCAGTTCTGCCTCGCCGAGAACATCGCCTGGGTGCCGTACTTTCCGCTCGGCAGCGCCTTCCCCGGCTTGCCGAAGGTGACCGACGAGCCGGCCGTCATCGCCGCGGCTCAGCGCCTGGGCAGCACGCCCGCGCAGGTCGGTCTCGCCTGGTTGCTGCACCACGCGCCGAATGTGCACCTCATCCCCGGCACGGCCAACGCCGAGCACCTGCAGGCCAACGTCGACGCGGGCGCACTCAGCCTCGACGAGGCCACCCTGGCCGCGCTCGACGCTGTCCCCTCCCGCCCGGCCGGTACACCGACCAGCTGACCTGCCCCACCCGAGATGACTGGCGTGCTTTTCGAACAACGTTTACGGCATGGCCGACAAGGCGCCCAGCTCGTCCAGAAGGGCAAGGTTTCCTTCCAGGACACGATCGGCAGGTACGTCAAGGGGTTCCCGAGCGAGATCGCCGACAAGGTGACCGTTCATCACCTGCTCACCCACATCTCGGGCATGGGCGAGGTGCCGGGGAACGACCATGCGCAGGTCGACGTCGACGTCCTGATGAAGGAGATCGTCAAGCAGCCGCTGACGTCCGAGCCGGGCACCAAGATGCAGTACGGCAACGCCGGCTACATCGTCCTGGGTGCGATCATCGAGCACGTGAGCAAGCAGGACTACGCCGACTACGTCCGCAAGCGCACATGTCGCCGAAGTCGTAGCGATGGCCCAGCCAGTCCCCGACCCGAGGGATCAGCATGGCCAGCGTCACAGCCGTCTCGTCGCGGGCGTTGTCGCCGTACCCGGCATCGCCTTCGCCGAACAGGTGCAGGTGGTGTTGCTCCCAGCCCATCGCTACCTGGATCACCTCGTGCCGCTGGTCCAGAGTCGCCGTCGACGGCAGATGGACGCGCCGCCACGCCAGAGGGTGACCTTGATCTGGTGAACGGTGCCCATGGTGCCCACGCGGCCACCGTACCGGCGTGATCGTCGCCGGAATCGGCTTATGAACGCATTTCAGCGGCGGAGTTGTCCCACTCCTGCAGGACGGACTGCAAGTGCTGGGCCACGTCGGGGTCCAGGCCCAAGGTCCTCGATCCCGCGGCAGAACGCGCTCAGCCGGGAAGTTCGGTGATGCTGAGGGCGAAGTCCAAGTTGCCCACCCCGTGGTTGGCGAGGCCCACCGTGACCACGCCCGCTCCTTCCAGCCAGTGCGCCATTTTCAGGCCGCCGACGTCCAGCGGGCGCAGTCCGAGGCTTTCGATGAACGCCTCCACACTTGCCTTGGCCTGCGCATTGTCGCCGGCGATGAAGACGTCGGGCCGACCCTTCTCCAGGACATGACGGAAGACGGTGTTGAACGCCTTCACCACGCTGGCGCTGGCCGGGGCCGCCTTGGCGACTTCCTGCGCGATCGAGGTCTCCTCGCGGTGGGCCAGCCCGTCGAACGTGGAATTGAAGGGATTGCTGATGTCGACGATGACCTTGCCCGCGAGAGCGTCTCCGTACTGGGCGACGACCGGCACGACACCGTCGTACAACAGGGCCACGATGACGATGTCCCCGGCCGGGGCGGTGCCCCATTCTCCCGTCGTGGCGCCGCCGCCGAGAGCCTTGGCCAGGTCAGCGGCCTTGGACTGATCGCGGCCCATGACCTCGACGGTGTTGCCGCCCGCTACCGCCCGCGCGCCGATGGTGCGGGCCATGTTCCCGGTGCCGATGATGCTGATGTTACTCATTGAGATGTCCTGCCCTGGTGGTGAGTTGTTCGGGTCAGATGGCGGTGGTGCCGCCGTCGGCGACGAGTTCCATGCCGTTGACGTAGCTGGAGTCGTCGGAGGCGAGGAAGAGGGCGGCGGTGGCGATTTCGTCGGGGCGGCCCATCTGGCCGCGGGGGATGAGGGACTCGAACTGGCGCCTGGTGGCCTCGTCGAAGAGTTCTTCCTGCTTGGCGGTGGCGACCTGGCCGGGGGTCAGGACGTTGACGCGGATGCGGCGGTCCTTGAGCTCGTTGAGCCAGACGCGGGCCCAGGCCTGCTGGACGGCCTTGCTGCCGGCGTAGACGCTCCAGCCGGGGAAGGCGCCGAGGGAGGCGTTGGAGCCGGTCATGAGGATGGAGCCGCCGTCGTTGAAGAGCGGGAGCGCCTTCTGGACGGTGAACAGGGTGCCGCGGGCGTTGAGCCCGAACCAGGTGTCGAACTGCGCCTCGGTGATCTCGCCGAGCGGGGCGGGCTCGCCCCCGCCGGCGCTGGCCCACAGCACGTCGAGGCTGCCCTTCTCCCGCTTGACGGTGTCGTACAGGCGGTCCAGGTCGTCCAGGTCGGCGGCGTCGCCCTGGACGCCGGTGACGTTGCGGCCGATCTGCTTCACGGCGTCATCCAGGACGTCCTGGCGGCGGCCGGTGATGAAGACGTGCGCTCCCTCGTCGACGAACAGCTTCGCGCCGGCCAGCGCCATGCCGGTGGTGCCGCCGGTGATGACCGCTACCTTGCCGTCAAGCTTTCCCATGGTCTCTCCTTGGGTCGGTGGTGCCGTACGCACCTGGGGTGACCGCGTTATGTACACCGATCTGTTTGCTTACGCTACTGGGCGGGCGGCCTGGACGCAACTATGTACACCGGTCGTTACCCAGCTGGGGTATCATGGACCCATGACGGAGTTGGAGAAGGGCCCCAAGGGCCGCCGCCGCGGCCGGGGCGCCCGCGAGCGCATCCTCGGCGCGTCCCAGCAGCTGTTCCGCGAGCAGGGCATCAACCGCACCGGCATGGACCAGCTCTGCGCGGCGGCCCAGGTGTCCAAGCGCACGGCCTACCAGCACTTCACCGGCAAGGACGAACTCGTCGCCGAGTACCTGCGCCGGTTCGACCCCTCCGTTCTGTCCGGCTTGTTCGACCGCACCGACCTCACGCCCCGCGAACGGCTCCTGGCCGCCTTCGACATCCCCCCCACCACCCCCCTGTGCCCCTACATCGCCGCCGCCGTCGAGCTTCACGACCCCCAGCACCCCGCATCCCAGTACGCACGCGACTACAAGAAAGCCGTCGCCGCGCGGCTCGCCGACACCGCCCGCGAAGCCGGCGCCGCCGACCCTGAACAGCTCGGCGAGCAGCTCGCGCTGCTCATCGACGGCGCCGCGGCCCGCACCCGGGTCCTCAACGCCGACGCCTTCCCCGCCGCCGCCGCCATCGCCGCCGTCCTCATCGACAACGCCATCCCCGCCACAGCCGGCGAAGACCGGCGACGGGAGGAAGTGTCAAGTTGACTCGGCACTCCGCGGCCGGGCTGGACGCGCTGCCGGTCGCGCGGCCGCACCCGCATGTACGCGACACCAGCCGCCCAGCACCTGGCCCGGACCTGCTGGCTTTTACGGAACTGGGCGCCCGCCCGCTGAAGGCCGCGGCAGAAGCCGCCGGGGAGATCGAGGACCCGCCGACGTGGTCGGCCTGGCGGTTGCCGGCCCCGCACGCTGTATTCGCTGACAGCCCGTCTAGCTGCGAAGACAGCTATAAGTGACTGACTTGGCACGTTCAGTAACTGGATGGTCTGGCGATAACCATGGGGACCCGCCCGCTCCTGAGAACGGAGATCACGTCATGTGCCGCCGCATCCTGCTCACAGTGTCGGCCACCGTGCTGGCCGCCAGCGCTCTTGTCGCTGGCACCGCAGCTTCCGCGAGTGCCGCGCCCGCCCCTATCGTCTGCCTCCCGCCGCCGGTCGCCATCTGCATCTAGCGACAAAGGCCTACGCCGGGAAGCCGGCGTGGGCCGAGGCGCCCAGGTGACCGTGTGAGCTGCGGGGGTGTCAACTTAAGAGCTGATCTTGGTTGTTGAGGAGCAGATCACTTTGCGGATCTCGACGTCGAAGGCCAGGAAGGGCACGAACTCCGTCCAGCTGCTCTCCCACAGGCGCACGATGGCCGGGTATTTCTGCCCCCAGACCTCGGAGAACTCGTAGAACCGCTCCAGCGCTGCCTCCTCCGTCGGGGCGGTGTAGACGGGCTTGAGCGCATGTACGATCTTGTCCCAGTCCTGACGGGCGGCGTATCGGAACGAGCCGCGCAGCAGGTGGATCACACACGTCTGGACGATGGTCCGCGGCCAGACCGCCTCCACCGCCTGCGGCAAGCCCTTGAGCCCGTCGCAGACCAGCATGAGCACATCGTCCACACTGCGGTTCTTCAGCTCGGTTCCACCAAGTCCGACGTGCGCCTGGGTGATGTTCCGGAAGGTAAGCCGCCTCCCCGCCCCGTGCGTCCCCCTGCCGATGTGGTCGCGGCGTTGGACATTGCTCCCACCCTGACCGCCTTGAACAAAGGCGGCGAGGTTACTGGTCGCGCAGATTTCTCCCTCAGCCGCTTTCCCAGAGCGGACCTGTCCAACGCAGTTCTGCATTACGTGGACCTGACCGGCCGGCGCGTTCCTGGGCGACACTGTCGCGGTTGCTGGTCATGCGGGCGGTGAGTTCGTCGGTGTTGGGTGTCCACCGATCAGGAATCCTCCGCCACATCGTCAGTTCTGTTAGCCCTCACGCACCTGTGGAAGGATTGATGACCATGAGCGACGCCAGACTGCTGGGCGCCGACGAGGCCACGTTCATCGCGGCGGTCCGCTCAGGCGACACGGCGCGGTTCGCACTCATCACGGAGCGCCACCGGCGTGAGCTGCAGGTGCACTGCTACCGCATGCTCGCGAACTACGATGACGCCCAGGACATGACGCAGGAGACGTTCCTGCGAGCGTGGAACAAGCGGGAGTCGTTCAAGGGCCACGCGACCCTGCGGACCTGGCTGTACCGGATCGCGACGAACGCCTGCCTCGACTTCCTGGAGAAGCGCAACGACCGCACACCCGTACCGTCCGAGCTCCCGGACCCCGGCTCCGAGGTGCTGTACCTGCAGCCCTACCCCGACCGGATGCTCCCCGAGGACCCACAGGAATCGGTGGTGGCGCGGGAAACGATCGAGCTGGCGTTCATCGTCGCCGTCCAGCACCTGCCGCCGCGGCAGCGGGCGGCGTTCATCCTGCGCGACGTCCTCGGCTGGCCGGCGTCGAAAGCCGCCGACGCCCTCGAGTTGACCGTCGTATCGGTGACCAGCGCACTGCAGCGGGCCCGTGTGACGATGCGCGAGCAGCTGCCCGACCGCCGCCTCGACTGGCGGAGCCCCGCCACCCACGAGCTGTCGAATGACGAGCGCGGCGTGGTGAAGTCGTATATCGACGCCCATGAGCGCAACGACCTCGACGGGCTGATATCCCTGCTGCGCGACGACCTGCGCTTCGCGATGCTGCCCGAGTCGGGCACCTTGATCATGACGGCCAAGGACGCGGTGGACGGCTGGGTCTCCGGCGGGCTCTTCCAGCGCGGCTACGACGACTGGCGCTGTATCACCACGACCGTCAACCGCATGCCTGCCGCCGTGCTGTACCTCCGCACCCCCGACGACCCGGAGTACCGGCTATTCAACATCGCGGTCCTGCACATCGTCGACGGGAAGATCGCCGAGCTCACCGGATTCGACGCCACCGACAAACCATGGCTGGGCCTGCCCCCGACACTGTCATCAGACAGAGGCCCCATCGTCGACGAGTCCAGCACACGGGCCGCCGTCACCGAAGTCACCGCGGAATGAGCACCCCGACCAGCTGAACACCAACGCGACAACGCGAACCCCACCGCCCCGCCGGCGTTGCCGGCGGGGCATCTTCATGCCCGAAGAACATCGTCAATCAACGACGCCGTCGTCCCTCATCTCCAGCAAGTCGGTCAACAGCTCACTCGGAACGCAAGGAAGGGCCCTGGGAAGATCCCCTCATGGCCGAGGGACACGGTGAGCACGCCAGGAAGGATTTCGACCTGGCCTCACGAGCCGAGCATCTGGCCCGTGCTCATCGCCTCGTCTCGTATCGGGTCAGCACCACGCCGCCGGGAAACGTCCGCGTCTCCACCAGGTTCAGGTTCACCCAGCTGTCCAGCGCCGTGAAGAACGGCGTGCCGCCGCCCGCCAGGACCGGGTAAGTGGCCAGGGCGTAGTCGTCGATCAGCCCGGCCTGCATGGCAGCCCCGGCGAGCGTTGCGCCGCCGATGCTCATCGGGCCGCCGTCTTCGGCCTTGAGCCGGGTGATCTCGGCGACCGCGTCGCCGGTGATCAGGCGGGTGTTCCAGTCGACCTTGTCGATCGTCGAGGAGAACACCACCTTCGGCGTGTCCCGCCAGTTCCGCGCGAACTCGATCTGCGCCGGGGTGGCGTTGGGCTGCTGGTCGCCGGTCGGCCAGTAGGAGCTCATCGTCTCCCACAGCTTGCGCCCGTACAGCGACATCTCGCTCGCCCGCTCCTGGTCGAGCCACCACTGGAACAGCTCGTCGCTCGGCGGCCCGCCCCAGCCGATGTCGTCGCCGGTCGCGGCGATGTAGCCGTCCAGGGTCACGTTCATGCCGAAGATCAGTTTCCGCATCGTGCCAGCCTTCCGTGAGTCGATCTCACACGTACAGACGGGCACGGCGCGGAAACCTAATCGGTGCGCGATCTGCGTCCGCAGGTAGTTCTCGCGTTTCGGACTCGGCACGGCGTACTCGGCTGGGCTCGAGCACTACCCCCGGATCTCAACTTCACCCTTGTACGGGCAGCGGCGTACCCATGGCCAGCTCTTCCCGACCGCTGCGTCGTTCCGCTGATCGGGCCCGCGGACCCGTCTGTGCGGCAAGTTCATCCCACTGGCTTCGGACGCCTACGACCTGGACAAGGAGTGGCAGCACCGCTTCCCCCGGATGAACGGCACTCTCGCGTGCGGCCGCGCCCTGAAGATCTCCTGGCAGTGTCGGCAGCCGGGCGGCGGCTGGGAGCTGGGCGACCGGCACGGTGAAGGCCAGACGCTGAACAACCTCGGGAACGCCCTGCAGGAGGTGCGGCGCTTCATCGACGCGGGCTGTGGCGGCGGCTTCGGCGCTAGACCAGACAGTCATCGGCACATTCTGACCCATGCGGATCTGCCGCAGACAAGGCGCGTCCCGCCTCCGACGCCCGTCACCGTGCGTGAGCGGTGTGCTGGCCGACGACAGACGGATCCCGCCCCCACCGAAGGGTGGCGCCCAAACTCACGAACATCGAGATCGGCGAGATGCCGCTGGCGCCGAAACTCAGCGAGATCTGGTGCCGGAACTCGGATCTGGCCCAATCTCGTGAAGGCGTCGGCTGATCGGGGCCCGGCTGTGATCAGGTTCCGGTGAGTGCTTGGGTGACGGCAAGGGCTTGGTCGGGGGTGAAGGCACGGGGGTGCCATGGGCATCGGCGACTGTAGTGTTCGTCGCAGACCAGAGCGCCGTTGGCCAGTTTCGCCCAGTGGGCGGGTTGCCAGTAGGCCTGGTTCTTCCGAAGCAGGGTTTCGGCGACGCGCTGGGGTGCTGGGCTGGTGGTGGTGTGGGTCAGCGCCGCGGTGAGGGCGGGTACTGCGCTGTCGGGTAGGTCCGCATCCCCCAGAGCGGGCAGCAGCAGGAGGAGCCGCCTGGCAGGGTCCCCGGTGCTGGTCGGGGCGGAGGTGGGTGGCTGGTGGGCGATGGTGATCAGTTCGTGCCAGGAGAGTCCTGGACCGACGAAGGAGCCCTCAACGGCGGCCAACTGAAGATCGTGTGGCCAGTCCGGATGTGAGAGCAGGTAGTCCAGGCCCATGTCGTCGGCCAGGTTGCGGTAGATGACGTGGAGGGCGGCTCCGCTGTGAAGCGGGACCGTGAAGACGGGCCAGTGGTCGGGGTCGAACAACTGCTCGCAGAGTTCTTCGGCGTCCTCGGTGGCCACGCCGAAGTCACGCTGAGGGTCATCGAGCCCGGTGGCCCCGACCATCATGGCGTGGAGCGCCCACAAGACCGGGTCGATGAGGAGCGCGGAGCCGTCGACCAGCGGATCGTTCTCATAGCCCGTGATCAGCACGCTGGGATGGTCCCAGTCCGACGCCGTTGCGGGCAATGAGTGCATGGCCTGCCGCTGTGAGCAGGACCCGTTTGCGTAGCAGCGGAAGCCCGGCGCGGCCGACCATCTGCCGTTTGATCATCTAAGAAGACACGTGGAATCCGGCCGTGGGGGTGATCATGTCTCCGCGGTCCTGACCACGGAACTGGGAGGTGGGCCTGAGAAACTCCAAGGACCTTCACCGACAGGAGGCGCCCAGGGCCGCCCTGCACCCGCCGGCCGCTCAAGGCACGACTTGGATTCTCCTGTGGCCCCAGGTCGGGTTCTCCCGCTCCATCCGCCGAAACCAGCCGTCGCAGGCACGATCAGCGAGTACCACCACGCCGCGTAACCGCAGCTCAGACCACGAAACTCATATTCGAGCGGCACACCATCTCCGACACATGCTGCGTGAATTCGAGCTACAACGAACACCGACCGCACCGCGTCCTCCGGCAGGCGGCTCGACTCCGATCACTTCCCGATCCCAGCACCAGCCCTACTGGAATGACACCGCTCGACATACCGCCGACAGCACCCAGCAGGGTCGTCGACCTTCAGCCCAGACCTCGCTGACCAGGGCCAACACCATGCCCCGGGCCGAGCGACCTGCGGGTCGCCATATGGCGATCGTGCGGGACACTCCGCTGCCCGTGTGCGACTCGCACCGGACTGGCCCGCGGGATTGTGCGGGTCCGGCACTACGTCACAGTCCACCGTCGAGCGCGGCGAAAGTGGCGAAAGTACGGTCTCGTTCTCCGACTATCGGCCAGTACCGCTGTGGGCCCATGGTCGGATGTGCGGGGGGATCTCGTTCGCGATCATTGAGCTGTGAGGCGATCGTCCAGACCTGCTCCCCGCTCACGCGAAACCCGCGATCACTGGAGACGCCCTCGAGATCAGGGAGAGGCGTGAAACCGTTCCACGGCGAGCTTGACGTGGCGATCGGCTCTAGCAGGAGACAGAACAAGCCGGCTTCCGCCTTGATCTTCAATTGAAGGAGACACCCCCATGAACCTCCCCTCTCATCCTCCGCTGCCGATCCCCGCACACCTCAGCGAGGCAGCCCGCCAATTCCTGACGCAGCCGCCTCCGACGCAGGCGCCCTCTCTTCCCGAACGGGAAGACACCGACGGCTGGCTGCGCCTGGTCGAGCAGACCGACGGCTACATCCGCGCCTGGCTCGCAGACCGAGCCCTTCCGTCGCCGGTCGCCGCCCAGGACACACAGGTCGCCGGCGTCCACACCTACGTCCTGCGTGCCGAGGGCGACACGGCCACCGACGAAGGGCCGATCTACCTCGACATCCACGGCGGCGCCCTCCTCTACGGCGGCGGCGACCTGTGCGCTCACAGCTGCACCGAAACCGCGCTGAACACCGGGATGACCACCTGGAGCATCGACTACCGGATGCCGCCACTGCATTTCTATCCCGCCGCGCTCGATGACTGCCTCGCCGTCTACCAGGCCTTGCTGAAGGTCCGCGATCCCGCCGACGTCTTCGTCGGCGGCGCCTCAGCCGGTGGCAACCTCGCCGCCGCACTGCTGGTGCGGGCCAAGGACGAAGGGCTTCCGATGCCGGCGGCGCTGGTGCTACGGACACCGGAGGTCGACCTCACCGAGTCCGGCGACAGCTTCCACACCAACGCCGGCATCGACAACGTCCTGTCAAGCCTGCGGGAGGTGAACGAGCTCTACGCGAACGGGTACGACCTCTCCCACCCCTACCTGTCCCCATTGTTCGCCGACCTGTCCGGCTTCCCGCCCACCTTCCTGCAATCCGGCACCCGGGACCTGTTCCTGTCCAACACCGTCCGCATGCACCGCAAGCTGCTGTCGGCCGGCGTCGAAGCCGAGCTGCACGTCTTCGAGGCCATGCCACACGGCGGCTTCGGCGGCACCAGCCCCGAGGACGCCGAGCTCGCCGCCGCGGTCCGTGACTTCCTGGACCGGCACCGCCGACGACTCTGAGCCTGGCGGCGGGCGCCGGTCCCCTCTGCCGCCAAAACGCCGGCGGGTGCCGTGGGGCGATCCGGGCACAACTGCCCCTTGCGCCAGTACTGAGCTTCTGGTGCGCGCCGACCGGCGGGGGAGAGCAGGAAATCGCGCTCGCCCGGCGGCCGTGCCCGGACCTGCAACCGACCTGGCGCCGATTCCGCAGCCCTGCATGCGTTGGCACGGCTCCGTGGGCCCTATCAACTGACCTGTGGTTTTGCCGCCGCCTGCGCGGGTCGGCGCTTCCAGCGTGGCGCGCAGCCCGCACTTCCGGAAGCCGCTCGACTATTCGTTGCGGCGCAAGTCCGTGCTGTCGGATCCGTCCCACCGGTTGTTCGCGGCTGCTCGGCGGGCTCGCTCTGCCAGTTCGCCGGTCAGGCCGATGCGTTCGATGCACCATTCGACCCACTGGGTAGCAGATCGAGGATGGCCTCGGCGTACTTCTTGATGTACCCGTCTGCGATGAGGATCACGGTGTGCTCGATCCGATGCCTTTCCCGGGTCGTGCACCGCTCGTGGCACCCGCCACCGCTCCAGCGCACGTGACAGGCCGCGGTCCAGCCCGGTGACCCGCAGCGTCTCCATCAGCATCAGGCCCCCGGCCTGACCGACGATTCACTTACCGTCCGAAGACACCATGATATTCGGGCGGCGGTCGATGGGCTGCACGTGAAAGTGCCTCTCGCACCGGCTGACACGTTCTCTAGGAAAGCCCTATCCTCCCAGCTCAGAGGCCTTTTTCTCAGGTAAACGATCAGATCACCCACAACACGCGTGAAAGCGCGAGGCTAGTTCGCGGGCCGTGGGTACGCAGGCGTTACCCCCGGGAGTCGGTCGCAGGAGCCCTTTCGGGATCCGGCAGCTCTGCCCAGAAGTTCGTCAGAGCCTCAGCAACCGGCGCCGGTGTCTCCTCCGGCCACCAGTGGCCCACGCCCTCCAGATGCGCCATCCTCGCGCCCGATCGGCGCGCTGCCCACTCGTGCTGCACCAACGTCCCGCTGGCTCTCTCGAAGTCGTCAACGGCGATGAGAGCGAGCCCCGGACGTTGTGCGGCGCTCGGTAGCAGCCGTCCCGCTTCGGCCATCGCCGGCTGTCGTGCCGACCGCAACAGCTTGAGGACGGCGCGACCCATCTCGGGATCCATGCCTGCCGCGACCCGCTCCGCCATGCGCCCGGTCATACCGAGGGCCGACGTCACCGCGAGTCGCTGCTCCAGCTCGCCTCCCCACAACTCCTGCACCGAGGCTTCCCCCGGGCCCTCCTGCTGCCACACCTGTGCCCGCGGATGCCAGAGGTAGTCGGGCGCGAACACGCCGAGGGCATCGGAGGCCCAACTGCGAATCAGATCCGGACGGCTCATGGCCAGCGCCGCGACGTGGATTCCGCCCCAGTCGTGACCGACCAGGTCGACCGGAGCGCGGAACAGCTCCAGCTGAGACGCCAGCCAGTCTCGATAGGTCGTCGTCGACGAGTCGAAGCCGCGGGGCGTGGGGACGCCGAACCCGGGCGGGGACAGGACGACCGCGTCGGCCCGGTCGAGCTCCCCGATGAGCGGTCCCCAGATGACCGCGGTCTCGGGGTTGCCGTGGACGAGCACGAGTGGAGTGCGCGACACAAAACCACCTCTCAGATACTTGTTGGTTAACACGCAAGTATCGTAGCAGTTAGTGCCGCCCTGACCGCTTGCGTGCTCTCGTCCCGCGTGCCGTCGACGGGACGAACGCGCAGAACCGGCGGACCCTATGCTTGGCCGACATGAGGATCCGAAGTGCCAGCGGCGGCGGCCTGCGTCAGATCCGGCGGACCACATGCTTGGTCGACTCGATGTCTGAGCAGTCCTGATGCCCGATCAGCCTCCCGCTCGCCGCACGCAGCGAGAGCGTCGCGAAGAGACCGAACGCAAGGTGCTAGCCGCCGCGACGGCGCTGATCGCCCAGCGCGGGTCACGCGCGCTCACCCTGGCTGAGGTCGGCGAGGCCGCCGGCTACAGCCGGGGGATCGTCTCTCATCACTTCGGCAGCCGCGAGAATCTGCTCCGCGCGGTGATGCGCGATGCTCAGACCTTCACCCTCCTGGAGCTTGGGGACAGCGCCGCGGACTGGTTGGCGGAGACGGTTCGCGCGTACCTCGAGAACGTCACCAGCCGACGTCCGTCTGCTGGCGCGTTCCTGCAGATGTGGGGCGAGGCGATTGCCGCCGATCCCGTCCTGATGCCGCTCTACGCGGAACATGACGCCAGCTTCCGTCGGCTCATCGCCGACAAGGTCCGCGACGGGATCCGCGACGGCTCGGTGCGAGCAGATGCCGACCCAGAGGCGATGGCCGTGTCCCTCGTTGGCCTCCTCCGCGGGATTGCACTGCAGCTGATCTCGACACCACCCCCGGCGCGAGTCAAAGCGATCATCGACGAAGCCGAGCGATCCACCCGGCTTGCCCTCAAACCGTGACCCGAACGGCCTTCGGCACGGGCGCGCGGTGAAGAGTAACTCGGGGTCCTCGCCGAGGCTGGCATCGCGATCATGGAGCGGTGGGTGCAGTCATGCCGCCGTGAACTCCTCGACCGCTGCCTCGTAGAGAACGAATGCCATCTTCGGCACGCCCCGCGCAAGTACGAACACTTCTACAACCAGCACCGAGCTCACCAAGCCCTGAACCAAGCAGCCCCACTGCGTCCCGCTCCGCTCCGATCATCGATCCCGGGCGAATCACCGACCTGAACATACGACGAAGTGACGCACTCCCAGTGCGCCGGCGTAGTGGAGGCGGCCACGATTGGCCGTCAGATACTTGGCGCACGTCTCAGGCCTTTGCGCTGGTCGGCGGTCGGCCCGGCCGCCCGTGCCTGCCGATGTAGCTCGGCGAGGGTTTCGTCGAGCCGTCCTTGCAGGATCGCCAGCGCTTGACCCGAACCGATACGGCGATAACTATGGCTTGGGGGCCTGCTCCTAGAACGGAGGCCGAAATGGCTGACGCGACCACGCCCAATGACGGCGAAGCACCGAGCCATCGGGCACGCATCGAGAACGCCCCGAAACACTGGCAGCCAAACGCACTTTCGGACATCTCGGACAATGCCTACAGTCGGCTCTACGCCATGACCCTTGAGGAGACGTACGCGGCCGAGGTGATGGCGCAGCCGGACTCCTATGCGGATTTCTTCATGGAGTCTCCGCAGGCGCAGTTCCATGAATTCGTCGGGCCGCCCGAATTGAAGGGAACCGAGGTTCGTGCTTCCCGGATGGCCGCGATCGACCGACTCCGGCTGGCAGGCGCGACGAAGTATCCTGATTTCTTCGTCGACTCGCCACACAACGGGCCGCCGTTCCATGAGAAGTTCCTCGACAAGGGCCCGCCAAAGCCGAAATTCGACGAGGTGGAGGGTGAGATCGACGAGGGCGAGCTGATCAGTCCGGTGTCCGAACGGGTCCGGATGCTGAGCCAGTCCCGGGTGCTGGCTGCTTTCATGCGGATGCAGCAATCGGCTGAGCAGTAGATGCCGCCCGCACCCGGCGGCCCGCCGTACGCGGAGTTCGTGGTCAAGGTCTCCAAGTTCTGCAACCTGCGCTGTCGCTACTGCTACGAGTTCCCGTCGCTCGGCGACACAGCCGCCATGTCGCTGGATGACGTCCGGATGATGTTCACCACGGTAGGCGACTATTTCCGCGAGCATCCGCGTCGGCTGGATTTCGTCTGGCATGGCGGTGAGCCGCTGCTGATGGGGGCCGACTTCTACCGACGCGTGCTGCAATGCCAGCATGAGGTCTTCGACCCGCTGGAATTGCCGTTCACCAACGCGGTGCAGACCAATCTCACAGTCGTCCGGCCGGAGATTATTTCGGTGCTGCGGGACGTGTTCGACGAGGTCGGCGTTTCGGTCGATCTGTTTGGCGGAAATCGGGTCAATCGGTTCGGCGTCGATGCCCAACCCAAGGTTCTTCGTGGAATGCAGGCGCTGGTGGATGCCGGTATCCATTTCGGCTGTATCTCCGTGCTCTCCAAGGCGACCGCGCCATACGTCGAACACATCTACACATTCTTCGAGGACTTGCGGCTGAGTTTCCGTTTCCTGCCCATCTATCGCACGGGGTACGCCGGCCAGCTCGCGCCGCACGAGCTGTCGGACAGCGAGATAGTCGCGGCACTGAAGGTCGCCACCGACCGGTGGTTCGCCTCCGCCATACCCATCCGGGTGGAGCCGGTGGAGACGTACGTGTCGAACGTACTGTCACACGTGTGCGGTCGGGGGCACCGCTACTACGACAAAGAGCACGGCGAGGCCGTCTTCATCATCGACACCGACGGTGGTATGTACTCCAACGGCGACGCCTACGACGATTCGCTCCGTCATGGGAACATCTTCCGCGACTCCTTCGCGGACATGCGCCGATCCGCCGGCTTCGCGCGCGCTCTTGCCCAATCACGGGCGCGGGTGCAGGACGCCTGCGCCGATTGCCGATACTTCGGCTCGTGCTCCGGCTTCTTCATGGGCGAGGCGACCCCGGAGCAACGCCGGCGCGACCGTGACGGTCGGCTCTTGTGCGGCGTTGCCCTACCCGTACAGCACTACATCGAGGAACGTCTCCGGACAGACGGGCTGCTCACCGGTGAAGGCCGAGTCGATCTGGCGGAGCTGCGTCGGCGCGCCGAGGAGCCCGAGGCGGGCGGTCAGTTGTCGCTGAGGAAGGTGCCCCAATGATCGTGGTTACCGACGGAACCGGCCCCTTCGGGCGCCTGGTCGTGCGGCATCTGCTGGACCGCGTCCCCGCCGGCCGGGTGGCCGTGACCACCACCGATCCAGCGCAGGCCGCGGACCTCGCCGCCCTGGGCGTCGAGGTCCGGCGGGAGGACTACGCCGAGCCGGGTGGAGAGGCGGTGCTCTTCGCCGAGGCCGAGCGCGTGCTGAGCAATCCGCCACCTGGCTGGATCCGCCGGCAGACGCCACGTGGCAGCATCGACCTGGCCGCGGCCCGCATCAAGGCCATGGCCGAGGCGGGCGTACCACACCTCGTCCACCTGGGCATCATCAACAGCGAGCGCACGAACCTGAAGTGGCACCACGCGCTGGAGGGCGCCGTACGCAGGAGCGGGGTGCCGTTCACCATCCTCCGCAACAACCTGCACAGCGAGGCGCTGCTGCCGGCCGCACGGCTGGCCATGACCGGCGGCGAGTTCGTCTGCGCGTTCGGCGGGCGCTCGATGGCGCCCGCCGCGCTGACGGATTACGCCGAAGCGGCAGCCATCGTGCTGGCTGACGGCGGTCACGAGGGGGAAGTCCTCAAGCTGTCCGGCTTCGGCCTGACCGCGCTCGGCATCGCATCGGTCTTCACGCTGCTCGCCGGTCGGGAGATCGCGCTCCGCGAGGTGGACGCCGCGAGCGTCGCCACTGAGCTGAAGAGCGTCGGCGCCACCGAAGAGGTCGCTGAAGAGCTATCGGACCTGTACGAGGCGACCGGCCGCGGCGAGTTCTCCCCGGAGGGTGATGACCTGGATCGGATCCTCGGCCACCCTCACCAACTCAACGAGGAGGCGCTCCGTACCGCCCTGGCCGTCGGCTGAGCGTTCACCAGGGTGGCCGCTCTCCTTGCTGGCGGAGAGCAATATTCCGTCGGACCGAATGCCTCGAAATTTTGTGACCCACAGTGACATCAGGCGGATCTGGCTCAGACGGCAGCGCCCTGCCCTTGGCAGCCTGCTGGAACGCGCGCTCTTCGCCGCTCGTCAGCCCCTTGTACCGCTGCAAAGGTCGTCGTAGGGGCTATCGGCGGGTCCACGGAGAGCTCACCACGATTGGTATCGAGATCGCATCGTCCACGGTTTGGGAGATCCTCAAGCAGACAGGTCTGCCGGCGCAGGCCGAAGAGGAGGCATGACGAACCTGATCGACATGGATGCCATCATGGGGTCGGGGGATGAACCCCATTCACCTTGAACGATGCCCCTCACCGGGAGGGCACAGATGCGGTGTCCGTAACACCGGAAGTCCCACTTCGGTATGAGGACCTCCCCTTCGGCATCGAGATTCCGGCAGGCCACACCCTCTTTACCGAGACATCACCATCGGCTGGCGGGGCCTGCGGCGGCCGGGAAGCATCCAAGCAATGCCGTGATCACCCGTGACGCTCGCTTTTGATTTCGGCAAACCAGTGGAGCCGGTTGTCTCAAGTGGCGCGTCGTGGCGCGACCAGGTTCGCCGAGCCGCCGCATTCTTGAAGCCCGTATCGGGCGAGCTCAAGAAAGCGGTGGACCATGGCGACCACGCCTTCCCCGACCCTGATCTTCTACATCGCGAGCCCGGAACAGCAGTACGTGCTCGAGGTCCAGGGCACTCCTTCTCCCGGTGCCTCCGTCGTCGCCGGCCCGCAGAGCGCCGACGCGCAGAACGAGCTGTGGTGCGTGCCCGGCGATGGCCACATCATCAGCCGGCTGGACGCTTCACTGGTGCTCGCCCCTGCCGACGCGTCACAGGGTGCCGGGGTCGTCGTCCAGACCCTTGACGCCACCAATCAGCTCCAGCTCTGGAACGTGACCAGCGACGGCTACATCGTCAGCCGGCAGACCGGCTACGTGCTGACCGCCCCGGACACCTCCGGCGGGCAGGTCGTCGTCGAACAGCAGAGCGGCGACCCCGAGGCCGAGCAACTGTGGTCCCTCGACGTGGCGGGACCGATTTTCGGGCCTCCGCAGGTCTCCTACAGCACCGTCCTGAGCGAGGACTACGTCGGGAGTAACGAGGTTCTCGTGGACGCGGCCTCGGAGAACCAGGTCGCCATGTTCCGCAACCCGCAGACCGGCGCCGTCGAAGCGCTGGTCATCTCCAACGCCGACCAGCAGGACAACCAGCTATTTTATCTGCGGCAGGACGCCACCAGCACCACCGGCTGGAACCTGGATCCGGTCACGGACGGCTCGGGCAACGCCATCCTCGCGGTGGAGGTGATCACCGCCGTTGCCCCGTGGGGTGGCACCGTGGACGCCTACTACATCGGCACGGGCGGGCACTGCATGCACACGTGGCTCGAGGGGACCAGCTGGGTCGCCCCGCAGCACTACAACGTCGCCGACCGCTTGCTGAAGCGCCTGCAGGTCTCCTATCCATCCGGCATCTCCAACCCGCCCCCATCGATCTTCGCGGCGATGGACGACGACAATCTTTGCATCGTTCAGGCGCAGACGGGCGAGGGCTGGCCGTATTTCACCTACGACCTGAACGTCAACGACGCGATCAACCTGGTCCCCGGCAACAGCTACAACGGGATCATGTACTCGACCGAGTACTTCGGCATGCTGGTCGCCGCACCCTCGGGACAAGTGTCGTTCTTCGCCGGCAACCTGCCCACCCAGCAGGACTCCAGCCACATCTACGCGACTTCCACGGACAGCTGGATCACCCAGACTCTCGCCAGCTACACCAACGACGGATACAACACGTTCATCGGCACCGCCGACCAGCAACTCCTCTCCGTGACCGCGCAACATATGAACTGGAACCAGTGGGGCTTCATAGACACCGGCGGCCGCACGATCGAGAGCGGATCGGTCGCGACCAGAGAGTCCGATTCCAATGTGAATCTGTACATGGTCGACACCGATGCCAATCTCGGCGTGTTGCACCAGACCGGTGTGGACGGCAACGGGGTCATGCAGTGGGCTCCCTACCTCCCGCTGGACGTGAACATCGCCCGCGTCTACGCGGATCCGTACCCGTCGGACGTCCCGGCTCTGTTCGCCGTGGACGGGGCCCTGGGCGCGCTGCACATGCACTATCAGGACCCGGTCACCGGTAACTGGCTGGCGGCGCCGGTGAAACTGCCCCAGACGGACTCGTACGAGATCGACCGGTGGCGCACCGAGGTCAGCGTGTTCGACGCGAACGGCACTCCGCTCCCCGGTTACCCGGTGACGGTGAGCGCGAATTCGACCTGCGACCTCGCGGTCGGCACCCAGTTCTTCCTGGTGGGCAGCGACCAGCCGGCCATCTTCGCCACCGATGTGTGGGGCAAGCTGACGCTCGCCACGCTGGCCATCGACCTGGTGCCGCCGACGCTGAGCATCACCGTGCCGGGCATGGCCGACACGAGCGCCCCGGGCGCGGAGTCGCCCAACCCGATCTCCGTCAACTACGCCGGGCCCGTCCAGAGCTTCCTCGCGGGCAACGGTCCGCTGGCGAGCAATGGTTCTGCGGCCAGCGGATACGACTCGTTCACCGGCGACACGCTCCTCGCCGCCACCGTCAACGGTGGCCCACTGGCGCCTGGAGTACAGGGCGACAACCCCGTCGTGGCCCCTGACGCAGCCGTAAAGTACCTGCAGACGATCACCAAGATGCCCTCAGGCACCCAGCAGGACGGGTCGGGAGTGGCCGCCTTCATGTACAACTGCCTCGACCCGGATCCGGCCCGGCGGGGTTACCAGGAGTTCGCCGGCGTGGACGACCTGCACGCCGAGATGGCGCGGCTGAGGTCGGAGGGCGCCGTCGCCGAGGGCATCCTCGACGACATCTGGGACTGGGCCGGCGACGTGTGGCGCGGCATCACCACCGCGGCCACGAAGATAGCCCAGGTCGCCGTGGATCTCGAGCAAGGCGTGGTCCACCTCTGGTTCGAGATCAAAGGTGTGGCGGTGCAGGTGGCCGATTGGGTGGTGCACACCGCCGAGGACGCCTGGCATGCCGTGGTGAGTGTCTTCAACTGGATCGAGACCAAGATCGAAGACCTCATCGACTGGCTGAAGGCGCTGTTCAAGTTCAGCGATATCCTGGACACCGCCACCTACTTCGAGAGCCTGCTGGGGCAGGTGCCCGCTTACTTCGAGGGGTTCCTGACCCAACTCGGTCCCAAGCTGGACAACAATTTCTTCAGCTCGCAGAGCGAGGCGATCATCGGCGCGTTCGAGGCCCTGGAGGGCAAGTTCGCCTCCAAACAGATCGGCGGCCTGCAGGATTTCCAGACCATCGGCCAGAGCCCCGGCTCGGGCCCCATCACCGGCACCACGGTGAGCCCGGCGGACTGCGCCACCAACGTCCATCACAACTGGCTGACAAATCAGGTGAGCAGCAGTCTGCAGGCGGGCTCCAGCTCTGCCGCGGTCTCGCTCCAGTTCGGTTCAGCCGCGGACATCGGCCTGCCCACCTGGCAGGACCTCAATCTGCAGGAGCCGTGGGACGCGTTCAAGAAGGCTCTCGAGCCTGTCGAAGACGACATCAAGCAAGCATTCCAAGATCTTGCGAACACCGTCTCGGCCCTGTTCCAGGGCGATCCGAAGAACTTCGCGAACATCGCGATCACCGATATCCTCGACGCCGTCAAGGAGGCCCTGCTGGCCCTGCTGGGCACGTTCGACGCACTGATCGAGTTCGTGATCGCCCTGGCCTTGGCCTTCGTCCGCGGGCTGACCCAGGTATTCAACGCGAATCTGAGTCTCGGGCTCATCAACACCGTCTACCAGTGGCTGGCAGGGAAGGACGCGCCCCCACTCACCATGGCTTCTTTCTGCAGCTTGGTGGCCGCTTTCCCCGCGACGCTCATCTACAAGCTCATGAATTCCAACCAGCCGCCCTTCCCCGGCGGCCAGCTGCCTGACGCGAGTACGACAGGGCGGGAACACGCCGGGGCCTCGGAGATCAGCACGGGAGGGACCTGCCTGCTTGTCGGTGGCCTGGTCACCGTGATCGTCGGCATCTTCCAGGCCGCGCAGGACTGTATCCGAGCCAACCCCGACGACGAGGCGGGCGAGAAGAGGGTGCCGTTGCTGGACGCCCTCTACGGTGGCGGCTACCTGATCGGTACCCTGCTGAGCTGGCCCAACGAGAGCGGTGTCCCCTTCTCCAAGCTGTCCCCCGATTCGCAGACCGACGATCTGGCCACCTCCGCATGGGCTCTCTGGCTGGCCGTCGGCGCCACCGCCGTCGGGTACGCCATGAGGCCGAAGCTCGAAACGGTGGAGAACGAGGCCCTGGAGATCGGTTTCACTGCGGCGTACACCGCGTGGGGCATCAGCATCTTGACCTTGGAGTGCTGGCAGCTCATCGTGTCCGACCCCGAGCCGGAGTGGTACGTGGGCGCGGCCGATGTGCTGCTGCCGCTCCCGCTCGTCTTCTCACCCTTCGTGCCGCTGTGCTCCATGGGCGACCAGGAGTGGGCGGGCGGCGCGAAGATGCTCATCGACTTCTTCGGCAACCTCATCGGCGGCGCTTGCGTCATGGTCGAAGGTGAACACGCCTCCGGGTCGTAGTGACGTCTCAGCTCCAGATCGACACGTGCACGGGCGGGCGGAAGCGGCTGCGCGGGACGCCGTCGTCCGGGGAGCGCATGACCTGGGTGGCGGCGGGCGTGGTGAGGAAGCCGGCCGGTCCCGGACGAATTGCGGGATCTGGTGGTCCGGCTGACCCGGGAGAATCCGCGACCTGTTTCGTCGCCAACACCAAGCAAGGCCAGCTCGCCGATCGGGAGCTGCGGCAGCGCCGCCGCGCCCGCGCCGAGGACCGCATCGGCTTTGCTCGATGCCGCCCACTGGTAACTGGGCGGCCGGATCGTGCTCTGTGGGACAACTGGAACACCCACATCAGCGCGCGGATGCGGGAGCTGGACGAGCGCCTTTCACGCACCGGTCCGGATTTCATCAAGCTGGGCGAGCGCCCGAGCGGCTTCGTCTCGAAGTTCTGCGACACAGGCAAGTTTGATCTCCTCGTAGCCGCGGATTCGCTCTGGCAACTCGGCGATGCCGAGCACCTGCTTGGCCGTATCGGAGGTGAGATGCGCGAAGGCGTTCGTCATCAAGAGCTGGTACTCCGCAATGAGCTCCCTCTCCACTCGGCGGACTCGCGCGAAGCCGAAGACATCGAGCGGGGTCCCGCGAAGTCTCCTGGCCGCCCGCAGCACCGTGAAGAGCGGTCTTGCCGTACGGCGAAGCCTGATCTTGCGCTTCATACCGAGTGCGCGCAGCACAGGGGGATGCAGCAGGACGGCGACCTTGGCGCCTGGCCCGTGCTCAGCCACCACGCGAGCCTGCTCCACGGGGTCCAGGTGGAGGCGGGCGACTTCATACTCGTCCTTGTACGCCATGAGCTGGTGCAAGCTCCTGGCATACGCCGTCACGATCTCCTTGCCGGTCTCCTGGTCGACCTTGCCATCGACGGCGGCCTCTGCCTGCGCCGCGTTCGTTAAGTCACCACGAAACAGTTCTTAGAGAGGCCAATGACGTCAGAAGAACCCAGGGGTCGTTGCATAGCAGCCCCTGGGCGATATAGTTTTGCTATTCCGGAAATGCGGAACTACGGAGCCAGGATGCCCATGGGACTGCTCGAAGACCGGATCACGGAGCTTGAGCGCCGGGTCGCCCTCCTGGAGGAGGCGCCCGCCGACCGGTCACCGCCCGCGGACGCCCCGCCGCGCCCCATCGCCGACGTGCCGCTCGACCTGCTCGATCTGATCCGGTCCAGGGCCGGAGGGGAGGCCCGCCCAGGCACGGTCATGTATGGCGGCGCGGTGACCTTCGAGGACCGCGACTACATGTGGGCGATGGAGCACGCGGCCGGCGAGGTGGCGGACGCGCACTGGGCCAGGGCCGCGGCCCTGCTCGAACGCCTCGGCAGCGGGCCGCGTCTAGCCCTGCTCGCCGCCCTCCTCAAGGAGCCGCGGACGCGCAGGGAGCTTCAGGAGGCGCTCGGTGAGACGTCGACCGGGCACCTGTACCACCACCTCAAGGACCTGCAGAGCGCGGGCCTGCTCATCCAGCCGCGGCGCGGCGAGTACGCGATCGCGCCCCATGCCGTCGTGCCGCTGATGACGATCGTCGCCGTCGCCATGGATCTCGGCACCGCCGAGTCACCCCAGGAGGAACCCGAATGAGAAGCGCTCTGGGTGGATTACTGGACGCCCCTTCACGGCCGGCGTGGCGGGCCTGGTCGAAGGGCGATGTAGAGGGCTGCGAGCGCCACGCCGAGACCCTTTCCGGCCCTTCCCGGGATCACCTGCTCTTCCTGTGCCACTCCGTGAAGCAGTCCTACGAGAGGGCGTTGTCCCACTACGCCGCGCTCGCCACGGCCGGCCGCGCGCCCAGGGCGCTGGACGAGCCGGTCGTCGAGGCCTGGATGCACTTGGGCCGCCCCGATCGGGCCGTCGAGCACCTACGGCGACGCCGTGACGCCCGGCCGCGGGCCGTCGAGCAGGCGCTGCGCGTGCTCGACCCGAGGCTGACCCGCCCGCTGGGGGTGCGGCTCGACGGTGCCGCCGTGCTTCCGTTCGCCGACCACGAGCTCGCGCCGTACCTTCCGGCCGTGGCGGCGACCATCGACGGCGTTGACATACTGGCGCATCTCGACACCGGCGGCACGTTTGTCGTCATGGGACCACGACGCGCCGCGGAGGCAGGCGTGGTGACCACCCCGGGCGGCACCGGCTCTCACGGGCTGCAGCGCGCCCAGCTACGTCACGGCACCATCGCCGAGCTGCGCTTGGGCGCCGCATCGCTGACTAACGTGCCGGTCAAGGTGCTTTCCACCCTCGTCGGCCCCCAGGACCTGGTGATCATCGGCACCAACGTCCTGGAACAGTTCCTGTCCACCGTCGACCACCCCCGCAACCGCCTCATCCTCTCGCCGAGACGCCACCCCGACGCCGCCACCGAGCACTCCAGCCTCCTCGCGGACAGCCCCGTGGTGGCGGAGTTCGGCTTCTACCTCTGGGCGGATCACTTCATGTTCGCGCGCGGCGGCTTCGGCCCACGCGACGACCTCACCTTCTTCATCGACTCGGGCCTGGTCTACGTGGACGACGCCGTGGAGCCGCCACGTCAGGCCTGCCTGCTGACCACGCCCCGCCACTACCGCGCCTGGGGCGTCCCCCGCCACCTGACCGGCCGCCCGCACTTCGACAGCCCCGAGCCGGTGTCACTCGGCCCGCTCACCCGGCGGGACCCGCTCGTGGCCGTCGCGAGGTCCCGGACGACGCCGTGGCAGTCCTTCGGCGGCGTACGCGTCGACGGCCTGCTGTCGCACGGCTTCCTCAAAGCGTACGCATGGACGCTGGACTTCGACAGGGGACGGTACGTGTTCCGATCGGCGCCCGGCTCGGGCGAACAGTGCGATTGACACTCGCCAACGGGTCGTTTGCGCTCATGGGATGCCAACTTCGGGTGGTTCAAGGTTCACCCGGAACATCCGGATCACGATCGAGCCGGAATTGACGCCGCGATCGGATGAGCTTGTGATGGCTCACATTGTTTGATATCCGACCGATATCGGCCATGAGGTGCTGCTGCATCGGGCATTTGATTTAACGGAATTAACAACCCAAGGGCCATATACCGTGGTGTAACTGCCGCTGCTGTCCTGGCAGAAGAGCACGACCCGTGTCTGAGTCACTCCGGCACCGCTGCACAGCGCCCAGCCAGTGCCGCCGATAGTGCCGATCTGCGCGTTAGTGCTGCAGGTCGCTGCCTGGGCGAGAGCGGTCGGTGACATTAGGGTTGTCGCGGCGGCGATCGCGGCCACCGCGGCCGCCGAAACGCCGAACTTCTTGATACGGCCCATTAGTTACCTCCTTCGGTGTCGATGTTTACTGCTTGATGGTAGTCACAGCCTTGGTGGAGATCCATAGGGGAAGGTATGCGATTTTAGTGAGCGGTTTATGGGCCGGCCGCAGGGCCGCAGATTGTAGTCCGGAATAGAGAAACAGTCTGTCTGTTTGAGAAGCTCAATCGGGCGTAGCCCTTCCTCAGTGGCTGGAGCGATCAAGCCGAGAGGGAGTATCCGTTCTGGTAGTCCCGTTCGTGTTGCCGGGCGCGGTGGAAACGCCAGTATTCGTCGAGATCACCGTTGGCGATCAGGGCGCGGAGTTTCAGGACGGCTTCGGCTTCGGCTCCGGCCAGGCCCCCAGCGTGCCCCTGCCAGGTCGAATCTGTCGGCGATCAGACGGCGGCAGGCGCCTTCGATCACGCCGGTCACGATCGGCCATCCCGCCTCCAGCGCCTGGTCGTAGCCCATCGAGCTGGTGGCGGGCTCCGTCGACGAGCACGACCCAGGGACGGACATGGCCGGGATCACGGGCTTCGGCGTGGTCGAAGACCTTGGCGATCATCGCTGCTGGGCCGGTGATGACCGAGCCGTACAGCCACTTGCGTATCGCGGACGGTCTGGCGCGCGGCAGGCGCTGCCCGGCCCGGCCCCCGGGGACGGCGATCACATCGTGCGGCCGGCGGGGCGCCGGCTCGGCGTCGTAGACCACCCCGAGGGTCGCCATCCGCATGCGGGCCGGTTTCCCACCCGCCGCCAGCCGGGTCCGGAAGGTGGCGCTCTTGCTGGAGCGCCTCAAGAGTGACCCTGAAAGCGAAGGGTTGATCACGGCCCGGCGGGACTGACCGCGACGAGGCTCGGCACGATGCTGCGCGAGTACGGCATCCGCGCGCTTGGCGACTGGTCGGCGAGCACAACCCATGGGCGCGCTAATTCCTCGTGCAGGCCGATCGAGACGGTGAAGCGTTAGGCGGAACGGCCCCCTCTTCCATGGACATCATTCTTGACCCTCGGACAGATGCCGAGTAACTTCGGCTGGCGGTGCGGGGGGCGATGTGGCGTCGCGACGGATGAACAGGCAGAGCCGGAATCGGCCGTCCGGGTGGTGGCGCGCCTCGAGGTCACGGCGGACCTGACGGAGTGGCCAGGTCGGTGACATCGCCGATGGCGCTGGTGGCCGCCAGCGCGGTGGCGAACAGGATGAGCTGGTTGAGCACCTTGAGGAAGAGCAGCATCGCCACCGCTCCGGTGACGACCTGGTAGGCGGGGTTGGCGGCGGTGAGGTTGAGCAGGGCTTGGCCGAGGGTCTTGAGGATCTCCAGGCCGATCGTGATGACGAGCGCCGGGCCGATCACCCGGCGTAGCGGTACATGCAGCCGGGGTGGCGCGGTA
Source organism: Nonomuraea sp. ZG12 (assembly GCF_052068115.1). Lineage (NCBI taxonomy): Bacteria > Bacillati > Actinomycetota > Actinomycetes > Streptosporangiales > Streptosporangiaceae > Nonomuraea > Nonomuraea sp. ZG12. The sequence goes on from NZ_JBQHCW010000033.1 coordinate 31,958, forward strand.
AGCAGCGCCATGGCCAGCAAGGTGTTGACCCCGATTCCCAACACGAACGCCGCCACCGGCAGCACCCACCGGGCGGGGGTGGCGTCCACACCCACGGTGTTCACCGCAAGCCAGGTCAGCACCCACTCAGCGGCGAAGGCGACGGTGAGCGACAGGGACAGCAGCACCCCGAGCCCGACCACCACACCGAGGTCAATGATCTGGCGCAGGAAGAAGTTGCCCGGATACTCCTCGAGCCGCCAGATCGCCCTGGTCGCCGAGCGCAGCGTGTCCATCCAGAACAGGCCCGTCAGCGGCAGCACCACGCAGGCCACCAGCCCGGCCGTTCCGCCGGCATTGCGAAGCGCTTGGACGTCCAGACGCGGGAAGGTGTCGCTCAGGTAGCGCTGCACCTCGGCCAACGCCGCCGGATGGTCCAGAACGCGGCCGAGGATGGCGAACCCCAGCAGTACCAGGGCGAAGGTGGCGAAGAAGGCATAGTAGGTGAGAGCGGCCGACAGCCGGCCGGCGTCGGCCTTGTCATAGCGGATCAGGGCGCGCACCGTGTGATCCAACCAGCCGTGCCGGCTCCTCGCCCGCTTCCAGCCTGTCGCCATCCGGCCGGCCCAGCGCCGGGCGGCACTCATGGCTGGAGCTGGTGCGTCGGCGGGATGCGGCCGTGCTCGCGCGCTGCGGTCGCTTCACAGAAGATGGCTCACCGTGCCGTCGTGAGAAAGCTGGTAGGGCTGATTGCCCCTACTCTGACGCAAATATTACATCTCCGAAATTTCCCCTGGCTCGAAGCCTGAAAGCGTGCCTATTCCCGACCGGTGGGGAAGTACCCGTGCATGGATCGGCCTCAGGAGCCCCTGTCGCGGTTGGTGCCTCCGACCTTGGCGAGGATGGCCGCGTGGTGCGCGTGTCTGATCGTCATCGGCATCGTGGCCAACTATGTGTTCGGCTTCGTGGCGACGATGCGCTTCGTCGCCCTCCCGGTGGCGGTCGCCCTGCTGCTGACCGCGCTGTTGTTCCCGCTCACCCGGCACCTGCGCGCGTCGGGCCTGAGGGCGATCTACGCCACCTGGGTCACCATGCTCGTCGCCTTCGCCGTGTTGAGCGGGACGGGCTGGATCATCGGCGTGCGGGCCAATGAGGAGTTCCCCGGCCTCGTGACACAGGTCAGGCAGACGGCCAAGACGGTGGAGGGCTGGCTCTACACCGGCCCTCTGCACCTGGAGCCCATCCAGCTCAGCGGCTGGGTGGACGAGATCGCCAAGCTGATCACCGAACGGCAACAGCAGATCACCTCGACGGTTCTCGCGGGCACCGTGGTGGTGATTGAGGCGCTGGCCTCGATCGTGCTCCTGCTGTTCGTGACGTTCTTCCTGCTCAAGGATGGTGACCGGATCTGGTCCTGGTTCCTCAAGGGGTTCGGCCGGATGGCGCCGCGGGTCGACCGGGCCGGACGGACCGCCTGGGCCACGCTGTCGCACTACGCGCTGGGCACGGTGGCCGTGGCGGCGGTGCACGGCGTGCTCATGGGTCTGGTGCTGGCCATCATGGGCGTCCCGCTCTGGGCGGCGCTCGCCGTACTGATCTTCCTGGCCAGCTTCATCCCGATCGTCGGGATCCTCTTCGCCGGTGCGGTCGCGACGCTGGTCACGCTCGGCGCGAAGGGCCCGATCTACGCGCTGATCTTCATCGGCATCCTGGTGGTGGAGCAGCAGTTGGAGAACCATGTGCTCCAGCCGCTGATCGTCGGCCGGGTGCTGCACTTCCATCCGCTGGCGATCATCATTGTGCTGGCCGTCGGCGGCATTCTGGCCGGGATCGCGGGCGCGGTCGTGGCGGTGCCGATCACGGCCATCCTCTACCGGGGCGTGCCCGAGCTTTTCAAGGACGATCCGATCCCCCTCCCGGCAGGACCGCCCCCAGAACCACCGGCGCAGGCCGTATCTCCTGGGAAGAAACCCGAGCAGAAGGACTGACGGGCTCGGAGACGGGCGCAGGCGCGCTCGCGGCGGGCGCCGGTGGTGCCCAGGCCGTGGGAGCGGGCTGCGACCGATGCCGCGCTGGCCGGGGAGATCAAGCGGATCCTGTCCGCTCGGAAACTCGGTTTCGTTCTGTGAGCTGGGATTTCGCTGCATGATCAGGGCGGCGGCTGCGACCATCATGAGGTGGTGTTGTCGCTTGTCCACCGGTTGGTGAGGGGCTTGTTCAGCCGAATGGCGCGGGAGAATTCGACATGGGGACATCGGAGAATCCAAGGCGAATCGGCCCGGCTGGGCTACAACATTGCAGCCTCCACGGTACGGGCGATCCTGCACTGCGCCTGCCGACAATCGCATTCGCCCAGGTCATGGCCATGGGCGGCTTAACGTGGTGTGCGCGAGCTTCAGATGGCAGGGGAAAACACCTGGGGGCATGATGACGGGCCGTACTTCTTCGCCTGGCCTATCTCGCTGTTACGAACGCCTTCGCCGTGCTGCGGTTGCATCCCGCTGCCGCTGGTGCCCGAGACCGCCTGGGTCGTCGACGAGGCCGTGCGCCGCTACATCCTGTTCTTCCTCACCAAGGGCCAGGAGACGAAGATCGAGATCCCGACGACCAACCGTCCGGGCACATGACCCGATCCAACGGTCGGAGGCGGGGCTGCCCTGACGGTGTTCACCTGGTGGCCTCGATCAGCGTCGCCAGTACGGCGGCGACGGCGGGCGGGTCGGGTGGTTCGCCGTAGGTGACGGCGTGGATCCGGCGGCGGAAGCCGGTCAGCTCGGTGGCGTGGATGTCGGGCCGGCGGTGGGCCTGGAGCGCGAGGCCGGGCAGGGTGGTGACGCCCCTGCCGGCGGCGACGAGGGCCTGGACGACGACCATGTCGTCGCTGAGTGAGGCGATGCGGGGGGTGAAGCCTGCTTGCCGGCACACGGCGATCAGTTCGTCCTGGCAGCGGCGGCAGCCGCCGATCCAGGCGGACTGGCGGTGGCCGGCGAGGTCGTCGCCGGGTTGCCGGCTGATGAGGTAGATGGGGTCGTCGCCGAGGTGGACGAGGCGGAAGTTCTCCTCGTTCTCGAGTGGCGCGTCGGCGTGCTGGAAGACGAGTGCGATGTCGATCTCGCCTTGGCGGAGCATTTCGAGCGCCTCCACGGGGTGGCGGTCGATGAGGATCAGTTCGAGTCCGGGATGTGCCCGGTCCAGGAAGGCGGCCGCCTTGGGCACGATCGTGCTGAGCGCCGACGCGTTGGCGGCCAGGCGGACCCGTCCGGCCTGCAGGCCTACCTGTGCGGCGAGTTCGTTGGTGGCGGCGTCGACCCGTCCGATGATCTCGCCGGCGCGGAGGGCCAGCAGCCGTCCTTCGGGGGTGAGCCGGATGCCGCGGCCGACGTGCTGGATGAGCTTGGCGCCCGTGGCTGCTTCGAGGCGGGCCAGGTGGTGGCTGACCGACGATTGCGAGTAGTGCAGCTCTTTGGCCGCTTCGGTCACGGAGCCGTGTCGCGCCACCGCGGCCAGGACCTTGAGGTGGGTCAGGCTGAGCATTCATCGAGGATATCGATGATTTTATCGAAACATCAGCATTAGACGTCATGGATCGTGGGGTTCATGCTGGTGTCGACCAGAAAGACCCGCCCGAGAAGGAGCGCTCTGATGTCGGCATTACGCGTGCACAATCTCTCGATCTCGCTCGACGGCTTCGCCACCGGTGAGGGCCAGGCCGCCGACGCTCCGTTCGGGCACGCCGGTGAGCGCCTGCACGAGTGGATGTTCGCCACCCGGTACTGGCACGAGATGGGCGGCCGCAGGGAGGGCGGCAGCGGCGCCGACCACGCGTTCGCCGCGATGCACGGCCGGGGCATCGGCGCCGAGATCATGGGCGCGGGCAAGTTCGGCCCGCCCGGCTGGCAGGACGACCCCGGCTACAAGGGCGCGTGGGGCCCCAATCCGCCGTTCCATTCGCCGGTCTTCGTGCTCACCCACCGGCCGCGGCCCTCGGTCGAGATGGACGGCGGCACCACGTTTCACTTCCTGAGCGCCTCGCCCACCGAGGCGCTCAGGGAGGCCCGGGAGGCGGCCGGCGGTCTGGACGTGCGCCTGGGCGGCGGTCCTTCGGTGGTCCGTGACTTCCTGGCCGCAGGGCTGGTGGACCATATGCATGTGGTGCAGGTTCCGCTCCTGCTCGGCCGCGGTGTCCGGCTCTGGGACGGGCTTGAGGCGCTGGAGGAGTCGTACAGCATCGAGGCGGTCTCGACGCCGTCCGGCGTCACGCATCTGACGTTCACGGCCAGGAACCGATGACCCCCTCGGCGATCGAGCCGGAGGCGGCGGACATGGAGAGCTTCATCTGGGACGTGACGTCGCTGGTCGGCACCATCGACGACCAGTATGAGCTCACCAGGCGGGTGGCGGCCCGGTTGTCCGCCCTGCTGGCGAGCGGCTGCCGGCTCCCTCCGGAGGTCACGCGGCCGTCGGACGAGCGTCACGTCACGTACCCGCTCCACATCGCCCCCGACGGGAGCTGGTCACTGGCGTCCGTCGTCTGGAACGTGGGCCAGCGCACCCCCGTGCACGGGCATGAGACGTGGGGGGTCGTCGGCATCTACGCGGGGGCCGAACGCGAGATCCGTTACCTCAAGCCCGCGGCGTCCGGGCCGTGCCGGGCGCTGACGCCCGCGGGTGAGCAGGTGTGGGAACGCGGGCAGGTCACGGTCTGCTGCACGACCGACGACGACGTCCACGCCGTCGCGGCCGTCGGCGACGAGCCCACCGTCGGGATCCACGTCTACGGGGGCGACATCGGCGTCATCCGCCGGCGGCTGTACGACCCGGCCACGGGGGCGGTCCGCTGGTTCGTCTCCGGCTGGGACAGCCCGTCCGGCGCATGACCGGAGTCCCGCGGGCCTGCTGTCGTCGAGGCCTCCTGACGTGCGTACGTCGAAACGCGTACGCCGGTACGGTCTTCAGGCGGACGACGGGGGACAGGTCGCGCCCGGCGCGGCCTGGCTGAACCTTCTGCACACGGCGCTCGCTGGTCACCACGTGTTCAGGTGTAGAGAACGTCCATGCCTGCCGCCAATGTTCAGCGAGTCCTGATTGCATCAGGACTCGCTGAAGGCCTCTCTCGCCCACAGCCCCATGGGTGCGGGTTCGCAGGGCAGCGGTGAGATCTCGGTGTGTCGGTCGGGCTTGCAGCTGGCGAACGGTCCGGAGTCCTTGGACAACAGGACGGCCAGGTGCGGGTCATCGGGCGCGCATCGACGAAGCCCAGAAACGGGGCGAGTGTGACCAGCGGCCGAGAGTCGCCGGAACCGGTGCGGCCCACCCGCACCCGAGAGTGATCGTGGGAGCCCGAGAGAGGGGCACTGGCGAGGGCGAGATCAAGAAAGGCGGCCCAGGGTCACGGGCGCCCGGGCCACTTGAGGGAGCAGACATTGACGGTGCGGGTCGAGAACTTCGGGATCTGGATGAGCCTGGATCTCGGTGCGATCCGTCCGTTCGCGAGGCGCTTCACCCGGTAGGCGCCGGGCCGGCCCCGGAAGTAGTGCGTGCCGTTTTCGTCGCGCGCGCTGCCCGCGACGCCCGGACCCACGACCGTGACCGACACGCCCCCCACGTGGGCACACCTGAAGACCAGCTTGAGGAGTCCGTACGGCGGTGTCGCCGCGGCCGAGGGGGGTGCGAAGCCGACGGTGGCCACGGCGAGGCTCATCGCGAGCGCGCCTGCAAGGGCAGAACGCCGGACAATGCTGAGCATGATGATCCTTTCCTGGAGAACTCGGCCACTCTAGCCTCGTCTCCCATACGCGCAGCGTGGTTCGGACAAATGGTGAAGCGTTTGCGGGGGTTTCTCGCAGTGTGCGGCGGACGAAGCGCTATAGATATGGCCGAAATGCCCCGGCACTCGGGCCTGGCTTCCTTCCGTGGCCACGCCGGTTCCCGTGGTGGACGTGGCTCGGCCTCAGGGTTCGCGGGCGCAGAGGTACGCGTCGAGGTCGGCGGCGCCCTTGAGCATGCCGCGGGCCCCGGACGGACTGGCGGGCCCGCCAGTCGCGCAGGGTCGCCTCCAGCGGAGCGGATCTGAACGATCAGCGGGGCGATCTGCTGCCGCGCGGCAGCAGGGCCGGGGCTTCGTCGGGGATCGCGGGTGCTTTCCTGTTTTCTCGCGGTTCTTAAGCTGGTCTTTCGGTGCTGGAAATGGGTGGGAACGAGGGGGTCCCGGTAGTAATGGCCGCGAGTCCAACGGTGTTGCTGTTGACCTGTGGAGACTCCTTGGGAAAACGATCAGGTGAACGGCAGGCCAGGCTCGATCCGTGCAGGTCAGGCCCATATCCGTTGGATTTTCCGCGATTGCTACCGGGGCCCCAGCTGGTCGAGGAACTGGGGGCGCAGACCAAGTACCGGCGAAGGGGCAGTCTCCCTGGTCGCGGCAGAGGTGTCGGAGATGAACACCTTCCCACCGTCGATGACAACAGTGTCCGGCACGGTCACCGGTTTCGCGGCGGCCTGTTCCATCCGCGCATCGATGTCGAGCAGCTGCCGGTGCGGCATCCGCGAGGCCGCCATCCGCACTACGACGCGCCGGAGCTGGGGCCGTGGCGGCGGCAGCACTCCGGCCATGGGGCCAAGCGCGGGCTCTGGGAGGTGCACTACGACCCCTACGACCTCTCCCGCGTCTTCGGTCCGTACCACCGGAGGCTGGATCACCGCGCCCTGGGTGCACCTGCCGCTGGTGAACGCCCCCTTCGCGGACTTCACATGGGACACGCCCGGCGCCTTGCCGCCGCGGCCGGTCTCCGCCGGGACCGCCGACCGCGAACTCGACGCCGGCGGGGTTTGCATATGCCGTAGCGGCATGTGGTCCAGTGAACGGTGAGCACGACGTTGAGAGGTTTCCTTCATGCACCTGCCTGCGATTCCCCGCTGGGTCAAGATCGGCGACGCTGCCGCATTCACCGGGACCACCCCCCGAGCCATCCGCCACTACCACGCCATCGGGCTGCTTGCCGAACCGGAGCGGGGCGCCGACAACCGCCGCCGCTACGGCTACGACGACATGATCCGCCTGCTGTGGATCCGCAAAATGGCGGACGCCGGTATCCCCTTGGACGACATCCGCACCGCCTTCGCGGGTGCCATCGACATCGAGCAGTCGCTCGCCCGGCTGGAGGAATCCCTCACCGCCAAGGCAGCCGCTATCGAACACCGGCGGACCGCCGTCCGCCGCCTGCGCGAGTCCGGCAACCCCCTTGGCCTGCTCTCCCCGTTGGTCACCGGCCGACTCCGCCACGTGCCGCCCGGGGCCCTGCGCCCTTCTGACCTCGATACCCTCCTGGTCACCGAGCGCGTCTTCGGCCCGCTCGGCGCTGCCGTCCAGGCAGACCGGTTCATCGTCCTGGCCACCCAGCCCGATCTGCGGGCCGAGGACGACCGCCTGGCGGAGGCCGAGGCAGCCCTGGACGACAGTGTCTCCCCCGACGACCCTCGCGTGGACACCCTCGCCATCCAGCGGTGCGCACACGAGACCGCGTTGGACTCCGCCATCGAGGACGCCGGACTGGAAGAAGCGTACGACGACCTCTTTGAGCAGTACGACGAGACTGCGGACGAGGACGAGAGCGAGACGACGATGAGCGCGTCGGAGGCCATCGGTAAGATGCCGTACGACTTCTCCCCGGCCCGCATCCGGTACGAAGAACGCGCCCTCGAACTGCTACACGCCCAGCAGCACGGCGACACGCCCCACAGACCAACTGATCAGCCCTCTACAGCCTCCACCGACAACGCCGACGACATCGGCTAATCATCCGACAACGGACCCGGGCTCTTCCGAACCGCGCCGGCCAGGGACCCGCGGGCCGACCTGGCGATGCTCCTGCGCACGCTGCCCGACCCCGTCCCGCCCGCACGACACGAAATTCCCCCGTCCTACATCAGCCGCCTGGCCACTCTGCACGGCCTGGACATCAACGGCCTGTGGTTGCAGGTCACCCAGCCCGCCTATCCCGGGGCCGGCCGCCGCATCGTCGTCCCCGAACGGCTCGCTTGGGGGCATCCTGAAGGAGTATCGGCATGCGGCTTGACCTGGCCGGATGATTAATCGGCACCCGCAGCGTCGATCTTGTTTGGCTGGTTGGGTGCTGGCTGGTCTGCTGCCGTCAATGGTTGGGCATGAGCGCCGGCCCCCGACCCTCGAATGCGCGTGGTATCCCCGTTGTGGAGCGTGGTCGGAGGGCTGCCTATCGGCTGGGGAGTGATCGCGGCAATACGAACGATGGGAGGACGCTGGTGTCAAAGCGGGTGATGGCGCAGATCTGGTCGCCGGTGACGGTGAGGACGAGGAGGCCGGTTCCATGGCGGATGCCGCCGGTGGGGGTGCGAAGGTAGGCCCCGAATGCCAGTTGACCGTTGGCTCGCGTCGGTACGAGGTCGTATGTCCGGTCGTGGCGGATGATGCCGGCGAGGAGGCGGGCCACGACGTCGCGGCCTTGGTATTCGAGGGGGATCGGTGGCATGGAGACGTGGATGTCGTCGGTGAGCAAGGCGACCAGCGCGTCGACATCGCCGGTCTGGTAGGCGTGGACGAATTTTGCTACGAGCGCCTGTTCGGCGGGTGAGTCGGGTGCGGGAGGCAGTTGGCGTTCACCGGTTGGTGGTAGGCGGTGCAGGCTGGCGCGGGCTCGTTTGAGGGCGCTGTTGACCGATTCGACGGTCGAGTCGAGCATATCGGCGACTTCGTGGGCGTGGTATCCGAGTACGTCGCGCAGGATGAGGACGGCGCGTTGGCGGGCGGGCAGGATCTGCAGCGCGGTCACGAAGGCCAGGGAGATGGATTCGGTCTGTTCGTAGCGTGCCTCAGGGCCGAGCGGCACGTCGATCGCGCCTTCGAGGAGGGCGTCGGGGTATGGCTCGAGCCACACCACTTCGCCCAGCCGGGTCGGCTCGGGCGGTTCAACCTCGGGGATGTCCCACTCCTTGGCCGGGCGTCGGTTGGCCGAGCGAAGCGCGTTGAGGCACCGGGTGGTGGCGATCCGGTAGAGCCACGTGCGGAGCGAGGCGCGCCCCCGGAATCCTTGGAGGCCTTGCCAGGCAGCCAGCAGCGTGTCCTGGAGGGCGTCCTCGGCGTCCTGGAAGGATCCGAGCATCCGGTAGCAATGCGCCTGTAGCTCTCTTCGGTGCGGCTCGGTCAGCTCTCGGAACGCCTCGCCGTCCCCGGCCCGCGCCCTGGTGATCAGGTCGGTTGTCACCACTCCACCCTCGCCTCACTTCTCGCTCACCTTGTCGCGCTTCCAAGGTATAGACACCGGCGAAGGAGCGAACTGGGCGGTCGGTGGGCGCCCACTTTCCCGACGTCGCGGTGTCTACATCATTGACAGCTCGGATGATCCGGGCGTCGGGACGCAGAAACAAAGAGGAGCCGTACCCATGACAATCGTAGATAGAGCAGTTCTGGTGACTGGGGCCAATCGCGGTCTTGGGCAGGCGCTGGTGGCGGAAGCCTTGAGGAGAGGCGCGAAGCGGGTATATGCCGGTACGCGCCAGCCCTTGGCCCACTCGGATGAGCGCGTTACACCGCTGATCCTTGACGTGACCGACGCTGCGCAGACTCAGGCGGCTGTCGAGAGAGTCGAGTCTCTCGATATCCTCATCAATAACGCTGCCCTGGCGCTCTACGGTGACCTCAGCGATCGTGCCGCGCTCGAACAGCACCTCGCCGTCAATCTCTTCGGCACATATGGCGTGACCCAGGCTTTTCTGCCGTTGCTGACTCGTTCTCAAGGAGCCATCGTCAACCTTGCGTCGTTGGCGGCCTGGGCCGCCGTGCCGGTCCTTCCGGCCTACTCGATCTCAAAGGCGGCCGTGTTCTCCCTGTCGCAATCGCTGCGTGCTCTTTTGGCCGGACAGGGCGTGCGGGTTCATACCGTCATGCCCGGCCCTGTGGACACCGATATGATCCGAGGCCTCGACATACCGAAGTTCTCTCCGGAGTCCGTCGCGCGAGCCATCTTCGACGGAGTGGAGAAAGAGGACGAGGACATCTTCCCCGATGCCATATCAGAGTCCATGGCCGAGAGCTGGCGCAGCGGTGCGGTCAAGGCACTCGAGCGCCAGAATGCGGCGCTCGTAGCAGCAGAGCCCGTCACGTCATAAGCAAAAGGCGGGACACGGTGCAACTTCGGCACGGGCGGAAGGCTGCGCCACCGATCTCACCGCAGCGTGCACCGGCCTGCTCGGATCGGTCGTCGCGCGGTGATCCCGCACGCCGGCATCACCAATACCATAACCGCTCCCGCAAGCCATGCTGCACCACCAGCGCCCGCAATGGCTGCGCTGAAACAGCACATGGCAACCGAATACCAGCGGGTCAAATGCTAGAGCACCAGCGCGGCTAACTGGCGTCTCATCCGCCATGCCGGCCTATGTCGCGCACGGCATGGGCCGGCATGCTGTCAACGCTGGGGAGGCGTCGTTCCACTTCACCACCACCGTCTCGTCGGTTTCGTTGGCGACCCGGAACAGTTCGCCGGGGCCGATCTGGCAGGCGGACAGGGTGAGCAGCACCAGGAGTCCCGCAAGGACGCGCCGGCAGCGTCGCGCCGATCGCGGTCACCAGCCCGCGGTGGCAGTCGGAGATCACCAGCTGCACCCCGGACAGGCCGCGGGCGACCAGGCCGCGCAGGAACGCCAGCCAGCCCGCGCCGTCTTCGGCGGAGGTGACCTCCAGCCCGAGGATCTCGCGCCGGCCGTCGGCGTTCACGGCGGTGGCCACCAGGCAGTGCACGTTGATGACCCGCCCGCCCTCACGCACCTTCTGCGTCAAAGCGTCCAGCCACACGAACGGGTACGGGCCGGTGTCCAGCGCCAGGTCCGGAACGCCTCGACCTGCTCATCCAGCGTCGTGGCCATATGCGAGACCTGGCTCTTGGAGATGTTCTTGATGCCCAGCTGCTCGACCAGCTTGTCCACCCGCCGCGTCGACACCCCCAGCAGATAGCTGGTCGCGACCACACTGATGAGCGCCTGCTCGGCCCGGCGACGACGTTCCAGCAGCCAGTCGGGGAAGTACGAGCCCTGACGCAGCTTCGGAATCGCCAGCTCCACCGTGCCCGCCCGGGTATCCCACTCCCGGGCCCGGTAGCCGTTGCGCGAGTTGGTCCGCTCACTGCTGCGTTCGCCGTAGCCGGCCCCGCACAAGGTGTCGGCCTCGGCCGACATCAACGTCTCGGCCATGGTCTTCACCATGGATCGCAACAGATCCGGGTCGCCGGTCTCGATCTGCTTCGCCAGCCACTGTACGGGCGTCACACTGTTGTCCACGGCCATCGCCTGTTCTCCTTCGAACTTGATCTTTGCTACTCGAAGGATCACGCGATGGCCGTCTTCATTTCACGACGCCACGCCTGTCACCAGGCCAAACTCGTACACCACCCCCGTGGACGCAACCTGGACAGAATGGCGTCGTCGGTGACGGCGGTGCCGCCAATGATCTTCCCGTGGCTGCGGGCGGAGGTCTCGGCGGCGGTATTCCTGCTGCAAAGGGCCTCGGTGACGTTCCTCGGCTTTCCGTTTCGTCCTACCTGCAAGCGGCGCTCCACCCCTGGCGGAATCGTCGGCTGCGGTGGCGATCTTCGCGAGTAGCCTGATCCTCGCTGCTCGCTGCTCGCTGCTTGATCGCTCCGGTCGCTGAGGACGAGCCGCACCCGTCAAAGTTCTCTACATCGCATCAATCTTGAAGCAAATATCATTGACTCTTGAAGTAAATGGCTCTAGATTCAATCGAGTGTGCTGCACATTCCGGAGGCAGTGAGATGTACAGGGAAAGCGATGGGAACGGATGGATGGCACCGATGAGCCCCGCTGGCTGGACGAGGACGAGCAGGCGGCTTGGACTGCTCTCGTCTCAGTCCTTTTGACCCTGCCGGGCGCCCTCGACGCTCAACTGCAGGCCGACGCCGGACTGACCTTCTACGAATACCTGGTGCTCTCCGGACTGACGTATGCCCCCGAAGAAACCATGCGCCTGAGCGATCTGGCCCTCATCACGAACGGTTCGCAGTCACGCCTGTCTCAGGTCGCGACGAAACTCGAGAGTCGCGGATGGCTTGTGCGACATCGCGATCCCGACGATGGCCGCTCCACCCTCGCCGTGCTGACACCGGCTGGCCGCGAAAAGGTCGACCAGGCATCCTCCGGGCACGTCGAGACGGTGCGACGGCTGATTTTCGACCCCTTGACGGCGGCACAGGTTCGGCAGATGCGGGAGATCAACCGTCGCATGCGCGCCGCTATCGATCCGAACGGTAGCGCCCTGTTCCGGGCACACGGAGTGTGACAGGCCGCTCTAAATAGGTGACCACGCGCGGTCATCAGAAGCTCGGCATTCGAATCCTCAACAACCTCAGTAAACCTGACAGGGCCGGCGCCTTGAGGCTCCGGTCGCGATGACTCCTGCACCGAACACGTCACATACGGAAGGTTTTGACATCATGAGCACGCGCATCGCCATCGTCGCTGGCGCCGGCGGCGGACTGGGAAAGACCACCGTGCTCTCCCTGTATTCGGCCGGCCTGGCCGTGGTCGCTGTCGACCGCACCGAAGCAAACCTGACGGGCCTGCCCCCTCCGGCATTCACGTGAGGTCGCCGACGCCACCGATCCGGCTACCGCCACACCCCTGTTGGACCACGTCGTCGCCAAGGTCGGGTCGCCGGACGTTCTGATCAACACCATCGGCGCCCACATGTTCGGCGATTTCGGCACGGTGACACCTCAGGCCCTCAGCACGTTGATGCACGTGAACCTCGACGCCGCGCTGTGGCTGACGCAGGCGGTGGAGCCGTACTGCGGCAGAAGGGCGCGGGCGCGATCTGTCCACACCGGGGCCCGGCCGGGAGTGGAGCCCGGGCGCCGCCGCGTATGGCGTCACCAAGGCCGCCCTCGCCCACCTGGGCCGCATCCTCGATCTCGAACTGCGTCCCCACGGCATCCGCGTCAACGTCATCCTGCCTCAGCTCATCGCCACCGCCGGCAACAAGGCGGTGCTCCCCTCACAGTTGCTGGCTCGCGCAGCCACACCAGAGGCGGTAGCCAGCGTGATCACCTCCCTGGTCGGCAGTGAAACCACCCTGGACGACAGGGTGCTGGTTCCCCTGTACGACGACTGACCCAGCAGCTCACCGAACACGATCGCCGTCTGCCTGACGCCGCTGATCGGGCGAAAGCCTGCCCTGAGACACACCCATGAGGAGAAGCCATGGCCGTCGCTCTGATAACTGGAAGCTCACGCGGCATCGGCCGCGCCATCGCCCGCAAACTCGCCGCCGACGGCTTCGACATCGTCGTCAACTACCGCGACGAAGCCAGGGCTGCGGACGAGGTCGTCGAACATGTCGAAGCAGCGGGTCGCAAGGCCGTCGCTGTCCGCGCGGACGTCGCCGACCCCGACGAGCTACGAGAGCTCTTCCGGGTAACCGAGGAACGCTTCGGTGGCCTCAACGCCTTCGTCGGTAACGCGGCAACCATCCGACCCGCCGCTGTAGCCGACACATCCGACGAGGACTTCGACCTCATGTGGCGCACGAACACCCGCGCGACCCTCATCGGCATACGTGAGTCCGCGCGCAGAATGTCCGACGGCGGCCGCATCGTCATCGTCTCCAGCGTCGCCGTAGTGGCGCAACCCCCCGGTACGGGCCCCTACGCGGCGAGTAAAGCCGCTGGGGACGTGCTCGTTCAGAAGGCGGCCAACGAACTGGGCTCGCGCGGGATCACGGTCAACAGCGTGCTCCCCGGCCCCACCAGAACCGAGCAGCTGAACGTGGACCCCGACCTGATCGCCGCACAGACACCGCTGGGCCGTATCGGCGAACCCGAGGACATCGCCAACGTTGTCAGCTTCCTCGTATCGCCATCCGGCGGATGGATCACCGGGCAGGCGATACGCGCGGCAGGCGGACTGGTCTGACACAAACTCACCGCGGCGCGTCACCACGGCGCGTCGACGACTCCAACCCTTAGAAGGGCAAGCGAACGTGACGGAGAAAAAGATCATCGCGGTAGTGGGAGCGACCGGCTCGCAGGGCGGAGGCCTGGTGCGCGCCATCCTGGACGACTGGAACGGACCCTTCACCGCGCGGGCCCTGACCCGGAACCCGGACTCGGCGACAGCGAAGGACCTCGCCGCACGCGGCGCTGAGGTGGTACGGGTCGACCTCGATGATGAGGCCAGCCTGCGCGCCGCTTTCGAGGGCGCTTACGGCGCGTTCGTGGTCACCAACTACCGGGAACAGCTGACCGATGAGCAGGCCGCGGCCCGCAGCCGTGCCCAGATGGAACTGGACCAGGCTGCCAATGCGGCACGTGCGGCCAAGGCAGCCGGGCTCAAGCACGTCGTGTGGTCGACATTGGAGGACACACGCCCGCACTTCGCGTTCCTCGGCAGTGAGCCACCCACCATCGGTGACGGCTACAAAGTGCCGCACCTCGACGCCAAGAACGAAGCGAACAGCTACTTCACGGCCGTGGGCGTGCCCACGACCTTCCTGGAGACCTCGTTCTTCTACGAGATGTTCATCTACGCCGGGCTGAGCCCGCACCGCGATCCGGACGGCATGGCGACGCTGACGCTGCCGATGGGCGACAGCGTGATGGCGCTCGTGGCCGCCGAGGACATCGGCCGCACGGCATACGGCATCTTCCGGGCCGGGGCTCGGTTCGTCGGCCGTACCGTCGGCCTGGCCGGCACCCACGCCACCGGCGACCAACTGGCCGAACTTTTCGCCAAGGTGCTCGGTAAGCCGGTCGCCTACCGACCGATGACCCACGATCAGTTGCGTGCCGCAGGATTCCCCGATGCCGAGGAGCTCGGCAACATGTTCCAATTCTTCACCGAGGCAGCCGACACCTTCGTCGGCAACCGCGACCTCAACCTGATCCGCACCATCAACCCCCAGCTCCAGCCCCTCGAAGACTGGCTGATCAAGCACCGCGGCCAACTGCAATCCGCTCTCTGAGACCGAACCCGGCCCGCAGGTAGTGCGCATCACATCCTGACCACCCCCGACGCCGCAAAGGACCTTCACGTGCCCCTGCGGCGTCGGGATCGATCGTGTCCATCAACTCGACGAACAACCACAGCAGCTGGCGAGCTGCCCGGTCCTGCGCGGCAATTCCCTGTCACACAGAATTCAACCGGCGGTCATTCAGTTCTGCGATCACCGTCAGCCGAACGGAGTCACCTTTCCTGGTCGGCCATCGTCCCTGTAGAGCGCAGCCCCTTCCTGTAGTACGTGCTTTTAGGTGAAAGATGTTAAAGGCGCGCAGTTTCTCGGCAGCGCCCCAGGTTAACCAGCATCGGAGTCCTACCCGCAGGGCTTGAGCCCGGCAGCAGCACACGCTGGAGGGGGCGCGGCTACCGGACGTCTGTGGGTGGGCGGCCCCTCGCATCCGGGCGCGGCTTCCGCGGTCCTCGTCAGAAGGCGAGGGTCCGCCTCCTGACGACATCCGGGTGAACAGGACCGCCGTGATCACCACCTAACAGGTGGCTGACCGGGCCTTCTCGAGAACCGGTCAGCCGTCACGTCTCGGAGAGCGTTGAGCGTGACCGCGTTACCGCTCAATTTTTGCCCGGGAAGTCCTGAGCTCTGCCACTCATATGAGCCTGACTCCTTATGCGCTAACGGTGGGTGACAGAGGCTATAGCAGCCGGGCGGGGACACAACCCACGGGCCCGGACCCGGATGACGATGGTCACCTGGGGCCGGTGCCGCAGTTCCCCCACGGCCTGGAAAACGTTGACACCATCCGGAAGGTCTCGCGTGAGCAGGTGACACGGGCCATGCCGGCTTCGTGGCTCACTCGCAGGGTCGTGCAGGGGTCGTTCATGGTGATCCCCGAGCCGTATCTGGTAGGCACCTAGGCTCCCGATGCATACTTACGATGCGGCGGTGGGCGATCAGCCGTCAGTAACGCACTTTTGGCATCTCAAGGATCGCGAAGGATACCGATATGGCCATTCCCGAAGCCGGCGGCATCCGCGAACGGTGAGCGGCACACGTCATGGTCGCCGGCAGTCGACCGGCTCAGCCGCCGCCCGCGCGGAGTACCTCGCTCAGCCGTCGTCGGCGGCGTAGCGCTGATTCGACGGGCACCACGACGGCGACCGCCGCAAGAAACGCGACCGCCACCAGGCCGATCCCCCACCACGGCGGCACCGGGGCCGGATCGGCCCCGGTGAGCAGGCGCAGGTCGAGCGAGCCGAACGTCAGACGGACGAGCACCGCCCCGAGCAGCGGACCGCCCACTGCGGCGACCACCACCGGCGGCAGCAGTTCCCCGGCCGCGACCCAGCGAGCCTCCCTGGGCCGCAGCCCGAGGGTGCGTAGCCGGGTCAGAGTCTGCCACCGCTCCGGCGCGCCGGCCGCCGCGCCGAGTGCGAGTCCCAGAAGGCCCAGAACCGGCAGGGTCACCGCCGAGATCCACGCCAACCGCAGCAGTCCCGCGGCCAGCGGCCCGGCCGCGGTCCTGTGGCCGACAGCGGCGCCAAGGGTGAGCGCGTACGAGGCCAGGGCGACAGAGGTCACGAGCACCAGCAGCGGTAGCACCCGGGCCGAGGTCGCCGCCGCCCTCGCGGCCCCGAACACCGCCAGCGGCCGGCGCGACCGCAGAAGCCGCTTGAGCGCGAAGCGCGTCCCGAGGGGCAGCGCCCGCGCCAGCAGGAGCCCGCCCGCGAGCGCGCAGAGGGCGGGCGCGCTCGCGGGCAGCACCCCGCCACCGATGCCACGCTGGTACAGAGCGACGACGGAGCCGGACGCGGCCACCAGCACTCCGATCTCCAGAGCGGCCCGCCGCAGTCGTACGGTGTTCCGCGCCCACCGCCGCGCACTCCGGTTGGCCGGGACGCGGCGATCCCGGGTGGCGCGGGCGGCGGTGAGCGTGCCGAACGCCGGTCCCGCGGCGACGGCGGTGACCACCACGGGCGCGATCCACTCCCAGGAGACCCCCGGCGCGACGGCCCGGGCCAGGCCGAGCCCGGCCGCCGTGGCCAGCAGCGCCGATACGGCGGATTCGAGTAGCAGCTCGCCACCGATCACCGGCAGCGACATCCCCCTCTGCCGGGCGGCCGCCAGGGCGGGGGCGCGGCGGTGTACCAGCAGGTCGGCGGCGAGCAGCAGGACCAGGACGGCGACGGCGAGCAGGGTGATGAGCAGGACGGACGCCTGCGCGGAGGCCGCCTCGACCTGGGCGCTCACGTTCCGCAACACCCCGTCGAGCCGGGTCTCCCACTTCAGCGAGCCGTCCCGGGCGCCGGAGGAGCCGGAGGCCGCCTTGAGCGCGACCACCTTCGCGGCGACCGACGGGACCACGGCCCAGGTGAGCCGGGCCGGGTCGGGCGTGAACCAGACGGTACGCCGCAACTCGTCCTGTCCGAAGGCGAGCCGGGCGTCGGGCAGCGAATCGCGGGACAGCAGCCCGGCGAACCGGGTGGTTCCCCAGCCGTCCGCGCCGGCGACGGGACTCAGCAGCGAGGGGAGGAGCCGCCAGGCGGGATCGGCGCTGTCCCGAGGCCGGAAGATGCCGCTGACCTGGACCTTCTTGACGTTCCCCTGGTCGTCGGCCAGCGGGAGGCGGGCGCCGGGACGGAGCTGGAGAGCGGCGGCGTCCGCCTCCGACAGGCCCACCTGCACCGGCCACGGCGGCGCACCGTAGGGAACCGCCGCCGTCTCGGAGCCGGTGGGCCGGGGCGGGCCGCCCGCGATCCAGGTCACGTCGGGCCCGCCGTCGCGGGCCACATAGGCGAGCTGGAACGTCCGCAGCACGCTGCCGTCGGTGATCTTGAGGGTGGGGCTGATGACGGTGGCGACGGGTGGATGCAGGGCGGCGCGCAGGCCGGGGCCGAGCTCGTCCGTCGCCCTCGCCCGGAAGTCGTCGACGTCCTCGGCGAGGCGGGGGTGCCGGACGCGGCTGCCGTTCGGCCCGTCATCGCCTTCCATGCGGCTGTGGACCTGAAGGTCGCCGCCGTTCCTGCGTACGGCGTCCCGTACGGCGGCGTCGGCGGTCGCGGACAGGAGCGGCGGCATCGCGCCGGCGAGCAACGTGATGGCCACCACCACGACAGCGGCCAGGAGCAACGGTCCGGCGTCCGCGCGGGCGCGGCCGGCGACGCTGGGCCAGTGCGGTGCCGGGATCCTCACGACGCCACCCGCAGATGCGCGGCGTCGGCGAGCCGGGCCTGGACGACGACCACCGCGCTCACCGCCAGCGCGCACCCGGCCAGCAGCCCGGTGAGCAGGGCGGCCTCGGCGGCCCACGGCCAGACGAACAGCACCTCAGGAACGGGAGCGGCGCCGGTGTCGGAGCGGACGAGCAGCGGCGCGACGAGGCGGGTGGCCAGCGCGCCGACGACCGCGCCCGCCGCGAGCAGCGGCACCAGGATGCCGACGTGCTGGCCGAGCAGCACCGCACGGATCTCGCGCCGGGTCATCCCCAGACCCCGCAGGCGCGCCACCTCGACCGCGCGGGCCCGCAGATCGAACGTCACGTGCAGGACGATTCCGGCGATCATCAGCAGCACCGCGGCCGGGACGAGCAGCCGGAGCACGGCCGGCAGCCCGGCCCGCAGCGGGCCGCCGGAGAGCCGGGCGGTCTCGGACGCGCGCGTGGTGACGCTGCCGAGACGGAGATCGGCCACCCCACCTCCGGTGGGACGGCCGACCCACCACGCGTCCACGGGCACGTCGAAGTCGCCGCTGACGGCGAGGGCACGGGAGAGGGCGTCGAAGTCGGCCAGGATGGCCGCCGCGCCCGGAGCGGACGGCACGGCCGGCAGCACCTCGGCCACGCTCACCTGTACGGGGGTGAGCCCGACGGTGAGGTCGAGCCGGGCGCCGCGCCGGGCGCCCACCTCGTCGGCGAAGCGGGCGGAGACGGCGACGGGCACCGGTCCCGGGGCCGGGAAGGCGGTGGCGACCAGGGTTCTGGCGGCGTCCGGCGGGCCCTTCAGCGCGACGGTCGTGGTCATCTTCAGCTCGGTGCCCGCCGAGGTGCCGGTCAGGGCGACGGCCGGGTCGCCGAGCTGCCCGGGGGCCGGCCCGGCCGAGGTGGCGGTCCAGGACGCTGCCTCAGAGTCCGCTCCCGCCACGGTGAGCGTCACGGCGACCCGGCTGTCGCCCGCCGGGGGTTCCGTGAGGGCATCGGAGTAGCCGGTGCCCACGTTCCCCGTCGCGATCGCGAACGGCAGGGACACCGCGACCAGCCGGAGCCCTTCGGCCGTCGCGCAGTCCGGCAGCGGATGCGCTTGTCCGTCGAGCGGAACGGGCGCGCCGGTGCAGGGAGTACGCAGCCCGGTCGCATCCTGCAGCAGCAGCCGGGGCGTCACGGTGAGCGGCGTCGTACCGGTCGCCTTCCCGGCCAGGGAGAGCGCGGCTCCGGCCGGGACGGGCACACCGGCGGCGCGCGTCGGCGGCGCGAGAACGGCGCCCACGGCGTTCCAGGTGCGACCGTCGTTCAGCCGCCCGCGCAGCAGCGCCTCGGCACGCGTGGTGTCCACGGCGATCAGCCGCGGCGGGTCACCGGCACCGCCGAGCCACTGCCCGACCGCGATGCCCCGATCGGTGGCGGGGCTCACCTCTCCGCCGCTGGCCGCGCCGACCACCCGGCCCTGCCCGGCGGCGGGCGGGGCGGTGAGGGTGAGCGCGAGATCGGTGCCGACGGACAGATCAGCCTGGTCCTGCTGGGAGCGCTGCCACGTGGCGTCGAACCCGATCCCGTACGTGGCCGCCGCGCAGCCCAGCCCGATCAGCAGCCCCGCCGCGACCGCCTGTGGCCTGCGGGCGGCTTCGAACGCGGCCAGCGGCACCATCAACCCGCGAGCCCGGACGGCCAGCCGTTCCACCACGCGCAACGCGGGCCACACAAGGCGCAAGGTCACCGCCGATCCGGCGATGAGCAGCAGCGCGGGGGCGAGCACCCGTACGGCGTCGATGGGAGACCCCGAACCGGTCGGCTGATCGCGCAACTGCCACCAGCCGACGGCGGCGAGTGCCACGAGCAGCAGGTCGGCGCCGGAGCGGGCGAGCAGTTCCCGCCGCCCGCGCACACCTGCGGAGGAGGTCCGCAGCGAGGGCACGACGAGCACCGCCGCCAGCGCCAGCGCACCGCCGGCGACGGACACCACCTGTGCGGCGTTCACGCCGAACGGCGTGGCGAGCCCGGCCCCGGCCATGGGCGGCAGCCGGGTCAGCCCGGCGTGCAGGGCGGACGAGGCCGGGATCGCGACCGCGGTGGCGAGCACGGCGAGCGCGCCGGCCTCGGCGAGCGCGGCGCCGGCGAGTTGACCGCGGCCGACGCCCAGCGCGGACATCAGGGCGGTCTCGTCGCTGCGCACACCGGCGCTGAGCCGACCGGCGAGGGCGAGGGCGGTCGCGGTCAGGACGAGTCCGATGGCGGCGACGGCGAGCACGGCGGCCGTGGTGACCCGCTGCTGATCGTGCGCGGCCAGCAGGGTCGAGGGCAGCCGGGAGGCGACGCGCTGGATGCGTACCCGGTCGCCGAGCGTCTGCCCCAGCCGGCGGTCGGCGCCGAGCACGGCCTGGGTGACGGTGTCGAGGTCGCGGCGGGAGGGGGCGGACAGGTCGGGGAGGGCGTTGATCTCCAGCCGGTCGAGGGTGGAGCCGCCGCCGAGCAGGTCGGCGAGGTCGATGATGAACGGCCCGTACGCGTGCACCGGCTGTGCGGAGCGGCCGTCGCGATAGGCCGGATCGTAGCCGGTGGCGGCGAGGGGGTCACGCTCCCAGCCGCTGCCCGGCAGCGGGCGTACGATCCCGACCACGCGCACCTCGATCCCCTGGTCGGGATCGTCGGCCAGCTCTCTGCCGAGGCCGACCCGGCTGCCGACGGTCAGGCCGAGTTGCCGCGCGGTGCTCTCCAGGACCACGGACTCCGCCGGCGCGGCACCCGCCCGAGGCAGGCGTCCGCCGGCCAGTTGGGTGCGGGCCGGCAGGTCCTCCACCCCCGACAGGTACGCCACAGCCGGAGTACCGGCGCGGGGGAGCGACCGCATCACGGACGCCCCGCGCGCGGCCGTCGTCGTCGCGAACGGAGCGAGGGCCGAGGTCAGCACTGCGCGGGTGTCATCGGCGACGGATCTCGCGTGCTCGCCGCGCATGGTGACGCTGTAGGCGGTGACGTCGATCTGGTCGGGGGCGGCGCGGGAGGCGGCGGTCTCCAGCGCCTGCTCGGCGGTACGGGTGAGCAGGAGGGCGCAGGTGCCGAGCAGCGTGGGGCCGACCACGGCGACGGCCAGGAGGGCTGCCAGCAAGGGCCATTGCGCACGGGCGCGCCGGGCGACCAGCCTCAGCACGGGCAGCTCCTACTGATACTGATCAAGAATCGCCCCGGCCGTTGGAACGTCCGTCGAGCGGCCCATCAGAGCGCATGCCGGGATGCTCGTCGAGCCGCCCGTCGTTGATGCGGATCACCCGATCCGCCAGCGCGAGCATCGTCGGGTCATGCGTGGAGACCAGCGCCGTCACCCCCTCCGACTCCACCACCCCGCGCAGCAGTGCCATCACCGACAGACCGGTCTCGGCGTCCAACTGCCCGGTCGGCTCGTCCGCGATCAGCAGCCGGGGCGAGGCGGCCAGCGCTCGCGCGATCGCCACCCGCTGCTGCTGCCCGCCGGACAGCTCACCGGGACGCTGTTCGGCATGGGCGGCCAGTCCGACCAGGTCCAGCAGCAGCGCGACCCGCCGCTCACGCTCCACCGGCGGTACGCGGGCCAGCCGCAGCGGGGCGCCCACGTTCTCCGCGGCCGACAACACCGGGATCAGGCCGAAGGTCTGGAAGACGTACGAGACCTTCTCCCGCCGTAACAGGGACAGGCCGTCCTCGTCGAGGGCGGTGACGTCCGTCCCGTCGACGTGGACCGTACCGGAGTCCGGGCGGTCCAGGCCGCCGATGATGTTGAGCAGCGTGGTCTTGCCGGAGCCGGACCGCCCGACCAGGGCGGTCATGGTGCCGGTCGCGAGCTCGAACGTCACGTCCCGCAACGCGTGCACGGCGGTCGCCCCGCTGCCGTACCGGCGATGAACGCCACGCACACCGACCAGGGGCCCGCCGTTCATCCGGCCCCGCCGCCGTCGGGACGGATCGCGACGTGGTCGGCCTCCAGCACCAGCCGGACCCGTCGCGTCAACGCCAGCGCCTCCCGGTAGTCGCGCGGCACCTGAATCCGCCCGGCCCGGTCCATCACCGCGTATTCCTCGGCGATCACCTGCTGGGCGCCGTCGTCTCCGGTGGCGGTACGCCGCAACACCTCGCTGCTCGTGCGCCCGTCGCGAATCGCCACCGTCCGCTCCACCTGCCCACTGACCGCGGGATCGTGGGTCACGATGACGACGGTGACGCCCAGCCGCTGGTTGGTCTCCCGTAACAGCCCGAACACCGCGGCCGAGGTGGCGCTGTCCAGTTCCCCGGTCGGCTCGTCGGCCAGCAGCACCCTCGGCTCGTTGGCGAGGGCCACCGCGATGGCCACCCGCATCTGCTGCCCGCCGGACAGCTCCGCGGGCCGCCGCTCGGCGCACTCGGCGACGCCCAGCAGGTCCAGCAACTCGGCAGCACGCTTGCGGCGTATCCGGCCGGGAGTGCGGGCCGCCGTCATCGGCAGGTCGACCATCTGCCGCGCGGTCAGGTAAGGGATGAGGTTGGCGGCCGTCTGCTGGCGTACGAGTCCCACGGTGTGCCGCCGGTAGCGGACCCGATCGGCCCGCGACATGTCCAGCAGATTCCACTGATCGACCCGTACCCGCCCGGCGGTGGGTGCGTCGACCCCGGCCAGGATGGACAGCAACGTCGACTTCCCCGACCCGGACGCGCCGACGACGGCCACCATCTCACCGCTGTCCACGACCAGGTCCAGCCCCTGCAGTGCCTGCACCTCAATCGACCCGGACTGGTAGATCCGCACCAGGCTCTCGCACGCGATCAGCGCGTCTCGCCCGAATTCCGGCGCCTTCGCGGGAGGCTGCGGCAGGGACAAGGGCGTGCTGGACATACCCCTCCTCAACCCCGGTATGGCGCTGCTTCAGGGCGAGACTCTATCGTCCTGGCAAATCGGACCCAAGACCTTTCACCCCGCGGATCTCACCGTGCGCTCGCGTGCAGGGCATCCTGGCTCACCCGTCGGCGGGCAGTGGCCCGCGGGCGGCGAGCCGGACGATCTGCGGCGTGATGGCCGCCGCGCGTGCTCGTAGGCGGCCTCGTGGTCGCCTACGGCCATGGCGGCGGCGGTCAGGGCGCGGTGCGCGTACACGGCGACCGATCGGCTCTCCAGTGGGTCCACCAGGCGCAACGCCTCGTCGGCGAGCGCGCGGGCGGTTGCCGCGTCGCCCTGGGACGCCACGATCATGGCCTCGATGGCGTGCGCGCACGCGACGGCGTGGCCGAGTCCGGCCGCCACCGGCAGCGCGACGAGATCGGCGCAGACCGCACGGGCTGATCCCAGCGGCCGTACTCGAAGTAGGCCAGCGCGATGACGCCGCCGAGCCCCTCGGGGAGCGGTCCTGTGGCGTACCACGACTGGACGGCCTCGTCGAACGTCCGGACCGCCAGCGGGGTCTCGTCCAGCACCCACGCCGCGATGGCCAGCGCGGTCAACTGTCCAGGTCGGCCACCTGCACCGGCACCGCGCCATGGCGCTTGATCGGCGGTGTTGAAGCGTCAGGTCGTCCGGACGAAGCCGGACTGGGCCGATCGGGCGCTCCTGGCGGCTTTGGCCCGCTTCCTACCGAAAGTGCGGCGAGCTCATCGACTGGTCATCCCAGGCACCCTGTTGGCCTGGCATCGCCGGCTGATCAAACGCTCCTGGACCTACCCCCACCGCCCTGGCCGTCCTGGAACAACCAAGGAGGTCCGAGAGCTGGTCCTCCGGCTGGCACGGGAGAACCCGGCGTGGGGGTATCGGCGGGTACACGGTGAGCCTTCTCAGCGCAGCAGGTCGTACGCCTTGTTGACGGTGTGGAAGTTGATCGCGAGGTCGACCGCCAGTTGTCTGGTCGAAGGCGGCGCGGCGCCTGCCGCCAGGTGCCCGTCCGCGATGGCTTCCACCATGCGGTCGCGGATCTGCTGGTGGATCGGCGTCTCGCTGTCGAGGTCAAGTAGCAGCTGCACGCTAGGCATTCTATCTGTTATATATATTATAGAACAGAAGCTCGACCACGACACTTCGCGGGAGAGGCTTGCCCCCACCAGCGGCGAGGCAGCTCCGGGCCTCGCGGCGTCAATCAAGGAGACAAGACCATGAGCCCCACCTACCCGACCGCCTCAACGACGAGGCACCACAGCAAGCGGCGCACCGTGGGTGTCGCCATAACCGCGGCGGCGATTCTGGCCAGTTCGGGAGTTGCCGTCGCCGCTTCCGCTGCCGCCACCCCCCACCTGGCCCCACCGACCACCGTCGCGTCCGCGCCGGCCGACGGCTCCATGCGTGACGTCGCACAGCAGATGCTGGCCATCGGCAACCCTGGTTACCTGGCACGGATCAACGATGGTCGGCGCGTTTCCACCACCGTCGTCGGAGTCGCCGACATCGCCACGGGCCGCGCGCTGCGCGCGGACGACCAGTTCGAGATCGGCAGCAACACCAAGACATTCACCGCGACGCTGATCCTGCAACTGGTCGACAAGAAGGCGGTCGCACTTGACTCACCGGTCTCGACGTACCTGCCCGGCGTCGTCCCCGACGGCGACAACATCACCGTGCGCATGCTGCTCAACCACACGAGCGGCCTGTTCAGCTACACCGGCGACCCCGAGGTGTTGTCCATCATGCAGAACGACCCGCAGCACAACTGGACCGAGCGAGAGCTGCTCACCGCTGCCTTCGCCCACCCACCGACATTCGCCCCCGGCAAGGGTTGGTCGTACTCGAACACGAATTACACCCTGCTCGGAATGATCGCGCAGAAGCTGACCCGCTCGAGTCTCGCTGACCTCATTCGCCAGCGCATCGCCCGCCCGCTAGGCCTCAAGCACACCTACTACGCCAACCCGCGGGCCACCAACACCGGCCCAGGATACGCTCACGGATACGCCATCACCTTTGCCGACGGCACCCCGAAATACACCGATCACACCGGTGCGAACATCGGCGGCTGGGCCGGCGCTGCCGGGGCGGTCATCTCCACCACCAGCGACTTGTCACGCTTCTACTCCGCCCTTCTCAAAGCCGAACTGTTCTCCCGTGCGCAGCTCCAGCAGATGAAGACCACCGTCGCCTTACCGCGCGAATTTCCCATCAAGGGCCGCTATGGTCTCGGACTGATCAAGTTTGATACGCCCTGCGGGACGGCATGGGGCCACGGCGGCGACACCCAGGGCCACCACAGCACGACCGCGGTTTCCGACGACGGTCGCCGCACCGCCATCAGCGACAGCACTGGCAAGGCCAGCGACCTCGCACCCAACGACGGGATCACACGTTGGACCAACGTAGAGTTCGCCGCCCAGAAGGTGGCCGTCTGCCACATGCTCGGCACGCCAGTGCCGGGCTCCCTCATCCGAGAGCTACACGGCACCGCACCGTAAAGGCCCACAGATGGCGATCGATGCCGCGGACGGGTGTGTCCAGTAAACGGTGTAACTCGATCTTGAATCAGTTCTATCGGGTGGTCGGGGTCAGGCGGCCTTCGAAGGTGATGGCGAAGGCGTTCAGAGCGGCTTTCCAGCGGGTGATCCAGCGTTTGCGGCCCTTGCCGGTCGGGTCCAGGCTCATGATCGCCATGTAGACGCATTTGAGCGCGGCCTGCTCGTTGGGGAAGTGCACGCGGGCTTTGACCGCCCGGCGGATGCGGGCGTTGACCGACTCGATGGCTTTGGTCGAGCAGATCACCCGGCGGATCTCGGTGTCGAAGTTGAGGAAGGGTTGGACTTCCCCTTCTAGGGTGGAGACCTGACCTGGCGCGCGTTTCCGCAGTTCAACGCCATGATTAAAGCGCGCCCTGCAGGATTCGAACCTGCGACCGTCGGATCAGAAGCAAGATCTTTAAGTGCCTCACGACGCCATTTGATGGTAGTTCATGACACCTTCGCGCACACTGCGTGTCAGGCAGCGCCGCGTTCTGACGGTACGTGACGGGGCGTGCGAGCACGCACCGAGCACGGCAGATACCCTGATTTGATCACCGCGGGTCGCCCACAGGATGAATTCTGTGCCCAAAGCCCGCTGGCACTACGTATAGGGTCCCGGCCGCCGTGCTCGGCACGTGCTCCAACGCCCTGTGCCGGGCCTCCGGCGACCGGGCCGGCCGTGCCGGCAGAAAGAACTGGAAGTAGCTGACGCCACCGTCGCGTGGCGCTGCTCCTCCATCAGTGCTTAGTACGCCTCTGCCCCGCTGCGGGTCGTCAATGTTTCGGGCGGAGCCGACGCCGCAGAGCCCGCGTCAAGCTGCTCGCGCTTGATGGCGGCGTCGACTGCGGCGCCGATGCGGCGCAGTGTCGCCAGCTCTTGGGGCTCGAGCTCATCGATCAGGTATTCGCGGACTGCGGCGACATGTCCCGGCGCCGCCGCCACAACCACCTCGTAGCCGGCCTCGGTCAGCGTCGCATTGGTGCGTCTGCCGGAACCGGGGATCCGGGTCCGTGCGAGCAGTTCGCGCTTCTCCAGCCGTCCGACGACATGCGACAGCCGCGACAGTGACGCCGCCGTTCGCGCGGCCAGGGCGCTCATCTGCAGCGTGCGAGCCGGCTGTTCGGAGAGGACCGAGAGCACCATGTACTCGAAGAAGGTCAGCTGAGCCTCGCGCTGCATCCGCGCGTCCAGCGCGGCCGGCAGGCTGATCATGATCGCGGAGTTGGCCAGCCATGCCGCCCGTTCCTCGTGGTTCAGCCATCGCGCTTCGGCAACTGGACCAGTGGGCTCTCCCGAGTCAGATCCTCCTTCGGCAGGCGCCGTTGTCCCGGCCGTCGACCCGTTCCGCGAACGTCGGCGGTGTCGTCCGTTGGTGCCATCTGCGGTGCTCGCCATGAGGCCATACTAGACCCACTTCTTGACGCGTCAAGTTGAAGGGTGTAGATATTGACGCATCAAGTTCTCCTCGCCGCCACCTGAGCGCGTAACCGCTAGCGGCGCAGTGCGCCATCGACGCCGTTACGTGACCTCCCGCGGCGCTGAAACCGGTCCCCGCGTCGAGGCGCGGGGCCGCCGGATGGATACAGGAAGGGCAAACGAATGCAGTTCACGTCGCTCGGAGGGCTCGAGGTCTCGCGCCTCGGCCTGGGTGCCATGGGCATGTCCGCGTTCTACACCGGCGCCGGTCGAGACGACGCCCAGTCGATCCGCACCCTTCAGCGCGCTGTGGATCTCGGCGTCACACATCTGGATACCGCCGAGGTGTACGGGCCGTACGTCAACGAGGAGCTGGTAGGTCGCGCCGTCAGGAACCGCCGGGATGAGGTCGTTCTCGCCACTAAATTCGGCCTCATCTCCCACACCGGCCGACCAGGCCCGGACAGCACCCCCGCCAACATTCGCGCGGCTGTTGACGGGTCGCTGCGGCGGCTCGGAACCGACCACATCGACCTCTACTACCAACACCGGGTCGACCCCGGCACTCCCATCGAGGAGACGGTGGGAGCGTTGAGTGAGTTGGTGGACGCGGGCAAGGTCCTCCACATCGGACTGTCGGAGGCGGCTGCGGCGACGATCCGCCGGGCCCACGCGGTTCACCCAGTGGCCGCTGTCCAGACTGAGTACTCGCTGTGGACACGAGACCCTGAGGTCAAAGTGCTGCCCACGTTGCGTGAGCTCGGCATCGGACTGGTTCCCTATTCACCGCTGGGACACGGCTTTCTCGCCGGTGACATCCGCACCCTGGACGGCCTGGACGCCGCCGACTGGCGTCGTACCAATCCTCGGTTCACCGGCGACAACCTCACACGCAACCTACGCATCGTCGACCAGGTACGCGAGGTCGCCGATGAAATCGAGGCCACGCCCGCACAGGTCGCTCTGGCCTGGCTGCTCGCACAAGGAGACCATATCGCGCCTATTCCGGGGACGAAGCATATCGACCGGCTCGAGGAGAACAGCGTCGCCGACGGAATCCGACTCACTGCAGGCCAGATCACCCGTCTGAAAAACCTCACACCCGCGTCCGGCGAACGCCATGCCGAGCCCGACATGGCTGCCATCGACCAGTGAAACAAGCAGGTGGGTGAGTGATCCGCCCCACGCGGTCCGCCGGTTGAGTACTCAGGCCCAGGACGTAAGCGGCGAACCGGCCTGATCCAACTGATCCATTTCGCAATGAAAGAAGCGGAGCAATACGTTATGTCAAGCAGCGTGATTCGTGTCGGCATTATCGGTGCAGACACAAAGGCGAGCTGGGCCGGGGCATCGCACATCCCCGCGCTGGCGGCACAGCCGGACTTCCACCTGGCGGGCGTGGCGACGCGGCACGAGCAGAGTGCCCGCAGCGCAGCCGAAGCGTTCGGCGCCCAGCGCTGGTTCGCCGATCCGTTCGAGCTCATCCGCGATCCGTCGGTTGATCTCATCACCGTGGCTGTCAAGGTCCCGGCGCACCGCGAGCTCGTCCTCGCGGCCCTCGCGGCGAACAAGGCCGTATATTCGGAGTCTCCGCTGGGCGCGACCGTTGCGCAGACGGAAGAGATGGCTGACGCGGCCGGCTCGCTCCACACGGCGATCGGCCTGCAGGGCCGGCTCGGGCGCCTGCTCTCGGCACGAGTAGCTGCGACGACATTCGGCAACGGCCCGGAGTCGGTGAGCGCGTACGAGTACTTCGACAAGGCAGCGGCGGGAGCGAGCTTCCTGACCATCGCGGTGGGCCACGTTCTGGATGTCATCGAAGCGGTTCTCGGTGACATCACCGAAATTGATGCGCGCGCGGAACTCCTCTGGCCGCAGGTGAAGCTGGTGGACACTGGCACGATTTCCGTCCGGGAAGTCCCGGATCACCTCGACGCCATCGCCAAGACCTCGTCGGGGGCGCCGGTCGGGGTGCAGATCCTGGCGGGCGTACCCGCGTCCGACGCCCACTTCAGCCTGGAAGTACGCGGGTCGGACGGCTGGCTGAAGCTGACCGGCGATCACCCCGCGGGCGTTCAGGTCGGCGACCTCGCGCTCTCGTCGAGCGTGGACTTCACCGCGCCCGACAGCCCCGTCGCCACCGGTACCGGCCCAACCGCCGCCGAGATCTGGAAGGGCGCGTCCATCAACGTGGGCGAGGTGTATGCCAGCCTGGCGCGCGACATCACGAACGGGACCCACCACACCCCCGGATTCGACCACGCCGTCCACAACAGCCGCCTGATCGCCCGAGTCGAAGAGGCCTCGCGCACCGGTCTCCGGCAGTGAAGGTGTTTCACCACGCCCTGCTCGTCACCATGCACCAGTGCCGGTGATGTACGGGCAGCCAACGGCGGAGCCCCGCCGGTCAGACCCGGTCACGGCACGCCCCGGGAGAACCAGGCCGTGACCGATATGGCGACCGATTCGCGAGCACGGACAGCCGACGTAGGTTCGGACACGCGGGGCCCCTGAGCCCACAACCCCGACCTGGGAGTCGTTGATGATTTCCGACCCCTGCCACCACGGTGCCGCCGGCGCCTCGCAGGAGGCACACGACGTATGACCACATCCGCGCGCGCCGCCGTTCTCGAGACGCAGGACGGGCCGTTCATTGAACGGGCAGCGCCAGTACATCCTGGCGGTCATCGAGCACGCCAGCAGGCGCGTCCGCGTGCTGGGCACCACCGAGAACCCGAACGCCAGCTGGGTCATCCAGGCGATCAAGAATATGGTGATGGAACTGGAGGAGGCTGGCTGCCGGGCGCGCTACCCGATCTGAGACCGGGATGCCGAGTTCCCAGCCCTCATGGACGAGATCCTGTCCGACGCAGGCCTCCAGACCGTGCTCACCGGTATTCGGATGCCGCGCATGAACGCGGTCATGGAGCGATGGGTGCAGTCGTGCCGCCGCGAGTTCTCGACCGCTGCATGATCTGGAACGAACGCCACCTGCGTCACGCCCTGCGGGAGTATGAACGGTTCTACAACCAGCACCGCGCCCATCAAGCCCTGGTCCAAGCTGCTCCACTACGGGCTGTCCCGGATCCGATCACAGATCCGAACCGTATGGCCAACCTGAGCATACGCCGGCGAGATCAGCTCGGAGGGGTTCTCCACGAGTACTCACATGCCGCTTGACCTGGATGGACGTAGTTTTCGGCAGGCGCACTGTCGGTTCCTGGAACTCCGGACAGGCCGAGGGGCAGAACACGCGAGTGAAGCTGGTCAAGCGGCAGGGCTATGGGAGAGCCAACTTCGATCTCCTGCGAAAGCGAATCCTGCTCCGAGCATGATCCTCAACCCATCCCAAGATCAGCGGCAGAGCCCGTTTAGCCGTACTTACCTCTGCACGCCGAGGGGTACGCCGACAGCACTCCGTGATCTACGATGGCGGACCATGGTCGACTCGCGCCCCCTTCGCCCCGGCGAACCTGAGCAGGTCGGACCGTATCGGCTCCTCGCTTGTCTGGGGGAGGGCGGCCAGGGCGCGGTATACCGAGCCTGCAACGCGGCGGGCGATGAAGTCGCGATCAAGTTGCTTCACGCCCGCCTGGACGGCGACGAGCGTGCCTCGACCCGCTTCCTGCGCGAGGCCAAGGCGGCGCGTCAGGTTGCCCAGTTCTGCACCGCGCGGGTGCTGGACGCCGGGATCCACGAGGGCATTTCCTACATCGTCACTGAGCTCGTCGACGGCGAGTCGCTGGACAAGGTGGTCAGGCGCGAGGGGCCGCGCGACTTCGGCGCGCTGGAACGGCTGGCCGTGAGCACCGCCACCGCGCTGGCCGCCATTCACCGCGCAGGCATCGTCCACCGGGACTTCAAACCGCAGAACGTGCTGCTCGGGCCCGACGGCGTCCGCGTGATCGACTTCGGCATCGCCAAGATGGTGGGCTCATCTGCCTCGACCACTCAGGGCCTGATCGGCACCCCCGCCTACATGT
The DNA here is from genome assembly GCF_052068115.1 of Nonomuraea sp. ZG12. Lineage (NCBI taxonomy): Bacteria > Bacillati > Actinomycetota > Actinomycetes > Streptosporangiales > Streptosporangiaceae > Nonomuraea > Nonomuraea sp. ZG12. The sequence continues at coordinate 62,950 of NZ_JBQHCW010000033.1, forward strand.
CGCCGGAACAGATCTCCGGTGGGGAGGTCGGTCCAGCCTCTGACATGTTCTCCTGGGCTGCCACCCTGCTGTTCGCCGCGACGGGTCGGAACGTGTTCAACGGTGAGAACGTGGCCGTGGCGATGCATCGCGTTCTGCACCACGAACCGGAGCTACCGCCGTTGCCCGAGCCGCTGCGCGAGCTCGTGGCCAGGGCTCTGGCCAAGGACCCGCGCCGGCGCCCCGCCGCTCATGAGGTCATCCTGCGGCTCGTCGGGCACGACCCCGTAGCCGGATCCGGGCGGCTCTCCGGGGAAGGCTCGCACGCTGGTAACGATCCGCTCGCCGAGGCCGGCCGACAGACAACGAATCCGCTCTTGGAACGGACGCGACCCAGGGCCAGGCTCCCGATTGTGGCCGGAACGCTGGCGATCACGCTCGCGGCGACCGCCGCGCTGCTGTGGCTGCTTCCCGGCAGCGGCGACCGACTCACCACCATCGACCTCGGGAACGGCCACGACGTCGTCGCGGTGGCATTGGCGGGGGAGCGCGCGCTGGTGGCCGAGGAGTCCGCGGTGACCTTCTGGGACCTCGCGGCGGACAAGCACCTGTCGCTTGCCCACCTTCCTTCCCAGACCGCAGACATCACCTCGATGGCGGCGTCCCGAGAGCTCACCCTCACTGGGCACGCCGACGGCACGGTGAGCCTGTGGAACGTGGCTGGCGACGATTACGTCGACAACCTCGATGGGCACGTCAAACGCGTCAACGCCGTGGCGCTCGCGCAACTGGAGGGCAAGACCGTGGGTCTCTCCGGCGGCGCCGATCGGACCATCCGCGTCTGGGACCTGAACTCCAGGAGCCACATCCGGACCATCGACGCCGGACTGGGCGAGATCGCCGCGCTGGCCGCCATCGAGGTTGACGGCACGCCGGTGGCCGTCTCACTCGATGGGCCTGATGACACGCTGCGGCTGTGGGACCTGCGCAGCGGAAAGCAGCTCGGCGCGCCGCTGGCCGAGGAGACAGGAAACGGCATCGCGGTCGGGAACCTGGACGGAACGCCCATCGTGGTCTCCAGCGATCTGCGCGTATGGGATCTGCGGAACCGGCGGTTGATCAGGGAGATTGAGGCTCCGGGCGACACATTGGCCAATGCGGTGGGTGTCGGCACAGTGGATGGGGCTCCGGTAATCGTCTCCACCGTGCAGGGGGCGGACCTGGACTACGAGGCGATTCAGATGTGGAACCTTCGCACTGGGGCGCCTGTGGGGTCCTTGATCGAGATTGATTATGTGCCGGATTCGCTTGCGGTGGGGGCTGTGAAGGGCGCGCCTGTGGTCATGGTGGGCCAGTCAACGGACGCGGGCGTCTGGCGCCTTCGCCTGGACTGACTGGTTGCTTCACAAGGGGATCCGGTGTGCCTGTGGGGCTCAAGAACTCGAATCACCACCAGCAGAGCCCCTCGTTCGGTGGGCGGAGGGGCCAAGGGCACCGAGCGGCCAGCCCGGGTCGGCTGGGATCATGCTTCGTGTTCTTGTCCACGGTGTACGCCGTCACCCGGCGCCTGCCGTCTCTACCTGCGCTGCTGCTACGGCGCGAGGTCTCCAAGGAGGCGGAACTGCTGGTGCTTCGGCATCAGAACGCGGTCCTACGCCGTCAAGTCCCTCAGGTGCGCTACGAACCAGCCGACCGCCTGTGGCCGGCAGCGCTGTCACACCTGATACCACGCCATCGAGGGGGGAGGATCTTCCCGGTAACCCCGGCCACCCTGCTGGCCTGGCACCGCAAACTGGTGGCCGAGAAGTGGGACTACAGCAGTAGTCGCCGCCCGGGGCGGCCACCCACCGCTGCCGCGGTCAAGGCCCTCATCCTGCGCATGGCCGCGGAGAACCCGAGGTGGGCCACCGGCGCATCCACGGTGAACTGACCCGCCTCGGCCACCAGATCTCCGTCTCTACCGTGTGGAACATCTTGAACCTGGCCGGGATCGACCCCGCACCGCGCCGCAGCGGACCGACATGGAAGCAGTTCCTGAGCGCCCAGGCCGAGCACATCGTCGCCGTCGACTTCCTGCACGTGGACACGGTCAATCTCACACGTTTGTGTGCCCTGATCATGCTCGAACACGGCAGCCGCCGTGCCCACCTGCGCAGCGTCACCGCCAACCCCACCGGCTCATGGACCACCCAGGCCGCCCGCAGCCTCCTCATCGACACCGACGCGACGAAGCTGAAGTTCCTGATCCGCGACCGCGGCGGCCAGTTCACCGATGCCTTCGACGCGGTCTTCGCCGACGCCGGCCTGCGCGTCATCAACAGCTCACCGCAGGCTCCGAAGGCGAACGCGCACTGCGAAAGGATCATCGGCACCGTACGCCGCGAACTCCTGGACAGCATGCTCATCCTCAACGAGCATCATCTACGCCGAACCCTCACCCGCTACCTGGAGCACTACAACACGGCCCGACCTCACCGCGGCATCGGACAGCTGTCCCCATCGCAAGCCGAAACCAGCCCGCCAACCCCCATCGACCTGGCCGACCACCGAGTCCACCGCACAGCCATCCTCGGCGACCTCATCAACGAGTACCAGATCGCCAGCTGACCAGCGACACCACCCGAGAACCGGCAGGTCAGACCCCGCATCCTATTTATGAGCCCCACACCATGCCGATCACCACGGTGAAGGTCTGACGATCAGTCGGCGGCGCTGTACCCCTCGGCGGCGTCCAGGGTGATCGTGCCGGTCGTGGCGCGCAGGCCGAACCCGTGGCGCCACCGCGTCCACTCCTGCGGCGTGGCCGGCAGGTCGAGGTCGACGGTGGTCAAGCGGCGCCAGGCGCCGCCCGTCTCGGCGTACGAGGTGATCGTGGTGCCGTCCGACAGCACCAGGGCGAGGCGGTCTCCGGGCGCGAGCGACAGGCTGGCGCTGTTGAGGGGGTGGCGCCACTTGCCGTCGACCAGTACGTCGATGCCGACCGCCTTGCGGGTGTGGTTGTACCAGGCACCGATGTAGTTGAAATCGTCCTTGACCCGGCCGACGAACACGCTGTCTTCCTGCTTGCCGGTGCCCGCGAAGGTGCCCAGGGTGATCACGCTGACCGTGTCGCCGGACGACGGCGCCCCGGGCAGGGCGAACCAGCCGAAGAACGGGGTCCGAGCTCCGCCGGTGAGCCTGCCGCCCCCTGCCTTGATCCCCGGCATCACCTCGTCGCTGTAGATCTGGTAGCCGACGTAGCTCGCGGCGCCGTCGAAGCCGTCGGCCGCGTCGACCGTCGGGTAGGCCGCGAGGTCGAGCACCGGCCGGGCCACGGCGGACGGGGTGGCCGCGGCCTTCGCACCGCCGCCTTCGTCCCGGTCCAGCCAGGAGGGCACGAGCAGTAAGCCCGCGGCGACGGCCAGCGCCACCAGCACAGCCCCGGCCGCGAGCAGCGGCCCGCGTAAGCGCCTGGGTCCCGCCATCGTCCCGTTCAGGGCCGAGGGCGCGATGGACACCGCCGACAGGTCGGGCCGCGCCATGTCGGCGAGCATGCGCTCGGCCCCGCCGGGGCGTACGGCGCCGTCGCCGGAGGTGAGGTCGCGCAGCAGGTGCTCGGTGGTCGGCCGGTCGGCGGGGTTCTTGGTCAGGCAGGCCGCCACCATCGCGCGCAGCGGCTCGGGCACCCCGTACAGGTCGGGCGGTTTGTGCAGGATGGCATGCAGGACCGCCGGGACGCTGCCGCCGGCGAAGGCCATGCGCCCGGTCGCCGCGAACACCATCGTGCTCGCCCAGGAGAACATGTCCGAGGCGGGCGTGAGCGGCTCGTCGCTGAGCTGCTCCGGCGACATGTACGCCGGGGTGCCGGTCACCTGGTTGGTGGTGGTCATGGTGTCGAGTGTGCGGGCGATGCCGAAGTCGATCACGACCGGCCCCTCGGGGCCGAGGATCACGTTGCCCGGCTTGAAGTCGCGGTGCACGATCCCGGCGCGGTGGATCGAGGCGAGGGCGGTCAGCGTACTGATCGCCAGCCGGTCCAGCCCGCCTCCGGTGCGGGGCCCATCCCCACGTACCAGGGCGTCCAGCGACGGGCCGGGGACGTACTCGCTGACGATGTACGGCTGCACACCCAGCGTCCCGGTGCCGATCACCCGCGCCGTGCAGAACGGCGCGACGCTGGCGGCGACCTCCGCCTCGCGCAGAAACCGGCGCCGGACCTCCGGATCGGCGGCGAGCCGCCCGTGCAGCACCTTGATCGCCACTCGCCCCCCGGCGGGCGACTCCGCCAGGTAGACCGCGCCCTGCCCGCCTTCACCGAGCAGCCGCACGACCTGATGCTCACCGATACGTCCCGGGGCGCCTGAGCCCGCCAGCCGAGAGCCCGTCACCGACTCACCCCCCGCCACCTCACGACGATCTCACGTCGCCCCAGGCCATCTCGCACGGCCTGCCCACCGGCCGCGGATGCGGACCTCCAGGCGATCTTACCGGCCCGCGGCCCGGCCGGTCGCGGACATGCGGGTCGTGACCGGCCGTCGCCGGCCCGTCAGCATTGATCCCGGTCTGGGGCAGAGGCCGCAGTAGCGGCGGTCGAACCTGACCACGCAGTACGGGGCCTGCGCGGGCGGCTCCGGCCAATTGCCGCTGACCTTGCCGTTTGGGCAGGTCACCTGGCGGCGATCGAAGTCGATGGTGAAGTCCGTCAAGGAGTAGCCGGCCTGATCTCGGTGCTGCCTGGAGTTGTTCTTGGGGGCGGTTCCAGTGGGCCCCGCTGTGTTGAGGTGACGTCCCTTGCCGTTGGTGCCGCCATACAGGCAGACATATCCCGACCAACAGGGGCACGACCGCCCGCACCTGGAACTCGTCGACATCCACCGCCCACTCGGCGCCACACCAATTGACGTCACCTTCCGCTTCACCACCGGCACCCTCACCCGGCGCATCCCGGTACTGCCGCTGTCCCGAGGAGCCGAATCGCCCACACCAGGCCGCAGCTGACCGCCACCGGAAAGCACCACCACCGACCGGCGTGATTCAGGCCATCATCGCCCCGGGTCCTGGTAGAAGCTCAAGCCGGCGTGTTCCGGGTCGGTGTAGACCTTCACCGACCCGTCGGGGTAGGCCGCGAACGGCAGGACGACGCCGTCCGGACGCCCCACCGGCTTCGACGCCGAACGCTACAAGGGCAGAAACGTCGTGGAGCGGGCGATCAACCGACTGAAGAACTTCCGGGCCGTGGCCACCCGCTATGACAAACGCGCCTACATCTTCCTCGGCACCGCCACCCTGGCCGCCCTGATCATCTGGCTCCGCACCTGATCTAAGAAACAGTCCTTAGGCGAAGTCCGCAGAAGGCCTGGGCCTTCAGTCTGGGGCTGAATGCGGTCTACGGGGGTGTCCCGTCAACCGTACGTTTCCATCATGCGGCATCGGCCGGCCGTATGCCACGGACGCGTGTGGAGGCCGGCGGATGTCAGTAGCCCCTGGTGCGGAGGGCGGCTGGGCGGATCCGACGCGCGAGGTCGCGACCGCCTAGAGCGCGTAGCACATCGATGCCCAGGATCGCCCCGGCGCCGATGGCCAGAGCAGTTGACAGGGCCTCGATGAGGTAGTGAGTGCCGCCGAGCACGTCGCCGAGGCTCAGCTTCAACATTCCGCGAAACAGTGCCGAGCCCGGCAGCAGTGGGCCGATCGCCGGGATCACGAACACCATGGGCGGTACTCGTACCCGGTTCGCGTACATCGAGCCCATCAGCCCGATCACTGCGGCGGCCACTGCGGTGGCGAGCACTGCTGGCCAGGCCAGCCAGCGTAGACAGACATAGGCACTCCAAATGACCGCGCCACCGAGGGCTGCCGGTGGTATGTGCTTGGGTGGCACTCGTAGCGCCACGGCGAACGTCAGCCCCAGCATGAGCGCCCCGATCAGTTGCGGCACTGCCAGCGACAGCGGTGCTGTGGGCGCTTCGTCCACGGTGATCGGCACGCCCGCCTTGACGGCGAAGGTGAGCATGATGCCGATCCCTGAGAGGACGGCTGCCACGATGAACATCACCTCCGTCAGTCGCGCGGTGGCGGTGACGTATTCGCCGGCGATGCCGTCCTGCACGCAGGCGACGAGTGGTCGGCCGGGCAACAACGCGATCACGGCTCCGACGACGACCGCTGAGGCCTGGACGGGTACCTGCTGCCAGATCATGAGCACCGCGGCCGCGGTGCCGACGGCCGCCGCCACGGCCGTTTGGAAGAACTCCGCAACTCCCCGCCTGGCCAGCCACATCCCGGCTCGGTCCCCGAGCAGGGTTGCGATGAACGCGGCCAGCGCCACCACCGGACCACCGCCGGTCAATACCGCCGCCGAGGCCGCTACCAGAGCGGGCGCCGTGACCTCCGCCCAGCGCGGATAGATCCTCGCCCGGCTACTGATCTCGTGCAGGCGCCGGCGTGCCACTGTCAGCGGCAGCTTCCGGGCGGTGATCTCGCCGACCAAGTCGTGTAGCGCGATCAGGCGGGCGAAGTCAGGTTCGCGCCTGCGTACTCGCCGTTCGGCCGTGACCGGCAGACGGCCATCGTCCGGGACATTCGACAGCGTCAACGCCGACAGGTTCACATCTGCCTCGATCCGGTGCACACCGTAAGTTCGCGCGATCGCCCGCATCGCGTTCGTGACGTTTTCGGTGCCTTCTCCGTTGGCGAGCAGCAACTCGCCGACGCGCAGCGCCAGGCTCACGGCGCGGTTGGCGTCGGCGTCGGAGACGGTCTCGCTCATGCAGCGATCTCATCTGCCGGTCGGCCGCCGCATTCAGACGGCGTCACGTTGGATGGGGCACGTCATGCAATGGGTGCCGCCGCGGCCCTTGCCGAGTTCGAAGCCCTCGATCTCGATGACCTCCACGCCGTGTTCGCGCAGCTTGCGGTTGGTGAACTGGTTCTTGTGGTAGCCGATGACGACGCCGGGCGCCAGGGCGAAGAAGTTGTTGCCGGAGTCCCATTGCTCGCGGGCCTGCTGATAATCGTCACCTCCGGTGGGGACGATGTCCAGACGGGAGATGCGCAGCGCGTCCTGCAGGGCGGTGAGCAGGTTGGCGTCACGGTGAACGTTCAGGGAGCCGCTCTTGTCACCGGGGCGCAGGCTGTAGGCGGTGGCCGATTCCAGGAATGGCGGGTATGCGCTGGCCTTGTCGGCGTCCAGGAAGGTGAAGACGGTGTCCAGGTGCATGTAGGAGCGGGCCTTGGGCACCTCAATGGCGATCACTCGCTCTGCGGCCTCGGCCGCGAACAATGACAGGGCGAGATGCTCGATGGTGCGCGGGTTGGTGCGTTCGCTGATGCCGATGGCCACGGTCTTGTTGCCGATGGGCATCATGTCGCCGCCTTCCATGGCGGCGTTACCGTACGACTCCTCGTTGAAGCGCTCGTCCTCGCCGGCGTAGGGGTACCAGTAGGAGAAGTCCTCTCCGGCGAACATGGGGTGGTGGTGGTAGATGGTCGACTGGTTCATCGTCTCCAGCAGTCGGGCGTGGAAGTACATCGGATTGAGTGAGAGGCCGCCATACAGCCAGGCCGCCGGGTCGCGCTGGTAGAGGGAGTTGGGCAGCGCGGGCAGGATGAACTCCCGCGGGTGGCACGAAGCGGCGACCAGGGAGTGGTCATTCAGATCGGCCAGGTCGAACTCCTCCTTAGTGAGGCCGCCGATCAGGTGGGTGGCCAGTTTGTCTCCGCTCCATCTGGCCAAATTCTCGCGTACGCCGTCGACCAGAGGTGGGCCGACGGTCAGGTGGGTGACGACCTGTTCGATGGTCTGCTGCTTGGCCTCGAAACTCGCATCCAGTGCCTGGGCCAGCAGGTCGTGGTGGTAGTACACCTCGACGCCGCGTTCGCGCATCACCTGGACGAAGGCGTCGTGCTCCTGTTGAGCCCGCTCCACCCACAAGATGTCGTCGAACAGAAGCTGGTCGTTGTTGGAAGGGGTGAGCCTGCGCAGGCTGAGGTCGGGGCGGTGGACGATGACCTTGCGCAGCCTCCCCACCTCGGAGTGCACGCCGTAGGGTCGATCGGTCATGTGCGGGCTTCCTTCCTGTACGGGTTCGGGCGGGCCTAGATGGCGAGCCAGCCCGCGATCAGGCCGACGATGGCGAGCACGGCTCCCACGACGACGACGGCGAACAGGACCAGCTCGGCCGGGGAGAAGACGCGCATGCCGCGCTCGCGCCGGGTGAGGACGAACAGGATCGTGCCGGGGGCGTAGATGATGCACGACAACAGCAGGAACTTCGGCCCCGCCACGACGATCAGGAAAGCCGTGTAGACAGTGGCCAGAGCCGCGACCGCCAGATCCTTGCCCCGGCCGCGCGACTCGATGTCGTAGGTCTCGCCGGTCAGGGCCAGGCGCAGCGCGTACCCGGCCGCCAGCAGATACGGAATCAGCGACAGCGCGCTGGTCAGTTCAAGGGTGAAGGTGAAGGCGTCGTCGGAGAACAGCGTGACGAACAGCACGGCGGTGATGAGCGCGCTGGTCATCACCAGGGCCGCGACCGGTGCGTTCCGCCGGTTCTCGCGGGCGAGGAAGGCGGGCATGTCGGCGTCCTTGGCGGCCACGAACAGCACCTCGGCCGCCATCAGCGTCCAGGCCAGGTAGGCGCCCAGGACCGACACGATCAGCCCGACCCCGATGAGCCCCGCGCCCCAGACGCCTATAACCGACTCCAGCACACCGCCCATGGACGGCTGGCGCAGCCCGGCCAGGTTGTCTTTGGGGAGCACGCCGTAGGACAGGATGGTCACCGAGGCGAACAGCGCCAGTACGGCCAGGAAGCCCAGCACGGTGGCTCGGCCGACGTCTGTGCGCACGCGGGCGTAGCGCGAGTAGACGCTGGCCCCTTCCACGCCCAGGAATACGAACACCGTCACCAGCATCGTCGCCCGGATCTGGTCGAATAGCGCCCCGGCGGAGTGTCCGGCGCCGCCCCACAGGTTCGCGCCGAAGACCTCGCCGCGCAGTGCAACGGCCACGATCACGACGAACAGCAGGATCGGCAGAAGTTTGGCGATTGTGACGATCTGGTTGATCCGGGCCGCCTCCCGCACACCTCGAAGGATCATGAAGTGGAAGCCCCACACGCCGACCGTGGAGACCACCACCGCCACGATCGTCGCGCCTTCACCGAAGGCGGGGACGACCAGGCCGAGTGTGGACTTGATCAGCACCCAGTAGGTGACGTTGCCGACGCAGGCGCTGGCCCAGTAGCCGAAGGCGGAGAAGAAGCCGGGGTACTGGCCGAAACCCTCCTTGGCGTAGGCGTACACGCCGGCATTCAGGTCAGGTTTGCGCACCGCCAGCGTCTGGAACACGAAGGCCAGCATCAGCATGCCCACCCCGGCGATCGTCCAGGCGACGAGCGCACCCAGCACGCCGGTCGCCTGGGCGAAGTTCCGCGGCAGCGAGAACACCCCGGCGCCGACCATGGACCCGACCACCATCGCGGTCAGGATCGGCAGCGATACCCCGCGCGCCGCTCCAGCCTTCGAGCCGGTCTCACTCACCGTGTGGCTTCCCGTCCTCGCGCCGGCCCTTCGGGGAGACGTGTTCGATCTTGAATCCGGTGAACCCGTAGACGACGCTGAGCAGCGGGCTGGCGATGTTGAACAAGCAGAAAGGCAGGTAAGCCAGGGTCGGCACGCCCAGCACCGCACCCATGAAGGCGCCGCAGGAGTTCCACGGCACCAGAGGTGAGGTGACCGTGCCGCTGTCGGCGGCCAGCCGCGACAGGTTCGTCGGCGCCAGGCCGCGCCGGGCGAACTCGGCCCGGAACACCCGTGCCGGCAACACCAGCGCGATGTACTGGTCACCGGCGATGACGTTGAGCCCGAAGGCGCTGGCGAACACCGCCACGAACAGCCGGCCGGTGCCCTTGGCCGCCCGCACCATCGGCTCGATCAGCCGGTTGAGCAGGCCGAACTCCTCCAACAACGTACCGAACGTGACCGCGCCGATGATCAGCCACAGCGTCGGCAGCATGCTGTCCATCCCGCCGCGTGACAGCAGCCGGTCCACATCCGCCAAACCGGAAGTCTTCTCGAACCCGTTCGCCATCGCCCGCCAGATCGCCTTGATCCCGGCCACAACGGGGTTCAGCCCGGGCTCACCGACGAACGCGCGGATCACCGCGGGCTGGGTGAAGATCCCCACGATCCCGGCGAAGAGCGCCGCCGCCATCAGCGCCAGCGCCGCCGGCACCTTGCGCGCCGACAACACCACCAGCAACAGCAGCGGCAACAGGTTCAGCGGAGTGATCCAGTAGATGTCGCCCAGCGAGGTCAGCTCACTGCCGGTGTCACCCATGTCGGTCGCGGCCGGCCCCCACACCCAGCCGATCAACAGGAACAGCACGAAGGCGATCACGAACGCCGGGACCGATGTCCATGCCTGCCGCTTGATGTGCTCATAGACGTTGACCCGGACCATCTGCGCGGTCAGCACCGTGGTCTCCGACAGCGGGGACAGCTTGTCCCCCAGATACGCGCCCGAGATCACCGCCCCGGCGGTGATCGGCGCCGACACCCCCAGCATGGTCGCGATGCCCACCAGCCCGACGCCGATCGTCGCGGCGGTCGTCCACGAACTGCCGATGGACATCGCCACGATGCCGCAGATCAGCGCGGCGGCGGCGTAGTACCAACCTGGCGACAGCACCTGGATCCCGTAGTACACCAGGGTCGGGATCGTCCCGGACATGTTCCAGGTGCCGATCAGCGCGCCCACCGCCAGCAGGATGAAAACCGCACTGGTGATCGACGACAGCGCGCGCTGCCCGCTGGCCTCGACCTCCTCCCACCGGTTCCCGTTTTTCAACACCACCAGCATCGCGACCATCGCACACAGCACCAGCGCCACCTGGATCGGCCCGTCGAGGGCATCCAGACCGAACAACGCCAGCGACCCGCCGATCAGCACCACCAGCGTGACCAGAACAATCACCAGATCAGCCAGCGACGGCGGGCGAACCGACCGGCCCACATCCTCCTGGGAGTTGTCTTTCGTGCTGTCGCTCATCGCCTCGCCGGCCGCGCACCCGCCGCCCCGGCCTCCCGCCGCCCGCTGGTCACCCCGGGCGATGCGCTTCGCCATGGCGTCGGCTTCCACGGCGCTCGCTCCCAGACGGCCGAGGCCACGCCTGCCGCCAGTGCCGAAGAACCGAGACCGAGCCACCACCGACACCGCATGGGCGCCTCCTTGAGATCCCTGATCTAGCCCCTCCCCACCACCTGAGGGGAAACCGCATCACGTGCCGGCCGACATACCCGCCCACCTGCGGCAACAGCACCCACGACAAGTCAAGTTCGTCCTACATCACGCCCATCGACCAGTGGCGGGGGGTGTCGTTGCTCTCACACCCCTGACATAGACATCCTCATCTCGGATGTCCGCGAACAGGTCACCCAGGCCGCGGCGGACACGAAGACGCGGCCGCTGCCGAGCGCCCCCCGTCGCGGCTCGGACCGATTCCGGAACAGGCGCTGACCGCGCCCGGCAGCAAGCTGGCCGCCCGCCGGCCGGGCAGCCTCCGCCCCGCTGGGCACGACCAACGTGCTGATGCAGCGCACGCTCTTTGGCCCACCCGATGGATCAGCCCCCGCCGTCTGCCGTGAGGATCACTGTAGGGCGCCCGATCCGGCCCAACCCAGGTCGGCCGTTCGCTCCGCCCACCGTTGCACGATCCCAGCGAGGTGATCGACATGGCCTCCCGGATCCACCGTCGAAGAGCCGTCACCGGGCTGATCAGCGAGTACCGCAGAGCTGCCTGATCACCCTGCGAACGCCCAGCTCAGCAACAGTATTCGCCGTTTGGGCACCGCACAGGCGGTGATCTGCTCGCGCAGGGTCGGCTCTGACAGGTAACGCAGCAGGGTGCGGATCCCGTGGCGTCTCACCCGCCAAGGATCGAGAGGATCTCATCCTTTCACGAAGTGCTCTAGGGCGTGTCCCGTGAATCTTGGTTCGCCCTTATCCAGCAGGTCGGTCACGTGAAGTATGGTCTGAAGTGTGGTGATCTTCAGGGTGGGTGGGGAGTGGTGACCGGTGTCTGGTGAGTTGTTCGATGTGGCGTTGGAGCTGTTGCGCGCCAACCCGTATGGGTTCTTGACCACGGTGAACGATGGGCAGCCGCATACTCGGCTCGTCCAGCATGTCGGTGTTGATGCCGACGGGACCGTGTGGATAGGGACGAGCCCGGCGTCTCGTAAGGCCACCGAGATCTCACGTCATCGGATGGTGTCTTACGCGGTCGAAGACAGGACCGCCTTCGCCTACCTGTGCTTGCAAGCGGACGCCGAACTGGTCGGCGACAAGACGGAACGGGTAGCTCGGTGGCAGGACGGATTGGAGGCCTTCTTTCCGGACGGCCCGGCCGGGAACGACTTCGTGCTGATCCGGTTGCGTCCGCACAGAGTCGAACTGATGGACTTCTCCCGCAAGATCCATCCCGACCCCTACGGGCTGGTCCCCGCCGCCGCCGAGCGGCGGGAAGGCTCATGGTCGCACAGCCGGTGAGCTGGTGGATCACGTAACGGGATCACGGAGCCAGATCCTGATCGAGACGACGTCGACGGTGCCCTGGTAGATACGCTCACGCTTGTCGGTGCGAAGGGCGATTGCACGGTAGCCCTTCATCTTGTTAATGCACCGCTCGGCGGTGTTGCGCTCCTTGTACCGCTCGGTGTCGAACCCGGGCGGTCGCCCACCCTTACTGCCTTGCTTGAGGCGCGCCAGCCGTTCCCACTCGGCATCAGTCAAATCATGACGATTCAGGCGATCTTCCACTGGTCTGATCTACACCAAACCGCCACTAAAGATCCACGGGACACGCCATGGTTCAGAGAAGATGACGAAGGTGGCGGCCCAGCCGAGGGCGACCATGTCCAGGTTGAAGGTGCGCCGGTCAGGATCGTCGCGCGGAGGCAGCGGATCGGACGGCGGGCCGGCGAACCACGGCGCGGTGTAGGCGAGCAGCCTCCCGTTCTTCTCCACCAGCTCGCCGGTGGCGATCACCGCCATCTTGCGCTGCGAGCCATCCGGCCGCTTCAGCCGGGTGTTCACCATGCTCCTGTGCGCCTCGGCGGCCAGCTTGCCGGCGCTCAGATGACGCTGCGCGGCGTCCGGAGTGATGCGCGCGATCAGGTACTCACGCAGATCCTCCGGCAGCGCATCATAGGTGCCGTCCCGCAGCCGCGCCTTGGCCCGTTCAAGCGCGGCCTGCGCGGTGGAGGGTTGCCCCCGAACTCGCTTTCCGGCGTGTCGATCGACACCATCCGGATCGACATCTCGATCTTCGGAGTGTCGCCGTCGGTCACCTCGACGAAGCGATAGTCCTTGGCCGGACGGCTGGGGCCAACGAACTCGAGATCCACCATCACTGCACTCCCGCCCATGGACGGCGAAGAACCTGTACACCAACATCGCAGCCGATCAGCTTTCCGTTCCTGCCGACACGCGCTGATACGCCCGGGGCCACGCGACTCCAGGCGGCACGATCACGACGTGGCCGCAAAGGCCGTCCCGCAAACGACCCGTTTCCGGGACGGCTCTTTTCGTGAGCGGGCACCGCGCCAGCGGACCGGGGCGCGGTTGCGGCCGGCGACTTCGCCGCCTTCTTCGTCGTCTTCGTGGAGGCCTTCGTGGCCGTCTCGGTGGCGGCCTGGTCGGCGGCCGCCGCCTTCACCACCAGGACGGCCTGCTTGGCCCACAGCTTGGCCAGCCTCGCCAGGCCGGCGTTGACCTCGCCGCGGTCCCACTTGGCCGGATCCCACTTCGTGCTGCCGAGAATCTCCTTGGCCACCCGGTACTTCCAGCCCTTGCGATGCCGCAGCGCCCGCATGTGCTCGAAGTACCCCTCCGGCCCGCCGCTGTCCTCCGGCGGGCAGGCGCGGCCGCCGGCGCTGCAGCGCGGGTAGACGGCCTTCGCCGCCTGCCGGTGGACCTTCTCCACCACCAGGTCGTGATCCCACATGTCGCCCATGTCGTAGCGATAGCCGAGCCAGTCCCCGACGCGCGGGATCAGTGCGGCCAGCATCACCTTCGTCTCGTCGCGGGCGTTGTCGCCGTACTCGGCATCGCCCTTGCCGAACAGGTGCAGGTGATGTTGCTGCCAGCCCATCGCGACCTGGATCACCTCGTGCAGCTGGTCCAGGGTCGCCACCGACGCAGATGGACGCGCCGCCACACCGGAGGATGAACCTCGCGCAGAGTGACCTTGATCTGATGAATGGTGCCCACGGCGGTCACCGTATCGGCGTTTACTTGGCGGAGTTCGGGCCCTGCCATTGACCTGCGCCAGGAGAGTTGTCGATAGTCTCTCACCACGGGTATTCATCTCCGGCGCGTGCTTATGTTCTCCTCTGCTCTGAGAACCCTGTAAGGGGGACTGGGGACCGGTGTTGAGAAGAAAATTCACACTCTTCCTTAAAGCACTAAGCGCATCGCTACTGGTTTTCGCTGACGTGTCTCCAGCTTTCGCGAACATGCACAATGGCCCTTCAACGTACATCACCAACAGGTGGACCGGCCTGGCTGCGTACTTCTCAATACGTGCAAGCTGCTACATCCCAGACGATAAAAGCTGCCCCAATGGCACAGCTGTCGTGCTGGGGAAGCCCGGTCAAGGCACCAGCTTCTACTTCAACCCTGTGGGCAGGGCAGGGTGGGATATCAGGTGGTTCGGAAATTACTGCTTGGATGTTTACGGTTACGGCACACACAACGGAGCTAAGGTGGTTCTTTGGCAGTGCACTGGACACCCAAATCAGCTCTGGTACCCGCAGATATTCGAGGAGGGAGACGCCGATGCCAAAATCCTGGTGAATTTTCACAGCGGCAAGTGCCTCGATGCTGATAACCCATCCTTCCTTAGTGATACACCTAAGCCCGGCGCCGCCCTGCAGATTTGGGACTGCATCGAAAATACCGGTGCCGCTAACCGTCTGAATCAGGACTGGGCCTTCGAGTCTGGGTAAGGCTGTGAGTGGATTCCGCCGCTACCGATGCGGGTGATCACAAGCCATCGCGAGCAGCAGTAGGCAAGGTCAATCACAGGCCGGTCTCCTTCACTGCCTTGATGAACTGCCGTCACCGAGCCTGCGGTTGTACAACGACGCCGGCCCGTTCGGAGCCGGCAGCGGCCGGGTCGGAGTCGGGGCGTGCACCACGGCGCCGCCCGCCGCGTCCGGCAGCAGCCCGTACACCAGGTAGACGCTCGCGTCGAAGCCGTACGCGGCGAGGCATACACCGGCGCGATGTCGTCCTTCAGCTCAAGGCACCGCCGTACGTGCTCCACCACCACGACCGGCACCTCACGTGCCTTGGCGAAGCGGCCCAGCCGCTGAAAGCACTTCAGCGCGAGTGTCAACGCCAGCAGGTGCTCATCAGTGTCGGTCTTCTCCCGCACCCACGCCATCTCCTCCTGGGGGGAGCAGAAGAGGTACAGCTCGCGCGTCATCATCAACCGCGGGAACACCCGATAGGCGGTCCGCTCCACCGACGTCACCGCACACGCCTCCCGGCCGGCACCGCTCAACAGACGAGGCACACCGTAGCGAGACGAACACGAGACACAACAGGCGAAGAAGATCACAGCTTCATCAAACCCGCCCGCTCACCCCTTCATGATCCACTCAATGTGGGTTTTGGGCTTATGTGGGCTGACACCCTAATGGTGTCTTACTGATCGTTTGATGTTGTTACTGTGATCT
Organism: Nonomuraea sp. ZG12; assembly: GCF_052068115.1. Taxonomy (NCBI): domain Bacteria; kingdom Bacillati; phylum Actinomycetota; class Actinomycetes; order Streptosporangiales; family Streptosporangiaceae; genus Nonomuraea; species Nonomuraea sp. ZG12. The sequence continues at coordinate 78,652 of NZ_JBQHCW010000033.1, forward strand.
TGATCGTTGGTTGTTGTCATGGCTCTTGTCATGTCGAGCGGCGGACTGGCCGCCACCCGCGGTGGCCACCAAGAAAGCGAGCGGTCGTTCTTCTGCCGGATCTGCCAGCGCGCCGAGCGTGGGGTGTGGGTGCCGGCGGGCTGGTATCTGCTGGAGCGTGCGCCGGGCGGCAAGGGCCGCCACATCCGCCTCGGTTTGTATTGCAGCGTCGCCTGCCTGGTGCGCGCGGGGGAGATGCTGGAGGCCGGGGCGGCCGAGCACGCGGCCCGGATGGACCTGCCCACCGAGGAAGACCGGCGCCGTGAACGCGCCCGGGTCACCGACATCGCCCAGACGTTGCTCTCGGGCGGGCTGACGATCCGCCAGGCCGCCGAGAGCTTGAATGTGGAGACCTTCACGCTGAAGACGTGGCGAAGGAAGCGGGCATCCAGATCAGCCCGGCCGCGCTGGTGGCGAGCTCGTCGGGGTCGTCAGGCGGGGTGGGTTCGGGGGAGCGTCATCCGGTGAGCGTGCTGAACGAGCTGACCCAGCAGGGCCGCATCGAGATGGTCGCCTGGACGGTGGAATCGACCGGCCCCTCGCACGCCCCGGCCTTCACCGCGGCCGCCGCCAGCCGCCTGCTCGCCACGGACACGCCCGTGCGCGGCCAGGGGAGCGGGGCCAGCAAGGCGGCCGCGCGGGCGGCGGCCGCAGCCGCGCTGCTGACCGGCTTCGACACGGCGTGACGGTGTCGGCTGCGGGCGGGGCTCCAGTGTTCTCGCCGATCACCTTCCCGGCCAGTCAGCTGCCTGACTGGTTCAGGGCGGTGCACGACGTGCTCCCGTTCCGGCCCGCGCGCGACCTGCTGCGTGCCGGGCTGGTGTCGGGCGGCCAGGGGGTGAACTGGCCCGACCTGGTGGTGCTGCTGGCCTGGTGCCTGGTCGGGCTTGCGGTCAGCGTTCGCGCACTGGTCCGCCGTTCATGAGGTGCCCGGTGAGAGGCCGGCGAACCGTCTGCGCGCGGTCCGGTCGACGGGCCGGGCGGGCCGCGCGCCCGGCAACGCGGCGGCCGAGGCGTTCAACAGCACCCTCGAGGTCGAGCTCGATCCAGGACTCGAGGCGGTCAACCAGCGCGAAGCCGTCCTGGCAGGTCAGGACCCTGTTCTGGCGGGACCGAACGTGCCAGAACCGAGCTGCTCCGCACCCCCTGCCGGTCGATCGGGCTCGTCAGCCCAAATACTTCTCCCAGGGGCCCGTGATGGCCAGGGTGAGGCCGGGGTCCTGCATGTTGACGAAGAGCACCTTGCCGTCGGCGGTGAAGGTCGGGCCGCAGAACTCCGAGTCGTTGAGCTGGTTGCGAGCGATCGCGTACGTCGGGCCGCCCGGGATCGAGCTGAGCACGTGGGAGGCGCCCGAGCCGTCCTCAGCGAGCACGAGGCTTCCCCACGGGGTGACGGTGACGTTGTCCGGGCCGTCGAAGGTGAGGTCGCTGTACTTGGTCGGCGTGCCTTCCTCCGACGCGGTCTGGTGCGGGAAGTACGTCACCAGCTGGATGGTCTGGGCCCGGTAGTTGTAGAACCAGACCATGCCATCGTGCGGGGCCGCGTCCGCCGGGAGGTCACCCTCGTCCCACGCGTAGGAGTTGACCACGTACACGCCCTCGTCGGTGCCCCACACGCCCTCGAACTTGCGTCCGCGGGTGACCTGGCCGTCGGCGAACTGCTCGCGCACGGTCTTGGTCCGCGCGTCGCGCTCGGGCACCTCGATCCACCGTACAGGGAAGGGGCGGCCCAGCTGGGCGGAGGTCAGGTAGGCGACGTCCGGCAGCACCGAGCCGTCATCCATGATGATCTGCATCGCGGCGAGGACGCCGGCGTCCGGAGCGAGGCGGGTGAGCACCCCGGGGCCGAGCTTGACGCCGCGGGGCGCGGTCCAGCGGTAGAAGAGGCCGTTGGGCCCGTCGGCGTCCTCGGAGAGGTAGATCTTGGTGCGGTCCTTGTCGATCGCCAGGGCCTCGTGGGCGTAGCGGCCCAGGCACTTGATCGGCCTCGGGTCCGCCTTGCCGTCGGCCGAGACCTCGAAGACGTAACCGTGGTCCTTCTGGAAGACGCCGGACTTGCCGTTCTCCTTCCAGGAATCCCCGGCCCGCTCCTCGGCCTCCTCGCAGGTCAGCCACGTCCCCCACGGGGTGGGCCCGCCCGCGCAGTTGGCGATGGTGCCGGAGAGGGCGACGAACTCGCCGTGGTTGCGGCCCGCGCGGTCAGTCCTGATTACGGTGCAGCCACCGGCGTCGACGGCGCCGGGGTCGTAGACAGTGCCCTTGACGTGCGGTACGCCGAACTCGGCACCTGGGTCGATCTCGTGGTTCTGGATCAGGGTGTAACGGTCGCGGCCGGTGTCGTAGACGGCCATGCCGTCGTGGTCGGACGGGGTCGTTCCCTGTCCGCCGTCGAGCCGAGTGACGCCGGTCTTGGTGACCACGGAGTATTTGAAGCCTTTGGGCAGGGCCAGGATGCCGTCGGGGTCGTCCACGAGCGGCGGGAAGGGCAGGTGGCCGCTCCCGGCCGACGGGCGGGGCCGGTCCGGGTGGGACTGGGCCAGGGACGGGAGGCTACCGGCGACGGCAAGACCTACGCCGACGGCACCGCCGGTGAGGAGGGTACGACGAGAATGAGACACCTGGGCTAACTCCTGTTCAAAACGACCATGACGACTTGGTCAACCAACTCCTGCGGACCGACGTGAACACTTCATCCATGTGATGGAACGGCGACATCGAGGCAAAGAATTAGGGCTGATCATGCCGCTGTCCAGGTGTTCGGGGCGTTTAGGTGGATACCGCACGCGCGGCCGAGGGCTTCCCCGGCGGTTTCGGCCAGAGGCCGCCAGGCGGGAGCGGGTGACGCCGTGCCCCGGCCCCAGGAGTCGGTTCACGACGAAGCGGCCTGATGACACCGGTGGTGAAGCGGACACGGCCGATGCCGCGTACACCCGTCGTCCGCGGGCGGGGTGAGCGCTCGCGCGCGGCCATCCGGCCGTTGAGGTGCGCGGTCGGCGCGGTCGGCCATGGCTAAGCGGCGGCCGCCGGACGAGGGGTTCCGGTAGTAATCGCGGAAAATCCAACGGATATCGCTGACCAGCGTCGACGTGGGGCACCCGGCCAAGGTCAGTGGCATCCTCGGCCCGGCCCGCCGCATCTACCAACCGGCACACCAGTCCTGCGGCGCCTTCACATCAGAGCAGGTCAGAGGTAGGTTCGTTGGATTTTCCGCGATTACTACCGGGACCCCACCCTCTGCCACCCGCCGCCGGCGCGGCGACGCCTCCATGGTTTGTTCAGGGGGCCGACCGCGACCGGCCTTTGAACAGGGGCGTACGTGGCGTACGTGGACTACATGACGGAAGAACCCCTGGATATCTATATCTGTCCGCGACGTCGCTCAATCCCTACGTGGCGCACATGAAAGATGGCCATCCGGCACCCTAGTGCTGTGACCGAAAACGATCACCGGGTTGGGCGGGAATCAAGCTGCAAGCGCGGCGATCGCCGCTTGCCCCCGATACACCATGATTGAGGCGGGGCGGTCGGCATATGTCGCATCAGCATGAGGAGTCACATGGCAGACGGCTTCAATCCTGCGGGAGTTTGGGCGCCGAATGGGCGAGCGTTCTCGCAGGGCGTCATCCAGGGCACGGGAGAGGTTGTCCACATCACCGGACAGGTCGCCTGGGACGAGCACGGCGAGGTGGTCGGCGCGGGTGACATCGAGGAGCAGATGGAAAAGAGCATCGACAACGTCCGCCTGATCCTCGCTGCCGTTGGCGGCCGACTGGACGACATCGTCTCGATGACGATCTACTTCTTGCGCCGCGAGGATCTGCCTTTGATCCAGCGGGTACGGTCCCGGCACTTCTCACCTGGCTCCGCCCCGGCCAGTGTGTTGATCCAGGTGCCCGGCCTGGTTCTGCCGGAGTTCTTGGTGGAGCTCGTACCGATCGCCGTGATACCTCTGGAGCGGTTCGTCCGCCCCATCTGAGGTTGTGACCGCAACAGATCCCCTGGGCTGGTGGTGTCAAGCTGCGGATGTGAGGGGTCGGCTGCCCCAGCGGATGCCTTTCTCGCTGCGGATGCGGGCGCGTTCGCGGCGTTGGGCGGCCAGCACGTCAGGGTGGCGGGCGTGGGCGTTGCGCCAGCGTAGGTAGGCGTGCAGAGCCCGGGTCTGGACGGTGTGGTTGGGGTGGTCGGAGTTGGCCAGGGTGAACTGGCGCAGATTTTCTGCCGCATTCTGGGCTGGCTGACCCTGCTGGCTCGTAGCGACGCGACCAAGAATATGGAGATCCTCGTACTGTGACACGAGGTCGCGGTGCTCCGCCGTCAGGTTGGCCGTCCGAGGCTGTCGTGGGCGGATCGAGCGGTGCTGTCCGCGCTGGCCCGAGGACTGCCGGCGGTGCTACGCGCCCACCGACTGGTAACGCCAGGGACGCTGCTGCGCTGGCACCGGCGCCTGATCGCACGCCACTGGACCTACCCGCACCGGAGGATGGGACGACCTGCGACCGATCCGGCGGTCGTGGCGTTGATCCAGAAGCTGGCACGGGAGAATCCGCGCTGGGGTTACGAGCGCATCCGTGGCGAACTACGGCATCTGGGCCACCAAGTCAGCGGTGCGACGATCCGCCGAGTCCTGAAACGTGCACGCTTGGGTCCGGCGCCCCGACGTGCCGACGACCGCTGGCGCGATTTTCTCCGTGTCCATGCCGGGGGCCCACTGGCGTGGGATTTCTTCACGGTGGACACCGTCACGCTGCGCCGGTTGTACGTCTTCTTCTTGGTGGAGGTCGGCACCCGGTTCGTGCACGTGCTCGGCGTGACCACCCACCCTGACGGCGCATGGGTCGCCCAGCAAGCCCGGAACCTCCTCTCCGACCTAAAGGGCCGGGCCGTCGTGTTCCGGTTCCTGATACGGGATCGGGACGCAAAGTTCACCAGCAGCCTCGATGAGGTGTTCACAGGCGACGGCACCCAAGTGCTGAAGTTCCCGCCGCGGGCGCCTCGCGCGAACGCGTTCGCCGAGCGGTGGGTCAGGACCGCACGCACGGAGTGCACCGACAGGCTGCTGATCTTTGGCGAGCGGCACCTTCGCACCGTGCTGGACGAATATGCCGATCATTACAATCGGCACAGGCCGCACCGCTCCCTCGGCCTTCGAGCTCCCACGGACGACTCCGACGTGATCACGCTGCCGACGGGCCGGATCGAGCGTCGCGAAGTTCTCGACGGGCTGATCAACGAGTACCAGCGAGCCAGCTGACCAACGAGGTGCAGTCATAAAGAGGCAGGTCACGGCCTTGGCTTAGTTTTGACACCCTTCAGGCTACGCGGTTCTCGCCAGGGCGAACACGGCACCGTGCATCTCCTGGCGGCCTTCGATCACCGCTCCGGGCTGGTGCTGGCCCAGACCGACGTAGACGGCAAAACGAACGAGATCACCCGCTTCCGACCGCTTCTGGAAGGCCTTGACCTGGACGGATGCGTCCTCACCGCCGACGCGCTGCATACCCAGCGCGAGCACGCCACTTTCCTGGTGAGCGAGAAAAACGCGCACTATGTGCTGATCGTGAAGAAGAACCAGCCCACTCTGCATGCCCAGCTCAAGCGGCTCTTATGGAAGCAGGTCCCCATCGCCGACCGCCGGTGCGATCGCGGACACGGCCGCGAAGAGCGCCGCACGCTGAAGGTGCTCACCGTCAAGGCGGGCCTGCTCTTCCCGCACGCACTCCAGGCCATACAGATCAAACGCCAGGTCAAAGACCTGAACAAGGGCAAGTGGCGGACCGTTACCGTTTACGCCATCACCAGCCTGTCCACCTGGCAGGCCGGCCCCGCCGACCTCGCCACCTGGATCCGCGGCCACTGGAGCATCGAAAACCGGCTCCACTACGTCCGCGACGTCACCTACGGCGAAGACCACTCCCAAGCCCGCACCGGTAACGCACCCCGCAACATGGCCGCCCTGCGCAACCTCGCCATCGGCGCACTACGCCCGACCGGAGCGACCAACCTCGCCCAAGCCATCCGACACCTCTCCCGAGATGCCACCCGCCCCCTGGCCCTCCTCGGCCTCACATGATCAACAGCTCACCGACTTTGCCGGAGCCCTGGCGCGGCGAGCAGTTCGTCGATGTTCCGTTGCACGCGGCGGGCCTCCAGGATGAGCGGAGCAGCCGCTCTCGATCTTGTACTCGTCACACAGTCATGATCACGGGCGGCTTCTCTTGTTGTGCCCGCTTCCGATCACAAGATCGCATCTTGCCTATCCCGCATCCGCACTGGTCACACAGCGAATGGTGACTGCCATATTAGGCCCAGGTATCTGACCGGCGTATTGCCCTGCATTGTTTGGCGCCAGGTGAGCGTTCAGTAACGATTCGTGATCGAGTGCTGTTTGCGCAACGTGAGCAACCATCGGTTTCTTGACCATTGACATGATGTGTCATTTACGCCCCTGTAGCACGGCCTGCAGTAGATATGGGGCTAATGCAGGAGCTTGACATGCATGATTGCAGTTTTTCTCAGAATCGGCCTTGACGGATCTCCCGTCGCAAGGGACTCTGACGAGGCGATCAAGGAAGTGTTATGGTAACAGTCGTCACGCCTGACGGGAGACGCTTTGCGATCAGGGAAAAGGCACTTATGGGTGGCGGGGATCACCGCCTGTTTGATGGCAATCAGCACGCCGGCATATTCGGCCGCGGTACACGGTTCGACCGCGGACCTCGAAACCACTGCACGGATTTACCTTCAATCTCGAGTCGACCGGCTGGCCGGCGTCTCGCGGGGCGTCGCACTCGATGCGGTGCCGGCGACCGCGCAGTTCCAGGACGCGCTCCGAGCCGACTCCGCGGCGATCGACGTGCGCCGCGAGAAGCTGAGATCGGCCAACGGCGGACACAGCCGGGGCCAGGTCACCGTCTCCGACACGAAGATATCGACCAGCGGGAAGACCGCGACGGTCCAGCTGACCGAGCACACCACGTTGTTCTACGCCCGCACGACGACGGGCAGTCCGGACGCCGAGGAATACCAGCTGCGTCACACGTTGACGTACAACCTGGTCGGAAGCCAGTGGGTGCTCAGCCATGACACGCCGGACATTCACGTGGGAGACCTCGCTCCCGACACCTACCCGAGCAAGCCGGAAGCCGTATCGGAAGCCGCTCGATCCAGTAAGAAGATCAGCGGCACATCCCGGCCGCGGACGACCTCCCAGGGTGCGGTGCCCGACAAATCGTCGCCCACCTATCGTGCTCCCGGTAACTCCACGCTCGCCTACGACTACGGCGCAATGACGAGATACGCCCTGCAGTACTGGGACAATTACAACCCGAATTACCGAACCTACGGCGGTGAAGGCGGCGACTGCACCAACTTCATATCGCAGATAGTCAAGGCCGGAGGCTGGGCGGAGACCGGGTCCTGGCCGGGTGAGAACCGGACCCTCCCCGACCAGTGGTACTACGGGCACGAAGGGACCTGGACCACCACCTACACCTGGGCGGCGGCCGAAAACTGGTACTGGTTCGCCTCCCCCTTCAACTCCGGCAGGACAGAAGCCCTCGATAACATCTGGGAAATGGGCGTCAGCGACGTCCTGCAAATCGACTTCGACCGGAACGACAACATCAGCCACTCCATGTTCGTCACCGGCCGCGACGGTGGAGGACAGATAGCCGACGAGCTGTACATGACCTACCACAGCACCAATACTCGCAATAAGAGGCTGAGCAGCATCATCGCGGCGACCCCCGATGCATGGTTCTACGCACATCGGACGTGACACGGCAGACATGAGCATCATCTCGAACATCCGGTGGAGGCCGGCCTTGGCTTTGGCCTGGGTTCTGGCCTTCGCCGGATGCGCGCAGCTGCTCGGATGCGGCATCGCGGAGGCACCCGGAGGCGCCGCCAGTCCCCGGGCCGCGGTGGACGCCTACGTGCTCGGGCTGAACCAGAACGACGCGGATGGGCTCGCTCTGCTGGCTCCGATCGGGAACGACCCGGCAGCCGACATCCGGCGGCGGCTGGAGGCGTACGGCGGCCGGCGGATCCGGCTGGAGAATGTCGACATCAGCCGCGAGATCTCGCCGGAGGTGGCGACCGCCCGGCTCGTGGGGCGCGGCACCTCCGGCCGCTATCGCGAGACCCTGGTGCTCACTCGCCAGGAGCGGCGCTGGTATGTAGCCCTGGGGGAGCATCCCCATCCGGCGAAGACCCCGGCCTCGACGGCTCGCCCTGCGAGCTAGAGGTTCTGCTCGTAACCGGCGGGCAGCCAGGAGCCGGTCCGCGGGGGTTGTCATCGACGCATGCCTATATAGGCATAGGATTGCTTCCGTGGCACGAGCAGCGACGACCTAGGACGTCTTCAACGCGATCGCCGAGCCGCAGCGCGGGAGATCCTGGTCCTGCTGCGGGCGGGCGAGCGGCCGGTGACCGAATTGGCCCGGGACCTGGGGATGACCCTGTAGGGCTCAAGAACTCGACTCACTTCCAGCGCAGAGCCCATTGTCCGGTGGGGCGGACGGGTTGAGAGTTGCCGAGCGGCTGGTTCGGGTCGTCTGGGATCATTCTTTGTGATCTTGTCCACGGTGTACGCCGTTGCCCGCCCTGCTGTTACGGAGCGAGGCATCCTGTGGGGCTCATAAATAGGGTGCGGTGTCTGATCTGCCGGTTCTCGGGTGGCTGAGGCGCCCCGCAAATTCCGGACAGTCGGCTTCATAAGCTGACAGAAGTCTGGAAGAGGTAGGTACGTGACGAGGCGTCGCAGGCAGTTCTCACCCGAGTTCAAAGAAGAAGCCGTCCGCATGGTGCTGCAGGGCGAACGGACGGTCGCGTCGGTGGCCCGGGAGATCACGCTGATGGAGTCACCGGCGCGCCACCGCCGCCACAAATCTTCTTTCATCGCGTCCGACATTCCCGGCCGACCCATCCGAGCCACGATCCACCCATCCACTTTGCGCCTGCCGATAATTACATCCGCCCAGGTCATGACTCTGCGAGGGCTTCGCGTGGCGTATGCGAGCTCTGGTCACCCGGGAGACGGAAGCGCGTACGGCAGGATGATCCGCTGTGTTCCTTCGCTTGGCCTATCTGACTGTCACGAATACCTTCGCCGCGCTGCGGTTGCTGCCCATGAGCGATCGGGACAAGGACGTGGAGATCCTCGCCCTGCGTCACCAGATCGCAGTCCTCGAACGCCAACTCGGCGCCGACACCAGAGTGAGATTCGCGCCCGAGGACCGAGCCCTTCTCGCCGCGCTCCTGACCTCACTGCCGCGTGAGGTTCTGCACCGTGTCCCGCACGGAAATGCGGTTTCGTGCTGTGAGCTGGTGTTTTGCTGCATGATCAGGACGGTGGCTGCGACCATCTCGAGGTGTTGCCGCTGGCTTACCGGTTGGTGAGTGGCTTGTTCGGCCTGTTGGCCGTGCTGATCCGCTCTGATCTGTCCAAGGATGTTGAGCTGCTGGTGCTCCGTCAGGA